>CAMAWH010000128.1 GCA_945861635.1 Klebsiella pneumoniae | reverse complement strand
CGCTCAGGGGGCCGCGGAGGCGGGAACGGCGCGGTGCGCGGCTCGGAATTCGAGGGTGGTTCAACGCCGAGGGGCTTGCGTCGGCGCGGCGAGCGGGGCTACAGTGGCGGGTGTACCTTCGGCAAGAGCGTTCAAGTTTCCTTTCCTCGACCCGGATCACTTCTGCGGGGGAGTACCGGCGTTTTCGGTGGAGCGTGACGGGCCACAGTTACCAAGCGATTGCCGCTTGCAGCGGTGCGACGTTTGCGGGGAGTGAGGATGATGGCGTGGCGCAAACGGGACTTGGGGTTGGCACCCGAAACGGCGCATCGACTTGGCGCCATGTCGATGTCTCGAATGGGTTGCCGGAGGATTGGGTGATGGCGCTGGCGTGTGCGGGGCCGAAGGCGGCGTGGGTGGGAACCTACCAAGCGGGGATCGGTCGACTGGATGCGGGTGGTTGGCATCCGGGGCCCGTTCTCCCCTCGCAGAACGTGCAGGCGCTCGCGACGCGCGGTGACACGCTGTATGTCGGTACGGATTCTGGGCTTTTCACCGTGGTGGGCACGGTCGTCACGCGCCTATCTGACGACGACGTCTGGGCGATTTACCCGGAGGAGGATGACCTCTGGGTAGGTACGCGGGAGGGGTTGCGGGCGCTGTAGAGGACGATAGGAGATTCGATGCTCAGCTTCTCGCTTCTGTTCCTCGCGTGTTCCGGTGCTTCCCCCGCAAAAGACACGTCCGCTGCGGCTCCCGACACCGACGCCGATGCCGATGGCGACGCGGACACCTCGTCGGACGATACCGATACCTCCGCGGATACGGATACGTCCGTTGACACCGATTCCGACCCCGTGACCGACGCCGACCGTGACGGATTTGCCTACGACGACGATTGTGATGACGCCGATGCCGCCATCAATCCTGACGCGCTCGAGGTCTGTGACGGTGCCGACAATGACTGTGACGGCGAAACCGACGATGCCGATGCCAACCTTGACCCGTCCAGCCGATCGGTTTGGTATGCCGACGTCGATGGTGATGGTTTCGGTGATGAGGCTGACGTCGCTGAGGCGTGCGCCTACGCCGGTCGCGTCGAAACCAGCGGCGATTGCGACGATGGTGAGGACAGCGTGAACCCGAGCGCCACGGAGGTCTGCTCCAACGGCGTAGACGACAATTGTGACGGTGCGGGAACGCCCTGCGGTGTGGAAACCGCGTCGATGTCCGAAACCGACGCCGACTGGACCCTTCAAGGCAGCGGCGACTACAACTGGGTCGGGGTCAACTTGTCGACCATCCGCGACCAAGATGGTGATGGCGACGACGAGTTAGCCGGCGGCTACCTCGACCCCGCACAAAGCACGTTCTTCGTTGGGATCTACGGGGGTGGGGTCACCGGCATCGTGCCCTACACCGACGTTATCGCGACATTGTCCGGGCCGGCCGGCGTGTCCGATTACGACGGGTTCGCCGCAGCATTCGAAGCCATCGGCGACGCCGACGCCGATGGCTTCGACGATCTCGCTATTTACGCCGACGACGAGGAGTATTGGTTTCATTCGGGTCCCCAAGACACCAGTGCAGTGTTCACGGGCGCCGGATCGACGACGGACCCGCTGATTGCCGTGCTTGGCGGCGGTGGAAAGGTGGCGAAGGGTCAAGACATTGACGGAGATGGCACAGACGACTTCGGTATCGGTGCGATTGACGCGACCAATACCAGCGGGGAAACGCGTGCGGGCGCGGTCTGCATCTACACGGAATTTTCCTCCGCTTCTCTCGAACGTACTGTGACGTTGTATGGTGACGCTGACGAGCGCATGGGGGATGACGTCGCCTTCGCAGACTTCGATGGTGATGGTGTAGGCGACCTCGTCGTGGCCGGTGACTGCCACGGTTCGTGCAACGCGTATGTTGCGCTCGGGCCGCTGGTGAGTGGCGCGCTGTCCACAACGGCCACGGTGCTGAGTGGCGGTTCGACGTTTGCTTACTCGCTGGACGCGGGGGCTGACCTCACCGCGGATGGATATGACGATGTACTCCTGTCCGATGTGTCGGGCGAGTCCGACTACGCGGAGATCTACGTTATTCCGGGCGAAAGTGGCGGCGTGGACTGGGCGGCCCGGTCGACCCTTCGCGGAGACGCCGCCGGTTACGGAGAGGGTGGCGAGGTCAAACTGATTGGCGACGTCAGCGGGGACGACGAAGCGGACGTGGCGATTAACGCCGGGTCTGCCTACGGCGCTTGGATAGCGTTCGGACCCTTTTCGGGTGACCGTGATTTGGCGGACGGCGAACTGCTGACGGTGCCCACCGGGAACAGCATTGGCGGCATGGTCGGGGGAGATTTTGACGGGGACGGAATCGGCGATCTCGCGATCTCTGACTCAACGTACGATGTTGGTGCTTTCTCCGAAGCGGGGTCCATCTTCGTGTACTTCGGTGGCGGTATCTGAGGGTTTGCCAGCGGGAGGTCGAGCGTGCTCGGTAGATGTAGATGAGAATTGTGCCGCCCACGCCGAACGGGTCGGCGTTCGTATCGATGACCCGACCAAAAACGTACGCCCGGTCGGGCGAGAGCATTGCGAAAATATCCCCGACTTCCGGCGTGCGGCGCGACTTCTTGAGCACGTTCCTTACGGCCGTCCCGCTGTTACCCGGCGCCGCGTGACGCGGTTTCGGTCTGGGGCACGTCGGTCAACACGGATCGTGACCCAACCGCAGAACATACTCGGAGCCTATCTTGTAGACAGACTCGCCCGGAAAGTAGCCGTCGCCCGTCGCCCGCCATCGCCCGCCTACCGCGGCGAACGCCCCCCACTGGTGATTCAACCCGGGGCCAAGGGCGACATCACCTTGTACCTCTCGTACGGCGATCCACGATCCCGTTGCCTCCCGGTCTGCGACGGTCAGCTCTCGGAGTTGAGACCACCCATGTCTCTCAGGTCCCGACTGCCGCCGTTTGAACGCTCCCGAGATCCACAGTCCGACGGAGTCTGCGACGGAGCGGGTCGCGCTGGAGCGGCTGTGCCGGTACATCCTGCGCCCGCCCTTGGCGGTGAAGCGGCTGGAGCGGCTGCCGGATGGGCGGGTGCGCGTCGGCATGAAGCGCATCTGGAGCGACGGCACCGGCGCGGTGGAGTTC
>CAMAWH010000127.1 GCA_945861635.1 Klebsiella pneumoniae | reverse complement strand
AGTCGTCCAGGAACGAGTGCGTGAACAAGACGCCCTGAGTGCGGTCCGGAACGAGCAATCGGGGAGAGTTTACCGTATTCATACGCCAAGATCACACGTTTTGTGCCGCTTGACAACCCACCTTCACTCACAATTTTTGCCCAACCTCCGTGCTCGCGGTGTATCCCTGGGGCGACACGGCTCCGATGCGTTGGGATTCGCTGCGTCACCGATGGTTCCATCGCTTCCTTGTTCCGCGTGAGATTCGCGATGGCGACATTCAGGTGTTGGTGTACGTCGTCGAGCGTGACGGACGGTTGACGAAGCGGGTGCAGACGATGCACGTCGATGGCAGCGCTCCTGAGTTGGACATCGAAGTGAGCGTGGAGGACGGCCTCACGACGGTCACTGTCTATGCAGAGGAGCCCCTTCGCTCGGTTGCCGTTCAGCCGGTCGGTCACCCCGAACTCCGGATCCGCCTCGACGTTCCGGGCGATGCCTTCGCCCACACCATCGAACTCCCTGGCCTGTGGGCCGAGGTCGAGGTCATTGCGAAGGACAAGGCCATGAATACCATCGTCGCCCGCGCCGAGGCCGTCGAATAACGTGGGCACGCTCGAAAACACCGCCTCGTACGCGGATGTCCGCGACATTGCGTGGGACGGTTCCTATGCAACCGTCTCCACCGCCGGAGGTACGCTTGTGTTGGATGGATCGGGGCGTTCGGTTCCCGAACGCGCTTTTTCTGTCCGCACCGCCGTGACATGGCGAACGCACACGGTTCGCGCCTTTGGAAACCAACTCTACGTCGATTTCGAGCGTTGGACGCTGCCGGGTCCAGCGGTGGATCTCGCCGTGGTCGGCGACGAAATCCGGGTGGCGTGTGTGGAGGCCGCAGTCGTGTTTGACGGCGCCCTGCATGTGTTGCCGATTCACGCAACGGCCACGGCGACCAACACTGCGGCGTGGGGGACACTCGGTGGCACGATCGTCGATGATTTGGGTGTGCGCGTAGGCAGCGTACCGGCCGGCGTGACCGCTCTGGCATTGCTTCCGGCGGGTTGGCTCGTCGGTTCGTCCGCGGGAATCTACCTGATCGGCGGCGATACCGTGCGGTTGGATCGGGAGCAACCGTGCGGCACCTTTGTCACCGGGATCGCGCGGTGGGAGGGCAAGCTCGTCATCGGCACGTTCGACGACGGGGCGTGCGTGCAGACGGAAGCGGGCTGGTCCAGGTTGGAGCTGCCAAGTCCGATGGTAAACGACGTTCTGGCCCTCGGGGACACGCTCTATGTGGGGACGGCGGAGGGCTTGGTCGTGTTTGGCCCGGAGGGGCGCGTCGTGGTGGGCGAGGTGGCGGACGATGCGCCGCGAACCGCTCCCGGGCTGAACAACCGGGGGGTGAATGCGCTCGCCACGGACGGCCACGACGTCTGGGTCGCCGACATCCTTGGCCCCACGCGCATCTCTGAGGCCGGCGAGTGGCGACGCTATCGCTGGAGTGTCACGGGTCACAGCTACCAGGCGGTCGCGGCCTGCGGCGGCGCGACGTTTGCAGGGAGTGAAGACGATGGCATCGCCCAGACGGGTCTGATGCTTGGGGTGCCCAACGGCGCGACGTCGTGGCGTCACGTGGACGTCACGAATGGGCTGCCGGAGGATTGGATCATGGCGCTGACCTGTGCGGGCCGGAAATCCGCTTGGGTGGGGACCTACCAGCATGGGATTGGGAAGCTCGATGCCTACGGTTGGCATGCGGGGCCGGCCTTGCCGTCACCGAATGTGCAGGCGTTGGCGACACACGGCGATACGCTATATGTCGGCACCGATGCGGGGCTGTTTGCGGTGCGCGGGGGGCGGGTTGCGACGCTCACGGACGACGATGTCTGGGCGATCTACCCCGAGGGGAACGGCGTGTGGGTCGGGACACGGGAGGGGGTGAGGTTTGTCGGGGTTTGAGGGGGGGGAACGCGCGTTTCGCGACACATTCGCGCGCCCGGCAAACGGATTGTCGTAATCAGCCTCGGTTTCGCATCGCGGGTGTAGACCGCCAGTGTCGAACCAGGCTCGCCAGCCAAGGCGCCCTGATTCGTGATCTGGACTGCAAGTTCGGCAGGCCCATCATCACAATCTGCCACGCAGAAATCCGTTACCGAGACCAGGAGGTCGGGAGCCTCTCCGGACGTTCCCGCGGCGCAGGCTGCCGGTACCTCGACCGACTCGGCCGCCCCAGGTTCAGGGGCGGGCATTCCTGGTCCTGACAGTCCACTCGGCCATTCACATTTTCGTCAGGAAAGCCCTCGTCGATCTCGCCGTCGCCATCGTTGTCCAGGCCGTCGCATGCCTCTTCGACGTCGGCCGTGTCGCCACTGTCTGCGGAGTCGGACGGCGCGCCGTCCAACGAAGAGTCAAACGAATCGGCTTCCGACGCACCCTCTCCACGCGGCGCTGAGCACGCGGCGAGCAGCAGCACGGGGCCGGACAAGGCGATTCCAGCTGGAGTTACCCCATCGCCCTCCACCGGCGGTCTGGGCGGCCGGGAGCTGGGCTGCGGGAATGCGGGCTCTGGGACGCTGGGACGCGGGGGCTGGATGCCGGGTTCTGGATGGCCGGGGACTGGGGTGTGCGGCCCGGGCGCTCGGCGTTCCGACTCACATTCGATGATCGCCTCCTGATCGGCATTGTAGGCTCTGTGGGTTTCGGGCGAACCAGCGTCCTTCCGCGTGTGCGGTTCGGCTGTCGGCGCGGGCGTGTGGGTCAGGCACCGAAGCCGGGCAGGCCGAGTTGCCGGTCGGGTTTCGGCGGTCGCATCGCCTCGAACACGCACAGCCAGAGCGCGTCGTTCCGGTCTGGAAGGCGGACCCGCATGCTGGAGTCATCGCACCGATACGGTTTGCGTCCGCCGTCGTCGGCGAGTCGCGTTGCCGTGAGTTCTCCGTGCAACGTCGCTTCCTTCCAGACGTCCATGACGCGCGCACGCGACGTCGCGCCGAAGAGCAGGTGTCGGCTGTGTTCGTGCGTGTTGCGTCGCGTGACGAACGGTGGATGATGATCGAGAAGGCGCCGCAGGGGTTTGCCGTTGTCGCCTTCCCGATCAATGGCGACGGTCGCGCGCGGGGCCTCCGCGTGGATGCGGTCAATGGCGTCAAGCCAGAACGTGTTCTGGCTTTTGAAGTCCTCCGCCGCCGAGGAGAACACCTCGAACAACAGCGGCAGCGGCTGCGCTTTCGCGCGTCCGGACTCCAGCGTCCCGGGCCGCTGTGGACGTAGATGCCCCAGTCGCAGTCGTGGGAGGCAACGGCAGCGTCGTTGTTTCCGTCCCCATCGACATCGCCGACTGCCAGCCAGGTATTATCGGCCATGCAGGTCTGGTCGCCTTCGAGCCACATCCGGCCAGCCCCGCCCGGCGCCAGACGTTCCTCTCCGGGCACAGGAAAATCCTCGTACAACGCCCAGCCGTACCGCTCGTGGCCGTCCGGATCGGGGAACAACAAGGACGTCCAGACGAGGTCATCGACACCGTCACCCGTCACATCAGGAAAGCCGTAGGTTCCTTCACCGCCGCCGATGATCTGGCTCGCTTCGGTAAT
>CAMAWH010000126.1 GCA_945861635.1 Klebsiella pneumoniae | reverse complement strand
ATCGAGGACAGCCACCTTTCTCCCGGCGTGCTCCGCATGGTCGGCGCTGTGGGTGCGTCCGTGAGCTTTGAGGAGGGCGCTGGCCTCCTCAAGGAACTCGCCGGCATTCGCGTGCCTCCGCGTCAGGTCGAGCGATATGCCGAGGAACTCGGCGAGGAAGCCGCCCGTTTCGAGAAGGAGGTTGCGGAACCACCGGCGGGTCCGCGGCCGGCGACGATGTATCTGGGTCAGGACGGCACGGGGATCCCAGTGCGGAAGGAAGAAGTCGAAGGGCGCCTTGGCAAACAGACAGATGGAAGCTCGAAGACGCGAGAAATGAAGCTGGCCGCGATGTGGACGGCGGATACGCGAGACAAGGAAGGGAAGCCGACCCGCGACGAGGGATCGGTGACGTACACCGCCGCCATCGAAACCGCGCAAACCAAGGATACCGACAAGGATGTTTCGCCATTCGCGCAGCGGGTCGAGCGGGAAGCGACGCGCCGTGGTTTTGATCAGGCCGTCCGCAAGGTCGCGATCGGAGACGGCGCGCTGTGGCTGTGGAATATCGTCGATGAGTTCTTCCCCGACACGATCGAAATCCTCGACAAGTTCCACGCCAAGGAACACGTCCACGATGTCGCAAAGGCAGTATTCGGCGCGTCGACAGACATGGGTCGAGCGTGGTCCCAGGCACGCTGCACGGAGATGGATGATGGCCAGATCGACGCGCTGATCCTCGCGGTATCCGCCCACGCCGGACAGTGTGAGGACGCGCGTAAGTGTGCGGGATACTTTACGAATAATCGACTCAGAATGGATTATCCTCGATTTGAGTCCTTGGGCTTGTGTGTAGGAAGCGGTGTCGTCGAGGCCGGCTGCAAAGCGGCACTTGGCGTCCGCCTCAAACGGGCAGGAATGCACTGGACTCTGAGGGGAGCCAATGCCATCGCCGGTCTGAGGTGCTGCCGTGTGAGTAACCGCTACGAGGACTTCTGGGAGTGGCGTGCCGAGCAGGCGGCGAGGGCGGCATGAGCGGCGTTCATCTGTTCAGCACCGGGGGCGGCCACCGGCGGGATCACAATCGTGGCGTGCACCCGGTCGGGTGCGCGTGTGCGCTGGTCTGCGCACGCGTCTGCGGGTGGACGAGGTCGGAAATCGCCGCGATGCGCGCGCCGTCCAGGGGTTGCCCCAGGGATGCGTCCAACCCGCGAATCGGCCTCGGCTGCGGATTCACCGCCCGGATGACGATATCCAGCGACGTCGGGGCCGCGCCCCGCAACGCACCCGCGACAATCGTGAGGTGATCCAGCCTATTGAACCCGAATAGATCACGTAAGCGCAGCTCCTGGACCCCAGCGCAACCCCCCGACCGGATCGACACGTCGAGCGCGAGTAAAACCGGTACGTCGTCCGACGATTGGCTGGCGACACACGTTTGGGGGCCACCGAGCATCGCGACGAGAAGCGCCGCTTGGAGCCGTCCAAAAATAACTGGCAGCACAGAGGGCGTCGGCGCGCCGCGAGCGCAAGGCGAGAAGAGCGAGCATACGCCAGTCTGTGAGCGATGAGCAACGCAGCGATCGTGGATGCGACGGCGGCCGAATGCGTCAGTTATTTTTGGACGGCGACTTGTCCGGCCACCCGGCGATCCGCCCGGCGGGCGGGGCCGCGCACGCGCCGTCCAGTACGTACCGCTACCGCGGCGCCCCACGGGCATACCACCCCTTGATCAACGCAATGTCCTCATCGGAAATCGGCGGTAACCCCAGTGGCATCCCAGGTTTCTCGGGCACCACCATCGCAACCGGCACCTCTCCTGGCCCGACAAAATCACGCGCAGCCTCGTGCCGCCGCCGCTCCAGCGCCGACAAAATGGACGCCTCGTGGTCGCGAACACTCTCGTAGTTCTGTAATTCCAGCCCGGTCGCCGCCCACCCAAATCCTCCCGCATTCCCCGGGCCGGCGCGCCCTTCGTTCTGGACCGGATCCATGTGGCAGTGGATGCAAATCTTGCCGAATACGCGAGACTCAACGTCGTCCCAGCCCACCGGCGCCGACGAGGCGACCACCGTGGCCGGCGCCGGCGGTTGCTTCCCACCCGGTTCCGCGAGCACGAGATAGTCGCGCACCGCGATGGCCTGCGCATGTGTGAGTCCCATCGCCGGCATCGTCGTAAGGGGAGCGATGCTGGCGGGGTTCTCAATCCATGCCACAAGCATGTCATCTCCCATGCGATCGCGGGCGTGCCGGAGGTCGGGCGCGGATGGAACACCCGGTCCGAGCGCGCGCTCCCCGAAGGTGTGGCACGCCTCGCACCCGCGCTGGCGGAAAATGCTTTCGCCCTCCGCAACGTTCGCTGCGGCCGGCGTCGGAGTCGCCGGCACCACCACAGTGAACGTGCCTGCCCACGCTGCGATGGCGTCGATACGCTCGCTCGACAGTCCGACGCGCACCATCGTCTCCGGCATCGCTGGACGCAGGTCGTAGGGGTCGCGCAAGTAGGTGCGAATCCACGCAGGATCGAGGCGCGCAAAACCGACACTCAGGTCCGGCACTGCGAAGTACGTCTTCACGTTTCGCTCGTACCGCTCCCACTTGGGAAAGAACGTCAGCGCTTTGGCGCGCGCAGCCGGGTTGGCTGACACCGCTCGCACCCATTGATGGCAACTCACGCAATTCGCCGTCCGCGGTGGGGGGGCGACGTCGGGCAGCGCGTGACACATGGCACAATCCGCGTTTACCGCTGCGATCATCCCGGCGTGAGGGGCGTCCGCATACGCGGGAACGCCCAGGGTCAGCGCCACGACGATCGCTGGACTCACGACCCCGAGGCCGACACTTCCGCGATGACACTCGCGTTGGCGGTGCGGGGCGCGTTGCGAGACTGTGCGGCCGTGGGAATGGGCTTGGGCGTTGCGATCCGAGCCGCGGACTGGGTCTGGGTGACCACGACGGCAGGAACGTCCGCCACCGCCACCGGAACGACGACGGCGTCGATGTCCGCAAACACCTGCTCAAGGTTGGACGGCGCCGGCTTGGCCCGGGGTTCGGCGACCAGCATTCGTTCGTAGGGCATCGCGCAGGCTGACGCGACGGACGACGCGAACGGGGCGAGGACGGCGGAAAGGGCAAGGGCGAGGAGGGGGGTACGCATCGTGGCTCCGGGGTTCGCAGGTACAACGACGGTGGAGGGGGGATCCTTACAACCACCGACGAAGAATTCCGACAGCGGCCGATGCCGTCGGTTCCCACTCTGTCATCGCGCGGAAGCAGATTCGGCAGAAACCAGCTTTTGCCCTATCGCAACCAGATCGGCATCTTCGGGCCAACGTGCAATGGCGCGTTCCCACTTCGTCCGGGCGAGTGCCGTGGCACCCATCTCGACGAATTTCTCGATGGAAATGGCCGCTTCATCCGGCGTGCGCGGTTGAGGACCCTCGATTTGACGCTCCACGCGCATGATCTCGACGGGGAGCTTTCCCGTTGCCCTCAAGTCCGCAAATACCTGCCTGGCAAAGGGTTCGCGCCCCTGTTGCAACGCAAGCTCCGTCACGACGAGCAGCCCGACGGCATGCCCCGCGACCTTGGCACGCGCTTCCGCCTCCGACGCTTCTCGCACTGCCCCGCGTTCCCGCGCGGCCCGCTTCATCAACTTGCGCGCCTCGTCGGTCTTGATGTTCTGCCGTATCCACGGCGATGCGGCGAGCCCGATGACGAGAAGGAATACCGGCACGGCCCAGACCGGCAGGTCCGTGCCCCCTATCGTGCCGAAGGTGTTGAGCAGATCGACGAGCCCCTTCACGGTACTCCTTGCGACGGCGCGGGCACGCCGGAGGTGGGGAC
>CAMAWH010000125.1 GCA_945861635.1 Klebsiella pneumoniae | reverse complement strand
CTTGGCGCTGCCGGTGTTGTCAACCGCGGCGATTCGATAGCCGGTTGCGATAGCGACGATGTCCGGAATGCCGTCACTGTCAACGTCCGCGATGGTGACGCCGCCTTGTCCGTCGTATCCCGACACCTCAAATATTTCTCCCGAGCCGTCTCCATGGAGGGCAACCAGGGTGTTGGACGACCACGTCGTGAACACGATGTCCGGCGTGTCGCGCTCGTCGATCTGCCCATCTCCATTGTCGTCGGTGATGTTTCCGACGGCCGGCATCACAATCACGCCGCTCCCTGCGGAGGTATATTGCCATTCGATCGCCGCGTCCCACGGATCGGTGATCGTTCCGCTTGACGTGCCCTCGCATTCTTCGAGGATGGGGATCGCACCGGCGGCGCCGGTCGCCAACGCGGGGCAGTCCGTGTCCTCACAATCGGCACGACCATTGCCATCGTCATCCGGAAAGCCCTCATCAATCTCTCCATCTCCGTCGTTGTCCTCCCCGTCGCATGCTTCCTGCGGAGGGGCCGCCGAATCTTCCTCACCGGTGTCGACGTGAAAGGGATTCCCGGTGTCGAACCCGGATCCGTGCGTCGCTTTGGCGTTCAAGTCATTGTCAAGTCCGCACGCGGCAACGACGAGCACGGGAACGAGCAGGATGAGGCGGCGCATGGGAATCCGGGGCGACGCCAGCATACCCGGAGCGTTACTATCCGGCCCCCAATTGTGGAGGCCCGATGGCGAGTGAAATGGACGCCCTTGTCGAGCGCATTGCTGCGCGTGTGCGGGAACAGTTATCGGCAGCCGACAATCAACGCGCTGTTCCGCCTCTTGCCACGGTTCGCGGCACATGGCAGGATGAATCTGCACTATCCTTGGCGTTGGGTGGGGCGGATCGGCTCGGCACAGACGGCACCTTGCCGGCCATCTCCGGCAACGAGATCGCGCGCCGCATCGATCACACGATGCTCAAGCCGGACGCGACACGCGCCGAACTCGTGAAATTATGCGAGGAAGCCCGTGCGCATCACTTCGCGAGCGTGTGCATCAACACGATGTGGGTGACGTTGGCGGTGGAACTGCTCAAGGGTTCCGGCGTCATGACCATCTGTGTGGTCGGGTTTCCGCTCGGCGCGGCAACGACGCGCGCAAAAGCGGCCGAGACGCGCGAAGCCATCGCCAACGGCGCCGCCGAAATCGACATGGTCATCAATATTGGCCTCCTGAAGGGCGGCGAGCATGACAAGGTGTTTGACGACATTCGCGGCGTCGTGGATGCATCCAGTGGCCGCCCCGTCAAAGTGATCCTGGAGACGCACATGCTCAATCGGGAGCAGAAGATCGCAGCGTGCGCCATTTCGCGCGCCGCCGGGGCCGCGTTCGTGAAAACGTCAACTGGATTCTCCGGGGGGGGGGCCACTGAAGAGGATATCCGACTCATGCGCCAAACCGTTGGCCCTGAAATGGGCGTGAAGGCGTCCGGTGGCGTACGTACAGCAGATGACGCACGGAAGATGATTGCCGCCGGCGCCACGCGCCTCGGCGCGAGTGCGTCCGTTGCGATCGTCACCGGCGGCACGGGCAAAGGCGGGTACTGAGTTGCCACGCGTCGCCATCGTCATCGCCGACAGTCTCGGCGTGGGCGAAATGCTCGACGCTGCGGCATGGGGGGATGGCGGGGCGGATACGCTCGGAAACATCGCGGAGTCCGGTCCGCTGGCGATTCCCAACCTTGTGCGGCTAGGTCTTGGCTCGATCCGGCCTTTGCAAGGGATCATTCCGCGTGAGGTCATCGGCAGTTATGGAAAGATGGGGACAGCCGGCGCGGGCAAGGACACGATAGCGGGACATTGGGAGATAGCCGGCTGCCGCGTGGATCGCGGATTCACCGTGTACTACGATGCCTTTCCGCCGGCCTTGCTCGGCGAATTCTCCGCGGCGACGGGCGAAGGCTGGCTCGGCAACGAAGTGGCGAGCGGCACGGAGATCATTGCACGGTTGGGCGCCGAACATTGCCGATCCCGTAGGCCGATAGTCTACACCAGCGCGGACAGCGTCTTCCAGATTGCAGCTCATGAATCGGTCATCTCGGTGGCTCGCCTGCATGAAATCTGCGAACTGGCGTTCCCCGCGGTTCGTGCGGCGGGCATCGCGCGCGTCATCGCCCGTCCCTTCGTCGGGACGGATGGCGCGTTCGTACGGACGGAAAATCGGAGAGACTTCGCATTGGAACCCCCCCGGCCGACATTGATGGATCGCCTGATGGAAAGAGGAATTCCGACGACATCCATCGGGAAGATCAAAAGCATCTATGGGGATCGCGGGTTCTCTTCTGCCATCAAGGCGGGCAACAACGCAACGATTACGCAAGCCACCATCGACGCGCTTAAAATGCAGGTTTCCGGATTGATTTTCTCCAATCTCGTCGATTTCGACATGCTGTATGGACATCGGCGTGACGTCTTCGGCTACGCGCGTGCCCTGGAGGCGCTCGATGCGCGTGTGCCCGAGATTATCGCCGCACTGCATGACGACGATTTGCTGCTGATTACCGCCGATCACGGCAACGATCCCACGTATCCCGGCACCGATCACACCCGGGAGTACGTTCCCATCCTCGCGTACCGCCACAATGGCCGGGTGGTGGACCTCGGGCAGCGCTCGACGCTTGCCGATTGTGGCGCGTCGGCGGCAGAATGGCTCGGCGTCGCCATCGACGAAGGGACGAGCTTTGCGAGGGACATTTGACGCCGGTGCGACGTGATTGACGAGATCCTCCAGGCAAAACGGGCGGGCCATGCGCTGTCAGACGCGCAGGTCGCAGCGTTCGTCGCGGGCGTCGTGGACGGAAGCGTGTCTCGTCCGCAAGCAGCCGCTTGGCTCGCGTTTGCGTTCGTCCGTGGCCTGACGGATGCGGAAGCCGTTTCGCTCACCCGGGCCATGACCGACTCCGGCGAAAAGCTGTCCTGGCCGGGCATCGAGGGTCCGTTCGTGGACAAACATTCGACGGGTGGCGTGGGGGACAAGGTATCCCTTGTTCTAGCCCCGCTTTGGGCGGAGCTTGGCTGGAGGGTGCCCATGATTTCCGGCCGGGGCCTCGGCCACACGGGCGGCACACTCGACAAGCTGGAGGCCATTCCCGGCTACCGCTGTGATCTCGATGACGACGCACTCCGACGCACTCTGCGCGACGTAGGGTGCTTCATCAACGGGCAAACCGCCGCGCTCGCACCGGCGGATCGAATTCTGTACGCACTTCGGAACGAAACGCAGACGGTGGAGTGCATTCCACTCATCGTCGCCAGCATCCTGTCTAAAAAGCTCGCCGAAGGGTTGGATCGCCTCGTGCTCGACGTCAAGGTTGGTGCCGGTGCCTTCATGAAAACCCACGCGGATGCGACGGTCCTTGCGGAAGCGTTGGTTCGCGTTGGGAATGGTGCCGGGGTGGCAACAAGCGCGCTGTTGACGGACATGAGTCAGCCACTCGGTCAAGCGTGCGGTAACGCGCTCGAAGTGGATGAATCCGTGGCTTGCCTCCAGGGCGCTGGACCGGCAGATCTCCGCGAACTCACGCTCCGTCTGGCCGGTCATCCAGACGCTGAACGCGTGCTGGACAGCGGCGCGGCCTATGAGCGGTTCGTCGCGATGACACGCGCGCATGGCGGGGCGCTGCACGCCATGAAATTCGCGATGTCCACGGCGGAAGTGACAGCGCGGGAGTCGGGCGTCGTCACGCGTTGCGACGCATGGGGGATAGGCCGTGCGGCGTTCGTGCTCGGTGCGGGCAGGTTGCGGGCGGAGGATTCGGTGCACCCGGGCGTCGGCGTCACGGTGCTCAAGAAACGCGGGGAATACGTCGTGAAGGGTGAGCCGCTCGCGCTGCTTCATCACGACCATCGGCACCTTGAACGGGCGCAGGCGGAAGCGGCGGGTGCGTTCGATATCGGGTCCGGGGTCGCGCCGACCCCACTCATTCTAGGGGAGGTCCATTGATCCTTTGTATTTCACTCTCCCTCGCGGGAGAGGGCGCGGCGCCGGCCGGCTCGACCCCGGCGGCCTCGTCGGCACCCGCGCCGGCCCCCGACCCCGTCCCAGCACCG
>CAMAWH010000124.1 GCA_945861635.1 Klebsiella pneumoniae | reverse complement strand
TCCAAGCTGCGCTTTCCGGCCTGCGGCGCCCGGCGCGTTGGATAACGCGCCGGGCGTGGCCCTCTCCCCATCCCCGCAGTTCCCCATGCCGCGCTCCGTTTCATGGCTCCGGGAGCCGACGGAACGGCGGCATGGGGAACTAACCGGCGGCGGCGCGCGGGGTTCGCCCGATCAGCGGCGGCTGCACTGCGCAAACGTGGTCGTACAGGTCAGCTTCACGTGCTGACCGGCTACGACGTCGATCTCGGCCGCCTTTGCATACGCAAGGCCCGGGAACGAGGCGAGAACCAGATAGTGACCGGGAGGCACCTCTCCCGGTGGAAAACGACCGGATTCGCTGACGAGTAGCACCGCCTCCGCTTCTCCGGCAATTGTGACAATTGCCATGCTGGCGTGGGCTTCGAGCGCCGCGGGCATCACGACGGGCGGCGTCAGTGGCGGCGCGACGGTCGGCGTGGCGGTTGGCGCAACGATTCCCGGCTCCGCGACAACCACTTTCGCCGGTGGCTTGCCGGGAACGGCCACGATCGGCCTCGTGGGAGGCGGGCGCCCGGACGCAGCAACAGCTGGTTGTACCGTAACTTTGTCATCGACAGCGACGGGCACGATCGGATCGGGCGCACTGTGCACCGCACCGTTCGCAGGCACCTCGGTCACTGCATCGGCGGCACTTCCCGTGGTCGGTTCTGCGAGGGACGACGCCTCCGGCGCCGAAAGCAGCACGCGTGCGACGATCGCGACGACCACCACACCCGTGGCGAGCGCACCCACTCCCACGCTGCCGAAACGTCCGAAAACCGGCACCCGGTACGGTGTCGGCACCGGGAAGGGAGTCGGCGCCGCCGCTCCCTGCGGTTGCCCGAAGCTGCTTTCTGGCAGCATCGTCGTCGCCGAGTCCGTCGGATTCCAGATTTTCGGCCGACCTTCGGCGGGTGGTGCCACGCGCGGGCGCACCGGCGCGGGCGGCGCGGCGTGTGGAACCGCAGCCAAGGCCGCCGCCGGACCCTGCATCGTCGCCGACGCGTCCGACCAGGTGATCCCGCCAGAAGGGGAGGCGGATCCGGGATCGAGCGTGCCGCCGCCCACGGGAACTTCGGTATCTCCTCCGCCCGGAATCGCCGTATGCACCGGGCCCGACGCCAGCGTGGGCTCCGGGCCGGCCGGGACGGGCCGACGCCGGCTCGCGGGGGCCGCCGCGTCCGGCACGCGCGGCAACAACTGCATGGCGTCACCCGGGATCAGTGTCGGGACCGATGGGCGAGGGCGACCGTCCAGTATTGAAAGAAGAACGCCACAATCCCCTACGCGGGTGTCCCGATCGGGGTCCAGGCAGCCGTCCACAGCGGCGACGATCGCCGCAGGCGTGCCGTTCGGAAGCGGGCGGTACCCCCGGGCGAGGATCGTGTTGTAAAGCTGGATGAAATCCGACCACTCAAACGGGGGAAAACCGGCGACCAATTCGTAAAGAATGCATCCGAGCGAAAACAGGTCCGCGCGACGGTCTACGGTTTTGGCATCTCGGAACTGCTCCGGCGCCATGTACTGCGGCGTGCCCATCGTAAGTCCAGAGCGCGTGTTCTGGGCCGCAGGATCATCCGAGAGCAACTTTGCCAGGCCGAAGTCCGCGACCTTCGGGACCAGCAGCCCCTCAGACGGCTGCATGAGCACGTTCGAAGGTTTCAGATCGCGGTGGACCAGCCCATGTTTGTGCGCGTGATTCACGCCCGCGACAATGGCCCTGAAGATTCTTTCAATTTCCGCGTGGCTTGGCTCATGGTCGTCAAGCCAACCCGAAAGGGTCGGCGGCGGGATGTACTCCATCAGCAGGCCGGGCCCGCTTTCCAGGTCGAGGACGTCGGTCACGGCAACGACGTTTGGGTGCCGAAGCCCCGCTTGTACGCGCCCTTCGAGCAAAAGCCGCACCTCGGCCTGCGCGCCCATCCACGTCAGGACCTTCAGCGCGTGCTCCGTGCCGAGCTTGCGATGGCGGACGCGGTACACGACCGCCGTACCGCCTTGTCCGAGCACGTCTTCGACGACATACCGCTCAATGACGGCGCCGGGTTTCAGCACGACGCATCCCGCGAACTCATGCGGCAACATAGCCGACGGCGGAAGTCGCCGCGCTCAGGCGTTTCGGAGCGCGGCTGGATCGAAGGCGCGCGGGGTGATGCCGCTCGCGCGCGCGAGCGGCGCGGGGTCCACCACGTCGTCTGTATCGAAGGTCGTGAGTACGTCGGGATGAAGCCCTGCGAGCGGGCCGGCGAGCTTCAGGAGTGGAAGCGGGAGCGGAAGGACGCCGCGCCCGCCGAGGCGGGTGATGATTTCGCGCAGCGTCATCGGCTCCGGCCCGCCCGCGTCGTAAGCCGCACCCCATTTTGTACCGACGACGAGGGAGAGGATTGCACCGTTGAAGTCATCGACGTGCACCGGCTGGCGGCGATACCGACCGTCGCCAAGCACAGGCACACGGGGCAGCCAGCGGCACATGCGGGCAAGCGTGTGGAAGCTCTCCTTGTGGTGCGGCTGGTGCTCGGCGTGGCGGGGGCCGTAGGGGGCGCACGGACGCACGATCAGCCACGGAAGGCCGCTGGCCTCGACGCGCGCCTCGTCCTCGACACGACTGCGCGCATAGGCATTTTTTCGCTCCCAGTGAACGACCGTGCTGGATGCGTAGACGACGGGCTTCCCCCAGCCAACGACGGCGTCCAGCATCGACCGGTTTTGCACCAGCGCGTCGTCGGCCATCACCTTTGTCGCAAGGTGAACGATGACATCGGTGTCGTTGGAAGGACGCGCGTGCTGCACCTCGGCCTGCACACCCGTCACGCCCCGCAGGCGCAACGTCGTATTTCGATACAGGCCAACGACCGTGTGACCCTGTGCCGCGGCCAACGTGCAGAAGTGGCTCCCGACGAACGACGAGGCGCCAGTGACGAATAGCTTCATCGCAATCGTCCTATCGCCCAGGACCCTGCGGCGAGGCCTTGAGCGCGATGATCACGGCCCGGCCGGGGCCGAAGCGGTGAGTGTCCGGCAAAAAGCCGAGGTCGCGCAGCCAGCGCTCCAGCGTCGTGATCGGCTGTGCGTAGCGACCGACGCCAAACTGCTCGGGTTCATCGACGGTTTCCTCTGGGAAGGAAAACATCTTGCCGCCGGCCACGAACAACCCACGTTCGGGCAGCGCAGCCGCCATTTCGGCAAGGAGGGAACGCTGTTCCAAGGGCGGCAGCGATTCCAGAACGTCGTTGAATGCAACGATGCTGAGACCGGCCTCGGGCCTGACGACGACGCGGCGCACGCGCGTCGTGAGCGAGCCAAGGCCGACACCTCGTACGAGCACGATATCATCCGGGTGAGCGGCACACGCTTCGACGACGACGCGAGCGGTAACCTCGGTCCAATCCGTCGCGACCGTCACGGTTGATCCTCCGGACGACGGAGCGTGACGCGGTGGATGGCAAGTCCATCGCGTCGGCAAACCCGCTCGCGGCGCGACAACTCAGGCGCGGCGGCCGGGTGCGCCGCGTCCACCCAACCCTCGAACGTACAGCGAAAGAGCTCTGCCATCTCGCGCACGTCCGTCGCAAGGTGAATGGTGCCATCTGGGGCCAACGAGCGCGCGACCGCCAGGGCGAACATGGGTGTCAGCAACAGGTGTCGCGGCGTGTCGGTCGGGGTTGGGAACAGGACGTCCACCTGCGCGAGCGTCCCGGCTGGAATCACCGTCGCGAGTAGCGTGCGCGCGTCGGCATGCAGGAGCAGACAATTCGTCGGGGCGTGCGGGGACGCTGCTTCCACCCGCCGCTTCCGAATCTCCGCCCCCAACCAACGCACGTCGGGCCAAGCCCGCGCGCACGAAAGGATGCGCATGCCGTGGTCGAACCCGACCTCAAACACGACCGGCCCGGGCGGCGCGCAGAACGTCGTGATGGCGGAAACAACCGCCGCATGCCGCGGCTGCGCAAATAACAGGCTCCCCGACAACGCGCCGCGCACGCGATCCGGCGCGGGAGAGTCGGGGGCGGGGGGCGGGGACCACATGGTCAGAGGGTGCGCGATCGGCATCAGTATACCCGAGCGCAGCACGACCCCACAAAGGCGTCGAGAAACCCGACGCGATAGACCCCCACGTGGCCCTGTCCGCGCGCACGATCCTGAACATGGTGTCGGTAGGAAGCGCCTATGCGGCGGG
>CAMAWH010000123.1 GCA_945861635.1 Klebsiella pneumoniae | reverse complement strand
CGGCCTCGCTGGCTCGCACGTTCCCGCCGGCCTGCGTGAGCGCGTAGGCCTGCTGCATTGCGCCGAGTAAGAACATTGGGTGGAGTGCAGAAGCTCCGAGCGAGATTACGAGCCCCCCGACGCCGGGGGCAGCACGCGCGAGCGCGCGCCGCGCGCTGTCCACTCGGACGACCTCACGCTCCACACGCTCCACCTGCCGGCCCACCGGCCCGAGCGCGCCAAACGCCGCGGAGTAGCGCCCCTCGTGTTCGCGGAGTGCGGGCGGCACGACACCGAGCGCAGACGCGAGGAATACGGCGTCTCGCTGAACGAGTACGCGGGGTAGGCGCCAAGCCACGTCATCGAGGTGCCGGCGGAGAAGCGGGACGCCTGAGGCGAAGCCCATGACGAGATCAGACTGCTGCGCGGGGTCGGACGGCGACACAGAGCTGAGTACGCCAACGCCGGCAGAGCTTGCGGGTCCGCGCGCGCGGAGGAGGTGGAGGTGTAGATCGAGCACAGGAGCAAAGACGACGTGGGCCGCCCAGGCACGTTCGAGCCCGAGGAGCGCCTCCACGAACTGTTCGGGCTGCACACTGGTCCGTGGCGCGACGATGGCCCCCACCACCTTGGCCAGAATCGCCTCCAGTTGGTCGTGCGTCGCAGCGATTGTCAGGCTCGCCCCTTGATTTAGCAGAGTCACGCAGGGCCATGTCGGATCGAGTATGACGTCGAATCCCGTGATCGCCGCTGCGGGCATCGGCGCAGGGGCGCGGGCGCCGACGAACGCAATGTTTTCACCTGAGACGAAGAGCTTGACCGCGCAGTCGTCCTTGAGCAAAGCGAGTTGCGGGCCTGCTTCTGCCGTTCGCCGCGCGGTCGCGCGCGCGGTGGGGTCGGCGAACAGCGCTTCGCGGAAGGCGGAGGCATCGTATGTCACGACGAGGGGTCCGGCTTCGTCGTTGGCGACCACGAGCTTCCCGCCGCTGGCTGCAAGCAGGGCGCTCGGAGCGCCAAGGTCGAAGCGGCATACTGGCTTCCCGGACTTGGGATCCAGCACCTCCAGCGCGCCTCGGTCGTGCGCTATGTCGCAGCGCGTGTGAACGGCGCGGTTACCGGCCAACAAGCCACGGATGACGACGGCTGCCACGAGCCCCCCCCTCGGCCGTGCGCTCGCGGCTGGATTCGCGGCCCTCGTCTTCTGGAGGGCGGCGAAGAACACGGCAGCCTCGGCTTGTTGAGGGAACACGAGTTCGATTGCCGTGACATGCTCGCCGGCCATCAACAGCGCGCTCTGGATGAACACGCTTCGGAGCGCGATTCGCGCGTCAAGGGAGCCTGCTGGGACGGACGCCACCGGACTGGCCGGATCTCCAGTGTGGAGCACCAGCCGTCCGGCCAGCACCGCGGCGTGTAGGGCGACCTCGCCGGTGGCAAGCCACTCCCCGAGGAGGCGGGTCGCGACGTCGTCGTCCGGGATACGCCCGAGGAGCGCGAGGCAGTCTTCCGAGATCGGGCTGTCGCTTCGGCTCCCGTCGCCGACCTCGACCGCCCACTCGTATTCCGCGACGCCTGCGCCTTGGAGCGCCCGTGTCAAGCGGGCGAGGATCCCCGCGCGCTCCGCGCTCCACGTCGGCACGACGCTGAGCTTCGCTGCGCGGCGGTGCTCGCCTACGCCAGAGACGGGCGCCCACGCCAATTCGACCTTCTCCGCATCGTTGCCCCGGAGCGCGATGCGCACGCGGTGGCCGGGATTTGGGCGCATCCGCGCGAGCAGCGTCGTGGAGCGCGCCGCCCACCGAAGATCGAAGCGAGCGGGATCGGCGAGTTCGGCACCCTGAACCGAAAGGACGACCTGACTACCGAACATCCCGCCTGTGTCGTGGACGTAAACGCCAGGATGATCGGTGAATACGGCGATCTTTGCGCCGACCACGGAAAGGCCCTCGTCGTTCTCGACGCCGGAGGTCGCGAGCGTCGATCCCTTGAGGCGGATTAGGAGAGCTGACGGCAGCGGTGATGACACCTTGGCAGCTTATCAAGTCCGCCGTGGGCGGGTGGCTTACTCGGCCTGCGTGAGATCGGACATCACCGAACCTGCCTTGCCAAAAAGACGGCGCGACGTGCTCACTTCGCCGCCAAAACCCCATCCAACGCAGCGTTCTCCCGCTCCCCCCACCCCCGTGGATCCGCCGCAAAGGTTCGAAGTTCATCCAGTTGAGCCGACCATTGATCGAAAGCCCGCATTCCACCTCGGAAGGCGGGCTTTCTGGTTTTCGGCCGAAGGGTTATCGAACTCGTTCCCGCCAGACCGCGGGGTCGCGCGAGGTGTGGAACACGGCGACGACCTCCACGTGCTCCGGCTCGGCCAGGTCGATGAGCACATACGGGAAGCGGCGGACGACCTTCCGGCGAGCCTCGCCACGGATCTTCGCGCATGCAAGAGGCGACCGGCCGATCTCCGCGATCCCCGCATCCAGGCATACTCGGAACTCGTCGCCGAGGCCTTCTCGCTTGGTCTCGTACCAACTCACGCCTCCGTCAACTCTTGCAGCGCCGCAGGGCGCAGGCGTACCGGCAGCATCAGACCCGGCGCCGCATCTGTTCGCGCGCAACCTCCCAGGGGATCGACGTCTCAGGATGCGCTCGGTAGTCCGCGACCCGCCGATCGATCTCGGCCGCCTGCGCGGGAGTGAGCGGGGCTTGTTCGGCTTCTGGGGCGATTCGGTCCCACAGATCCTGAATATAGAGGATGCGCTCCGCCGGGGTGATGTGGTCGAAGGAGGGTTCCATCTGGTCATTGTAGTCGCGGACGACAGGGATCGCCATGCCGGCGGCCCACACCCCGGGTGCGGCAAGAGGATGCGCAGCGCGACCCCGCAGCCTCACCCCGGCCGCGCCGCCGCTGCCCAGCGCACGGACACTTCGACGATGGGCACGTTCACGCCCTCAGCGTCGTGCCCGCCCTCGATGATGCTGGGCTATGGGCACCCGTGGACGCATACCTGGGAGTGGAAACGCTGGACGAGATGTGCTCGCGCGTCTTCGGGATTCTCTCGTGACGCCGGCACCGACACCTGCCGTCGAAATCGTCCTCGAGGAACCCGTGCGTATCGAGGGCGGGCGGTTTGCGGTGGCCGTGCGATTCATCGTTCCGGAGGCGTGGCACATCTACTGGGGCGAGAATCCGGGGCAGACGGGGATGGCGACACGGGCCTCGCTCGCGATCGACGGGCGGGACGCGGGGCTCCCCAGTTGGTCGGCGCCCAAACGGCGGGTCGATCTCGGGGACATCACGAGTTTCGTCTACGAGCCGGAGGGTTGGGCGGTATGGGAGGTGGATGGCGGCTCGCAGATGACCGCGGTTGCGAGTTGGCTTCTGTGTCGTGACATGTGTGTGAACGGTACGACAACGCTGACGAGAACGATGTCCGGGTCGGATGGGGGACGCGATCCGCGCGCGCGCTTGCCGATTCCCGCACCGGCCACGACCCTGCCGAACGGGATGGTCACGGTTTGCCTTCCGCAACCGGCGGAGATGTTTCCCAACGTCCCGCTCGAGGAAACCCTTCCGACGGTGAACATCGCCGGGCGCAGCGCGTCGTCGCGGTGGTCGTTCGACGCGGACGATGTCCGTCCGGGCATGGCGGCCGTTTTCGTGTCGCCGGACGGCGATCCGCGCGGATGGCGGGTGCGCCTGTCCGAGGTCGCCAAATCGGAAACAGCGTGCTCGTTCGATGGGGGGGGGCGCTGAAGAACCCTTCGTGCAACCCGGCTCACTCGAAGGTGTAGGTTGCCCCGCTCACGTCGGGAAAGGGGAACAACACGACGTCCGAGCGTTCCAGCACCGGGGACTGGCTGCCGTCGTCGACGCCCCGGAGGTTGCCGGCGACGACGAACAGCCCCACGATCTCGCCGGTTGCGGGCTGCCGTCCGGACAATTCGCCCCAACGACTGTCGTAGTACCAGTTCACGGCGATCTGGTTGTCCTGGGCGACGTTGCCGCCAGAGGCGTACAGGCCGTACCAGAATTGGATGGCCGCGGAGGCAACCCACTTGCCGTCGATGTATTCGGCGAGGCCCATGGTGTACTGTAGCGGGCCGTCCCAGCCAGGAGGCGTGACGTCCGGCCAGCGATCGTCGCCATCACTCTTCGAGAATTCGACGTGGACGGCGTCCCCGAATTCGAGCCGCGTGATGTGGGTGGTCACCGGCCAGTCGGCGACGTTCGAGGGATTGTCGTAGATCGTCGCTTCGTGCAGGTTCAATGTGGTTGGTTCGGCGTCGGCGTCGGCGTCGGCATCGGCGTCGGTGTCGGTGTCGCTGTCCGCGTCGGATTCGGCGTCCTCTTGTCCGCAGTCGCATTCCCCCCAGGTCTGGTCTGACTCGCAGACCTGCCCGCCGGCGCAGGCCCCCGACCCAACACAGACTTGGGTGGCCCCGGACGCGCAGCCGCCCCGTCGCTCGGGCAGGGTTGCGGCTTCGATGTCGCTCTCGCTTTCGCAGCCGGCGAGCCCGAAGGTGAGCAGGGCGGTCATCAGCATCGCGGACTCCGTGTTTCGGGGTGGCATGCACGCCCTGTGCCACGTTTCGATGATGGACAGAACGTCATTTCTGCTGCGGCTGGCGGTACCTTGTGGTGCTTCGACCCCACCTGACTGCCCCACCGGTGCCCCGAACGGTTAGACGATCCGGGGAGTCCCCATGCTCGTTGCCCTCCTCGCATTCGATGCCGCGGCGGTCACCCCCGTGGAGGTCGCGTCCGTCGGCCGGCCGGCCCCGGCGTTCACGCTGGAGGACACCGATGGAAAGCAGGTGTCCCTCTCACAATACGCCGGCAAGACGGTAGTCGTCGAGTGGTTCAACCCCGAATGCCCCTACGTGAAATACGCACATGGGTCAGGGCCGCTCCGCACCCAGCCATCGCGTGCCCAGGCCGAGGGCGTCGTTTGGCTCGCCGTGAATTCCGGAGCGCCAGGCAAGCAGGGCGCTGGGTTGGAGCGCAACCAAGCCGCGCGGCGAGAGTACGCGATGGACTACCCAGTGCTCCTCGATCCCATCGGACGCATCGGGCGCTTCTATGCGGCGAAGACGACTCCGCACATGTACGTCATCGACCCGCAGGGGGTGCTCGCGTACGCCGGAGCGCTGGACAATGCGCCGCTCGGGGAGGTCGCGGGTGGGACGGCGGTCAACTACGTGGACGCGGCGGTCGCGGACCTGAAGGCCGGCAGGCCTGTGGGTGTCTCGACGACGAAGGCGTACGGGTGTTCAGTCAAGTACGGGCAGTGAGGGGGTGTAGGCCCCCATAGGCGCTAACATTCTGCCGCCCACGTACCGGCCGGCATCCGCCGACGTTTTCGACGTCGTGTAGGTTCTACGATGTGTTTTTGCCAGTCGGTGCGCGTCCGCGGGGGCGACCTCAGACGGACGAATCCGGCGTTGGCGGTACCCCCCAGGGGCAAAGGCCCGGCGCCGCTGAGATGTTCGATGAATGCGGCCGCGCGGGGAACGCGCCGACGGCAACGCCGACGCCACGCGGACGGCGGCGCCACCGCAGCGGTCCACACCTGCGGCGGCGAAAATAGCTTCGTTGGAGAGAACGAGGCGGCGGTCCGCGAGAAGGCGCCGCCAACGCGCCAAGACC
>CAMAWH010000122.1 GCA_945861635.1 Klebsiella pneumoniae | reverse complement strand
CGAGATCGCTACGAGCGCGCAGCAGGGCGAGCGCCTGGTACAGAACTTCGGCGTCCGCGGCCTCCATCTCAAAGGAGTGCCGAGCACGCGCGGGGCGTAATTCGGGGTCGGGATCGCCGGTCGGTGCGGGATCCCCGATGCGGGCGGCGGCAACCTCGCGCTCGATCACGCGAGCGGACATCGTTTTGGCGCGCTCCGTCCACGAAGCGTCGGTTTCCGCGGTCGCGACGCGCACCACCTCTCTTGCTTTCGTCCAATCCACCTCACCGGCCGCGAGTGCCGCGTTCAGTCTGGGTAACTCCGGCATGCTCCTTCCGATGCGCAACAGATCTCGGGCTATCCGAGACGTCAATTCGAGCGCCGCCATCGCATACTGCTCGATGGATGCGTATCCGAGAAGGCGGTGGCCGGAGGTGTCGGCCAGCTCGGCGAGCAGAATCGCCAAACGATGCTCCGCGCCGCGTTGTGCTTTGCGGGCGGCGACCAGACGTGCATCGAGGGATCGGGCGAGATCGAGTTCAGGACTCGGACGTGTGGCGTGCATGCAGTCCACGTATTGCGCCGATTTTCGGTGTTTTTCGGGGTGTCAGGATGCGCGCAGAGCGACGCAAGGAATGGGCACCTCGGCGACGCGCCCGATCACCGCGCCTGGTGGCCGGGAGCCCCCTTCCGCGCGACGCCGCCAAACGGGCACGGATGGCGCCCGCGACAGGGCGTTTTTAGCGGTGGAGGCGGAGAAAAATAAAGTTCGCGGCGGCCCACGTGGGTCAAACGATCAGCGGCTTACGACGCACCCGCCCGCACCCGGACACCTCCGGAAACCAACGGTAGAAACCGAGGAAGGGGAGATGTGACCCTCGAACATCGCCCGGTCGGTGTCCACCTACCGCCGGCCCGCCAACGCCGGACCCGTCCGTCTGAGGTCACCCCCGCGGACGCGCACCGACTGGCAAAAACACATCGTAGAACCTACACGACGTCGAAAACATCGGCGGATGCCGGCCGGTACGTGGGCGGCAGAATGTCAGCGCCGATGGGATTAAGGAGGGGGCGGAGCCCGCGCTCAGCCCCCCGCTTCAAACTTCGCGTACGCAGCCGCGTCCATCAGCCCCTCGACTTCCGCCGGCACCGCCAGACGCACCCGAAACAACCACCCCGCCTCGTGCGGGTCCGAGTTAATGGCACCCTCATTTCCGTCGAGACCCGCGTTCACCTCGGTGACGACGCCCGTCACCGGGGAATAGACGTCCGAAACGGCTTTCACGGACTCCACTTCCGCGGCAGCCCCCCCTTTCTTGAGCTGCTTCCCCACCGACGGAAGCTCAACATGCACTATTTCGCCGAGAGCGTCCTGCGCGTGGTGGGTAACGCCGACGGTGCCGATGTCACCGTCGATCTTGATCCATTCATGCTGGTCGGAGTACCGGCGATCACTGGGATAATTCATGGCGAGCCTCAGTAGGGACGGGTGTAGAAAGGGGTCTTTACGACAGTGGCCTCGGCGATCTTGCCTCGAACGTCGATTTGGAGAGCGGTGCCCGGTTTCGACAGCGCGGCCGGAACGTATCCGACAGCGATGTTGGCATCGAGCGACGGGGCGCGCGACCCGCTGGTCACTTCGCCCACAACGGCACCATCGGCCAGGATCGGGTAATGTTGCCTTGCGATGCGGTCTGCCACGTGCATGCCCACCAACCGCTTTGACACGCCGGCTTCCTTCACCTTCAGGATCGCATCCCGACCGATGAAATCACCCTTCTCAAGCTTGGTCACCCACCCAAGCCCGGCCTCCAGCGGCGACGTATCGTCGGAAATATCATTGCCGTACAACGCATATTTCATTTCCAGGCGGAGCGTGTCACGCGCACCCAGGCCGATGTTCGCGAGTCCGTACTGCGCGCCCGCGTCGTGAATCGCGTTCCACAGAATGTCCGCCGCGCCCGCTGGCAAGAACACCTCGAATCCGTCTTCTCCGGTGTAGCCCGTGCGGGCGACGATGCAGTTTTCCACCCCTGCAACCGTGCCTTGCCCAAACCAGTAATTCGCGATCGGCGCCAGCGGAACGGCCGTCAACGACTGCAGCAACGCCGCCGCGTGGCGCCCCTGAATCGCGAGCTGCCCCCAGGAATCGGACTCATTCACGATCGATGCACCGAAAGGGTTGTGCGACACCATCCATTTGTAGTCCTTTTCCCGATTCGCGGCGTTCAGGCAGATGAGGATTTCTTCCTGCCCAATTCGGTAGCAGATCAGGTCGTCGACGATGCCACCGTGCTCGTTACACATGGCGGTGTATTGCGCCTGACCAAACGCAATCTTGCTCACGTCGTTCGTGACGAGGTGTTGCACGGCCGCGAGCGCGTGGGGGCCTTGGAACCGGACCTCTCCCATATGCGACACGTCGAACAATCCGACTCGCTGGCGGCAGGCGTAATGCTCATCGAGTATTCCGGTGTACTGCACCGGCATTTCCCAGCCACCGAAGTCGATCAGCTTCGCACCTGCGTCGCGGTGGTACTCATGAAATGGGGTTCGGCGGACGGGCATGTCAGGTCCAGGTGGGGAGCCGCCCGTCTAATCGCCCGGACGCCGAACCGGAAGGGGGCCGACCCGAGCGCTGCGAGGGTCGCGGCCGGCAAGGCCGCGAGGCACCCGACC
This sequence comes from Klebsiella pneumoniae, assembly GCA_945861635.1. Taxonomy (GTDB): domain Bacteria; phylum Myxococcota_A; class UBA796; order UBA796; family SXON01; genus CAMAWH01. The sequence goes on along the minus strand of CAMAWH010000122.1, from coordinate 3,892 downwards.
CCGCCCCCGGAGCCGAGCGCAAAGCGAGGCGCGAGGGGGTGAGGCGGACGGGCATGTCAGGTCCAGGTGGGGAGCCGCCCGTCCAATCGCCCGGACGCCGAACCGGAAGCCGAGCGGGCACACAGCGGCGCTTTTACGTTTGGGGGTTCGGTCCCCGAACCCGCCGCGCCGCCCAGACCAACGACCCACGCCGGTCAGCGCAGCCGCCGCTCCGCACTCACGACGGTATTCACCATCAGCATTGCGATAGTCATCGGCCCGACGCCGCCGGGAACCGGCGTAATCCACGACGCGCGCTCCACGGCCGGCGCGAACTCAACATCTCCGACGAGCGCGCCCTCCGCCGTGCGATTGATCCCGACGTCGAGAACGATCGCGCCCGGACGAATCCACTCCCCGCGCACCATTCCGGGCGAGCCGACCGCGGCTACGACGACCTCGGCGCGGGCGACGTGTGCCGCCAGATCCAGCGTGCGGCTATGCGCCACGGTCACGGTACAGTCGGCATGCTCCAACAGACGCGCAATCGGACGACCCACGAGGTCGGAGCGACCGATGACGAGCGCCTCGGCGCCGCGGAGAGAAGCGCCGGTGCGCCGGAGCAGCTCCATGCAGCCGAGCGGCGTGCAGGGCACGAAGCCGGCACGTTTCGTCGCAAGGAAGCCTGCGCTCTGCGCCGTGAGTCCATCGACATCCTTCGAAGGGTCGATGGCATCGATCACCCGCTGTCTGTCGATGTGAGCGGGCAGCGGGAACTGCACAAGGATGCCGTCGACCTGCGGGTCCGTGTTGAGACGCCGTACCTCCGCGAGCAGGTCGGCCTCCGCAAGATTCGCCGGCTGCGTGAGCTGCCAATGGGCAAAAGCCAGCTTTTCCGCGGTACGCGTCTTGTTGCGCACATACACGGTGCTCGCAGGATCGTCCCCGACGAGGACGACGGCGAGGCCGGGCGGCCGGGCAAGGGCCGCGACGCGCTGGACCAGCGCCGCGGTGACTTCGGCCGCAATCGCCTTGCCATCCAGGATCGAAGCGGTCACTTGGATGGGGTCGAGGGCGCCGATGGGGCGGAGGGAGCCGTTGGCGCCGACGGGGCGGGTGCCGCCGACGGGGCCGCCGGCGTGCTCGAACCGGCGGGTGTCGCCGCGGCTGGTGCGCCTGAGGAGTTCGGGGCGGCGTCCGCGCCGCCCTTCTCTGCCCCCCCCTTCTCAGCCCCCTCTTTTCCAGAACTTCCCGCATCCGAAGGTGATTTCAGGCCGTAATGATCCTTGTACCACCCCCCCCCTGCCAACACAAAGTTCGTGCGACTGATGAGCTTCTTCACATTGCCGGCGTGGCAGGCAGGACATTCCCGCATCGGGTCATCCGTGAACTTCTGCATTTCCTCAAATTCGTGGCCGCAATCGGGGCAGGCGTACTCGTAGATTGGCATGTCGGGCTACCCTCGGGGCCGGCACCGTATGCACGGACCGCGGGCGTGGCAAGCGCGCGGACGCGGCGGGAGCGTGATAGCCGCCCCCAGGCATGCTCCTCGACCGTCGCGTGGTGCTGGTGACCGGAAAGGGGGGCGTCGGGAAGACCACCGTCGCAACAGCACTTGCGCTTGGCGCGGCGATGGGTGGCAAGCGAGTACTGCTGGTGGAAACGAGTGGTGCATCGCGCGTACCCGCGATCTTCGGTGTCCCGCCGCGCGGCTATGCGCTGACCAGCGTCGCACCGAACCTGTGGACGCTGTCGATCACGCCCACCGAGGCGATCGAAGAATACGCGGTGCGCGAATTGCACCTGCGTCGGCTGTACAAGATGGTTTTCCAAAATCGTATCATGGGTCCGTTTGTGGACGCCGTTCCCGGGCTGCACGACCTGATCCAGCTAGGCAAGGTTTTTGATCTGGAGCGAGACGCGGAAAGCGGCCGTCCACGCTGGGATCTGATCGTCGTGGACGCGCCGGCGACCGGTCACGGACTCACGATGCTTGCATCCCCCCGCGCCATGATGGAGTTGACCGTGGCCGGTCCGTTCCACGACAACGCACGTGACGTCGCGAAGCTCTTCGATGATCCGCAGCGAACCGCGCTTGTGCTGGTAGCGCTCGCGGAGGAGATGCCGGTCAATGAAACGTTGGACCTGCATCGACGCCTCGGCGCACAAGGATCCCTTGTGCAGGCGCTCGTCCTGAATGAGGTTCACCCCTCTCCCGTTCCGGACCTGACGGCCTACGAGGCCCAGCGCGCCTCGCTCCTCGCCGGGGCGAACGTGGCGGGAAAGGCGGCGGTGGCGTTGATCGACGGAGCCATTCTGCGGCTCGCCAGGCAGGACCGCGCGCGCACCCGCCTTGCGACGCTTGGCAGACCCGTATACGATCTTCCGTTTCTGTTTCGGCGGGACCTGGGGCGGGCGGAATTCGCGACGCTCGCGTCCGCATTGGCGGCCGCGTGACGCCGGTCGTGATCGCATGCGGCTCCGGCGGCGTTGGAAAGACAACAACCGCGGCGGCACTTGCGTTGTCGATTGCTTCCCAAGGAAAGCGTGTTGCCGTGCTGACCATCGACCCAGCCCGCAGGCTGGCGGACTCGCTTGGAATCGGCACGATCGGCAACGCCCCGGTCCGCGTTCCGGGCACGACCGTCGACGCGATCATGCTGGACACGAAAGACACGTTCGACGGGGTCATTCGGCGTTTCTCCCCCTCGGACGACGTCCGAGAGCGGATCCTCGGCAACCGTTACTATCGCTTCGTCTCGACCCGGCTCGCCGGGGTCCACGAGTACATGGCGATGGAAAAGCTATTGGAATTAGCGCAATCCGGAAATTGGGACGTCGTCGTCCTGGACACGCCGCCGACGCGACACGCGCTTGATTTCCTGGCTGCCCCGGACCGGATGGCCGGTCTGATGGACGAAGGCGTGATGCGGTGGCTGGTGCTGCCCGCATCTCGTGGCGGTTGGCGGATGATTGAGATGGGATCGGAGATGTTGGCCCGACTCCTGAAGCGCCTGCTGGGGGAGCGGACGATCAGCGACATCGCCGAATTCTTCACGTCGTTTCAGGGGTTGTGGTTCGGATTCAGGGAGCGGAGTCTGGCCGTGAAGGCCGTCCTGACCGCACCGAGCACCCGATTTGTTCTGGTCACGACGCCGGCGCCGGGTGCGCGAGCAGAGGCCATTGCGTTTCTCGACGTCTTGCGTGCTTCCGGAATGCCGTTTGCCGGGTTCGTCGTGAACCGGTGCGCCGCCGCGCCCCCGGAGGAGCCACTGACGTTTTCCCCGCTGCCCGATGCTCCGTGGGTGCGTCCGCTGCTCGCGGCGCTGGACGACGTCGTGACACGTAAACGCGCGGAGGTCGCCTCACAGGAAGCTGCTATCGGCGATCTCATGGCCCACGCGCCGCCCGGCTCTCGCGCATGGCGGGTGCCCGATGTCGACGGAGAGGTACACGACCTCCGTGGCTTGATTACGCTGGCCGCTCACCTTCCCTCAATCGACGAAGTCTTCTCTTGACGCCCGAATCGCCGTCGGTTAGACGGCGCGCGTTCGGAATGCCCTCTCGGTTTGCGAAAGTGCTCGAACGTGAACAGTCAGGACATGGATAATCAAATGGGTACCAAGCTCTACGTCGGCAATCTCAACTTCCGCACCACTGAAGAGTCCCTCAAGGAGGCCTTCGGGGCCGAGGGTCGCAATGTCGTCCGCGTCAGCATCGTTGCTGACCGCGAAACGGGCCGCCCCCGCGGCTTCGCTTTCGTTGAAATGGGCAGTGACGACGACGCCAAGGCGGCCATTGCCGCTTGGGACGGTCGCGATCTCGAGGGTCGTCCCCTCCGCGTCAACGAAGCCCGTGAGCGGGAAGGCGGTGGTGGCGGCGGCGGCGGCTTCGGCGGCGGCGGCGGCGGCGG
>CAMAWH010000121.1 GCA_945861635.1 Klebsiella pneumoniae | reverse complement strand
CGAACCCCCACATGGTGCAGCACCGACACATCTTCGGCGAGCGACGCGCGTGCCGAAGCGTCGGCGAGGATGGACCCCGACACCTTGATCACGAACGTTTTCGCGCGAAACAGGCGAATATAGGGATGGGCGCCAAGAATGGGGGTGATGCGGTGCATGGGTCCGGCGTCTACCCCGATTCGTTCGGAATGTCGCCCGCTTCGCCGCGCCTGGCTTGGTTCGCTCGGGGAAACGCCTGCGAACGGGCCGAGGTTTGCGGCCCGCGCGACGCGCCTGCCCCGATCGTGCCGATCGGACCGCGCAAGTTGGGGTGCCGCCTCCCCAGTGCTGCGGGAAAGTGACCGATCGTTCGTAGGCACGCGTCTTGCACCGGTGGAGTGCTCCCCGAGGCCCCACGATGCTCGTTCTCGCCCTGCTCCCGATGGCATTCCCGTGCGACTGGTTTATTTACGACGATTATGCCGACGGTAGTGCCGACGGTCGCGTGTACGGCGGCACCTTCGTATCCGGAGGTTGGCGGCCGGATGGCGGCACGATCGTGTACGACCTGCCGGACGTTGTTTCCGGATATATCAATATGCGGGTTTCGAATATCGACGAATCGGGCGTAGCGCAACACGATTTGCTCGAAATGTTTTCGGATTACGACGGGTCATTTTCGGATAGTCGCCGGGATAACTTTCTCCAAGTGAAATTCGCCGGGGATATTTACGAAGGCTACGACGGGCGGGTGAAATTGCAGGCGGGTCCGGAGTGGTATGGGGACTACGAAGCGGGCGGCTGGACCAGCGAATACGACTGGCAAGCCAGCAATGCCTATGATTTCACGGTGAGCTGGGGCGGAACGACCGCGGCGATGGATATCGCGTCCACCCTGTCTACCAGCATTGATTATTCCGGCTACGGCGTGCTCTCTTTTCGCACGCTGCGCATTCCCAACGACACCAGCTATACGCGCGACTATCAGATGGACGACATCGTGATTGCCGGCGTTTCCCTTTGCGGCGAAAGCGGCACGGCCACCTCGCCTTCCGACACCGATACCGACACGGACACCGATTCCGACGCCGATACCGACGCCGACACGGACACCGATGCGGACGCCGATTCAGACGCCGACACCGACACCGACACCGACGCGGACACCGGCTCCGCCACCTCCGACCCGCCGATCTCCGCGCCGTACGTCACGAGTTTTGATGTGCAACCCCGCGAGATCACTCAGGGGGAGCCATGGAACATCGCGTGGGCGAACGCGGGCGCCATCACCGCCCTCGAATTCTGTTTCGCCGGACACGGCCAGTTCGAGAGTTGCGCCGAGCTTTCGCCGACGGGAACCAGTGCGAAAATACCGACCAGCGAGCTTTCGGCCGGTCAATACACCGCGTGGATCGTGGCGGAAGGCCCGGGTGGGGAGGGAAAGTCGGGCGAATTGTTGCTCACCATCAACGCCGCCGCGCCCGCGGCAACCTGTGGCTTCGGGGTGCCGGCCGGGGCGTTTGCGCTGGTGATTTCGGCGGCGCTCTCGGTTGGGCTCCGGAAGCGGGCACTCCCCGCCCGCCCGCCGGGAGACTGAAAGCAATTGCGCGTAACGACGCTTCGGGGGCCCACCGCGGTTTGACAGTCGTGCCAATGGGGGTGTACCGTCGTAAAGTGTGCCCACGCAGCGATTCATCTGTCTATCCCCTAGAGCGAGGGATCGTTGGCGTACAGCGGAATGTCGAGCTGCACGGCCAGCGTGCGCTCGAAATCGGAGCTGTTGAAGCACACGAGGTGACACTGCGCGGGATCGCCCACCGCCTGCCGGATGCGCTCGATCAGGCGCGGCCGCGCGAGGATCTTCGCAGAGAGCGGCAACTTCGAGGCGTCGGAGCAGTGCAGCAGGTGCAGCCGCTCGCGCGCGTGGCTGCGCGGCATACCGGTGAGCAGGTGCAGGAAGTAGTCGACCACGATCGGATCGAGCTCCTGGCTGGTGACATAGACGACGCGGGTGCGCGGACGCCGGAGCAGCATCAGCATGTAGAGCATGCGCTCTTCGTAGTGATGCACACCCGTGACCTTCGCCAGCTCCTGTGGGTCGAGCGAGAGGCTCGGCACCACCACGACCGTCTGCGCTGCGCGACGATCGGCTGTCACCAGCCGGAACAGGTCGGGCAGGCGCTGTTGGATTCTCTGGAACGCAGCCAGCTCTTCGGGGGAGCCGGGAGTCGGATTCATGGCGCTCATTCTACTCCGCGTCGCATCCCCGTACGGCCATGTGTAGCGCGGGGCGCGGTCTATACTCCTCCACGATGGCGACCCGCGCGCTCCCGATGCTCCTTCTGCTCGCGTGCGACGAAGGCCGCGACACGTCGCGGCAGGAGAGCGGCACCGTGGATGAGAGCGGGGCGACCGAGACGGGCGACACCCACCCCGACGACAGCACCAACGAATCCACCCCCACCCGCCAGGGCCCGGCGGTGATCCTGTTGGTCGGAGATGGGATGGGGTTTCAGCACGTGGCTGGCGCGAGCCTCTACCAAACGGGCACGCTGGGCGCGCTGACCATGGAGACGGCGCCCGTACAAGGTCGCCTCCGGACGGCTTCGCTCTCCGGACTCACCGATTCCGCGGCGGCCGCCACGGCCCTCGCCACGGGCAGCAAGACCCACAACGCGGCCCTCGGGCTCGACGGCGAGTCCAACGCGGTGGAGACGCTGGTGGAGCATGCCCGTATACAAGGCATGGCAACCGGCGTGATCACGACCGACAGTCTCACGGGCGCCACGCCAGCAGCGTTCCTCGTCCATGTGGCTTCGCGTTACGACACCGTGGGCATTGCTACCGCGCTGCCCGCGGGACTTCCGGACGTGCTGTTCGGCGGCGGCAGAATCGAAGTCGAGCCCTGGCTGGACGCCGAGGTCATCGATCTCGTGTTCACACCCGAAGATCTCGCGACCATCGAGGGAAACAGGCCGTTGGTGGGTCTGTTCTCCAACGAGATCTTTCCGTATGTGTCCGACGGCTATGGCACCGAGCCAACTCTCGCGGACATGACCGACGCCGCGCTCGACCGCCTCGAAGACGACCCCGAGGGCTTCTTCCTGATGATCGAAGGCGCGCGTATCGATCACGCCAGCCACTCGAATTTGTCTGGCGTTCACCTCGAGACCGCCGCGCTCGACGATGCTGTCGTGCGCGTGCTCACGCGTGCCGAGGCCTGGGGCGATCGCGACGTCACCATCATCGTCACGGCCGATCACGAGTGCGGGGGGATCTCGGTCGGCACCACCGGCGTGGCGGGCGAGCTGCCGGAAACGCGCTGGCGCCTCGGCGACCACACCAACGCTGACGTTCCCGTGTACGGGTGGGGTGAGGCAGCGGAAGTGCTGGCCGGCCAACGCCTCGACAACCTCTGGATACACGCAGTGCTCGCCGCCGCGCTCGACGCAGACGATGTCGTGGCGCCCTCCATCCCACGGCTTGTCGACGGCGAATTGGACGACCTCGGCGGGCCCATCGTCACGCAGGTGCACGACACGAGCTTCGGCGCAGGGGTTCACCAGCTCGATGGGCTGCGCGTCACCGCCGACGAAGACGGCCTCTGGATCGGGATCGACGGCGTGTTCGACGAATACTCGGACACCGTACTCGTGCTGCTCGATCTCGATTGGGGAGCCGGCACCGGCGTGGGTGCCGATCTCGTACTCGACGACCTCGACGGCCGGAGCGATGCGCTGCTCGGCACCTTCATTCCTGCGATTACGCTGCCCGGGCTCGGCTTCGACGCCGCGCTCGTGAACATCGGCACGACCGACGTGCGGGCCGACGAGCTCTACGATGAGGGCGGCCTTCGCCTTTTCCATCCGCCCTACGGCGACGCCGGAAATCTGTGGTGGATGGACGCCATCGTCAGCTTCGACGATGGAAACGTGGCCTTTGACGACGCCACGGCGCCCGATGCTGCGGGAACCGGCCAGACCACAGGTGGCCTCGAGGCGCGACTTCCCTGGACCAGCCTTGCACCCCAGGGACTGCCCGCCGACGGCACCACGATCGCTGTCTTCGTCGTGATGACCGACACGACCGGGCAACGCGTGAGCAATCAGGCACTGCCTCCCTTCGCCGCTGCCGACGAGCCCGATGTCACGGCAATTCCCGTGTCGTCGGTCGTGTTGCTCGCGGTGGACGCGGCGGGCGTTGCCACAGGACCGGCCGTCCTCAATCCCTGACTCAGCGCACCACGAGGCAATCGCGCAACTCTCGCCCGAGCGGCGGGGCGGCATCGACACGAACAGCGCCCTCGAACACGAGCAGATCCGCGGCGAGCCCGCAAGCGCCCGGATCTCCCACGGGCGCCCACACCTCCTTGGCTCCGCGCCCGACGAGGAAGAGCGCGCGCCCCTCCCGCATGCGTCGTTGTTGCCACGGAATGTTCTCGGCGAAGTCCTTCCACTGCGCCGGGCGTGCGAGGCAGATGGCCATGATCGCCACCACGACAGCGGCGTAGCGCGGACGACTTCGCACCGTCGCGGCGGCAACGGGCAGCAGCGCGAGGAGTCCGAGCAACGCGCCTTCGATGAAGTAGAACGGGCTGTACAGGTAGAAGCCGACGGGTGGCACCCAGGCCAGCACGGCGGCCAGGAGCAACGCCACCGAAGGCCCCCGCCACGCAACACGGGGCGCACCCAATGCGAGCACGACCAGTCCGGGCGGCCACGCCCAGGCCAGCAACGTCTGCGCAAACGCCATCGCGTTGCGCGGGACGAACGCGAGCGAAAGCGCCCCTTCCGGCAACGGCGGTGCGAACACGAGCATGTGCACTGCCATCGCGCCCAGGGCCAACGTTGCGAGCCCGTAGCGGCGGGAGGCGGCAAGCGCGGCCCCGCCGTGCCACCACGCCACCTCCTTGAATCCCGCGCCGAACGCAAGCGCCACGATCGACGCCCCCGACCGTCCTCCACCCGCGAACCAGAGCGCACCGAGTATGCCCGCGAGGCCGCCCGTCGTCGTGAGCCAGCTCCGCCAGTTCACGAGCTCGCGCACCTCACGCGTGCACACAGCGAGCGTTACGGCAGCAAGCCCACCCCAGGGCCCAACCGACCGCGCCGCGATGCCGTACAGAAACGCGAGCGCCGCGCCCCAGAGCCCCAGTAGCAAGAGCTCTCCGGGCCAGGGCTCCACGCCGAACGTACGCGCGACAACCTGCCAGCAGAGCGCGTTGAGCGGCCGGTAGTACGGGAAGGGCGGGGGCGTCGTCAGAAACGCCCAGATGTCACCGGCGCGGCCCCAATTCAGCAACGTCCAGTCATCACTGCGAAAGTCGTTGAGCGCCTGCGGGATACCCGTGCCACAAGCGAGCGCCACCGCAATCAGGGCGGGAATGGTGTGTCGTTGCGGGATGGGCGCGGTCTCGTCTTCGGGCACGCTGCGTCGGCTATCCCGCCCGTTGGCCTACGCGCCGGCCAGATCCCAGATCGCCTGCACGATCACCGCGGTGGCGGGCCAGTCCCAGCTTCCCGAGAGCACCGCGAGGTCATCGCGCGCGCCGTCCTGATCGCGGTCGATCTTCGAGCTCGTGCGGTCCGCGAGGTCTTCGAGCTGGAGCTGCAGCTCGGAATCCTCGTCCTGGAACTCGTAGGCGTTGACCCCGAGCAGCTTGGCGCTCATGGCGTTGAGCGCGTCGGCGGCATCGCTGCGGCCGGCAACGCCGAGGCACGTACCGCTCGGCACGTCGTGGCCGTCGGCGCGATCGCGCATCGAGTTCTCGGCGAACACGACCAGCACGCGCGTGCTGCCCTCGCGGAAACCCACGCCCGCAACACTGCCCGTGCCGGGCACGCTGCTGTCGCGCAGCCCGTTCACACCGCCGCCGAAGGCGTCGGCTGAACCGGCCGTGTAGGGCTTGATGTCCGTTTCGCTGCCGTAGCTGCCATCGCAGTCCTGGTCGTAGCCGCGGCCCGTGGTGGCCTGCAGGAGCGCCTCGTAGCCGGTGCCCGGGCCGTCCCCGCCCCAGGTGAACTCCAGCGCGCTGGCGGCCGCGAGCACCTGATCGCGGCTGGTCGACATCTGCAGGTTCAGCGTGTACGGCAGACCGCCGTACGCAATCCACCAATTGCCGTCCACTGCATAGTCGTCGTAGCTCACGATCGAAATTGCGAGGTCCGCACCGCTGTCGAACAGCGCATTGACGAGCTCCACCGTGCGCTCCGGCAGCTCCACACGGTAGCAGTCGTACCAGTAGGCGACATCCATCACCAGCACGATGTCGATCCGACCCGCCGGCGTAGTGTCGTCGGGCCCGGGTTCGTCGGTGTCGGTGACCGTGCCCCCGCCGGTGGTGCCGCTGTCGACCGTCGTATCTGTGTCGGTGGTGGCGGTCGTGTCCTCCTCACGGGGGTTGCCCTTGGGATCGTCACTCTCGCCGGAGAGGTCGTACTCGGTGCAGGATGCGAGGAGCGCAAGAGCGACGAAACGCATGCCGGACTCCGCGATGCCGAGCTTGCATATACACGATTCCGCCGGGTTAGGCGACGGGTATGCTGCTCGCGCTCGCGCTCGCCTGTCATCGGGACGCTCCCGACGATTTCGAGGCGCGCCGAAAGGCGCTGAAATCCACGCTGCGTGAGCTCGTGGGCCAGCTCGGCGAGGCCGGACGCTATGACTGTTGCATCGAGACGCCGTGCAGCATGTGTGCGCTGCGCGCGGGCGGCTGCGCGTGCGGCGAGGGCCTGCGAAAGGGCGAGCCCGTGTTGCGGTTGACGGATGGCAATGTCCGAGTTGTGGCCGTCAAATGCGACTCCGCGCCACGCTGGACGGAGCACCGGTTACGACGCATGTGTTGCGCGGGCTCTGGTGTAGAGGACCGCCTGAGGACGGCGAAAGCGGGCGATGACCGGGT
>CAMAWH010000120.1 GCA_945861635.1 Klebsiella pneumoniae | reverse complement strand
GTGCTTTCGGGCGGATAATGCTCGCGTTCCTCCTCGCCTGCGCGGACGCTCCAGCCGCGGATCGACCCGCGGACGACACCGTTTTTCCGTGGGTGTACACGGCGGAAGCGGACCTGGAACCGTACGAAGAAGTACGCTGGGAAACGGAGGACTGGGATCCGTTGGTGGATATGGATAAATCAGCGCTCTACCTTCAGAAATCGTATAATTACCGACCGGGAGCGCCGATCGAAACCCTGGACCATTTCGAGGCCATGCGCGAGGCGATTCCTCCGCTTGCCGGCGGGAAGACGATGTCGTTCGTCGGCGACATCATGTGGGTGGGCAGAAATTGGGCGTCGTTCGCGACGCCCGCGGCCTCTCTACTTGACGGCGACATCCGCGTGGGAAACCTGGAAACCCCAGTCGATCCATCGCAACCGACGACGCCAAACGAACTGGGTTTGTACCGTTTCAACGCGCCGCCAGAGATCCTTGATGGTCTGCCCATTGACGTGATTCAGCTCAACAACAATCACACGGAGGATGTCGGTGACAGTGGTGTCGCCGCTACGATGGCGGAAGTCGATGCCCGAGGCTACGCCCGCACCGGCGTCGATGGCTTCGCGATGCTCGGCGACATTGCCATCCTCTCCTACACCTGGGGCATCAATCGCCGCGACGTCACGCCAACGCATGAGCTGTTCATCATTCCGTTCGGTCATCCTGACGTGTCGATTGACAGGTCAAGTGTGACAAGTGACGTCCAGAGCGCGCGCTCCGACGGAGCCCGGAGCGTCGTTGCCCTGGTGCACTGGGGCTACGAGTACGAATTCTATCCGGACCCGCATTTTCTGATCCTCGGGCGCGAGCTGATCGCAGCGGGCGTCGATCTCGTCGTCGGGCAGGGACCGCACGTCGTGCAGCCCGCCGAGATCTGTACGGTCAATGATGAAACCGTCGAACCGGGAGTCGGTACCTGTTCCATTCACACTCCGGACGGGAACCGGCGCACCGCCGCGATCCTGTACAGCCTCGGGGATTTCGGAACGACGCTGAACGGAGCACCGCTTTCCGTTGGCCTCGTCGCAACGGCGTCGTTGGATCCTGACGTCACCGGCCTTGGCTGGGCCGCGGTGGCCACGATCGACGGCCCGGACGGACCAGAAGTGCGCCCCCTGGACGATCTGGACGATCCTGAGCTGATCGTAGAGGGAGAGCGCCTTGCGGCGCACGTCGGCGCGAGCTGGAAGCGATGACGATCGTCCCGCGGCGTGCGGCCATCACGCGTTGAGCGGCGTTCCATCCGCGGAGAGCCCCACGGCAGCGAAGCACGCATGCGCCATTGTCCACCCCGGCGCCCACGCGCCCACGCGCTGCAAGGCTCCGGCCAACAGTCCCAATGCTTCGGGGTGCTTCCCGGCGCGCATCGCCTTTCTCGCCAAAACGAACGCACGCGCAACCGGATGAACACCGTCGCCCCCGCGCGTGCGCACGGGAGCATCCCAGTCGAGGGCCGCCGCGAGTGCAAACAGCGCGTCGGCGGGCGGAAGCTCCGGCAACGAAGCCCGCTCAATGGCGGGCGGCGCCCAGTCGGGCGCGGACGAGAGTCGGAAGTGCACGCGGCCCGGCGGACAAAACGTCGTAAGGTGAACGCGCATGGCGTAGTGTCCGGGCCACCACAACTGCACGCTCCCCACCGGATCACGGGGGTGTACCATCGCAACGTGAACCGCCCGGCCGCTCGCGTGTCGCCACAGCGTTTCCTCCAGAGCACCCTCATCGCCGTCGTCCACGACCACGACGTGCTCGCTGCTCGTGCACAACGCGCCGGTAAGCCCCGCGCGACTGCGGACCCACGCCTCCATGGGCGAGTACGGTCCGGGCCAACGCTCGCCCTCCTCCCTGGCTTCTTCGTGGAGGCCTCGCTCCCGCAGGCCCAGCACCCACGCGTGGCCCTCCAACCGTCCGTGCGCGCGGCCTTCCACCCATCGTCGTCGGAATACGGGCTGCACACAGGCGAGAAACCGGCGGTTGTGCTCGCTCGGATCTCGCTTTTTCTGCCATTGCCCCGCCGCGCTGCCTCGCGCTCCATCGTGAGAGCGGTAGAGAAACGTCGGGAGCGGCATGGCGTCCATCGGACCGATCTCGGAGAGACGCAGGAACATGTCCATGTCCTGCCCGCGAATCAAGGCGGGATCGTAGTCGCCGGCCACCCGTTGCGCCGACATGCGCACGAGCGTGGCGCCCGGCATGGCGGGAATCTGCGCCAGCGCCGCGCGGCGAGCCATGGGGCCGGGGGTCCGCACGGCCGGTCGGTAGTCCACCGGTTCGCCGCTAACGCCATCGAAGACGATGGTGTCCCCGTACACTGCAACCAGTTCGGGGTGCGCGAAAAGCGCCCGGGCAAGAGTCGCGATCGCGTCGGGCAGGAGTAGGTCGTCGTCGTCGAGCACGAGCAGCGCCGCCCCGTTTGCCGCCGCGATTCCGGCGGTGAGTGCGCGCGGCTTCCCGCCGTTCGGCTGCCGGATTGCGTGAATTCCGGGAATTTGCGAGAGAATCGCGGGCGTGCCGTCCGTGCTGCCGTCGTCGACAACTACGATCTCGACCGGCCAGCGTTGCCGGCGGGCCGACGCGATGGCCTGGGTGACCATTTCTGCCCGATTGAACGTACATATGATGATGGAAACCAGCGGCGTTTCGCGCGGGAGGGGCTCGGGCGTCGCCGTCCGTCCCGCTACGCCCAAACACGCCGCCATCCACCCGTCGTCTTGGGGGCAGGGGGTCGCAGCGCCCGCGAGTGTCCGGGCCATGGCCATTCGCTCCTCGTGCGATCGGGGTCGGAAGCCGTTCGAGAGCGCCATGCTCCCCCATCGGCACGCCTCTCGGCGGATTGAGCCGGTTAGGAGATGCCGGTGATCCCGCAGACCATTCCGCTCGGCCCGTTTGACCTCCACGCTCGGCTCGGGCAGGGTGGAATGGGGGAAGTATGGCGGGGCGTTCACCGGGCGCAGGGCGTGCCGGTGGCGGTGAAATTGTTGCTCCACAGCTTCGCCGCAACCGATCGGTTCGTCACCGTGTTTCGGAATGAAGTCCGCTCGATTGCGAGGCTCTCTCACCCCGCGATCGTCATGGTCCTTGACCATGGAGCGGTGGATGGGGCGGCGGCGGAGGCCTCGCGCGGGAAGCTGCACGAAGGGAGCCCGTATCTCGCGATGGAGTATGCCAGCGCGGGCTCGCTCGAAGATGCGGCAGACGGGCTGTCGTGGCCGGACGCCAGGGACGCATTGCTCGCCGTCCTGGACGCGCTCGCTCACGCGCACGCTCGCGGAGTGCTCCACCGTGACATCAAGCCGGCCAACGTCCTGATTGCGGGAAGTGGAGACCTGCGTCCGGGCATCAAACTCTCCGACTTCGGCCTCGCACATGCCGTCCACGATCACGGCGGAAGTGATCGGCCGCTCGACGCGGGTACACCCGAATACATGGCGCCCGAACAGGTGCGCGGACTCTGGCGGGAACAGGGACCATGGACCGACCTTTATGCGCTCGGCTGCCTTGCGATGCAGCTTGTAACCGGAGAGGTGCCCTTTCGCTGCCCGACGCGGAGTGACGTCCTGCGGATGCATCTTGAGATGCCGGTTCCGCCGATGACGCCGCGTTTCCCCGTGCCGCCTGCACTCGAGGCGTGGATCCGGCAGCTGCTGGCGAAGCGCCCCATCGAGCGGTTCCGGACGGCAGCGGATGCCGCGTGTGCGTTGCGCGATCTGGATCGCCCCGTGGCGCCGCGCTCGGGTCCGCTGGTCACCGTGCGCTCCGGTCGCGATGCGAGCACGTGGGCGCTTGTCGATTCGGAGCCGGAGGCCGAGCCGCCAACCACCGCGCTCGGGCCGAATGGTGCCCCGCACGTGGCGTACATGTCCCGCCCGCCGCTTCCAGCACATTGGCAGTCGCCGTTTGCGCCCCGTCCGCCGCCTCGCCTTGTTGGTGCCGGTCTTGGACTTTTTGGGATGCGCGCCGTGCCGCTGGTCGGGCGGGTCGTCGAACGTGACATCATCTGGGAAACGCTTCGCGACGTGACGACGACGGTCCGCCCTCGCGCCATTGCGCTTCATGGTCCGTCGGGAATCGGGAAGAGCGCCCTCGCAACCTGGACGGCGGAGCGGGCCGTCGAGCTTGGCGCCGCCTCGCTGCTGTGGGCGACGCACAGCCCGCTTCCGACTCCGGTGCACGGCCTCGCCCGCATGGCCGCCCGCCACCTCCGCTGCCTGGGACTGGATGCCGACGACTTGCGGCGCCGCCTCGCGCGGCTCGCCGACGAGCCGCAGGTGGGTGATCGCATTCTTGCCGACCAACTCGGGCACCTGTTCCTTGCGAGCGGCGGCGGTGACCGTGAGTCCGGGCGCTTTCAGCCGGGGTACGCGCGCCCCGAAGAGCGGTACGCCATTCTCGGGCGCTTGCTCGCGCGTTTGGCGGTTGAACGCCCGCTGATTTTGTCTCTGGAGGACGTGCAGTGGGGCGGAGACACGCTCGCTTTCGTACGATGGCTGCTCGACCGACCCGCCGAGGACGCACTCCCGATTTTGCTCATCCTCACCTGTCGCGACGAAGCGCTCGGAACGCGCCCGGTGGAGCGTGAGGCCATCGCCGAGTTGGAAGCGCGCGCCGACGTTCGGGCGCTCACGCTCAAGCCGCTCAACGTTTCGGAGAGCACCGCGTTGGTGCAGGACCTCCTGCTGATGGAGGATTCGCTTGTAGAGCGGGTACAACGCCGGACGGCAGGAAATCCCCTCTTCGCGGTCCAACTCGTGGGCGACTGGGTTCGCCGGGGTGTGTTGGAGGTGTCGGGGGCCGGTTTTGTGCTCAAAGCGGGAGAGCAGGCGGTGCTGCCGGATGACATACACGTCGCATGGCGGGGATGGTTGGACGAGCTGTTGAGAGGGTTGCAGCCTGGCGCGCGGGAGTCCATGGAGGTGGCGGCGGCGCTCGGTCGAGAGGTCGACCACGACGAGTGGGCGGTGGCGTGTGCCAGCCTCGGTTTGGTTGTGGCAGACGGACTGGTGGATGGGCTGATCGGAGCGCATCTGGCAGAACCGCGGGGCGCCGAACGCAAGGGAGATGGTTGGGTATTCGTCCACGGCATGCTGCGGGAGAGTGTGGAGCGTGAAGCGCGCGAGGCGGACCGTTGGTCCGGCATCAACCGAGCATGCGCGGCGATGCTCACCGGACGTCCCGACACGCCGGGACGGTTGGGGCGCCTTGCGCGGCATTTGGTTGCCGCAGAGGATTTCGCCAACGCGGTCGGCCCTTTACGCGAAGGCGCCGATCATGCGGTTCGCGTAGGCGAATACCGGGAGGCGGCCGAGCTCGTCGCCATGCGCGAAGCCGCGCTCGAGGCGCTTGCTGTCGGTCCGGATGACATCCGACGGGGCGAAAATGCCGTGATTCGCATTCGACTTTTCGTTGGGCAAGGGCAGTTCGAGGAGGCGGATCGACTCGCGGCGCGTGCGGCCGAGACGGCGCGTCGGCAGCGCTGGATGCCGGTGCAGGTGAAGGCGCTCCGCTACCGAGGCATTGCTGCCCAGAAACGAGGTGATCTCTCGCTCGCAGAAGCGATGTTCACGACCGCCGAGACGTTTGCCCGGGCCAACGGGCAGTCCGAGGATCTCGCCGTCTGCATCGAACACCGGGGAACCATTCTGCGCCAGCGCGGCGACGGAGAGGGGTCACTTGAGCTGCTGGAGGAGGCGCTCGCCCTGTTCCGCGCGATGGCATTTCCACCGGGCGCGGCGGATTGCTTGCGCGAGATCGGCGGCACGCTGATTACCCTTGGGCGGGGCGAAGCGGCCGAAGCCCCCCTTCGGGAGGCCATCGCAATCTACGATTCGTTGGGCCTCGCGATCGGCCGGGCGACGTGTCTGAATAATCTCGGAGATGTGCTTCGCGGACGGGGCGATATGGACGGCGCGGAGGGGGCCTACCGGCACGCGCTCGACGTGATGGAGCGCCTCGGATACCCGGAGCGCGTATTCCCAATGTGGAACCTTGGGATGATGCTGCTGGCGCGCGGCGCGCCACTCGATGCTCGCGACGTGCTGCTTGCGGCGCTCGACGTGGCGGAGCGCTCGCGTCGGAAGTCCGTGCAGGGGCTCGTTCACGTGGCTTTGCTTGCGACGGTCGCTGCCCTGCACGATTGGGCCGCTTTCGATCACCACCTTGATTTATGTTCAGCGTTGTTCGCGGAAACTGGAATGGTGGATCCGGAGATCGTTCGCTGTGCCGAAACGGCGGCGGGTTCCGCCCACGCTGGCGGGGAGCGCGCTCGTGGCGCTGCGGCAGAAGAATTGGCCGTTGCGCAGCGTGAATCCCTCGGAGCAGGGTAAGGTAGGCCATTACCCCCGTCCGAGGTTTGCCATGCGTTTATTGTCCGCCAGGCTATCCTTCTCCCTGCTCACATTATGTGCATGTGGAACGCCGACTCCGCAGCCCGGCGGGAAAGACGCTTCCGCTGACACGGACTCCGATTGGCCCCCGGATGACACCGGCGCGGACGCCGTGAGTCCGTGCGCGGATGGTAGTTGGGGCGGATTGACCGACCCCGATCTGGCGATTCACGTTCGCGCAGATGGTGACGACGCAGCGGATGGAACGGCGGGCTCGCCGGTTGCGACGTTGGCGCAGGCGCTGGCGTTGACCCGCCTCAAAGGGGGCCCCAAGGCCATCTTCGTGGGTCCGGGTAGCTGGGAGACCAACCTGAGCCTCGCGGCGGACGCGGGAGATGGTGCTTCGGACAACGGTCTCTCGGTGCTCGGATGCAGCGCCGCAGAAGTCAATCTTCAACCGGCCGACCACACGCTGCCCATCATCAAGGTGTCGGCGGTCGAGGGCGCCGTAATCGATGGGTTGACGCTTGAAAATGGCCGTCGATCCCTGTGGATCTGGCAGGGTGCGCAGGTTGCCTTGTCGCGTCTGGAGATCCTCGGCAGCAGCCGGATCGGTCTGGTGATCGACGGATCGCTTAGCATCGTGAACGCAGTGGACGTCAACGTGACCAACACTGAATCCGACGGCGGTGCCATTGGGTACGGCATCTCCGTGCACGACGGGACACTGCAGATGAGCGGTGGCGGTGTGTTCAACGCGGAGCAGATCGGCATCCTCGTTGACTTCGGCCACGCCGAGTTCGATGGCATCACCGTGCAAGGCGTGTCTGCCGACGAAACGGGCTTGCTGGGCCGCGGCATTCAGCTGCAAGACCTGTCCGATGGAAACATCAGCGCGTCGAGCGTCCTCGACGCCAGCGACGCGGGTCTTT
>CAMAWH010000119.1 GCA_945861635.1 Klebsiella pneumoniae | reverse complement strand
CGCATCGACGTGCGCGAACTGTTTTCGCTATCCATTCCATCCACAGCCATGGGGCCTCCTTGTGTGCTGGCACACGTCGAGCATGAGGACATCAAGCGCGTGATGCAAAATCGTTCACGCGCGTCAATACCTACGCATCGCTCACGACGATGGCGTCGCGATTGTAGCCGGCACAAAAACTTTCTTCGGCAGCGCGTAGAACCTCGCCGCACCGGCCCTTTCGCCCTACCCCCGCGCCGCCTTCCGCGCCTTGAACACGACCGCCAACACCGCCGCCACCGGCCCGTAGAAGTCCTTCGGGATGGGCAGGCCGACCTTCGTCACCGCGTACAACGCCCGCGCCAGCGGCCGATTCTCGATCACCATGATCTCATGCTGCCCCGCCTCAGACCGAATCTTCAGCGCCATGTGGTCCACACCCCGGGCGACCACCATCGGCGCCGCGTTCTCCTCTCGCCGGTACCGCAACGCAATCGCGTAATGGGTTGGGTTGGCGATGATGACGTCGGCGCGGGCCACATCCCGCAGCATGGTGTTCATCGCGATCTGGCGGGCGCGCTGCCGACGCTTGGCCTTGATGAGCGGGTCGCCTTCCTGATCCTTGTGCTCCTCCTTCACTTCCTGCTTCGTCATTTTCATCTGCTCGGACAACTGCCAGCGTTGATAGCCGTAATCCGCCGCACCTATCGCCAAAGCCACGGGCAAGGCCCGGGACAACAGGTCGATAACCAGGTCGCGCACAATCATCATCTGTCCGCCTACCGACGCTGTCGCCAGAATCGGCAGTGCATCGATATTTTTGGACACGCTCGCCCACGCCGCCCAGGCGATGCAACTGGCGACGAGGAGGCTTTTGGCGAGCGCGAACCACGGCGTCGTCGACGCCCACATCTGCTTGGCGGTGGCAAAGAAGTTGAGGCGCTCCCACTTGGGCGCCAGCGCCTCCGCGGAGACGTTGAACCCCGTCAGCGTCAGGCCGCCCGCAACCGACGCACCGCTGCCCGCCAGCAAAACCGCCACCAGCGGCCCGCCGACCGAGCGTCCGGTGATGGCGGCAATACTCGTCAAATCGCCCGGCGCCATCTCCTTGTCCATGAAGTGCTCACGGCAGGCCCGCATGATTTCGTGCATCCCATCGGCCAACGCCGGTAACGCCCAGATCAGCGCACAGGCCGATGCGATCATGGCGAGCGCCGCGCTCAGCTCCTTCGACGTCGCAATCTTTCCTTGCGTGCGGAATTGCTCGATCTTCCGTTCGGTGGCTTGTTCGGTTTTTTCCTGTTCGGAATCAGCCACCGCTGACCTCGACGAGCGCGGCGATCCACTTGGGAATGTCTTCCAGACCGTGCGCGTACACGCCCAACAACGAAGGCATCGCTGCCGTCAGCAGGAATAGTCCCGCGACCACCGTCACGGTCGTTCCGATCGAGAAGAAGAGTTGCAGGTTCGGCGCCATCCGTCCGAGCATCATCATCGCCACGTTCACCATCATCACAAACGCGACGATGGGGCCCGCCAGTTGGACCGCGAGCATGCACACCGACGTTGCCACCTCCACAAGAACACCGCCGAGCCGCATCGGATGCACAATCGCGCCGGGTGGGAGGACGTAGAAGCTCGCCGCCACCGCCGAGATCGCCTTCAGGTGGGTGTCGGTGACAAAGAAGACCGCCGTCGCCATCCACGTGCAGAGCAGTCCCAAAGGGCTCTCACTGGTGTGCGAGATCGGATTGAGCATCCCTCCGATCGAGAAGCCCATCTTCGACGCCATGATGTCCGCGGCCATGGACATGGCGCCATAACACATGGACACCACCATCCCCATCGCCAGGCCGAGCATCACTTCCGTGATGGTGCAGCCAAGCAGGGCCGGAACCGTGAGTGGGATGCGTGTCCCCGACACACTTGGGTAGAGTACGACAGAGAGGGGGAGGGCGGCCCCGAGTCGGGCCATCGGAGGCACCCCCTTTGCCGAAAATCCGGGCATCACCATGAGCAGTCCGCCGATCCGGGCAAACACGAGGAAGCCCGTTACCAGCGGAATGATGCTCACCGGATGACGGCCGGAATGCGGTCGAACGAGCGCTGCGCATAGGACACCGTCTGCTCGAGCATCCACCCGCCCGAGATGGCCAGGACGGCGGCAACGGCAATCAACTTGGGCAGAAACGTAAGGGTCTGTTCGTGCACCTGTGTGACCGCCTGAATGAGCGACACGATGGTGCCGACAAACACCGCCACCAGCAACACGGGAGAAGAAATCAGCAGCGTCATGGTCAGGGCCTCGCGGCCCAGCATGAGGACGTCAGCGTAGGTCATCGGACGATCCCCTGGACGAGGTCACGCACGAGGAGGGACCATCCATCCATCAGCACGAAGACCATGATTTTGAAGGGCAGAGAGACCACCACCGGCGGCAACATCATCATGCCCATGCCGAGAAGCACGCTGCTGACGACGAGATCGATGACGAGAAACGGCACGAACACGTACACTGTGATCAGGAACGCCGTCTTCAACTCAGAGAGCACGAAGGAGCTGACGACCGCCGACGTGGGAATGTCCGCCACGGTTTCCGGGTGGTCGAGGCGAGCGATCTCAAGGATGGTCGCCATGTCACTGCGGCGGGTGTTGGCGAGCATGAACTCGCGCATCGGAGCGAGAGAATTCGTCACGGCGTCGCCCGCCTGCATCTCCCCCGCGAGGAAGGGCCCGACACCCCCGTCGTAGGCGCGCTGAAGCGTCGGCTCCATCACCAGCAACGAGAGAAACAGCGACAGTCCAACGATGACCTGATTGGGCGGCGACTGCTGCAACCCAAGGGCTTGCCGCAGCATCGAGAAGACCACCACGAACCGAACGAACGGCGTCATCACCACCAGCATGGCCGGAATGAACGAGAGGCCCGTCATCATCAGAAGGAGGCGGACTGCAGTGGAAACCGGCACATCGCGCACGCCGTCCGCCATGCCCGTCACGAGGTCCGTGGCCGGGTCCACAATCGGGAGCCCGGCGTGGACGGCACCGCTCTGCACGAGTTCGGCGGCGTGGGCGATGGCAGCGAAAAGCAACATCAGCGACGCGCTCCGACGGCCTGCGCGGGTTGGTCAAATCGGTGCGCGCGACCAAAGATATCCGCCGTGGCCCGACCACCGGCGATGGGCTCGAGGTAGCTCGGCTCGCCGCCCTCGGGACGACGCTCGGCGTCCTTTGCCGCGGCGCGCGTCAGGATGTCCTTGAGTGTGGCGCGGGGCGACTCAGCCGCGCCAAAGTTGGGCGAATCGATGCGGCTCGCCGCCATCGGAGGCGCCTCAACCTTTGGTGCCCGAACTTGCGGCGTGGGCGAGTAGCCAACGCCACGCGGTGTGCGCATCGCAAGCTCGGCCTGGATGTCCGCCACTGCGCGTGCCGCCGGCGCGACCGCGACCCGCATCGGCGGCGGCCGCGAGGCTTCGATACGAGGGGATTCGTGGCGAACCGGCTCGGCAATGGGCGCGAGATCCTGCTCGGTGAAGTAACGCCCGCGGGGGGAAGATCGGACCGGCGAGCCGAAGAAGGCGTCCGTCGCATCATCGCCGCCGATGGCAATGTCCAGGCGTCCGGCCGGGAGCGGCTTCAGCTCGGGGGGTGGCAGCATGGCGGGAGGCGTCGGGAGATGCACGGCGGACCGGGGCACAATGGGCCCAGCGACCGGCGCGGCGAACGCGACGGGCGCGGCCTCAACAGCCGCCTCCGCGCGCGCAACGTGCGCCTCGAACTCGGCCTCGACGCTCGCCACCGTGTCGTCGGACTTCACATCGCCCAGGTCGGCGACCAACGAAGGCGCGCCGGTGCCGGTCCCAATCAGGAGGCGTCGGCGCTCTCCGCGGGCGTCCGCGACCTCAACCAGCATGAGCGCAGAGCGATCGCCCAGCGCGGTACGGTGGAGGACCTTGACGTTCTCGACGCGCGCGCCCTTGATCTGGCGCTTGAGATGGATGGCGCCGACGATGCCGATGGCGCCGAGCCCAAGGGGCCACAACCAGCCAGGAATCGTCGGTTCGGTTTCCACCTGTCCAGATGCCGCCGCCGTCGCGTCGTCCGCGAACAAGCGGTTGTAGGTGTCGGCGTCGGCCGGCACGTCTGCGAGCGGGGCGGCCACCGGCGCTGCGGCCACCGGCGCGAGTTCCGGCCCGTACACCCCTTCCCCGGCCATCGCCGCGAGGACGAGGACGAGGGGGATCACGAGGCGTTCCGGACGGGCACTTCGCCCACCAGTTCCACAATGCGGAGGGCCATGCGATCGCCGACCATCACCACCTCACCGCGGGCCAGGATTCTGCCTCCCACCACCAGATCGAGCGGCTGGTCGTTGCCGCGCTCCAGGTCCACGACGTCGTCGCGGTCAAGCTCGGCGAGCTGCTTGATGGTGAGGCGGGTGCGGCCCAATTCGACCACCACCTCGACCGGGAGATCCTGTAGGAAGCTGACCGGGTTTCGTTCACTCATCGGAGCACTCTGTGTGCTCTCTCTTCGGTCACGTCAGGCAGGACTTGAGTCGCCACCGCAACGTTTTTGCACGCGGAACGATCGAACCCCACCCGCCGCGCCGGCCTCCCCAAAAAACGCGAGACGACCATTGACGCTGGCCGTACATTCGCGCATCGGAGGCAAGGGAATCTCATCGCCCACCTTCAAGCCGGCGAGCGAGCCAAAGCGCAACTTCACCCGAGCAAGTTCGATGACCATCTCCAGCTCTACGGAGAGGACCCGGTCGTAGTTGGCCTTTCGTTGCGCCACGAATCGCTGCGAGCCGGACTGCTCGGCGACAACACCAAGTCCGCGAAGGAGCATGACGGGCAACGCCACTGTCAGAGTTCCAAGCGGATCATCAGCGGTCCCGCACTCCAGCACGATGCCAACAATCGAGGTGCCCATCGACATTTCGGCCACGCCGTGCCGCGTGGGCATGGCGCGGTTGGAAACCAAGCGGGGTGCCGGCTTCGTTGGCCAGTTGGCCTCGATGGCCGAGTAGATTTCATCGCACAGGCGCGTTGCCACCTTCAGTTCGACTTCCGTGGTCGAGCGCGGCTCCCAACTCGCTGCTGCGCCCGGGCCAGCGTCACCAAACAGGCGCCCAACGAGGCGCGCCAGCAACTTGCCTTCGATCACGCTGAATCCAGCGATGTTTGCGCGGTCCAGCGTGAAGCCCGACCAAGCGGCGCCATCCCGGACTTCCGGCTCGTCCACCAGCTCGCCAACCGTCAGGATGCGCGTGGACGCAAGCCGAATCGGCGTGTCCACCCCCGACCGTCCGAGCATGCGCGTCCGTACGCGGCGAAGCGCGCCGCGGAGCGCGTCCTCGAGGATGGGGAGCGATGCCTGAAGCTCGCGATCCGGCGAGACAACGGCGGAGGTGGCGAGCGCAGCGCTCATCACTGCACGACGAACTGGGTGAAGTAGATTTGATCGATCGTTGCGGGGGCGACGACGCCGTTGACGCGGGCGAGTAGCTCGTCCTTGAGACGCGCCTTCCCGTCCGTGCCTTCGAGCTCCGCCCACGTGTAGTCGCTGACGGCGTTGAGTACGCTGTCCTTCAATTGCGGCGCGCGGGCAGCGACGGCTTCCGACGAGTTCGCCGCCGTGTCCACCTGCACTTCCATGCGCAGGATACGACCGCCACCCGAACCGCGCAGGTTCACGGTGAACTGCCCGAGACTGGTGATGACAGAGCCGGTGGCTGGCGTTGCGGCCGCGCCTTCGTGGCCTTCCGGAGCGGCGCCATGGCCCGCGGCGGCTTCCGGAGCGTGCCCGGCGGAGTCGTCCGCCTCTCCCTCAGCCGGCGCTTCTGCTGCAACCGATCCGTGGGCTTCGGCCGCACCGGCCTTCCCGTGCCCCATGACCAGCGACGCGCCGTAGCCACCGCCCAAGCCCACGGCCAGAACGGCGACATAGGCGGCAATGGTTCCCATTTTGCCTTTCGGCTTGGCAATCTCGTCCAGTTCGTCGTCCATGGGTGACTCCACGCCCCCCCTTCGGTCGGCCGCCGGGAGACTTGAGCGGATACTGGGAGGAAGATGCCGCCGCCGCTCAGCCTCGTGATCCCCGCCTACAATGAGCGCGCCCGGATTTCCCTGACGCTGCCGCCGGTATTGCGATGGCTGGAGGCGAATGCGGCCGAGACGGAGGTGATCGTCGTGGACGACGGATGCACGGACGGCACGATGGAGGTGGTTCCCGCCAGCGTGACGACGGTTTGTCTACCGAGAAATCGTGGAAAGGGTGCTGCCGTTCGTGCCGGGGTTGCGGCGTCTACGGGCGCGCGCGTCTTGTTCAGCGATGCCGATTTTTCCACGCCCATCGCAGAGCTGCTTCGCCTTTCGGCGGCCCTCGACGCCGGGGCGCAGATCGCCATCGGTTCGCGCGGCCTTCCCGGCGCGGACATCCGCCGGCGTCAGAGTCCGTGGCGTCAGACGCTGGGAGAGACGTTCAATCGCGTCGTCTGCGCCACGCTGCTTCCCGATTTCGCGGACACTCAGTGTGGGTTCAAGCTCTTCGAGGGAGAGGCGGCGCGCCGGCTGTTTGTCCAGTCGCGCGTCAACGGATTCGCGTTTGACGTGGAAATTCTGGCGCTTGCGAAACGCGAAGGACTTCGAATCGCGGAGGTGCCGATCCGCTGGGAGAACCACCCCGATACCCACGTCGGCATCCTCAACGATGCACCGAAGATGCTCGTGGACCTCGTTCGGATCCGGCACCGAGTGCGGTGACGCGAGAGGACGCGCAGGACGCTGAGCAAGAGGGTCGGTCGCCAGGCGGGCACGCGAGAATGGAAGAAAACCTTCCATCCAACGGCACTTGGTTGCCCATGTGCCCGCGAACGGCAGGATTTCTTCCATTCAACGGTCAGGTGTCGCGACATGCGCCGCGTGTGCGGAGAAGCGGCGTCATCCACCGTCGGCCAACCGGCCAGCGCCCAAGCTGCCGCCGGCCGTCGCGCCGAATTCCAGCCAGGCTGCCACCCAGCGAAGCCGAACGTATATACATCACGATGATTGATGTGAATTATAAAGAATAGTCGAAGATAAAACTATTTTCTTGACAGCCCCCCCCCCCCCGGAATAGCGCTGAAAGCACCAAGGGGTCGCGATGATCTGGATCAAGCTGGTGAGCAATGGGACGTTCTCGTCGGGTACGGCCGCGGACAAGGATTGGCCGCTTCCGGTGCAGGACTGGGGCCTCAAGATCGCGGTGTGCCAGTACGTGATCTTCGTGACGACGGGAACGGCGGCGGTGAAGATCGGCGCGCTCCACAAAGAAGGCCCGAACACGGAGTCGACCTACTTCCTGACCCATTCGACGCCGATCGCGCTGGCCGCCCAAGCGGCTGCGCCGGTGCTGATCAAGGGAAAGACGGACGCGGCGGCCGGGCCGCTGATGCCGTACTTCACGCCGGTCCTCCGCGTTGGCACCACGGGTGCCGGCGTCGATTCGTTCACCGGTGACGTCTGGGTAGGCGGGAAGCCCTACTGACATGTCCAGGTGCGGCGAGCACCCGTTCGCGTCGGCGCCCGCGC
>CAMAWH010000118.1 GCA_945861635.1 Klebsiella pneumoniae | reverse complement strand
GTGGACCATGGCCGAACGCAAACTCATCGAAGGCCACGTCGCGCTGCTTTGCGCCCATAGCCGCGCCAAAAAGCACGACCACCGCACATCGGCTTCGTTCAACGCCGCAAATGCACGGGTCGAGCACCGCTGTGCCGTTCGGAACGGAGTGCTACCGACCCGCACATTTGACTCATGGTTCGGGAACCGAACGCCCCTACTTCCCAGAAAGAAAGGGCAAAAGTATGGCAGCTACGAGAAGAATTCCCATCCCGACGAGCGCGCGCTCATCCGGCACCTGCGCCAGGACCGCCCACCCAAGCAGTGCCGTGAACAGCGGGCCTGCCGCGCCCGACGCCGCCAGGGGCGCCGCCGGACCCAACTGATACGCCCGCGTCATCCAAACCTGCGCGATCGTGGCGCAGATTCCGCCGGCCGTCAGCAGCGCGAGGACGTCGAGGCTCATCGTGATCGCTGTGCGTTGGTAGAGGAGGATGGCGACGCTTACGAGCGTGGAGATCAGCGTGAAGTAGAAGACGATTTGGGTCGGCCCGTTGGTTGCGGAGGCGCGGCGGACCGAGAGGTAGGCGCCGGCCGCGCATACTCCACTTGCGAGGCCGAGGATACGCCCCGTGATGTCGCCGTCGGCCCGCGGCTGTACAAGCAGCGCCAGTCCGATGAGCGATCCGGCGATGGCGACCCATGTTCGCCCTGACGTCTTCTCGGCCAGGAAAAAGGGCGCGAGCGTCGCCACCCAAAGGGTGCTGGTGTTGTTCAGGAACGCGGCCTCGCCGATGCCGACCGCCGAGAGCGCCCCGAAATAGGTCAGGAGCGAGGCGGCTCCGAGCACGCCGCGGAGCCAGAGCGCCCCCCGACGGTCGCCCCAGAGTTGCGACGGTGCGCGGATGGAAATCGCGACGAGCACAAGAAGGTTCACGGACGACCGCACTGCGCTTGCGACGATGGTGGACAGGTTCGGATCGCGTTGGTGAGCGAGTCCGACAAAGGTCGCCATCAACGCGAAGAATGCGCTGGCGCCCAGCATTCTGACCAGGGCCGGGCGGAGGTACCCGGTGGGGGGGGGGGAGGCGCGAGCGCGGGGCGGGCGGACGGCGCGGCGGGGGCGGCCGGTTCTCGGGGGGCGGCCGGGGTGGCGGGGGCGGCTGGCGCGCCCGGACTATCCGGCGGGGCGCCGCGTCGTTGCGTCGGCGGTTCTTCCTTCCGAATCACGTGGAAGGCCGCCGCGACAAAACGGAGGTCACACGGGTTCCGGCGCGGCACCGGAACGGTCGGCGGGCGCGCGTTTCCGCGTGGTGGTCGTTTTCGGCAGCGGCGCGGGCGCCGCCGCTTTCTTGGCTGCGGCCGCCTTCTTCGGTGGGGCCGCCTTCTTGCCTGCCGACTTCGCGACCGGAGATTTCGTTGCGGAGTTGCCCGCCGCTTTCGCCGCCGGGGCCTTGGCTTTCGCCGCCGGAGATTTCGCGGCCGACTTCGCCGCCGGGGCCTTGGCCTTCGCCGCGCCCTTCTTCGCGAACCGTCCTCGTTTCACGGACGGCCCCGCCTCACGCCGCCGCGCCAGAAGTTCCGCAGCTTCGGCGGCCGTCACGGACTCCGGCGCCTTCGCCTTTGGCAGCGTTGCGTTGGTCTCTCCGTCGGTCACGTACGGACCGAATCGCCCCTTCATCACGCGGATGTCCTTCCCGCTGACCGGGTCCGCACCGAGCGTCGTAAGGGGCTCGATCGAACCGCGACCCTTTCGGGCAGGTTCCGCCAGGATCGCGAGCGCGTCGGCAAGCGTGATGTCCAGCACGGACTGCCCGGTTGGAATCGACCGCGACTCCGTGCCGCGCTTCACGTACGGCCCATACCTCCCGATGGTCGCCGTTACCGCCTCTCCCTTGTCTTTTCCAAGGGTTCGCGGAAGGGTAAGCAACCGCAGCGCGATCTCCAGGGTCACGTCCGCCGGCGTCATGCCGGGGAGGAGCGAGGCCCGCGCCGGCTTTTCGTCCTTCGTCGCCTCTCCACGCTGTACGTACGGACCAAAACGTCCGTCCATCAAGTAGATGGGCTCCCCCGTCGGCGCGTCGCCGAGCTTGTTGGGACCTTCGGACTTCTTGTCGAGCTGGGCGAGTGCCCAGACGGCCGTGACCTCATCGGGCGGAAACTCCGGGGGCACGTTGGCCGTGCGCGTTCCGTCCGTCACGTAGGCGCCGTACTGTCCAACGCGAACGTGGAGATCTCCGCTTGGCTCGCCCGCAATCGGGAGCCGGTAGAACTCGCGGTCCTCCGCGGCCAATGCGCTATCCAAGCGGGCGCGCAATCCCATTTCACCATGGTAGAACGCCGTCAGCACGGCGGTGCGCTTGGCCTTTCCCATGGAGATCTTGTCCAGGTCATCTTCCAAGCGGGAGGTGAAGTCGAACGCGGCCAACTCCGCCAACTGCGACTCGAGAAAGCCGGTGAGGAGGAAGGCGTTGTGCGTCGGCACCAACGCATTCGACTTCCGGAACGAGTAGCCGCGATCCACGATTTTCTTCATGATATCGGCGTAGGTGCTCGGCCGCCCGATGCCGAGTTCTTCGAGCCGCTTGATCAGCGAGGCTTCCGTCAGGCGCGCCGGCGGTTGCGTCGTGTGGCCTTTGGGCGTGAGGTCGGCGAGCGCAACGCCATCCCCGACCTTGAGCGTCGGCAGTATGCGCTGTTCGTCGGCCAACTCCGCATCGGGATCGTCGGACCCTTCGACGTAGGCGCGGCGGTATCCGGGGAACTGGATGTTCAGGCCGCTGGCGTGAAAGCGCGCGTCGTCGATCGCGATGACCATCGAGGTGCGCGCTCCCGTGGCCTCCGACATTTGACTTGCGACGGTTCGCTTCCAGATCAGCTCGTACAGCCGTGCCTCGTCGTTGCCGAGTTCCCGGCGAGCGTCGTCGATGGAGCGGAAACGCGCGCCCGCCGGGCGGATGGCCTCGTGCGCTTCCTGCGCGTTCTTCGACTTGTTCGGGTAGCGCCGCGGTTGGGCGGGCAAGTATTCTGCGCCATATTGCTCGCGAATCAGCGAGCGCGCCGCGGTCAGCGCTTGATCGGACAGCACCACCGAGTCCGTACGCATGTACGTGATCCAGCCGCTTTCATACAGCCGTTGCGCCATCTTCATCGTGACGTCGGCGCCCCACCGCATCTTGCGGTTCGCTTCCTGCTGCAGCGTGCTCGTCGTGAACGGTGCCCCCGGCCCATCCTTCCACGGCTTCGCCTCGACGCTGACAACCTTGGCCGGCATCGGGCGCAATCGCGCGACGAGCGCGGTGGCCGCCTTCTCATCGAGCAGCAGCGCGGTGGCTGACTTGAGACGGCCGGTGTTCTCGTCAAAGTCCTTCCCTGTCGCAACGCGTTTGCCGCCGACTTCCGACAGCCCCCCCGGAAAGGGGCTGGTGCCCGCCCGGAACGTCGCGTCGAGCCCCCACCACGTGCCGGAGCGGAACGCCATTCTCGCCCTCTCCCGCTCGACGAGGATGCGGACCGCCGGCGTCTGGACACGCCCGGCAGACTTGACGCCCGTGAGCTTTCGCCACAGCACTCGCGACGTTGCATAGCCGAAAAGGCGATCGATCACTCGGCGCGTCTCCTGCGCTGAAACGAGGTCCTCATCGATGCTTCGGGAGTGCTGCAGGGCCTCCTTGATCGCCTCTTCGGTGATTTCGTGGAACACCATGCGCTTCACGGGAACCTTCGGCTTCAGCACCTCACGCAGGTGCCAGCTGATGCTCTCCCCCTCGCGATCCTCGTCGGTTGCGAGGTAGAGCACCGAGGAATCCTTCAGCTTCGCCTTGAGGTTCGCGATGTTTGCGCGCTTCCTCGGGTCGTCGTCCAAGGTGTAGTACGGCCGAAAATCGTCCGCGATGTCGATCGCAAACTCGCCGAACGGACCCTTCCGCATGTCGGCCGGGAGTGACTTCGGCTCCGGAAGGTCGCGAATGTGCCCGACGCTTGCCTCCACGACGTAGTCGCTACCGAGGAATTTCTGGATCAGTTTCTGTTTGGTCGGAGACTCGACAATCACAAGGGGCTTTGGCATGGGGGGGATGCCTACCCCGCTTGCAACGCCATCGGCAAGGAAAGGAGTAGAATCGGTTGCGTGCCCGACACGATTGCCGCGTTCCTGAACCACCTCCGTGGTGAGCGTGCAGCCTCCGTTCATACCTTGCGCGCGTACGGGGGCGACCTCGAAGCGTTGAAAGCGGCTATGAAAGGCGGAGAGATTGTCGGTGCGTCGCTGGGCGATCTGCGGTCATGGCTTGCGATGGAATCGACCGCCCCGGCGAGCATTCAGCGTCGTATCGCAACCGTGAGAACCTTTTTCCGGTGGGCGATGCGCGAAGGCCTCGTGGTCGTTTCACCGGCGGAGCGTCTGCGGGCGCCGAAGGTGCGGCGGCCGCTCCCCAGGGTCGTTGAGGTAGAGGAGGCGGCGCAAATTCTGGAAGGACAGGACAACGTGCGCAATCGAGCGATCCTCGAGGTCGCGTATGGAGCGGGTCTGCGCGTTTCGGAGCTTGCGACCCTCGATATTGGAGATGTGGACCTCGATGGCGGAATGGTGCGCGTCCGACTCGGGAAGGGTCGGAAGGATCGAATGGCGCCGCTCGGCGCGGACGGCGTCGCGGCGGTTCGGGTGCTGCTGACGCGGGTTCCCGTGGCGGATGGCCCCTTGTTCCTCAATCGGTACGGGCGGCGGATCAGCACGCGGGCGCTCTACGACATCGTTCGGGCCGCCGGCTTGCGGCAGGGCGTCGGGGACCTCCATCCCCACGCGTTGCGCCACACCTTCGCCACCCACTTGCTCGGGGCGGGCGCGGATATTCGGGCGATCCAGGAAATGCTTGGCCATGCGTCGCTGAGCACCACCCAGCGCTACACGCAGGTGAATGCGGACGACCTCCGCGCAGCGTACCGTGCGTCGCATCCGCATGCCCGAAAGCGTTGACCGGGGCCGCCAACGGGGTACGGTAAGGGCCATGCAGAAGGCGCCGCTCCTCCCCGCGGAGATCGAGCACATCGAACGCCTCCTCCGCGCTGCGGAAACCGGGACGTACTACGAACTCCTGGCGGCGGATCGGAGCATCACCCGCGACGAAGTGGAGCGCTCCTATCGCGAATACGTTCGTGAATGGCATCCGGATCGCTTTTTCAGTCGCGACGTAGGGGCGAGAGGGCCGGCGATCGAAGACAACTTTGTCAGCGTGACGCGTGCGTACAAGACGCTGCGGGATGAGCCGAAGCGCATGGAGTACGATCGGGGTCTGGACCAATCCGGGGTGGTCGTTCCCACCCGCGCGGCGGCGCCCGTCGATTCGGAATTCGAGGTTCGACTCGACCGGGGGGCCGGCGGAGCGGCCCGCGTTGAAAGCATGCAACCTTCATCGGTGTCCCGTGCGGTGGAGAAGCCGAAGTCGCGCGCCCCGGCGATGGTGGAGAAGGTCAAGCAGCAGCTCGCGGAGCAGTTGGAGCGTGCGCGGCGGTATTACGACGCCGGGAAGGAAGAGTTTGATGCGGGCCGCTTCACCAAAGCGGAGAGCGCGCTATACCTTGCGACGCGGTACGACCCGAAGAACGCGGAATACGCTCGCATTTACCAAATCTCCGTGACGAAGGCCCGCCAGTTGCGCGCCTCCAGCTACGTTCTTGTGGCGGAGCAGGCCGAGCAGTATCAGAACATCAAGGACGCCATCACGAACTACCGCAAGGCGTGCGAATGCGACCCCGATAGCGGAAAGCCGTTCTTTCGACTGGCGAATCTTCTTCGCACGGTGGAGGAGGACACGCGGGAAGCGCTGGCGTTGTACCGAAAGGCGGTTCAGAAGGAGCCCCGGGTGGTCGAATACCGGCTTGGGCTGGGCGAAATGTACGCGCAGCTGAACATGGCCTCGAACGCGCTGCGGGAAGCGCAGGCTGCGCTGGAGCTCGATCCGCGCAGTGAGCCGGCCAAAACGCTGTTCCGCAAAGCGAAAAAATAGGAGAAGTTCGTGGCGAATATCGTTGTCGTCGGTGCCCAATGGGGTGACGAGGGGAAAGGAAAGGTCGTGGATCTGCTCGCGCATCGGGCGCGGTGGGTCGTCCGATTCCAGGGCGGCAACAACGCCGGACATACGCTCGTGGTGGACGGGGAGCAGGTGATTCTCCACCTCGTTCCGAGTGGAATCCTGCAGCCGGGCTGTACGAACGTGATCGGGAACGGTGTCGTGGTCGATCCGGCCGTGCTCGTGGCCGAGCTGGAGGCGCTGGCGGCTCGCGGCCATGCGGTCGGCCCGGATCGGCTGGTGGTTTCGACGGAAGCGCACCTGATCATGCCGTGGCACAAGGCGCTGGACAAGGCCAGAGAAGCGGCGTTGGATGGAGAAAAGAAAATCGGCACGACGGGCCGCGGCATCGGACCGGCGTACGAGGACAAGGTGGGTCGACGCGGGATTCGTATCGGCGAGCTGCTCGACGCGGTCGTGTTTCGGGCGCGGGTGGAGGAGGTGCTTCCGGACCACAATCGCCGCCTGGTGGAGTGGTACGGGGCCGATCCCATCGACGTGGACGGCGTCGTGGCGGAGGTCAGCGCGTTTGCGTCCCGATTGCGGCCCTATGCGCGGTCAACGGTGGGGATGTTGAATGCGGCGGTTCGGCGTGGGGAGAGCATTCTGTTTGAGGGCGCGCAAGGCACGTTTCTCGATGTCGATCACGGCACCTACCCGTTCGTCACGTCTTCGTCGACGGTGGCAGGCGGCGCGTGCGCCGGCAGTGGCGTCGGCCCCACCGTGATCGACGAGGTCGTCGGGATTGCGAAGGCGTATGCCACGCGCGTCGGCGGCGGGCCTTTTCCGACGGAGGACGTTGGTGAGATTGGAGCTCGTCTGCGGGAAGTTGGCCGCGAGTACGGCGCCACGACGGGCCGCCCGCGCCGCTGTGGCTGGTTCGACGCGCCCATGGTCCGTCACGCGGCGATGGTCAACGGCCTGACGCGGTTAGCCGTGACGAAGCTGGATATTTTGTCAGGGATGGGGCCGTTGCAGATCTGCACGGCGTATCGCGGGTTGGAGGAGGTGCCGTCGGGCGCGGTGGGGTTGTCGCGCGTCGAGTGCGAGTACGAGACCACGGACGGCTGGGACGTGGATTTGGCGGGATGTCGGCGGTTTTCGGAGCTTCCGGTTGCGGCGCGGCGGTATGTCGAGCGGATTGAGGAGCTGGCCGGCGTGCCGGTGGCGCTGATCGGCGTCGGCGCCGGGCGGGATGCGGTGATTGTGCGGGACCCGATGTTTGGGTAGAGCGTACGTGTCGAGTTGGCGCGCGGGGCGGACGCGCTTTAGCGCGGCCCCAAAAAAGAACTGGTAAAAGGCGAAGTATTCGACCGCGAATCGACGAGGGGTTGCCGCGGAGGGCCGGCGCGATTAGCTGCTCGGCACCGGGCCGCTAGCTCAGCCGGTAGAGCACCGGACTTTTAATCCGTGGGTCGCGGGTTCAACTCCCGCGCGGCCCACCACATCCTTGATCCCATCGTCTAAAGGTTAGGACAGCGGGTTTTCATCTCGCCAATAGGGGTTCAATTCCCCTTGGGATCACTCCTCAATTTGGAAGTCGAGCACGAATCGGTAACGACCGAGGATGCTCGCAGGTTTCCTCGGATTAGGAATCGCGGCTGGCCGTTGACGCTGATCGGAATCGCCATTA
>CAMAWH010000117.1 GCA_945861635.1 Klebsiella pneumoniae | reverse complement strand
CCGGGGTGGCGCGCGGCCAATTGTGGCACCAGATAGCGTATCTGCCTCGGGTTGTGGCCGCGCCGACACGCACAGCCGACGCCGCGGCGTCGCAACCGGGGTGGCGCGCGGCCAATTGTGGCACCAGATAGCGTATCTGCCTCGGGTTGTGGCCGCGCCGACACGCACAGCCGACGCCGCGGCGTCGAACCGCGGCGTCGAACCGCGGCGTCGAACCGCGGCGGCGAAGCGCAGCGGCGAAGCGCAGCGGCGAAGCGCAGCGGCGAACCGGGCGGAACAAGACCGACGGACCGAAGGAGGGCACCCGAGGAAGAATCGGCAGCAGACCGGCGTCAACCGCGGCGCCACACCTCCAGCGACAGACGACCGAGTACCCGGCCTCCAGCATCCCGGCCCCCGATTCACGAACCCTATCGGCCCCGCATCGCAGGCCCCAACGGCGGGAAGCAGCTACCGTTGTGCCGATGGCGCGATGCGCACGTCGGGATTTTCAGCGGGTTGTTCGTGGCGTAGGCCCCGGCGATGCAGCGGCGCGGGTCGTCGGTTTCGCCCGGCCGACGGACGCGCAGCGGCCCCAGCCTACCACCTGCTGGCCACCGGCTCGGCAAGCTGGACCGAGTAGGTGAGCGCCAGAGTCAGCAGTTCGTCCGCCGGACAGAGCACCGCGTCCGGGAGGGCGGTGACCCGGCCCGTCGCGCACCCCTGCTGCCACAGCGGCACTCCGCCGCCGGAGGTGACCACGCCGGAGAGGGAGGCGTTGGCGCCATCGAGAAGGATGGCCGGCGCGGTGTCGGTCGCGATGGTCGCCGATCTCACATCCAGCGTCGTCGAGGCGCCGCGCGCAAAGATGCCGTTCCCGTGAACGGCGAACTCCGGCCGAAGGGCGAATCCGGTGGCCGGTGCGATGTCCACCGCGTCAAGCACGGCGGTTCCCGCCTCTTCCGCCCACAGCCCGGCGACCGGCATGGTTCCGATCACGACGCGCGTGAGCACCGTCGCAGTGGTTGCCGTCGTGCTTCCCTCGATCCATACGCCAACGCCTCCTGCTGCGCTGGCGCTCGCCCGCGTTCGGGAGATCGCGCTGTCCGTGAGCACGAGCGTGCCGGCGTTGTTCGCCACCCCCGCAAATGCGTTGTCATTGAATTCGCACTCGCGACAGACGACCTCGGCACGCACGACCGCCAGGCCGGGTCCGTCGTTGCCCGCCGCGCGCAGGCGGGTCGCGTCGAGGACGGCGCCCAGTTGGACCTGAACACCCTGCGCCACCGCGCTACTCGGACCGGGGGACGTCCCGGTCACGAGGACGTCGTAGAGGGTTGCCGAGGCGCCGTCCGACAGGTGGAGCCCGCCCTCGACGCTGTCACGCACGATGCAGTTCGAGAGCGCCAGACGCCCGCCGGCCTGCGCGTTCACACCGCGGCCGAAACGACCGTCGGGCAGCCGGTTGGTGCGTTCAACCACGCAGTTCTCGAGGGTGATCGAGCTGAGCGCATCTTCGACGCTGACCCCGGCGGTGGTCACGTCCGACACGCGCACGCGGTCACCGACGATGGTCGCGGCGCTTGCGGCCACGATCCCCTTGCCGCCGTCATCGTCGGCGTAAGGGAGGGCGTTGGCGACGACGACGTCGTGAAGTGTGACGGCGGCACCGTAGAAGGCGGCGATCCCGGCGCCCGTCGCGCCGACCACCACCACCCGCTCCAATTGCGTCGAAGTGGGGCCGGCGACGGAGACGCCGACGCGCATCGCAGGCTCCACGTCGGGACGAACCCGGCGGACCTCGGTGTCGCGAACCGTCACGGAGAGCGCATTCAACGCGTACAGTCCGACGCCGCCCCCGTGATCGAGGACGCTGTCCACAACGGCGACGCTCGCGCCGTCGAATGCTGCAACTGCCGACACCGGTGCCGCGGTACCGGCTTCGATGATCGAGTCGGCCACGACGACATCAGCGTCGATGCCGGCCACGTACACGCCGGTGCCGTCGAGGTCGTAGAGGTGGCAGCCCGTCAGGTGTACCGACGAACCAGCGGACACCAGAACGGCGGAGGAGGCCGTGCCGGCGGAGGCGAGCACGCTCGCCACCGAGCACCCGTCAATCGCGACCTCGGCCGCCGTGACGGCGATGGCCGCGCCCTCCGCACCGCGGATCGTCACGCTCCGGACGCTGACGTTCGCATCGAGGTAGACGCCAAGCGCGGCGTTACTCATCCTGTCCTGCGCCCGCATGCCGGTCACCAGGACGTCCTCCAACTCGCCGGTGGCGCCGTTGGAAATGACGATGCCGCTGCCGAGGGCGGCCGCGACGGTGAGGCGGTTGGCGGTGATGCTCGCGTTGTCGGAGATCCAGACGGCGGCGGAGAGGCTGTCCGCGATTCCGCTCGCGCGAATCTCCACGTCGTCAAGGAAAACCGTTGTTCCCGGGTCCTTTGCGCGCACACCGAACGCGCCGGCGCCGTCGAAGCGCACCCGCTGCAGGCGGAGGCTTGCGCCCTCCCCGGCGTAGGACCCGACGCTGCCCTCGGTGTCTGCCCCAGCACGGATGGTGCTGTCCGCGACGGAGAGCGAGGCGCGGCCTCCAGCGACGAGCATTCCCAGGCCGGCGGTGGCTTCCACGACGATGTTCACGGCATCGATCCGTCCGCCGTAGGTCCCGATGCCGAGCCCGCCACGGAAGGTGATGTGCTCAACCGTGATCGTGTGCGGGCGGATGTCGGCGACGAGGAGGGTCGGCGCCTCGTCGTCCTGGGCCACGACGACGGTGCCGTCGGCGCAGCGTCCGCGGATGCGCACGTCCGCGCTGGCCGCATCAATGGTAACGTTTTCCGCGTAGGTCCCGGGTACCAGGCCGATGGTGGCCTCTTCGTCCACGGCGGCCAGCGCTTGCGAAATCGTCCGAAAGGGGTCCGCGGCGCTGCCGTTGCCGCTGTCACCCGCGGTACTGTCGACGTAGACGTCAGCCTACAGCGCGGGCGATCCCGCGCAAGCGTCTCGCGTCGCGTCGGCTTGCATCGCGGTTGGCGAGGCGCATGCCGCGAGCAGGGCGAAGAGCATCCGGCATCCTACCTTCGCTCCAGCCGCGCTGACAACTCTGGTCGCCATGACGAAGCGGACCATACCTTGCCGACTGCACCCACCCCGATTCACGCTGCCAAGACGCACTCTCCCGGCTGATCGACCGTGATGAAGCGTTGGACGGGTTCGGGGTCCGCCGGGTCTGGTAGGCTTGGGCGGGGCATAGTCTCCGTCGATCGCTACTCGCTCTCGCCGACGAGGTCCGAAAAGCCGAGGTCGTACGCGAGTCGCAGCGTCGGCACCGCTTCATCCGGGCAAACGCGGGCCGTTGCGCCCTCGGGTGTGGTCGGCACCTCATCCACCCGACAGGACTGGATCTGTATGTCGAGGGCGTCTCCGGCGAATGTGACGCCGCGTAGTTCGACGGCGGCGTCCTCCGCGAGCACGCCGATGCGTGCGTTTGCGATTTGAACCCCGTCGAGCACGGCCACGGCGCGATCCGCCGCGAAGACACCGTTGCCATGAAGCACGAGATCGGGGCGCAATTCGACGCCCGAGCCGCCGGACAACACACTGTCGAGCGGAGTTACGAACACATCTCCCTGAAACCACGCAGCCGAATAGGGCATGACGTCGATCAACAGTTCACGGGCGTCGACGGTCGACGGCGCCGTGGTCGACGAAGCGAACAGGCCGACACCGCCGTCGCCATCCGCTCCGCCAGTCACACCCCGAATTCGGACATCGTCGAGCGTCGCGACGCCGTCCAGTACGGCAACTCCGGCAAACGTGGCGCCGTCGATCTCACAAACGGAACAAATCAGGGCGCCGGCGTTTGAAAACAGGCCGGGCCCCCCACTGTTCAGGATGTGCGCGTTCCGCAGTGTCAGGCGCCCTGCCGTACGAGCAAGCCGGTGAGCCCATCGTCGTCGGGCGCCGCATCGATGAATTCGACGTCATGGAGCGTTCCCGAACTCGCGAAGCCGCTGAAGTCGGCCGAGACCGGTTGGACGCCTGCGAACTGCAATCGCTCGAGAGTCGCTTTGCCTCCCCAAATTCGAATTCCATCATGTTCCGCGTTGCGAACGGTCATGTCGCGAATCTCGACTTTGGTCCGCGCGGTTCCCTCGACGTGAACGGCGAACCCCTTGGCGCCGCCGTCACTCGCGTCAATGGTGACGAGCTCGCGGCAGCGGCCCGCCAGCGTCACATCATCGTGCGCGGCGTTCAGGGATATATTTTCGCGATACTCGCCGGCCGCAATCGCGACGATTCCGCCGCCAGCATCTCCGGCGGCGTCGGCGGCCGCTTGGATGGTGTTGAATGCCCCGTTCGGCCCGACGCTGAAGCGCGTTTCGGTCAGCGCACCGTATTCACCGACGCCGCAGGTCTGGGGCACGCAAACGTCGCCATCCGCGACCTCAGCGTGCGCGCACGTGTCCTCCAATGGCGGCGCCGAGGCGGCGCCAAGCGTCCCGGAGCATGCGAGGAGGACAAGGAGCATCTCCGTCACCGGTAACGGCAGCGCTGCGCCGGTGCGAGGCCGACCCTCCGCCGGCGCTCAGCCTGGAGTCGGCGCGGCGGACAAACGGCCGGCGGTCTGACCATTGATCACATTTTTGCATGGCCGTGGGACGCGGTTGCGCGGACACAGACAAAAACCCGTTGTGAATTGCCCGATGATGGGCGCCGCAGACCACCAGCAGCTTGCCAAAGTCGTGCGTCCGACACTCGATCCACAGCGCCGTGTGGTGAACATCCAACCACAGCCGATTTCGACAGTCGCGACGCGAACGACTTTCCTTGCTTTCGTCCAATCCACCTCACCGGCGGCGAGTGCCGCGTTCAGCCTCGGCAACTCCGGCATGCTCCTTCCGATGCGAAGCAGATCTCGTGCTACCTCGGCGAGTGACCCGGTTTGGGGCGCCACACCCAACCGCCCCGCCCCGGCGTACACTCCCCGCATGCCCATGCCGCTTCATGTTCAGCCGGAAATCGTCACCGAGTTTCCCGTTCACGTCGGAGCGCGCGTCACCGCCGAAGGCCCGTACCGCCTGCGCTACAGCCTGTCGGGAGGCTCGATGCCGGGGCCCTACCTCGACACCATCCACGCCGTGTCCACCTCGTTCGCCTGGTACGACGATCTGACCGCGGATCTGATCTCGGCCACACTCCAGAACTCCCTCGTCATCCGCAACCACCTCGGCTGGCGGCCGTTTGCGAAGCTCGGCTTCCAGTTCGAGGTCGGCTACGGCTGGGTCGGCCTCGGCGGCGGACTGACCGGGGCGGAGGTCATCGAGGCCGCAACCGGCAAGTCGCTGAACGGAGAGTTTGGCGAGAATCTGGCGGTGGACGCCAAGGCTACGCTGCACATGCTGGATGCCACGGTGGGATGGGACCAGCGCGTCTGGCGCGGCCTCCACGCGCGCTTGGACCTTGGCGCTGCGTTCACGCTCGGCTCCAAGACCGTCCTCACACCCGAATTTGACGTGCCGCGGCGCGCCGAGCCCGCCGTGGACGATCTGATGGCCGAGGGAGAGGCCTACCTCGACGACACGTTCCGCACGTACGTCCACACGCCGACCGTGGGACTGGGCCTCGGATGGCAATTCTGATGTCCTGGCCGCTGCGCGGTGCCGGCGCGGTGCCGGCGCGGTGCCGGCGCGTGCGGCGCGGTGCGGGTCGGGTCGGGCACGTCGACCGGCTCCGGCGTGCCGTCTCCCGACGTCCGGGAACGTTCGGTGGACGGGGCCACCATCCGCACCGCGCGTCCCGGATCGACGGCGAGTGGCGCTGCGCCCGTGATCGCTCCCCTCGCAACGCACGTGCCGGGTCGCGGCATCACCATCCGTCAGGGGTCCGGGATGGGCGGCAACCCCGACGAGAACATCCGGACCGGCCAGCACCGGGTCAGTGATCGCGACGCGGACAACCCCGGCAGTCGCGGCAAGGACGGCCGCAAGCGGCAGATCCCAGGAACCGCCCGCGTAGGTTGACTACTGTTGGAAAAGGGGAAAAAAAGATGAATTCGGTGGCGGCCGCAGGCTTTCCAGCGGGGAGAATGGCACTGCAAATGCGATGTTTCCTGTCCAACACCAAAACCCTGATCGTCGAGACTTGGAAGGCGTGGAATGCCGACAACGCGCCACGAATCGGTGCGGCGCTCGCGTACTACACCATGTTTTCCCTGGCGCCGATCCTGGTGATCGCGATGGGCTTTGCGGGAATGATCATCGGTCCCGAGGCGGCGGCCGAGCACGTCAGGAGCCGTCCAAAAATAACTGGCAGCACCAAGGGCGTCGGCGCGCCGCGAGCGCGAGGCGAGAAGAGCGTGCATACGCCAGTATGTGAGCGATGAGCAACGCAGTGATCGTGGATGCGACGGCGGCCGAATGCGTCAGTTATTTTTGGACGGCGACCACTGTCGATCCACGCCCTGCAAGTCGCCGCGCGCGTCCTCTGGGCATGGCACCATTCGTGCAACCCGTTGCTGAGGCAGGCCCATCCCGGGCCTCAGCACGAGGGTTATCATGAATATCGCCTATTTCCTTGTCTTATCCCTGTCCGGCTGCAGTTTTTCAGGAGAAGTCGAACCCGATCTGGAGTGCGTGTCCACCTGTGAGAACGACCAAAAGGACTGTGTCACGAGCTGTGAGACCGAGTGCGCGAATGCCAGCAACGACAGCGACGAGGCCTGCGACACGGATTGCAACACGGCCTGCACCGAAGAGTACGACAAGTGTGAGGTGACCTGTACGGACGACGATTGATGATCGTCCGGCGCGATTGACGAACTCCTGCCCGCGTCGCCTCGGCGGCGTGGGCAGCCGCCCCATCGGCACGGCAATTGCGTGCGTCCTTCCCTACCCCTCCATCGTGACGGTGCGTCGAAAGACAGACCCATCAACCACT
The DNA here is from genome assembly GCA_945861635.1 of Klebsiella pneumoniae. Lineage (GTDB taxonomy): Bacteria > Myxococcota_A > UBA796 > UBA796 > SXON01 > CAMAWH01. The sequence continues at coordinate 1,014 of CAMAWH010000117.1, read as the reverse complement.
GTCCACTTCATCGGATCAGGTTCACTCATGAAAATCGCCGCCGTCATTCTGATCGTTCTCGGTGTTCTCGGTCTGGCCTACGGAGGGTGTTGCCGCGCACGCCAAAACGCCAATTTCTGATCGGCTCCCCCCTCTCACGCGAGGTCCAGAATGGCCGATGACGACCACCGGCATACGATCGATGCATTGCGGGCGTAGAACACTATCGATCCCACGCGCCGTGCGCTCTGCTCGCCGGCGAGTAATTGTGGGGTGCCATACCCACTGCCCTCTCCCCTTCCCCGAGTACAGAACAACGAACGCGCATGGAACCTCCAGTCGGCAATGAACAGGATAATGGCGGCCAGCGCATGCCTTCCGTACGTGTCCGCATCGAGGTGCCGCGGGGGAGCTTCGTCAAGCGCGGGGAGGGTGGCGTGGAATTCGTGTCGCCGGTGCCATGCCCGTTCAACTACGGGAGCGTGATCGGTACCGTCGGCGAGGATGGCGATGCGCTCGACGCCATCGTGCTCGGCGGGCGATTGCGGGGGGGAGAGGTGGTCGAGGTGCCAACGCAAGGGGTGGTACGCTTTGAGGACGACGGGAAGGCCGATGACAAGCTGATCTGCGGGGATGTGGCACCGTCACAGGGGGCGGTGGCGGCGCTCGATGCGTTCTTCCGGGTGTACGCGCCCGTGCGGCGCCTGTTGAATCGGGCGCGCGGACGCCGCGGGAGGACACGGTACGGGGGAGTGGAGATCGGCACGCAGTGAGCGGCAAAGGGGGCGCCGGTCGACGACACAGGCGGCGAGTGCCAAGCGCCTGCCGCGGGCGGACACGGAGGGGCTGGCGTCAACGAGAGAGTAACTGTCTGGGGTTGTAGTATTCCCAGGAGAGAGTCCGTTTCCGTAACTTTGTGAACCCGGCTGAGCCTTCCGCCGCCCGCCCTTCGAGCTGTGCGGCACCGGCCCGGCCCCGCCGTCTCCGCCCGGCGCTCCGGGCACCCGCGACTCGTCCATCGCAGGCGCGTCCCCG
>CAMAWH010000116.1 GCA_945861635.1 Klebsiella pneumoniae | reverse complement strand
GGGGGGCGCGCAACACGCTACGGCGTTTCGTCACACAATCGTCACATTGCGCCGCAGGCTCGTCGCGCGCAGGCATCGCCCCGCCGCACCGTGATAGCGGGGCGGATGCTGCTTTTAGTGATGGTTGCGCTGGCCGGGTCGGAGGTTTCGCTTCCTCCCAGCGTCGAGCCACTCACGACGCAGCGGGCGGCCCCGGACGGCCCGCTCATCGACGGAGTGCCGGCCGCTGAGGCACAGGAAATCTGGCAGATCGAGGTGTTGCGCCTTCCCGCTGCCTCGTTGACCACGCTGCTCGCCAGCCCGGATTGGCGAGTGCGGCGGCGCGCTGTGCGGGCGGTTGGCCATCTGCGGGAAACCAACGCGCCCCTCGCGGCGGTGGCGGGGGAACTGAACGTGGACGTGCGTGAGGAAGTCGCGCTCGCGCTCGGGCAGATTCCGGGTTCGGCGCCAGAGATTCGCACGCGGTGGAAGGTGGAGGCGGACCGTCGTGTGCGCAGACTGTTGGCCGACGCGCTTGGGCGACAGGGCACGGCGTGGGATCTCGACACGTTGCTCGCCGCGCTGGTCGGTCCCGATTCGGCGGGCGCGGCCGCAGGAATCGGTCGATTGGGCCTGCGAAAGATCGAGGGCGCCACCAGTGACAAGGTGGTAGCCGGCCTCCTCGGCACGCTGAAATTTCCCATCGGAGACACGCGCCGGAACGCGGCGTGGGGGCTTTCGCGGATGGGCCTGACGTCCATCTCCGCGGAGAACGCTGTGGTCATGCAGCGTGCCGCCCTCCGCGACGCCGATCCAGACGTGCGCGCGTGGCTCGTGCGTGCGGCCGCGGGTGCGGGAGCCGACGTCGACTTTCTCGTGGCGGCGGCGCATGATCGTGATGCCGACGTGCGCGTGGCCGCCGCGCGTGCCATGGCAAAGGGGCCGTGCGTGGCCGACCTTGCCGGCCTGCTGGCGGATGGGGATGCCGGCGTCCGAATCGAGGCGATCGGCGCGGCGGGCACGTGCAAGGCCGTCGATGTGGCGCCGCTCCTCAACACGCTCGCCGACGGACCGGCGCCGGAGCGGGCGGCGGCGTTGCGAGCGCTCGTGGCGCGCAAGGCGTTACCGGACTTGATTTCGTCGTATGCAGCGGAGTCGTTTCCCATTGTCGTTCGCATTGCTGCCGTCGAGTCGATGGAGGACAGAAGGAAGCTCCTTCAATGGGCCCGATCCTCCCCCGACGCGCGCATCCGCAGCGCTGCCGCCAGCGTGCTCTTGGAGGATGACAACCCCCGACCCGTCGAGTTGATCGAACTGCTGGGTGCCTCCGACGCCGTGATTGCGCAAGGCGCGGCCGACACGATCAAGGACCATCCCGATCCGACCGCAGAGCCCGCCCTGCTGGACTTGCTCCGCCGGAAAGGGTTGCCGCGGCTGGTGGGATTGAGCGCCGTTCGCGCGCTCGACGCGATCTATGCAACCGGCCGTTTGCCAAGGCCCGGCCCGGACGCCGTTGCCGCGATCAAGCCGTGGCTGTCGAACCCGGAGGTCAAGGAAGCCGCTACGCGCCTTACGACGATCCTGCAGCTCTCCCCTCCCCGTCCGCGGCATCCGGACGTGCGCCTGCCCCCGATGATCGACGTGATGCGCATACGCAGCGCGCGTGTTTTCACCTCGCAGGGGGAGATTCGGATCGAACTCTCCCCCGAAGCCGCGCCGCTGACGGTCTGGAACTTCGCCTCGCTCGCCGAGAATCACTACTTTGACGGGTTGGTTTTCCACCGCGTGGTGCCCGGGTTCGTCATTCAGACCGGTGACCCGCGCGGAGATGGGTGGGGCGGCCCGGGGTACGAGATTCCGGACGAAATGAGCGCGCGTCCCTACACCGCGGGAACCGTTGGAATGGCGCTTTCGGGGCCCGATACAGGTGGTTCGCAGTGGTTCATCACCCTCGGCCCGCACCCGCATCTGGAGGGTGGCTACACGGTGTTCGGGCAGGTCAGCTACGGCATGGATGCGGCGGCCCGCGTCGGTATCGGCGACACGATTGAGCGAATCGTGATCGAACGGGTCGGATCGCCGGTAGGGCGATAGCGGGCCACGGCCGGTTACTCTCCCGCCCACTGGAGACAACGCCCTGGACGCTGCGCCTGCCTTTGCCGATGGCCGATATCGCCTGCTTTCCGAGCTTGGCGTCGGCGGAATGGCCACGGTGTACCGTGGCTTTGACGTTCGTCTGGACGTGGAGCGTGCCATCAAGGTGCTCTCTCCGGAAATGTCGGCGCGGCCCTCCATCCGACAGAGATTCGAGGTCGAAGCCCGGACGATGGCGAAACTGCAGCACCCCAACATCGTGAGCGTGCAGGACGTCGGCGTCGAGGGTGACCGCGTGTACATGGTCATGGAACTGGTCGAGGGCGGCAGTTTGATGGATCGCCTCGATGCCGGCGGCCCCTTGTCGCCGGTGGCCGCGTGCCACGCTGTAGAAGCGATTCTGGCCGCGCTGTCGGTAGCGCACGCACGCGGCGTGGTCCATCGCGACATCAAACCTCACAACGTACTGGTGACGAGCGCGGGGGTGTGCAAGGTCACCGACTTCGGCATCGCGCGTGTTGCGGAAGGAGATCACCCCGACACGCGGACGGGCACGGCCATGGGTACGTGGGCGTACATGGCGCCGGAGCAGCGGTCAAGCGCGAAGCACGTCGACGGGCGGGCCGACCTGTATGCGGTCGCGGCGACCTTCTATGTGCTGTTGACGCTTCGAGAGCCCTACGACTTGTACGCGGTTGAGCAACACGACGAAATCTTCGATGGACTCCCCGCGCAGATCGTGGGGGTGCTGAAGCGCGCGATTCGGTTCAAACCGGAAGATCGCTACCCAACGGCGCCTGAAATGCTGGAAGCCGTCCGCCAGGCTCGGTACGCGCTGGAGCCAGGAGCGCCGTTGGGGGAGAAGCCCGCGCGCGTCGAATCGGCGGAAGCGATCGGCGGCGGGCTCCACGGCTTCGGAGAGGCTCTCGGCGTCGTAAGCCACACCGCGGTTCCAGCGCGCCGGATCACAAGTGAGACGTTCGCCGCCATTGCGGATGAGCCGACCGCGGACGAGCCGCGATCGGGCCCGGCTGTCGCGGCGTCGACGTCGGTGCCACAGGACCTGTCGATCTTTACGGAGCCGCCGGTGCCTTCGCGGCGTTGGCCCATGATCGCTGGCGTTGTCGGTGCGGCGGTGCTCGGGATGTTCGCAGTATTCAGCGCCGGGATATGGCTTTTTGCGCCCACCGACGGTGGAGTGCCTGCCGTCATCGGCGCCGACGCCGGAGGCGGTACGCCGACGCACGCGGAGCAACCCCTGCCCGGTCCGTCGCCACTCCAACCAGCGGTCGCAACCACCGGCACGCCCGTCGACATCGCGGCCGGCGCGCCGGCAGCGGTCCCGGCAGTTCCAAAGCCGTCGGCTGCGAGTAAACCACCGGCCGCAAAGCCGGTTGTTTCCGCGGCTCCCTCCCTTCCCACCGCGCCAGCCTTTATCAATAGCCAGCCGTGGGCCCACGTCACTGTGGATGGAAAAACGGTTGGGGATACCTTCTGGAAGGGGGCCCTCTCGGTGGGCGCTCATCGGGTCGTGCTCGTCACGGAGGACGGTCGCCGAAAGGAGATGTCGCTCTCCGTCGCCGAGGGAGATCCGAATCGTTTGTGCTGGGACTTCACTGCGGAGGCGACATGTTCGCGCTGATCTCGTTGACTTCGATGGCGTTTGCTTTGGACACGGTGGTGTATGGCGGGGGTGACCCTGCGCCGGTGCTCGCCCGCGTGGCGGTGGCCTCGGGAACGCCTGCGGCCGACCTCCGCGCGGTCAGCATCACGGAGTTGGTCAGCGGGCGCCCCGCGACGCTGGTCGGCGGCGGAAAGCTCGCTGTCTGCAGCGGCACCCCGACGAACCTTGCCAGCGTGCGCCAGTCGGTCGATCTTGCGAAGGGCGCGGTTGCCTATATGGAATTCGGGTCCGCCCGCGCGGCGCTCGACGCGGCGATCCGCGATCTTGGGTGCCTCCAGGAGCCCGTGGACGCAGCACTCGCCTCGCGCGCCTGGTACCTGCTCGGCGTCGTCACCGCCGACGACCAGGCCGCCTCGCGCGCTGCCTTCCGTCAGGCCCGCCTCCTCACCCCCGACATGCTGTGGGATGAGAATTTCGCGCCACGGGCGCGTGGCACCTTCGACGCCGTGGCCACCGAACTGAAGGCGGCGCCGCTCGTGCAACTCAGCGTGATTCCGGACCCGCCGGACGGCTCGCTGCGCATCGACGGGCGCCCGGTCAAGACCGTCGGCGGCCGCGTCGGCGTGACGCCCGGCGCGCACCACGTTCAGTTCGGCGCCACCGCCGTCGCGACGATGGTGATGGACCTCGACGCCAACACTCCGGCCACGCTTGTGCTCCCCTCCATCGTCACGGCGGATGCGCTCTCGTGGGCGGGAGATGGCGAAAAGCGCGGGGCTCTCTCGTCCGTGCTGCTCGGTGCGCTCGGCGGAGAAGGCGCGGTCTACGTCGTGAGCGGTTCGGTCATCTGGCGCGTGCGCCTCGGCGGCAGCGCGTGGGACCTTGTGGGCTCCGGCGGCGGGCCGGTGGCGGCCACCGAACCGGCGCCCGCAGCCGCAGCGCTGGCGCCGGCGGGTGGTGCGCGCAAGCCATCGCTGGCCGGTCCGGTCGTGCTCGGCGTCGGCGCCGCCGCGGCGATTACTGGCGGCGTCCTCGTGGCGATGGGGTACGCGGGCGCAAGTGACGCGCATGCAGACGCCGTCGCCAACGGGCGTTCCGACACGGGAGACGCGGCGTACACGAGCGCGGGCCAGACGTACACGACAGGCTGGGTGGTGGCGGGCGTCGGCGCTGCCGTCGCGACGGCGGGAGTGGTGGTTACCGTCGCCTTTTAGGCGACGTGGGCGGCGAGACCTGGGCGGCGACTACAGCCCCAACAGATAGACGGCGCCGGCGTTGGAGCCGCCGCGATCGTTGTAGGGGCTGCTCACCAGAAACTCATCGAGCCCATCCCCATCGACGTCTCCGCCGGTGTACCGCGGGTAGGCATAGCCGAGCCAGTCGTCCGACGCCTCGCCGTTCCAGGTCGCGTACTCGGTGATCGTCCAACCGGCATCTCCGGTGATCAGGACCGCCTGGCCCGCGTCGGGGCCGCCGCCGTCGTCGAACGGGCCGTGGAGCATGAGGTCCGCGAAGCCGTCGGCGTTGACGTCTCCCGGTGTGGAGATGGGCATTCCGATCTCCGAGCCCACCGCGCCTCGGTAGGTGCCCACGACGGCGCCTCCCGTTGTTGCTCCTGCATAAAAGTAGACGCGGTCCGCTTGGCGCTGCCCGATGACAAGGTCGTCATAACCGTCGTCGTCCATGTCTCCCGGCCCGCCCAGCCTGAACCCGAACTGATAGCCGCCAAGGCCGGGAGAGGTCAGCGACCACGTTGCCGCGCTGGCGAGCATCGTGCCGCTCCAAGCGCCACCGGCGAAGATGAGCGCCGTGTCTGCGGCCGTGCCGACGCCAAAATCACGGATGCCATCGCCATCGACATCGCCCAATTCCGCAAGGTCGCAGCCGACGAAGTTCGTACCCGTTCCCACCCAATTCGCGACCGCGAGCAACGAACTGCCGCCCGCCGCCACGTCCGATGCGTTGAACAGGAAGGCGACGCCGCTTTCCGTTGCCACGCGCGCGGAGATCAGCACGTCATCCTCCCCATCTCCGGTCACATCTCCCGGGAGCGCCAGACTGTAGCCGAAGTTCGCCTTCGTGCTCGTCATCGTGGCGGATGCGTCCGTGGAGAAATCTCCGCCGGTGTACGGCGCGTCCGAAACGTACACTTCACCGGAGTAATCGCCGACGATCAGGTCGAGGTCTCCGTCGGCGTCGAGGTCGGCCGCGTCGGCAACGCTTGCGGTAGTGAGCGTCCAGGTCGCATCGGCCGCAGCGGCGGCTGTTCCCCCGCTGACCGGTCCGCCGGCCGCTCCGTTCACGACGTAGACCGACGAGCCCTGGTGCAGCAGGATGTCGTCGTAGCCGTCCGCGTTTAAATCTCCAACCACCCGACCGTAGTTGAGGTGGGCATCGACCGCCGAGCCGGTCCAGAAGGCGCCGGCTGCCGAGGGATCAAGATCGGTACAGTCCGCGGTCAGGAGCCCATCGCAGTCGTCGTCCGTGAGATCGCAAACCTCTGCGGCGGTGGGGTAAACGGTGTCATCGAGGTCGTCACAGTCGTCGTCACTTGCGACGTAGCCGGACGGCGCGGCGCAGTCGGACGCTGACAATGCGGCGTCGCCGTACCCGTCACCATCCGCGTCGGCGAAATACGTCGTGAGCGTGAGGCCGTCGTCGGCCGTGCCATCACAGTCGTCGTCGACGTCATCACAGGTTTCCGCGGCGCCGGGATACGCGGTGCCGTCGGCGTCGTCGCAGTCGGTCGACGCGCCGGAATAGCCGGTCGGGGTGCCGCAGGCGTAGGTGGGGTCCGTTCCATCGCCGTACCCATCCCCGTCCCCGTCGAGGAAGTAGACCTCGTTGGGATCCTCGTCCACCGTGCCGTCACAATCGCCATCGACGAGGTCACAGATGTCGATGACCCCGGGATGCACGTCCGCAGCGAGGTCGTTGCAGTCCGTGTCGTCCGCGACGTAGCCGGAGGGCTCCTGACAGGCGAGGGTGGTGGACGTCGCATCGCCGTACGTGTCGGTGTCGGCATCCGCGTACCAGGTCAGCGCGTCGAACGCGTCCGGCTCGTCGATTTCCGTGTCGCAATCATCATCGAGGTCGTTGCAGATCTCAATCGCGTCGGGACGCACGGAGCCGTCGGTGTCGTCACACTCAAGACACGCGGCCCAGCCGTCCTCATCGACGTCGGCGTATCCAACGGAGCCATCGCAATTGTAGTCCACGGGATCGGCGCACTCGGTCTCTTCCGCACCGGGATGAACCGCCGTATTTTGGTCGTCGCAGTCGTCACCTGCGGCGACGTAGTTCGCGGGTTCGTCACATGCCATGACCGTAACCGCGGCATCACCGTGCGCATCTGCATCGGAATCCAGGTACCAGGCCGTGACGTCGATTGCGGATTCATCCGTCTCCAGGTCGCAGTCGTCATCGACGTCGTTGCACGTCTCCGCGGCGCCCTGGTAGACAGTGTCCGCCGTATCGTCGCAATCGGTGCCGCCACACGCAACGTCGGCCTGCCCATCCCCATCGGCATCCGCGCATGGCGTCGGGATGATGAACGCGCACGTCGAGAGCGTCACGGCATCGACCTCTCCCTCGAGGCGCACCCAGACGGCCGCCGTTCGCTCCGTTCCGTCCGCGTAGGCCGTGCCATCGATCGTCGTTTCGAGGCCGTACCCATACGAATTCGGGTACTCGGCAAACACGGCCGCCGATGCGTCGATGGTGATGCTCACCTTTTCAATCAGGACAGTGGCGTCGATCTGGCCATGGACGGAGAGGCCGGTGCCGGCCACGTCACAGGCGATGTCTCCGGCAACCGAGGCGGCGGCGGTGTCGGTTGCGGAGTCACCCTTCGGGTCGCTTCCCGCCGGGGGAAGCTCCGGGAGGCACCCACAAAGGAGGACTAGAAAGCCGGAGACGCGCATTGGGGAACCGTGGTGTACGGGGTTTGAGTAACATGGCGACACGGTGGGCTGGCACGTGGAGCGGCGCGCCTGCTGCCTCGGCCGTGCTTTGGCGGTCCCACTTAATGTTGCCCGGCGCGCTGCACGCTTGCGGGGGTCAACAGTGTCACCGCTACGCCTCCCGCCCGCGTCTCGATGCGCGCCCGCACGGGGAGCCGAACCGCGTCGTCCGTGAACCAGACGGTCAGTGTGTTGCGGAGGTCGCCGGATGCGTCGTTCGCGGCCTTCCCGACGGCAACCTCACAGCGGCGGTGGGCGCCGTCCGGCGTGCACACGGCATGGAGCTGGAGAACG
>CAMAWH010000115.1 GCA_945861635.1 Klebsiella pneumoniae | reverse complement strand
GTCGGGCCTCGCACTTGCCGGCGCCGGATTCGCCGGGTGGCGATTCGCCAGCCAGCCGGTGGATATGGTCCTCCTCCAACTCACGTTTTACGGGGCGTGGTGCTGCCTGTTCGGTGCCCGCGTCGGCGGCCATCTCGGCGCTATGATGGAGGAAGACTGCTGCTCCGACCTCGACATGGGCGTGCTCTCGTCGATGGGGTCGATGCTGGGGACGCTGTCCGCCGGGCTCATCGGCACAGCGTTGACGGGGTTGGCGATCTCGACGGTGCCGTGGTGGCAGGTGTTCGCCGGGTTTGTGGCGTTCGCAGGCATTCATGCGGCGGTCGGTGCGTTCGCCCCGTTGCGCCTCGTTCGGCTCGCCGGCATCGATCGTCGTGGACGTGCGCTGGGCTCCGACGGGAGGCCGCTCCCCGTTGATCCGCAAGCCCCGCGCATGCCCGATCGCGTAGGCGTTTTGCTGGCAATGTCGGCGGTCATCCTTTTTGTCCTTACGATGATCATGGCGCTGATGATGGGGCGAGATTTCGGCGCGCCGTTCATGATGGCGCCGATGATGTACGGCATGTTCGGCACGATGATTGGGGGAATGTTGGGCGGTTGGCTCGCCGGCCTCCTCGATGAGCACGAGGGCCACCCCGACCATGACAACCCGGTGATGGTCGCCGCCATGGCAATGATGGCGGGGATGATGGGCGGCATGCCCTCCGGCATGATCGGCGGAATGATGGCGGTGATGGGGTGGAAGGCGATTGCCTGGACGGTTGCCGGCGGCGGTTTGATGGCTGGCTTGGCGTGGGTTTGGGTGATGCGGGGTCGGTACCGTGTCGTACGCTTGGGCAGCGAGAGTGAAATCACCTCGGCAAACCTGGCGGCCCCGTTCGCTGCGCCGGGCACTCCGACGGGCTCGGCTACCCTGTCGGTCCAAGGCATGACCTGTGAGGCGTGCCGGACCAAGGTCACGCGCAAGGTCGGCGAACTTCCTGGGGTGATCGCCGTGGATGCGGATGTGGCGGCGGGCCGTGTACGGATCGAATGGGGCGAGGGTTTTGGAGGATTGGAGGGTGTGAGGGAGCGGATTGGGCGGTTGGGGTATGTCGTGCGCGACGGAGGAGGCGACGGCGATCAGGGGTAGTCCAGCGTCGTCGTTGCAGCGGCCCAGGCGTCTCCCACCGCGGGCATCGCCGCGCCTTCCTGCGCGATGATCGACACGCCGTCGATGGTGTAGCCGTTGTCGCGCACAGAGTTTCCATCCAACGCGGACACCGTCACGGCGTCCGCGAGGATGCCCGTCCTGGTGCTCTCGATCACGACGCAGTCAACGAGGGAATGCAGGAAGTACTTCGGGTCCATGTCTCCCGTTTGGGACAGCAGTATGCCGTCGCCGTAGAGCCCGGCGTCGTTCGCCGCAGTTTCAGAAATGGTCACCCTCGCGAGTTGTGTGTCAACGCTCATGTGGACCCGTACGGACGCGACCCGGTTGCGCTGGAGGACGGCGCCATCGACGATCAACGTCGAAACATCGGCGTAGATACCGTACCCATCCAAATCGGTGTCCCCAGGCGCGGTGTCGATGACGGAGAGGTTGGATGTGGTCAGGCTGCCGCCGGTCACGAAGATCCCGACGCGGCGGTTCCGCGCGACTGCCGCGTTGTCCAGCGTCATGGTTGCGCGGCTCACGACGAGGCCGTACCCGTCGTCCTTTCCCTCTCCCGCTGTCGTGTTTTCGATGGCAATGCTGACGGCGGTGACGACGGTGTCCGCACCGTCCACCAGCAGGCCGGTGGTGGCGCCGTCGTGGATGACCAAGTCGGTGAGCGTCACGTTTGCGCCCTGCCAGATCCACAGCGGCCTCGTGCCGCCGGCCAACTGCAGGCCTTCCAACTGGAAATCGGTCAGCTCGGCCGCCACGACGATGGGATCGGCTGCCGTCACGGCGGCAAGCGTTGTTTCGTCGGACCCGCAGCCAAGGATGCGCAATCCGTCGTCACTCACACCGTCTCCCGGGTCGTGGTGGACAGAGAGGTGCGCGGAAAATTCACCAGGGCCGATGAAGATCGTTCGCAGGCGCCCGATTCGGCTTGCGGCGAGCGCGGCCTCCGGTGTGGCCATGGGCGAGGCGACCGAGCCGTCCGCCGCGTCATCTCCGCCGGCGCGTACGTGGATCCAGTCGCTCGAATCGGGGTAGTCCGCCCAACTTCCGCTTGCGCACGGGAATGCGCCCACGCCGGAATCTTCCGCCGAATCTGCGGTGCCCCCTCCCGACGATCCCCGGTCCTTTGCGGCCGAGTCTGGTGGTGTACAGGCGATCAACGTCGAGAGTGCGAGCAGGGCGTGCATCTGGCGAGAATATCCCATCGGATGCGCGAGGGCGGGCGCTCCCGGTGCCACCGAAATCCGTCGATCCCGCCGATCGCACGCGATAGTCGCTTGCATGGCCTCACGCTCTCACCCTTTCCGGGCCGTTGGCGCCGTACTCGCGGGGATGGTGCTGATGCCGGCGGGGGTGATCGGACTGGCCGGCGTGCTGAGTGACACGGGTCCGATGCGGCCGGTGCTCGGGGGGCTGGCGCTCGCCAGCATTTTAGGCGTCGGAGGCGCTATTCATACCGTGTTCGATGTGGTTCGCGCGGGGAGGGAGGAAGGTGCGCGGTTGCGCGAGGCTGCCAACCCGTCGGTTGGCGACGGTCCGGCCGGAAGCCCGGCGACCCATCACGCGCCAGCCCACGACGCGCCGCAGGGCGATGTCATCGGTCGCTGGTCGCTTACGGGGGGTGAAGCTGGGGAGTTTGCCACGCGCGCGTGGGCGCGGCGGAAGCGGGAGGTGCCGGGGGTCGCGGCCGCTGTGTTTGTCCTTGGTTCGGGCGTGCTCTTGCTGACGGAGGATGGCCCCGCGTGGGCCGCTTTCGCCGCGGGCGCGTTCCTCGGTGGGCTCTATCTCACAATCGGGCTGGCAAAGTACGGAATGGAATATCATGCGGCCATTCGTACGCACGACGACATCGTCGTCTGGTTGGACGCCATCTTCGTGCTCGGCACGCACCATTCGCTGGAGCGACTATCCGCCGTGAAGCTGACGGATGACGTGTTGTTGCTCACGATCACGTGGGAAACGCGTGGCGGCATCGCGGAGGACACCCTGACGGTTCCCGTGCCGGCGCATGCGCGGGCAATGGCGGCGGAGGTCGTGCGGGTGTTGCAGCAACGATTGGCGTGATCGCGATGTCGCGCCGCACCGGCAACCACCGCCCTACGATCGCGCTACCATCGGCTCGGCACGCGGTGTGCATGGATTGGGTACGAAACACGCACCCCCTTGCACGTCACCCCACGGAGTCGCTCATGCAGACCCTTTCGTCCACACTTTTGCTTTCCCTCACTCTCCTGCCGCTCGTGGCGTGCGGCGTGGATTCTGCCAGTGCCAATGGCGAGCTTGGAAACCTGTCTTTCACGCTCATCAGCGACTATTATCTGGACGAACGGGACCTCACGGAAGCCTCGATCGTCACGGGGTACGACCAGTCCATCCTCGTCGAACTTACCACCGCCGGTGAGGATTCGGCGGGCAAGAAGGCCGACGAGATCGAGTATCGCGTAAAGGGCTCGTCGGACGTCGAGATCGACGACTCGGGCGCCGACGGTGACACGGAGGAGGGCAAGGTGCACTCTTTCGGGATTCTCGGCAATGAAGCTGGTGAGGTCACGGTGGAAGCCGTTCTCGACGGCGAGGTGTTCGACCGCATCGACTTCGCGTTTGCGGCGCCGACCGGCCTGGAACTCGTGATGTTCGCCCGCGCCCCCTACGAGGAGGATTTTGCGGCTATCTCTGAGTCCGGCACGACGGATCTGGAGGAGGGGACGCAGCTTGCGTGGCTATCCATCCCGACGGCCAGCGGCGACCGCCTGCTGGGGAACATCGTGGCCGACATGACCGCGGAGCCTGCGGCGAGCGTGGTTCCCGCCGCCAACGTTGAGCATGTCAACGAGGACGAGGCGCAGTCGATCTTTCGCGCGGACTCGCTCTACTTTATCGCGCCGGGCGCCGTTGGCGTCACGTTGACCGACGGTGCCAATAGCGTGGCGGAAGCTGCGCAGTTTGAGGTGATCGCGCTGTAGGGTGGGCGTTGTCATGGCGGGGTGCGGAGGCAGGGCGGGGGTGGCGGCCGAAACGTTTGCAGCGAGGCCGATCTTGACCGGGATAGCACCGGAGCGGAAACGTGCGCGCCGGGTGCTCGCGTCTCTGGCGGCGGGGGTTGGAGTGGAAACCGACGAGATCGCCGCGGTGTTGGGCATCGCGACCGGCGCGGTTCGGCGACTGCTCACGCGCCCGCGGGATCTCGTGGGAGAGTCTCCTATCAAGAAAAAGCTGCGCTATTGCGTAATGGGGACGATTCCGGCGCAACGTAGAACGCGAGGGGTGAAGAGGGGGATCGACCACGAGGCTGAGCGATCCTGAGCGGCGGCGGATCAGACGGGCACGATGTCCGCATGCGTTCCCGTTGCGGCCACGAGCGCGGAGAGGTCGCCCGGATCGGAGGTCAGAATCATGTCGCCGTCCAGGGCAAGCAGCGCGACGGCGGCATCGATCACGTCCACCTCGCCGGTCACGCCCAGAAGTTCGCCGGCCCGTCGTCCGAGAGCGCCATCCAGCGCGCGCACCTCCACGCCGCGCAGGAGTCTTGCGAGGTTCGCCTGGCGGCCGCTCCCGCTGCGCCACACCTGACCTACCACGCCGCCATGCGTGAGTGGAGCCCGCCCGGCGAGCAGCTCCCGCTTCACCAACGCCACTACGCTGCGATCCGACCTTTCGATCGCGACGAATGCGCCAGCGTCGAGCACCAGACTCACCGGGGGCTTCTCAGTCGGCCGGGCGTCGCAGTTGGACCGCGAACGGGGATCGCGGATTGGCTCGCCCGTCGCACGGCCAGCCGGATTTCCTCGCCGGTGATCTCGCCGTGCTCGGTCTCGTATGCGCCAATGAAGCTCGCGAGCGCGGCCAGCCGCGCGTCGTGCGTGAGCTTGAGGCGCAGCGCGTCGTTTACCCAGGCGCTGACGCTATCGGCGTCGCCGCCTGAAACGGCAGCCTCGGCGGCGTGTAGCAGTTCTGCGTCCACGGAGGCTGAGAGTCGGCGCTTGGTGCTCATACGTTGAGCATACTCGCGTATGCAGATCGTGGCAAGCGCGCCGTCGCAGGCGGCGCCGCTCCTTCGGATACAGCCGCAGCAGGAAGCTGATCGCTCGCTGGGGCCTGCAACGTGCTCGGGCTGGGGTAGTGCCCGCGTGCGAGCCGCGAGGCCGCGGGCGCAGGGACGCTGCGCAGACGTATGAACAAGTGGGAGAGCAGGCGCTCCGCATTCGGGTCGCGCTCGATGGCGCGGCTCGAGGCGCGGACCTTGGCGATGGCGTCTTGCCGACGGTACTTGTGTCGGGGTGGCCCAGGGCATCGTCTCCGTCGCCGCATCGCCGGCCCGCACCGCCGCACGAATCCCGCCCGAATGGGCACGCAGGTGCGGCGGCAGAAATCCGCGGCTATACATCGGCCATGAGAATCCCATTCTGGCTTCCGACCGCGCTGCTGATCTCCTGCTCCCTGTTCGGCAGTAATGACGACGACGACGACAAGGATGCTTCGGACAACTGCGTCCTTTCGTGCGACACGGGCGATGCCGATGCCGACAGCGACTCGGACAGCGACTCCGATTCGGACGGCGACTCCGATTCGGACAGCGACTCCGATTCGGACAGTGACGCCGACTCCGACGCCGATAGTGACTCCGACACCGACACCGACACCGACTCCGACTCCGATGGCGATTCCGACTCCGACGTCGATGACGACGGAGATGGCTACGCGGAGGACGACGACTGCGACGACGGGGACAGCCGCGTCCATCCCGGCGCGAGCCAGCGGGAAAACGGCAAGGACGACGATTGTGACGGTGACATCGACGAAGGCACCGACAGTTACGACGACGACGGAGATGGCTACACCGACGACGAAGGCGACTGTGACGACGGAGACAACGACATCCACCCGCGCGCCGACGACGACAATTGTGACGGCGTGGACGACAATTGCGACGGTGACGTCGACGAAGATTGCGAGTCGGATCGGAACGGCACCTGGATCCTCTCCAGGACGCTTTCCTACGACTGCTACAGCGGCTCCATCGCGTTCTCGTTCGACGAATTCGAGATCGACGACGCCTACCCCGACATGACGCTGACCATGAACCTGACCGCCTCGGTGCCCTTCGTCACGGGCGTGATGGAGGGCTCCTACAGCAGTGCGGATGAGTTTTCCGTGATCGAATACGACACCTACGGCCTCGGCGCGTACCACGTGGTCGAGGGCGAATTCACCGGCACGGATACGATGCGCGGCACCTGGTACGTCTACCTCGAGGTACTCGACACCATGGGCTTCACGACGGACTGTGACGACGTCTCCTTCTCGTTCACCGCCACGAAGTAGGCGCCGCGCTCCGAACCGTTTGGGGCCGCTGCGCGTCCGTTTGGCGGGCGAAACCGACGACCCGGGGGGGGGCCGCCGCGCGCGGTGTCACGATGGAACGGTTCTTGCTTCCCATGTTGGCGGAGACTTCCATGACCATCGACCCAACCTCGCTCCGCCTTCGCTTCCTGTCCATTCTTGGCGTCGCCCCACTCGCCGGGTGCTTCTTCGGTCCGACCAGTGAGGGGGAATCATGCATCCAGCTCGCGGACGGTGACACGACCTGCCCCTCGCAACACGAGGCGTCGGAACGGCTGGTCGGCGATAACTGCGGCTACAGCATCCTGTCCGTCGATGGCGAAGGAGAACGGAGAACCAACGAGCAGGACACCGGCTTCGGCGGCGATCGGTGCTGCTACCCGGTCACCAAGCAGGAGACAGACAACGGCTGCGTAGTGGGTCGACCGTACTACGACGCAGGCAGGATCGTGGTTGCGGAGGCAGCGACCGCCGCGGGGTGGTCGAGCGGCCGGCGCCCCGACGTTCGCGGGTTGACTGCAGACGAGCGGCGCGTGCTCGCGGACGCATGGACACGTGACGCGCTCATCGAGCATGCCTCCGTGGCGGCGTTCTCGCGCTTCGCGTCGGAGCTGTTGGCATTCGGCGCGCCGGCAGGGCTCGTGGATGGCGCGCACCGCGCCGCTCGCGACGAAATCCGCCACGCCCGCCTCGCTTTCGCGTTGGCCTCCACCTACGCCGGCCGCCGCGTCTCCCCGGCAGGATTTCCCTTCCCGGGTCACGTTCCGCTCACCGCCGACCTTGCGACGCTCGCCGCCGCCACGACGCGCGAAGGCGCCGTCGGCGAAACCATCGTCGCGCTCCTCGCTGTCGAGGCGCTCCAGACCGCGACGGACCCGGCGGTGCGGCACGTGCTGGACGTCATCGCGCGGGATGAAGCGCGACATGCAGAGCTTGCCTGGCGCAGCGTTCGCTGGATGATCGCGGCCGGCGGGCGCCCGGTGAGCGCCGCGGTACAGGCCGTGTTTCACGATGTCGCGGCGCGCGGCGTCACGCCCCCGGAGGTCACCTTCGGCGCCTCGGAGTCCGTGCTCGCGGCCCACGGGCGCATCCGGCCCGCGGCGGTGGACCGCATGGTGCGGCGCGCGATGGTCGAGGTGGTCACGCCGTGCGGGGCGGCGCTGGCGGCGTGACGGGGGCGCGCCCGGCGGTTCGGCTGGCACCCGGCTCGAGTCTCCCGTACAGTACCGGGCATGCTCGCTACTCCCCGCTCGCCCGCTCCGCCCACCGCCACTCGCCACCCCACTCGCATTCTGGCGCTCCTCGGGGTGCTCGGCTCCGCGGCTGCGTTCGCGGCTACCGAAACGTGGCCGCTCACGGTGGCGTCCGACTACCGCTACGACGTCGCTGCGGTCACGTTCTCCGGCGGCGTCGCGCACCTCTACAGCGCGGTCAAGGGCACCGGCGCGGACGGCGATCTCGTCGTGACGGGCAGCACGTTCGACCTCGCCAGTGACGCATCGGGGAGCCGGACGGTGGCGGACGGCGTGTCGTGGGTGCTGTCCGGATCGGCGGCGGCCGGGGGGGACACGCTCACGTTGTCCAGC
>CAMAWH010000114.1 GCA_945861635.1 Klebsiella pneumoniae | reverse complement strand
GCGGTGGCCCACGTGGGTCAAACGATCGGCGGCTTACGACGCGCCCGGCCGCACCCGGACACCTCCGGAAACCAACGGTAGAAACTGAGGAAGGGGAGATGTGACCCTCGAACATCGCCCGGTCGGTGTCCACCTGCCGCCGGCCCCCGAATCGTCGCCACGCACCGGCGCAAAATTGCGGCAGGAGAGCACGCTTTCGCGCCCCTGCTCGCCGAGTCGCCCCTGCGTTGGTTTCGCGCGCCCGGTCTTGGCGCGTTGGCGGCGCCATCTCGCGGACCGCCAACGCCGGCCCCGTCCGTGTGACGACGCCCCCGCGGACGCGCACCGACTGGAAAAAACACATCGTAGAACCTACACGACGTCGAAAACGTCGGCGGATGCCGACCGCCAAGTGGGTGGCCGAATGTTAGCGCCTATGGGGCAACCGGTGACGCCGCGATCTCGACATGGGCGCCTTCCCGGTTGCGCGCCGGCGGCGCCGCGTCGTCCCCGCACCCCCTACTCGCGCGGCAAGACCCCGCGCATATGCAACGTCGTCATCCCCGGTGTCGCGCCGGCCTTGCGCAGCGCGGCGGCAACCGCGGGGTCATCTTCGGCGACCAACCGGATCGTCTCACGATGGTCGGCATGCTCGCGGCAGCGCGCGACCAGCGGTGCAATCGCAGCGACATCTGCGATTCGGAATGGGAACGAACCGCCAAAGCGGATGTCAAAACTGCTGAATCCAAGAACTTCCGCGCCCTCCCGCGCCACGAGAAGAACCCTTCCGCGCGCGCGGTCGGCGGTGACCTGACCCCCGGGCAAGCCGAATCGCGCTTCCACGGCGGCATCGTCCCCCGCAAGTACGGTTCCAACCTCAATCCTTCGCGAGGTTCGCGGCAGCGCCGTCACGGCCTGCCACGGCAGAACATACGCTTCCTGTACGCGTACCGGCGTAAGGCCAAACCGCGCGTACAACGCGAGCGCCGCAACGTTGTCCGGCTTCACGTTGAGGCACCACGAATGGCAGCCACCCTCCCGAAAGCGTGCCGCCATGGCCATCATCAGGTGCACGCCTACGCCAAGTCGTCGTGACTGCGGGGCCGTGACCAGGTTGCGGATGTACCCGATGTCCGCCAGCGTCTGGCCGTAGGCGTATCCGACCGCCGCCCCCGCGACCTCCGCGATGATGGCCTGCGGCACCATCTCCAGCCGCCAACGCTCTATCGTGGGCGTCTCCTCCGGCGCGCCAAGCTCCGGGTAGAACATGGCGAAAGCGGGGTAGTCGTCCACACGCGCGGGTCGGGAAGTCAGCACACGGTCGCTCGAAACGGCACGGAGTATGACACGACGAGGCGCCGCCTTCGGGGTATACGCCGCCCTGTCTGGGAGTTTGGATGGTTCGGATGCTCTGGTGCGGCCTGTCCGCGGGACTGGTTGCCGGCTCGCTCGTCGGTGCTGGAGAAGCGCTCTACGTCCTGCAGGCATCGACGCCGGCGGAGTATCAGGCGTTTGGGTACGGGGCGGTGCTTTACGGGTTGATCGGGGGGGGCATCGGCGCCGCAATCGGTGTTGCGCTTACGCCGTTTCACACGCGCATCCAGCCCGCCCGCGCGTGGACGATGGCGTCCAGCGGCGTGGCTTGCTCGCTCGGTTTTTTCATCCTCCGGTACATCGTGAACAAGGCGGTCTATGCGGAGCAGGGCGTGCCGATGACGACGACGCTCGGCCTCGCGGGTGCTTTGGGCGTCGGCTCGATCGCGTGGATCTGGATCGGCACGAACATCCTGATCAAGACGCCGCTGCGGATGATCCCCACGGTGAAGGGCACGGCCGTGCTGTGGGGCGGCGGTATCGCAGCCGCGAGTTTGTTTTCCGTTGCGCCCGCGCCCGGCGCCGGCGGCGACATGGCACCGAAGAAGCAGCAGGCACCGGACTTCGCGCAAAAGCCGGACGTGATCCTCCTTCTCGTCGATACCCTTCGCGCCGATGCGCTTTCCGTGTACGGCGCGCCCGCCGACGCTTCGCCCGCGCTGGCGGCGTTTGCGGGGGAGTCCGTGCTCTTCGAGCAGTTCATCACCTCGGCGTCGTGGACGCGTTCCAGCACAGCCTCGCTGATGACTTCGCTCTCGCCGGCCTCGCATACGTGCGAGTTGAAGAACAGCGCCCTGCCGAGCATGGTAAAAACCCTGGCCGAGGTCATGCAGGATTCGGGGTACGTGACGGGGGGATTGCCCAACAACGCCAACGTCACGGGCGCCCAGGGCTTCGGTCAGGGATTCGATTGGTTCCCGTACAACCCTGAATATCCGCTGGGCGCCACGGAGAGCACGTACGCGCTTTCCATGTATTCGCTGGTACGGAAGGTATGGACGCACATCGACACGAAAAAGCGCGTCGAGCAATACTACCAGCCGGCCGAAAAGCAACTCGTCCGCGCACACGAATTCATTACCAAGAACGCCGGCAGTCGCTACTTCCTGTTCGTGCACCTGATGGAGCCGCATGACCCGTATTTCGTACACCCCTGGACAGGAGAGGCATACGGCCGCGCGGAGCACCCAAGCCCCGACCCGGAGCTTTTGCCCAAGTTGAAGGGGATGTACGCTGGCGAGGTGCTGCACGCGGACACCGAGATCGGCACGTTTCTGACCACGCTCAAGGCCGAGGGCCGGTACGACGACGCGTTGATCATCGTTACGGCGGACCACGGCGAGGAGTTTCTGGAACACGGCGGCTGGTGGCACGGGAGCACGCTCTACGACGAACAGATCCGCGTCCCGCTTTTGGTGAAGTTGCCGGGCGGCGCACGCGCCGGAACGCGCGTGCCGTGGCAAGTCCGGCAAATCGATCTCGCCCCGACGATCGCGGAATTGGCTGGACTGACGCCGGATCCGACGTGGCAAGGCCGGATGTTGTTCGACGACCGTTTCGAGGGGGATATGGCGCTGATGTCGCCGCCCGTCGTGGAATCGGTGGAGCCCGTGGAGCCGACGGTCGCCGCCGATGCCGTGGCCGCACCCGACCTACCGCCCTGGACGGCTCCGACCTGGGCGAATCATCCGGCCAGTCGCGATGCACTCGCCGAACAGGATTTCGAGGGCTACGACCTGGAGGCGTTGCGCCGGGGTGGAAAGAAGCTCATTGAGGCGCTGCGGACGCCCGCCGGCAACGCTCGCCGCCAGCCGCCCATCCAGTACTTCGACCTCATGGTGGACCCCGGAGAGCAGACAAACCTCGCGGGAGAGGGGGAGGCAAACGAAGCCGCCATGCGCGCAGCGCTCGGCAGCATGGTCGAACAGCGGCAAAGCGTAGCGGTCACCGCCGAAGCGCACACTCGCGACGCCGCGGAGACGGCGCGGCTCTGCGCGCTCGGCTATCTCAGCGGCGCCGAGTGCGATTCCGAGGGAGAAGAACAGAAGAAAGACGCTGCGAATCCGGGAGAGCAGTGATCGGCGTGCCGCGGTGAGCGCCCGGGCCCTGATTCTGGGTCTGGATGGCGCAACGTTCGACGTCATCGATGCGCTCGGCGACCGATTGCCGAACCTTTCGCGGCTCATTCACGACGGTGCATGCGCCCCGCTCAACTCCACGACCCCGCCGATGACGCTGCCGTCCTGGTCGAGCATACTCACGGGCTGTGAGCCGGGAAAGCACGGAATCTACGACTTCACCGCGCGCGATGGGTACTCGCTCGCGTTCACCAACAGCACGCATCGGCGCGTTCCGACGATGCACCGGATCTTGACATCGCGGGGCCGGCGCGTGGCGAGTATCGCGGTACCCACGACGTATCCGCCGGACCCGAACGCCGGGGTCGTCGTGAGCGGATTCGATTCGCCCGTCGCGACGGGAATTTCGCGCGCCCACTGTTCTCCGCCCGACCTCTACGACGAGATTCACGCGCGCTTCGGCGGGATGGCATTCGCGGACTTCCAGGAGGGTAATATTGGCGCGGGCTGGCACGAAATGGCGCTCGCGGCCCTCGTCCGCGAGATCGGACGAAAGGAGGCTATCTGCCAGTGGCTGCTCGACCGGGAGGCGTGGGATCTCTTCATGGTCATCTTCGGGGAGAGCGATACCGCCGCGCACCACTTCTGGATGTTTCACGATGTGAATTCTCCGCGTTTTCGAGCGGGAATGGAGGACGCGCTCGCAGCGGTCTACGCGCGGCTCGACGCGATGGTGGGCGTGCTCGCGTCCCGCGCGGAGGTCACAGCCGTCGTGTCCGATCATGGGTTTGGGGGCGCCGGGGATATCGCCCTCTATCTGAACCGCTTTCTGGAGAGCGAGGGCTGGCTGGAATACAAACGACCGGTTTCGAGTGGATTTTCGCTCGGATCCATCGGTGACGGCCTGCGACGCGCGGCGACGCGATTGCCCGTCGAACACATCGTCCGTCGCATCCCGTCGGCGCTCCTCGGGCGCGTGGAAACGGCCACTCGTTACGGCGACATCGACTTCTCGCGGACGCGCGCGTGGTCCGACGAGATGAACTACGCCGCCACCCTCCATCTCAACCTGCGCGGGCGGGAGTTGGAGGGTCAGGAGGTGGATACCGCCGCGCTGATCGCGCTGCTCCTCACGTGGAAGGTAGAGGGGGAGTGCGTCGTGACGCGGGTGGACACGGCGGACGCGCTGTATGGCCCGGACCGGGCGCCCGGCGGCCCCGACCTGGTGCTCACCCTGGCGCTGCGCTCTGGCTACTCCATGACGCTCCTGCCCAGCGCCCGTGTCCCCGCGGGCACAACATGGCGACGTTTGCGTCACGACGAACTCGTCGGGGGCAAGGGCCTCGGCACGAACGGCTCGCACCGGCAACACGGCGTCCTCATCCTCGCTGGATTGGGCGTGCGTCCCGGCACCCGTACGGCCGCAAACGTCGCCGACGTCCTGCCGACAGTGTTCGCGCTGCTGGGCGAGCCGATTCCCGGTCACGTCGATGGCAACGTGCTCGTGGAGGCGGTCGGCCCCATCGGGCGGTGGACGGAAGCGGCTCCCGCCGTCGGATCAGTGCATCCGCTCGGTGCGGCAGCGGAGCGCGAGCTTGAGCGACGCCTGCGCGGTCTTGGCTACCTGTGAACGTGGCGCCGTGAAGATCGTGTTGGCGCTCGCAGCGCCGTTTCCGTCCCCGCAGGGGTCGCAGGTGTACGTGCGCGGAATGGCGCGGGCGCTGGCCGCCGCGGGAGACGACGTGACGGTGGTGGCGTACGGGTACGGGGAGGGCGAGCCTGGCATACGGGTCGTCGGCGTTCCGGTGCCGCCGACGTATCGCCGGATGCGGTCGGGTCCGGACTTCGTGAAACCGTTCCTTGATCTTCGTCTTGCCGCCGCCCTGCGGCGAATCGACGCCGATGTGGTGCATGCCCATAACTATGAGGCGTTGGCGGCGTCATTTTTGTGCGGCAAGCCGGTCGTCTACAACAATCACAGCCTGTTGGCAGAGGAACTACCGACCTATTTTGCCAGCGGTCGAGCATTCTGGGGTGCGGCCGGCGCGCTGGTCGACAGAACGCTCCCGCGCCGCGCGCGCGCGGTTGTCGCGATCACCGAGGCGGCAGCCCGACGCTTGAGGTCGCTGGGTTGCGCCCGCGTCACGACGATTCCTCCGGGCGTGGACCCGGCGGACTTCGTCGGGGCGACGCCCCGGCGGCTCGGCCCGAGGCCCACCGTCGTGTACGCCGGCAATCCCGACGCCTACCAGAACCTGCCGTTGCTCACGGCGGCCATGCAGATCCTTTCGGAGTGGCGCCTTCTCATCGTTACCGCAACACCGTTTGACATGCCCGGAGCGACGGTAATCACGACGTCGTCGTGGTCCGAGACGCGGGACTGGATCGCCGGTGCCGATGTCGCGGCGATCCCGCGCGCGTTGGCGGGTGGCTTTCCGCTGAAGTTACTGAATTCACTGGCGCTGGGCGTGCCGACCGTCGTAACGGCCCCTCTGGCACAGGGACTCGTCGGCGAGATCGTCGTTCCCCCGGACGATCCTCGCGCATTTGCGCGCGGCGTAGAGGCTGCCCAAAAAGCGCGTGCGGAGCACGCCCATATCGCCCGTGAAACCTTGCGAAACTGTTCCTGGGGGCGGCGGGCTGCAGCCATCCGCGCGGTCTATGCAACGGTGCTGGATTGATCGGCTATACTGGCGGCCGCAGGAGCCCGCGATGATCCATGTCAGCCTGATGTTGACGAACATGTTCCTGGCCTGTTCGACGGAAAATAACCTTACGTCCAAGGTAACCATTCCCGACGTCGTGGGGCCAGGCTCGGTGAAGGGGCGCGTTTGTGACCCGACGGGCCGGACGTGGCTGGCGGATGCGCTGGCGTACGTGAACGTTCTGGACGACAACGGCGTCATTTACGACACGAAGAAGGCCTTCACCGATCTCGACGGCTATTTTGAGATCGACGATCTGCCGGGTGACCGGACGTACACCATCTACGTGACGTGGGGGCCGGAGATCCTGCGTCAGGAAGAAGTGTACGTTGGAAATGGAGAATCGGTCGAGTTGGAGGAGCCGAGCTGCTTCGACCCGCTCTCCCTGGATGTCGCCGTGGTCACGGGAGACTACGACGATTTCTCCAAGGTGCTGACGGACATGGGGTTCGTGAACTTCAAGGAGATCAACGGCACCGACCAGACGGAGCTGGTGGATTTCCTTTCCAACGCGGACAACCTGAACAAGTACGACATCATCTTCATGGATGGTGGGTTCGTCGAGCAGGGCGTGATTTACGACGCGGACACGGCGAACACCACCCCCGCAACGGTCATGTCGAACATTCGGGCCTACGTCGAGGCGGGCGGCGCAATCTATGCCTCCGACTGGGCGTATGACGTGGTCGAGGTGGGGTGGCCGGATCGCATCGATTTCGTCGGGGCGGACGAGATTCCGGACGACGCGCAGAAGGGCGATTACGAGTTGGTCAAGAAGGCGGCCGTCAGTGACGCGGCGCTCGCGGAGTACCTTGGGGAGCAGTACATGGAGATTGAGTACGATCTCCCTGTGTGGCCGCCGATGGAAAGCGTGGCGAGCACGGTGTCCGTGCATGTCACCGGCACGATTCCGTACAGTGACGGTCTGTCGGACTACACGCTCGCCAACGTTCCGCTGCTCGCGAGCTTCAACTCGGGAGATGGAAAGGTGGTTTTCTCGACGTTCCGTGTGGTGAGGAATGGGGGCGGAGATATGCTGAAGTCGTTGCAGTATATGATGTACAACCTGTAGTATTCGTGGACAAGTGTTTTCAAGCACTTAGCGCGTCGAAAAGGGGTTGTGTTCGGCCCGAGGGGGCCTGAGCGGGCCCAAAGTAGGCCCTGGGCCTACTTTCATGCGATCTGCACGCTGGCCGCTGGCAGAAGTGGCAAAAATGAGCGCTTGTGCGGCTTGCGACGCCGTTGGCGGTTCGCGAAGGGCACGAGCCCTCAACCACGGAAGGTCGGAGCCGCTCGGCGCCCACGATGGCGGACATGCGCGCCGCCGTAGCGCGGTTGAAGCCGATTGAGTGGGAGAAGAAGGGGCCGGCGCTGACGGTGATCGCCGGAGGGGCGGCATAGGGCCGGAGGGCGCGGGCACTCTGTCGTATCGCTAACAGCCAAGCTTCTCCATCCACGATGGCCGCGTTCAGATCCTCTCCGTTCGCCTCTGCGGACGCATTGATGATGCACCACCTGAGGATGCGCAGCGGCTCCTCGTCGAGTTTGCACCAGAAGTCGCTGGTGGCGGCTTCGAGGCCGTTCCCGACCAAGTGCTCGTGCCCGCATCGCCCGGCGGCGAGCATCACCGCCTCCGCGTCTCGCGCCACCTCCGTCATTGTGAGCGCGAGATTCTCCCAGATCACGCCATCGCTGTCGGCGAACATCGTCCAGCCGTGCCAGCCTCGCTCGGGGGTCGAGCCCTTCGCGATGTAGACGGAGTCGATCCCCCGGACGCCACCGGAACGGAGCGCCGCGACGACGTGGGCCGCCTCGTGGTGTGCTGCCACTTCGCGGGACGGGCCGGGGGGAAGTTGGTTGGTCATTCCCACGACCTATCGCGGCGCGCGTGGGCCTCGACCGGTCCCCCGACTACCGTTCGGACCCCTCCGAGGCCTTCGTGAACGACCCCGCCGTCCACCGCTGTCCCGCGAAATCGCGTGACGACGTTTCGGGGTGCCACGGCGGTTTGACAGTCCACCCATCGGGGGTGTACCGTCGGAAAGTGTGCCTACGCAGCGATTCATCCGGCTTATCCTCTGACGATGCCCAAAGGGGTGTACCGTCAGTACGTTTGTACGCCCACCAAGTCTTCTTTCCTATCCCCCGAGCGACGCCAAATCCGACCTAATCATGGCCACCGAAAACTCGAAGCCACCTCCGAAGTAGCGCCCGGCGACTGGTTGCCGACGTAAGGCTTCCGAGCGCCGATCTTTCCCGAAACGGAGTTTCATATGGAACCTGCTACGACCAAGGCGTGTCCCGAGTGCGGCGAACAAATTCAGCTTGCCGCGAAAAAGTGTCGCTATTGCGGTGAACGCGTCGACGGTCAG
>CAMAWH010000113.1 GCA_945861635.1 Klebsiella pneumoniae | reverse complement strand
ACGACGGGCGAACTGCCTGTCAACCTCAAGCTCATCATTGAGGGAGAAGAGGAGATCGGGAGCCCAAACCTCGAACGCTATATGGACGCCTACCCGGAGGTCTTTCAGTCGGACGCCATGGTCCTCACGGACTGCGAAAACCCTTCCACGAGCATCCCCGGACTCACGACGTCGCTGCGCGGCATCCTCGAAGCCACGGTCACGGTCACGGCGCTCACCGCCGACATCCATTCGGGACTGTGGGGAGGGATGGTGCCGGACGTGTCCACCGCGTTGATGACGGTCATCGCGCGTCTGGTGGATGACGATGGACGCCTGAAGCACCCCAGAGTCGAGGTACCCGCGAGCTGGCAGGGCCCGGCGTGGAACGTGCCCCTTACGACGCAGGTCATCCGCGACGGCGCGCATTTGGCGCACGGCATCGACCCCCTCCCCGACCGCGGCCACCCGCCCGCCGAGCACCTCTGGCGGCAGCCCGCCATCACCGTACTCACCACCACGCTCCCAACCGCGGAACGCAAGAAAAACGCGCTACGTGCCAAGGCTTCCGCCATCCTCTCGCTGCGCGTTGCCCCGGGTCAGGACGACGACGACATCAAGGCGGCCATCACGGCATCCCTTACGACGAATCCTCCCGGCGGCACCGCCATTACGGTCGAATGGAGCGTGGGCGCATCGGGCGCATGGCTGTATACGCCGAAGGGTCCGGCGTTTGCGGCGGCGGATCGCGCCTATGAAAAATCATGGGGGCGGCCGCTGCTGCAGGTCGGCGTCGGCGGGTCCATCCCGTTCGTGGCGCTGTTCGGGCGGAGGTTCGGCGATTTGCCGCTCATCCTCAACGGCGTCATCGACCCGCTCACGACGGCCCACGGCCCGGACGAGAGCCTCGACCTGGGCGTATTCGCCAAAGCGATCCTTGCGAATGTCTATCTCTACGACGAGCTAGGGGCCGCGCTGTAGATGGTCCTTGCGTGGTTGGCATGTGCGGCAGCGGAGCGTACCCCCGACGCGGAGGCCACGGTCGCCGTCGGCACCGACGCGGACCTCGGAACAGACGACTCGGGAGCGGCGGCGGACACCGGTCATGCCGACACGTCGGCCGACACCGACACCGGCGGCGAAATCCTCCGTGACGAATTCGACGCCTTCGACACCGTGCGCTGGGCGATTGCCGACTGGACGCTCGCAGACACGGCGTTTGTCGCCCGGAATGTGTCGGTCCACGATGGAAGCCTGGACCTGCGCCATCGGGGCAGCACGGTGGCCGGCTGGACCGGGGGGGAGATCTACTCGCTCGACGAGTTTTCATCGGGAGTGTGGAACGCTCGGATCACCGCGCCCACCGAGCCGGGAACGGTGTGCGCGTTCTTCTTCTATTCGTGGGCGGACGACGCGGACGGCGGCGTCACCAACGAGATCGACGTCGAGCTGCTGGCCGGAAAGGCGATGGTCGGGACGTATGCGGACTGGCACGAAGGGGATGGGTACGAAACCAGCCCCACACACGAATGGGCCTGGGTAGAGGCGGAGAATGCGGGGGCGCACGACTACGGACTGGCGTGGACGCCCGCCGGCGTCGCCTTCACAATGGACGGCGTCGAAGTCGCGCACTTCACGACCGCCGTTCCCGCCGGCAACATGGCCCTCCACTTCAACCACTGGACGACGGACGGTTGGGACGATGTCGCCGGCCCGCCGGACGCGAATGATCTGCATTGTACGGTCGATTGGGTCGCCGGTGGCTGAGCCGCGCGACACGTTTGGGTGGGAGCCGCAGCTCACGTTGTCCATCGGCGAGGGAGAACGCACGGAGGACCCGCCCGAGACCGTGACGGCGTCCGAGGATGCGGGCCGCTTTGAGCTCCAAACGGAGATCGGCAGGGGAGGGATGGGACGCGTGGTGCAGGCAGTGGACAGGCAGTTTAGCCGCTCCGTCGCCATCAAAGAGCTGTCCGGCCCGGGAGGCAAGAACGCGCGGATACGCTTTGCTCGGGAAGCGCTGGTCACCGGAAATCTCGAACATCCTGGCATCCCGCCGGTGTACGCGCGAGGCGTGCGCCCCAATGGCACGCCCTGGTACGCGATGCGGCTGGTACGTGGCCGGACGTTTGCCGCCGCCCTCGCGACGACGAGCACATTGGAGTCGCGGCTCGCGCTGCTGCCGGCGCTCATCGCAACCGCGCATACGCTTGGGTACGCGCACTCGCGGGGCGTCATCCACCGCGATGTGAAGCCGGACAACATCGTTCTCGGCCCCTTCGGGGAAGCGGTGTTGCTCGACTGGGGCATCGCGAAAGCGCGGGGATTTTCCATCGGGGACGAGGGGGAGAGTCCGGCACCGTCCAGCGCGACACACACGCTCCACGGCGCCGTCATGGGCACGCCGCAGTACATGGCCCCCGAGCAGGCACGGGGAGAGGATGTCGATGAGCGAACCGACGTTTTCGCGCTCGGCGCCCTGCTGTACGAGCTGCTGACGGGGCGCTCCCCGTACGGAGGCACGGATGCGCGAGAGGTGCTGGCGTTGGCGATCACGGCGGCGCCGGCGCCGGTTGCGACGCTGCAAGCCGACGCTCCCCCCGAATTGATCGCTGTCTGTGAGCGCGCCATGAGTGCCGCACCGGCGGGGCGATACGCGAACGCGAGCGCTGTCGCCCTTGCGATGGAAGCCGTGCTGTCGCGGGCGGTTGGGCGGCGCGGGCCCCGCCTGGTGGAGCGCGCCGCCAATGTCGCAACCATGGCCGCGATGTGCGCCATCGTTGCCGGTATTGCGTTTGCATTTTCCGTCGGCGTGCCCGTAGCCGCGCTGGGCATTTACGCCAACTTTGTGTGGGCGCTGACGATTACGGGCGTCGGACTGTCGGTCGTCGAATGGCGTTCGCGCGGGGTGTACGGCTTGCTGCCGCTCACCGTCGCGTTTGCGGTGGCCACGGCCGCGCTCGCCCTCGGCGGGACGTGTTTCAACTTGACCGCCGTGTTTGCCGGGCTGGCGTCGCTTCCTGCCGACCACGCCGAGTGGCGGCCCTTGATGGCCAACGGCCTGCAGGAGTCGTTTCCGCTCGCCGGCCTCGGCATGTTGCTGGTGGCGCTTCAGACGTTCATGATCGGCCTGACGGCGTGGCGAGCGAGGCAGTGATCCGCCGGTGGACGCGGCGAATCACCGGCGGCACATCACCCGCGGCGCGGGCGGTCATCCGCCCGTCGATTTCTCCAACTGATCGCCCATCTCGCGGGTGCGCTGGTAAGCGGCGTCCACGGCTTCGGTCAGTACGGCGCTGAAACGCCCGTTCTTGAGCACCTGCAACGCGCGCGAGGTCGTGCCGCCTGGGCTGGTCACCTCGTCGATCAGCTCGGCGACATGGCCGTCACTGCGGCGGATCATTTCCACCGTACCGGCCAGCGTCTCCAGCACCGTTTCCCTTGCGACGCCGCGGGGTTCGCCAATAAACGCAGCGGCCTCCAGAAAAGCCTTTACAAAGTGGGCAACGATGGCAGGGCCTGTGCCATTGACGGCGGTGGCACGGTCCACATGGCCCTCGTCGTCGACCTCGATTTCCTTCCCCATGACGCCCAACACCGAGCGAATACGCATCCGGTCGTCGAAGGAGAGCGCGGCCGGAGTCGCCGCGAGGGTCGCAGTCGGGGAAGTCGCCGGCGACGCGGCCGCGGGCGCCCCGGCACACCACACCGTCATGCCGTGGCGGATTCGGCACGGGAGGTTGGGCATGCAGCGCACCACGCGCTCATGCTTGAGCGCACGTCGAAGCACGGAGATACGCGCACCCGCCACGATGGATAGCACGAGCGCATCCGGACGAAGCGCCCCCTCGATCCCCGCCAGCACGGGCAACAACGTTTGCGGCTTCACCGCAATGACAATGACGTCCGCCGCCGCGGCGGCGCGGTTGTCCAGACTCGCTGTGATCCCGTGTTTTGCAAGCTCCTCGACCCGGTCCGCTCGCCGGTGACTTGCGATGATTCGCGCCGGCTCGAATCCCTCCGCGAGCAGGCCCGCGATCATGGTTTCCGCCATCACGCCGGCGCCGATGAAGCCGAGGGTCCAGGGTTGGGTCATCGGCAGGGCTTATCTCCGGCAGCACCCTGCCCGCGTTAGGCCGCGCTCCACTTCAGGCGTCTGATGCCGATCCACTGGTTTCCCGGCCACATGGCCACTGCGCGCCGGGAAATCCGGAAGACCATGCCCGAGGTCGATCTCGTCATCGAGGTGCTCGACGCGCGCATTCCCTTCAGCAGCGAAAACCCGCTGGTAGCCGAGCTTCGCGGCGAGAAGCCGTGCATCCAAATCCTCAACAAGAGCGACCTCGCGGACGGCGCAGTGACGGCGGAATGGCTCGGCTGCATCGCCACGACGCCCGGCGTTCGCGCGGTCGCCCATCACAGCCACCAGCCGAACCTCCTCAAGACGCTGACCGCGCTGGCGCGAGGCCTTGCGCCCCCGACGCGCGCGCGGCCGATGACGGCGATGATCGTCGGGATTCCCAATGTCGGCAAGTCAACGCTCATCAATGCGCTGTCCGGGCGGTCCATCGCGAAGACGGCAAACAAACCCGCCGTGACGCAAATGCAGCAACGCGTCCGCGTGGGAACGGATCTTGTGCTGGTCGATACGCCGGGATTCCTCTGGCACAAGCTCACCCCGGAGGCCTGCGCGTACCGCCTCGCCGTAACCGGCGCGATCTCCGACCGCGTCGTGGATTATGGCGAGCTGGCGTTGTTCGCGGGGCGCTTCCTGCTCGCTCGCTATCCGTCTGCGATCGCCGGCTTTTACGGGTTGGCCGAGCTTCCCTCGGAGGAGTCGGCGCTCATCGAAGCCATCGCCCGCCGGCGCGGCTACGTCGGGAAGGGCAGCACGGTCGATCTCAACCGGGCGGCCGAGCGGCTGATCCTCGACCTTCGCGCTGGATGTTTCGGCCCGATCACCCTTGAAACGCCGGGGGATTGTGGGTGGGTGCGGAGCGCGGCGGAGGGGTGATCGGGGGGCCGGTGAGCGGGCGCGCACCGTGCCTGGCCAACTCGAGCGCTTTGCGACGAACTCCGCGACCACCACAGGCACTGCGTATTCTGGCATGCCGACGTCGCGAGTGACGATTGTGAGCCCCTCTACCTGCGCGTGCGCAATGGTAACCGGCAACTCGGTAAGGCGGAGGCTGACCATCCGGGTGGCGAGGTACGGAAAGCGGCGATTCGGTGAGGATCATGGGCATGCCGTACTCGTTGAGGGTATAAAGTAGAATCGCAAGACGACGATCCGGCGATCAGGCGCGGTTTGACAGCCCAACCAAAGCGCGTGTACTGTCCGAACGTGGGGTGGCCCTACCGTTCATCGTTCCTCCATCCTGCTGACGGAGGCGGGGTGGGTGCGGGTGATCGGGGGGACGTGAGGTGGCAGAACTACGTGCAATGGCCGGTAATCGTCGGCATGCATCGGCACACGAGTACGGCCGCGCGGGAAGGAATCAAGGATATTCGATTGATTTTTGGATTGTCATGAATTGTCACGAAAACTGGCCGGGGAGGGGGGGGGGGATTCGAGCTATCGATCTACCCTGGCGCCATGGTTCATTCGCCGAATGATCGATGCGCGTCGTCGTAGGTCAATCCCGACCGGTCCCCCCCGATGGAGCCTCTGATGGCCGACGCAATCGTTCTCACCCGCCTGCCGGTCCGCGTGACGGTGTCCGGCGCCACCATGTCGCTCGCCGAGTCGATCGACGTCAGCAAGTACGATCTGGCGGAGTTTCTCCTCCAGTTACTCGCGCTGACCGGCACGAGCCCGACCATCCAGATCGACATCATCACCGGCATGCAGAAGGAGTCGGAAGACGGTTGGGTGATCTGGGCCAGCTTCACCAGCCAATCGAGTGCGCCCGCCATGGAGCGCAAGACGGCCGACCGGCCCTTCAAGTACATCCGCTGGAAGGTGACCACCCTCGGGGGCACCAGCCCGACGGCGACGTTTTATATCGACGGCATGGTCCGTACGAACGGATGGCGTCGATCGACGGCGCGTGCTCTTGTGCGCCGGCCCAGCGCGTCGAAGGCGCGTGCGCGTGCGGTCGCGGCGGGATGATCGTGCCTACGGCAGGTGGGGGGCGCAGGGGGCGCCTGTCAGTGAAAGGGGAGAAGGACCCCCGCATCGTTCGGCGGGTGCCGGCCGCGGAGCACGATTCCCGCATCATTCGCAGTCGTCCGGATTTTGCCGATCCGCACATCGACGCGGTGATGGACGGGCCACCGCTTGGCGGACCTCCCCCCGGCGACCTGTGGAGCAGAGTGTGAGTCTCGCGCTTCTGCTCCTCTCGTGCATCGCCGCAATCCCGGAGGTCTTCGAACCCTATGTTCGCTTGGACGGCGAGACTTATGACTCTTTCGATCTCGCGTTTCAGGATGCACGTTCAGGATCGACGATTGAGTTCTGCGGCACCCGAGTCGGCCCGTTCGTGCGAACCGAGTCGGTCGACGAATTGTCGATTGAAGGGTGTGATCGTGACGCGGCGGTGCTGGATGGGAACGACGTCGGAACCATTCTGACCCTGCCGGTCAATGTATTGTCGCTGACGGCGATGACACTGACGCGGGGCCGCGCATCTACTGAGTGGGTTTACGTCCCGGGCGGTGGGGAAGACGGAGAGGAAACCCACGATCTTCTGTACCATCCCGCCGTGGCGGGTCGAGTGCAGGAGCGCCTGCAACTCCGCTCCGTTCGGCTGTCAGAGTCCAGCAGTGCGGCTGACAATTCGAAATCAGTACACGTCGTGATGGCGACCACCGAGTTTGCGGACGGTCAGGTGACCGTGGAGGGAGAAGACGGAATCATCGAAGGAAATTTCGTTCATTCAGGTGACTCGTTCCCGGCGGCCTGCGTATTCTACGCCGAGGAGGCGGGTTCCAACCTACACTTACGCAACTTCGACTGGGGCCCGGCGGACGACGGCTCCGCCGAGGGGCGTTATGACGTGTGTGGGACGACTGGGGATGGCGGGTTTGGCGAGTGGGACCTGACTGGCAAAACCGATGTTGATTGCACATACGAGGACGGATGTCACTTCGACGGAGACGGATAGATACGCCTTAGATCCCACATTCCTCCGGTTCAAATCGTGCGAACGACGATTTTCCGCGATGGCGGCGTCCAAAACACATGTTCGGGAACACGAAGGTAGGCAAGGATCTGCTTTCCGATCACCTTGAGCTCGCGAGGAATCCACTTCCAACGCCCATCGTCGCGGCGTAGCCGCACCGCGTGCATCGCACCGAAGTGCTCCATCGCCATCTCCGCGGTGAGGTTTGCGGCGGGCCGTGGGGTGAACGGGTGGATGATCTTTTCCCCGGCTTCGCGTGCGGCTCCGCGCATCCGGTATTGCCACACGTTGCGAACCATCAGCGCGAGCACCGTGACCAACCCAAGTGCGCGCATCGGCGTCGGTGTTTTCGGGAACATCGGCGCAACCGCCGCAGGCCCTTTAAACCATCGAAAGCCGGTATTTCCTTCCACCACGCCCTGGTGGCGGTACTCGGCGAGAATGCGGGCGTCCTCCCACCCCGGCCGATTTGTGTGGTCGGTGATGAATGGAAAGCACGACGCATGACGACGCTCGGCGGCGACGGCGTCGGCATCCAACGCGACGGCCGCGTCGATGATCCACATCGTTTCCGTGGGTGGAACGGCATCCTTCAGCGGCCGCCCGCGGCCTGCCCGTTTGACCGGGCGCACTTCCTCTCGGACTTCCATTTGGGCGCGATGGAAGCGCAGTGTTGGAAGCGCCTTCTGTGCGATCTTCACGGCGTCCTTCTCGCATGACGCTGGTTTGTTGTTGACCTTCTCCAGCGCCTTCACCACGGCCGCTCGCCCGGCATCGAGGCGGCCCTCCAACTGACCGTCAAACAGTGCAGCGAGTGCGTCCGAGTGCACGACCAGAAACCGCATCGTCTCGACGCTCTGAACGGCCGGGAGCGGCCCTGGGGCGGACGCCGATGGCGCTTTGTGCAACAGGACGGGAAAGGGTCGTTCCACGCTCCACCCACGGTAGTAGGTCGTGGGATCGGCCTTTCGGCGCCCCGGATGGGAACCAAGCACCGGCCAACCATCGACGTCCGGTTCGGGAAGGAGAGAAATGAAGTGAAACCCGGCGGAGAGAACCTGCCCGATCGTTTGGCCATCGACGAGCTTGCAATCGGCCACAATCGTGACGTCGTCCTCTTTGGGAAGCAGCGCCGCCACCTGCGCGAGATGATTCTGGTTCCCGCGCGTGTCGGAGGTGTTGCCGTTGAGGGTCGAGCACACCAACGGAATACCGGCGCTTCCGTGGATCGAGAGGCCGAAAACAGTTGCTTCAGATCGGGGCGAAGGTCCTTGGAATGCCCGAATGTCGGAATGGGACCCCACGGCGATACGTCGTTGTACTCGCCGTAGACCGAGTACGAGGTGAAGTCCGGATGGACCGAGTAGGACGTCTCCCGATCCGTGCGATCAAGGTAGCGTTGTACGACGGCCGTGAGCACGACGTCGGTGCCGATGGCATCGACATGGTCGAGTGCCGCCGACAATCGGTTGTCGTCGAACGCGTCGGCCTCACGCCCCGTTCCAAGGAGCAGTTCGGCGTCCGTCCGCCCAAGCCATTCGTCCATCCGGATACTCGCGACGCGACCGCACAGGATGTTCAGCATCATCGTCGCGACGCAGTCCGCATCGGACACCCGGGAGAGCGCATGTTTGGGAAGAAAGTCGTCGATGATTCCGTGGAT
>CAMAWH010000112.1 GCA_945861635.1 Klebsiella pneumoniae | reverse complement strand
GGTTCTCCGCAGGAAGGTGTTGCACCGAGCGGGTTGGACATGCGAGGTACCGGCCTGTCGAAATCGACTGTGGTTGGATGTTCACCACACGGAGCCTTGGGTCGAGTGTCGGAGGCACGACTTTGGCAAACTGCTGGTGGTCTGCGGCGCCCATCATCGAGCGATCCACAACGGGTTTTTGTCGGTGTCGGTGCAGCCGGATGGCCGCGTTGCTGTCGAGCACGCGGACGGCCGGACGTTGGTCGGGCCGGCGCGGGATGTGCGGGGAACGATGTCCGTCCGATGACCAAGCGCACCACGTCCACGAACGAGGGCCGGCCGCCGGCGATCCCCGATCAGAACGGGCGGGCGGTGCGCAACCTTCAACGCCTCCCACATACTTGACGTGTCAAGTATGTTAGCGCCGATGGCTGGGCGCCCCCCGCGGGTCGAGTGCGCCGATGTCTTCGTACGCGACGATGTCTCCCAGGCCTACCCCTTCCGCCTCGTGGTGGTGCGAAAGTCGGCGGAAGCCACCCGCAAGGACCGCGAGAAGATCCGCAAGGAGGCATCCCGCAAGGGCCAGCAGCCCACCCAGCGAACGCTGGATGCCGCGGCTTTCGCCTTCCTCATCACCAGCGTCCCGGCCGTGCACGCCGACGGCGCGACGCTCGCGGAACTGTACCGCGTGAGGTGGCAGGTTGAGCTGAACTTCAATCGCTGGAAATCCATCTTCGACCTCGACCGGCTCCGAGCCGACGACCCCGCCCTGGCAAGGGCGTACATCTACGCAAAGCTGATCGCCGCCTGCCTTGCCGACACCCGCGCCCGCTCTGCCCGGGCTTTTTCCCCCCTGGGGAGTACCAACAGCGCCTCTCTCCCTGGCGCCTCGCCGTCTGGCTTGAGGCCATGATCGTCGCCGCCGTGGCCGGGTTCGTCATTCTCCGCACGCTGCTGCGCGGCGAAGGCGACTGGAGAAAACGCATGGTAGAACCTACGCGACGTCGGAAGCGACAGCGAATGTCGGCGGGAAAGTGGGTGCCGGAATGGTAGCGCCTATGGGGGTGACGGGCGCGACCAAGGGGTCGACGCAACCATCAACACCCTTGAATCGGCCAGGGTACACCATCGGCGCGTAGATCGGAAACGTCAGCCCCCCGTCCGGCGATTCGACGAACGAGACGTAGTCGGGAGAAAATCGACTGTCCGCCCGCCACGCAGCGTTGTCTGAGTACCGTGGATCGGAACCGGTGGAATAGCTCTTCGGGAACGCGGTATCAGGCATTGCAGCCGTCGCGACAACGATATCATCTGCCACCAGTTCAGGATCCTGAATGTAGATGCGCCAGCGTTCCTGCTCCCGGACGAGGATCGTACACGTGTTGGTCGTCTTGACGTGGTAGTCCGTGTAGGGCGTCCACGCGCTCTCACAGGCGTTTGAAATCGCCGTCCCCCGCGTGTGGTTTTCCATTGGATCCAGGAGCGGAATCGCGTACCCTCCGAAGTACCATGGGCACGCCAGAAACGCGCCGCCGGCGCTGCCGTTTGCACCGATGCTGCCGCGGTCATCCAGAAACTTGGGCTTTGCCATTTCCTGTCTACCAGAGCGCTTCGATGTCGGTCGAGTTGATCATCGATCCGACATCAAGGGAGTAGTCGTCGAGTCGGGAGCCATCAAATCCGGTGGACCACCATCGGTAGGTCCACCAGACGAGCAGGTCTTCCGCGCCATCTCCGTCAAAATCTCCGCGGCCGCGGCCGGCATGCGCGAAGACCGAGTCGGGCGGTCCGACCAGCGATAGCGACGCCGAATCCTCGATATCGTGCACGCCGCGCAGCCCTCCGGACTGCCCCCGGATGACGTCGAGGTGGGCCCGGCCATAGAATGCGCCATCATCGAGCCCGATTGTGTCGCTTGCGTACGTCCCTCCGACGATCAATTCGTCCAGCGAATCGCCGCTCAGGTCGGCGGCGTACATCGTGGCGGGACTCCATTTCCAATCCTGTTCCGCGTCATCCGGCTTGGGAAACTCGATCCGATCCGTCGCCGACTCCAGCCCACCGCCAAATCGCAGCCAGCGCTCGCCGCCATAGAGGATCCACGCAACATCGTTTTCAACGGACTCATAATCATCGCGGGTCCGCGCCACAACCACGAGGTCGTCCAGACCATCCCCATCCAAATCCTGCACGGCAATGGGTGTCGACATCCCTTCCGAACTCGAATATCCAGAGTAGAAGGTGCTAATCTTTGAGGTCCCCACGGCGAGTACAGTGTCTGCCACATCCTCCCACTCGTACACGCACGCCGGAAAGTCGGTCAGCGAAACCAGCGCGACCTGCTCGCCGGCCTCCCCAAAACCGGGTTCCGAAATCGGTTCCGATGCAGCAAGCATCATTGCGACCGTGGCGGATCCATCGCCATCGAGATCCCCCACCGGCACACTCCTTGCTTGCCAGCACTCGTAGTAGACGGGCCGCGAATCCCAGTCATTTACCCACCAGCAGTGCTCATCCTGCGTCACCGTCCACGCGGCCGCATCCACGAAGGGTCCACTTGGGGCGAGCCCGGGCTGGCCTCGGATCGCCGCGAGGAGATAGTCGTCCTTCGACGGGAACATCAGCTCGTCGGCACCGTCCTTGTCCAGATCGACCGCCGAAACCTCACGCGGATACAGTCCGATCGAGCCATTTCCGTACCCCATATCGCCGGCCCAACCGGTGGATGTCGCGGAGACCGCCTCGCTCCAATAGTCCGCGGCGCCCAGCGTCGTCAGCGTACCCGTCTGACGCACGCCGTCGCCAAAAATGACGCCGGCGCTCGTGCCGGACACCCTGATGGCGTCGCTGGCCACGACGAGGTCGCGGTAGCCATCGCCGTCGAGGTCGCCGTACCCCGACGTGGCGCGGACTTCCGCAGGATCTACGATGGCACTCGCGATCGTCGCTGGGTCGGTGATCACCCCCGCGGGCACGCCCTCTGGGGCCCCGTAGAACAAAAATCGATACACGTCCGGAAGGCGGTCTTCAGTCCCGGTCAACAGCACGTCGTCGTGCCCGTCCTCATCCAGATCCCCGGCCCATTCGAATGCCCAGTCGACCGTTGATTCGCCCCAGCCATACTCCGTCGCCAGATCCAGCGTCGTTCCCAGACATTCCAACAGTGGATCCCCACCCGCAGAAACCGTCGACACGTCACAGTCGTCGGTCGTTTCCTCGACATAACGCTCGTCGACCACTCCCTGGTCCGTCCGCACCTCGACGGCCGGTCCGGCGCCGGTGTCCAGTCCCGTGTCCAAGCGCAGGTACGGCGCCGGGTCACAGGCATCTGAGTCGCCGCCAGTATCGACCGCCGTGTCCACCGCCGTATCCCCCGTCCCCGTGTCGTCCGGAACGGTGTCGAGGGACGTGTCCCCTCCGGAGTCGCCGGTATCCACAGCCGT
Source organism: Klebsiella pneumoniae (assembly GCA_945861635.1). GTDB lineage: Bacteria > Myxococcota_A > UBA796 > UBA796 > SXON01 > CAMAWH01. Next base: position 5,468 of record CAMAWH010000112.1, on the reverse strand, counting down.
GTCCCCCTCCACCCCCGTATCCACGCCCGCCCCACGCTCCGCCGCGCCGCTGTTTGCCGCTGCATCGGGCGCCGTCGGCCCCGCTCCAAGCCCGCACCCCACAAGCAGCAGAAACGCCGTCATCTCACGTCTTGAACCCGAGGTCCGCTGCTGTCGCATACGGCGTGCCGACGATGGCCTTTCCGGCCGAGCTCGCGATTTGCTCCGCGAGCACGTCTCCCGCAAAATCCTCCCACAACTGGCCGCGAAAGCTCTTGCGCCCAATGACCTTGTACACGAACGCCGAGCTTGGATTCACCAACTCGGCGGCAATCTGGATGCTTTCGAGCCAAGGTCCGAGCTCCTCAAAGTCCGTGTCGCGGACGAGGTAGTATAGGAAGGTATCGTTGGCCTTGGTGGTGAACTGCCGCTCCTCCACGAGGTCGAGCACCACGACCTTGCTCACCATCGACGACGCACCACCCGAACGAGAAGCAGCCATACGAACTCCGTTGGGTTGAGGAAGAAGGCGGGGTGTCTCGCATCCACAGTTCATTGCGACCGACCCTCACTGGCGACGAATCTACCCTACTCGGGGGGGGGGGCGCGCAACACGCTACGGCGTTTCGTCACACAATCGTCACATTGCGCCGGAGGCTCGTCGCGCGCAGGCATCGCCCCGCCGCACCGTGATAGCGGGGCGGATGCTGCTTTTCTGGGCAATGGAGTCGGACGCGTGGGCCGTTCGGCGCGCCTGATCAACCGGCGGCGGGGCGTCGCACGCGGGCATTCTTCGCCGCGAGGCGGGCCTGAAAGCGCACGACCGGGTGGTCCGATTCCGGCGCGCACCCCAGCGTGTCGTGGATTTCGGCTCCGGTGAACGGGTTCAACAGCGCGCCGTTGTCGTTGCGCGGGAGCGCGACGCCGAACGCGTCGGACGCGGCTGCAAGCGCGAGGAGGGCGTGGTCCTGACGCGAGCGCGTGGCCGGGCGCGGCGTGTCGTTGAACAGCGCGAGGGCGTGGTCGACCATGGCGGCGTGGGGGTCGGCGGGGGTGGGGTTTACGCGGTTGGCGCGGGGGAGGGTGCGGATCGGGGTGGGGAGGTTGGCAGGGGGCGGGGGTGGGGGTGGTGGGGGCGGGCCCGGGAAGCCGCGCCACTCTGGCACGGATAGCGCTTCACATGACTCCGGCGGGCCGAAGGCGCACACGAGACCGGGTCCCCACTCCAAAGCGCCCTGATTGAACGAGACGCGCAGGCGGCCGCTGCCGAGAACGGCCACGTCGGGGTCCATCACAATCGTCCGGGTGTCGCTGAGACCCAGCGAGGCGCTCATGTCGAGCACAACGGGGCACTCTGACGGGAGGATGAAGATGGTGTCGGGGCCGTTGAGCTGCTCGGCCGCCGGCCGCATAAAGGGAGGCAGATCATCCCAGGTTGCCGAGGCGGCACGGTCGAGTTGCACCATCGGAGCGTTGCTGAAGCTGTCGCCGACAGCCTGATCCCAATAGACATGGAGTTGGTTGTCGCAGCCGCCGCAGTACACGAAGGCCGCGTCGCGCGGGTTCAGCGTCTGGCACTCCCACAGCCCCGACCAGATGCTCAAGCTTTCCGTCGCGACAAGGACCTCCCCCTGGTACGCATCGTTGGCCCGGTCGGCGAAAGCGGCCCGGACCGAAGCGCGAACTGCCGCATCCGAAGAAATGAAGTCGGTCCATGTGATGTTCATCATCCCCAACATGAACTCGTCGGTGTCGAATCGGAACGCAGACAGGCCGGGATGAGACGCTTTTCCAGTACGGTAGAAATTCGTCATCCGGCTGGGATCGGATCCGGTGGCCGTGAACGGAACACTGACTTCGGCACCAAACGGGTCGACGACGAGTTCCGCGGACGAATACAACGAAGTCCACCCGGCGTAGACGAGAATCTCGCTGTGATCAGGTGTGAGCAGAGCGCGCGACACACCGTAGAATTCGTTCGGCGCGTCGCCAGACGCCGGCCCCGAGACTCCCGCGTCCGGTTGGACCACCGCCACGGCCAGCGAGTGTAGAAGGGGGTCCGGAAACGTGCCCATGTGCGAGATGTTCCCGCCGGCGAAGTCCGGAGACATGCTCAGGAAGACGACGTACCGGGTGTACGGCATGGTGTGCACGCCACAGCGGTTGGTGCTGCCGAATCCGCACGGGTGACACGCCTCGCCCAGCTCATACTCGTAATCGGACCGACACTCCACCGCGAACATCAGGTAGAAGCCCCATTCCTCGAATAGATCGAGGACGGAGACGTTGCGGTAGACGGAGTAGACGCCGTCGGTATCGGGAGTGATGGTGCGACACGGCAAACACGTCGGGGTCCAGCCTGCGTTGGTGAAGTTGGGGTCGGTCACGACCGGCTCCACCGAGTCCGCACAGCCCGGTGTACTCCCGCCCTTGTTGAACTTGCCAATCGAAACAACGGGCGCGTAGATCGGGAACGTCAGCCCGCCGTCCGGCGAGTCGACGAACGAGATGTAGTCGGGAAGGAAGTGAGATTCGGCCGCCCAGGCTGCGTCAGTCGGATATCGCCGGATTGTGCCGCCGCCTGAATACGTGGATGGGAAAGCCGTCGTGTCCGCGTCGCTCTCGACCGGGACACTGCCCTCCGGGTAGTCCGACGTCAGCACCGGATCCTGAATGTACACGCGCCAACGTTCGTGCTCGCTGAGGAGCAACGTGCAAGTGTTCGTCGTCCTGACGTGGTAGTCGGTAAACGGGCTCCAGGCGGGTTCGCAGAACGGTGCAATCGCCGTAAATCGTGCGTGATTTTCGAGCGGATCCAGGAGCGGAATCGCGTAGCCACCGAAGTGCCACGGGCACTCCGTGAATGCGGCGCCGGCCGCTGCGTTGGCGCCGACGGTTCCGTGTTCGTCGAGAAACTTGGGTTTTGCCATTTCCGCTCTACCAGACGGTGTCGAGGTCGGTCGCGCTGATCATCGCACCGGCAGCAAGGTAGTAGTCCTCATCGCGGGAACCGTCGAAACCCGTGGTCCACCACCGGGTAGTCCATGTGACGAGCGCGTCCTCCGCACCGTCGCCGTCAAGATCGCCGCGCCCTCGGCCAGCGTAGGCGACGACCGAATCTGGTGGCGTGACCAGCGACGCCGACACCACATCCTCCATCCGGACCACCCCGCGTAGGCCGCCAACCTCGCCCGCCACGATGTCGAGGTGTCCGCGTCCGTAGAACGCGTCATCGCGACTGATGGTGTCGCTTGGGTGTGTGCCGCCCACGAGGAGGTCATCGAGCGAATCGCTATTCAGGTCCGCCGCCTGCATCGCACCGGGCGACCAATTCCACTCCTGCGCCGCGTCGTCGAGCATGGCAAATTCGATACGGTCCGTGGCTGACTCCAAGGCGCCGCCGAACCGAAGCCAGCGCTCCCCTCCGTACAGCATCCATGCAGCCATGTTGTCATGGCCATAGGTTCCGCGCGTTCGTGCGACCACGACGAGGTCATCCGATCCGTCGCCGTTCAGGTCCCGGACGGCGATCGGGGTGGAAAGATTTTGCCAGGTGGTGTAGCCGGACCGAACGCCATCCTGGCCATCGCCCACGGACAGAACCGCGGCGGCGAGATCCTCCCAATCGTACGTGCAGTCCGGAAAGTTGGGAAGCGACAGCAGCGCGACCCGGTTCCCGATCTCCGCCACGCCAGAGCCACGACTCACCCCGACCGCACCGAGCATCATCGCAACCGTCGCTGAACCATCGCCGTCGAGATCGCCGACGGGAACGCTCCTGGATCGCCAACATGCGTAGTATACCGGTTCTGAACCGTATTCATCGTCCCACCAGCAGCGCTCGTCCTGGGTCACGGTCCAGGTCGCTGCATCCACAACAGCGCCCCCCGGAACCAGCCCCGCCTCCCCCCGAATCGCCGCGAGCAGGTAGTCGTCCGTTGATGGAACCAGCAGGTCGGAAAGGCCGTCGCTGTCGAGATCGATCACAAATGTCTCGCGCGGGTAACCACTGGAATTGCCGTTATCGTAATACGTCATCTGGTACCCGGCCCACCCAACGGCCGTGCTGTCCACGGTGTCGCTCCAGTAGTTCGCCACCCCGAGCGTCGTCGGCGTTCCGGTCAGCCGGACACCGTCCCCGAAGATGATCCCGGCGTCCGTTCCCGGCTCCTCCAGCGCACCGCTGGCCACGACGAGATCCACGTGGCCGTCGCCGTCCATGTCGCCGTATCCGGAAGTCGCCCGAATCTCAGCCGAATCGATGGTCGCATCGGCGACTTCTGCCGGGTCGAGCATGACACCCTCGGGCACACCGTCGGCCGAGCCGTAAATCAGGAACCTGTGGACATCGTCGCTATACCGGGAGTCTGAAAAAATCCCGGTCAACAGGACATCGTCGTATCCATCGTCATCGAGGTCGCCGGCCCACTCGAACTCCCAGTCCGGCGACCGCTCGGACACCTCGTACCCCGTCGCCAAATCCAGCGTCGTCCCCAGACATTCCAACAGTGGATCCCCACCCGCAGAAACCGTCGACACCTCACAGTCGTCGGTCGTATCCTCGACATAACGCTCGTCGACCACACCCGCGTCCGTCCGCACCTCCACCGCCGGGCCGGCGCCGGTGTCGAGGCCGGTATCCAGGTGCAGGTAGGGGCTCGGGTCGCAGGCATCGGAGTGGCCGCCGGTGTCCACCGCGGTGTCGACCGCGGAATCGTCAGCGGAATCGCCGGTACCCGTGTCACTCGGCACCGAGTCGACCGGCGTGTCGCCCCCCGAATCGGTGCCACTGTCCGCCGTGTCCGCAGCGACGCCGGTGTCCACGCTCCCGCGCCGATCCGCTGCGTCGCGCGTCGTCGGCCCCCTGCCGAGCCCGCACCCCACAAGCAGCAGGAACAGCGTCATCTCACGTCTTGAACACAAGCGTGACCCGGACCGACAGCACACCGTTCTGGAAGGTGGTGGTGTCGTTCGTCGTGTTGCGGATACCGACCAGCACCGCGATGCGCGGGGCGCCCAGGTCGGTCGCCGTGGCGTACGGCGTGCCGAGGATCGCCTTGCCCGCCGAACTCGCGACCTGCTCCGACAAAAGGTCGCCCGCGAAATCCTCCCAGCCCTGGCCGCGGACGCTTTTCCGCCCGATGACCTTGTAGATGAAGCCCGCGCTCGGGTTGATCAACTCTGCGGCAATCTGGATGGTTTCCAACCATGGTCCGAGCTCCTCCAGCTCCGCGTCTCGACTGACGAGGTAGTATACGAAGGTATCGTTGGCCTTCGTGGTGAATTGCCGCTCCTCCACGAGGTCGAGCACCACGACCTTGCTGACGGTAGACGACGCGCGGGATGGACGGGAAGCGGACATGCGGACTCCGGGAGGGGGGTTGGAGGCGGTCAAACGCTTGGAAAGGCGGCTCGGTTCGTCGCATCCGCACGTCATCGGATCAACCCTGACTGACGACGAATCTACACCGCGCGGGGGGGGGGGGGGG
>CAMAWH010000111.1 GCA_945861635.1 Klebsiella pneumoniae | reverse complement strand
CGCGCCCGCCACCGCCACCGCCCTCGCCGTTCCCGCGCCCGCCGCCGTCCGCGCCGTCGCGGCCCGCCAGCACCCCCGGCAGAAACTGCGGGTGCGTGCCGACGGCGTAATCCCAGCGTTGTTCGCGCGCGGCCCGCCGCAGGTGCGGCCATTGCGATGGCGACACGCCGGGCACCAGCACACGTTGAATCGCTGCGGCGTGCGCGCGCGCCATTACCGCGGCGAGATCGTCCGCAAACCGCGCGTCATCAAGGTGTGCGTGGGTGTCAAACACGCAGCCCCTTCCGACGCTACTGAGGAACCGTGCCGGTCACGGGCGCGTCTCCGCTCCACGTGATGACGAACTCGGCGCGCCGGTTCTGCTCCCACGCAATTTCTGCGCTGCGACCGTCCAACGGGCGCTCCTCTCCATAGGAAACGCTTTTCACACGACTCGACGCAACGCCGCGCGCAAGCATGTACTGCACCACCGAGTCGGCCCGCTTCTGACCGAGCGCGATGTTGTACTCGGTGGTACCACGCTCGTCGGCGTGGCCCTGAATCTCAAGCTTCAAGTCCAGGTACTCGCCCATGATGACAGCATTTCCGTCAAGGGCGGCCTTGCCTTCGGAGGTGAGCGTCGTGGCGTCGAACTCGAAGAACACACGGCGGAAATTCGCTGCCATTTTCTGCACGGCGTCGGGCCTCGGCGCAGGCTGAACATCGGTGATCGGCGGCGCGATGTCGGTCGTGGGCACGACCTCTTCGGGGGGCTTCTTCTTGCAGCCAACGACAAGGAGCGCAACGAGCGCAAACGAAATCAGGCGGGACATGGAAACTCCGTGGGGATGTGGGGCGGGCATGAACGTGCGTATAACCCCGATGACACCGCGTCTCAACGGGTTCTTCCCAAGGGAATTTTCGCTCCGCCCCTCCCCCGATGCCCGCTGCTGGTATAGCCTGCGCGCGATTTCGGAGATTCGCATGAAGGCCGCCGCAGGTTGTTTTGGTTGTCTGACCCTCCTCTTCCTTACGATGCTCGTCGCGGGCATCGCCATTCCCATGGCCATGGACCCGTCGTCGATGGACGGCCCGGCGCTCATGGTCTACGGCTATGCCAGTTTGATGCAGACGGTCGGCGGCAGTTGCTGCTGTCTTTCCTCGCTTGCATTCGTCATTTTCCTCGCGCTGGGCATGCGTGGGGGCGGCGGCGACGTCGAGTGATCCCCGACGCGTGGTCGGCGCTCCGGCGCCTTCCGCAGCGTCGCAGTGACGACGGCGGGCTGATCAACACCACGTTCGTGGTGGGGGTGCCGCCCGTGGCGATCGTTCAGCAGGTCAACCGTATTTTCCGGCCCGAGGTCCATGAGGACATTGAGGCCGTGACGGCCCACCTTGCGCGCCGCGGCATGGTTACGCCGCGCTTGTTGCGTACGGATGCGGGCACGTTGTATGCCACGGATGCGGGCGGCAACGTTTGGCGCGCCATGACGTTTGTTCCAGGCGTTACGCTCCACAAGGTGACGTCGCCCGCGCTCGCTGCGTCCGCCGCCCGGCTGGTTGCAGAGTTCCACGTTGGGGTGGCCGACCTGGAACATACCTACCGCCACGTCCGGATCGGCGCGCACGACACGCCGCGCCACCTTGCCCGGCTTGCAGCGGCGGCGGAGGCCTCCGCTCCGAGGGATTCCGTCCGCATTGCGGCGCGGCGCCTCGCAGATGAGATTGGAGCGGCGTGGGCGTCGTGGCAGGGGCGCCTCGATTTGCCAGAGCGCCATTGCCACGGTGACCTGAAGATTTCCAACCTTCGCTTTTCAGAAGCGGAGAACTCGGCGGCGCAAGTGGGTGTTTGCCTGCTCGACCTCGACACGCTGGCCCGGCTGCCGCTCGACGTGGAGTTGGGGGACGCCTGGCGGTCGTGGTGCAATCCCGCGGGGGAGGACGCGGCGGAGACAACGTTTGACATGGAGATCTTTCAAGCGTCGGTGGCCGGCTATTGCGCGGTCGTCTCGCTCACGGCCACCGAGCGGGAGGGTCTGGCCGGTGCGGCCGAGCGCATCGCGCTTGAGCTTTCTTCCCGCTTTTGTCGGGATGTTTTCGAGGACTGCTACTTCGGATGGGATGCCGGCCGCTACCCCTCGCGGGCCGCGCACAACCTCCGCCGCGCCGCCGCGCAGTTTCAACTCGCGGGCTCCGCTCGCCGTGCGCGGCGAGAGATCGCGCGCGTCCTCCAATAACGGAAACGGAGCGCCTGCATCCGACGGATGGATGTGGCGACGCCGCGTGCTACCTTGCAAACGGAGTCCACATGATGTCCACCGTGATTCGCCGCGTGTTCGGCGGTGTCGTGGCCGCTTCGGCGGCTGGATTCGTCGGGGTCGCGCTCGCCGCGGAGCCGCCCGTTTCTCCCGTTCCCCCGCCTGCTCCCCCTGCCGCCCCCGTCGCAACGGCCTTCGACTACGTCCTCGACGGTGGGCGCAGCGATCTCTACGTGCAGGCCGATAAGGATCCCAGCTCCTTCGCCTCTGCGCTCGCCCACGATCACGTCGTTCAGGCAACGGCGTGGCGCGGCACGGTGCATTGGGACGCGGCCAACGTGGGTGCGTGCCGCATCGACATCTCCGTTCCGGTCGGAAACCTCCGCAATGACGACCCCGCCTTCCGCAAGAAGCTCGGATACACGACCGAGCCGTCGGGAGAAACGCGGGATGAGATTCGCTTGGCGATGCACGACAAGGGTCAGCTCAACCTCGCGGCCTTTCCAGATATCAAGTATGTTTCCAGCCGGTGTGAGTCGTCGGGAGACCTCGTGAACGTCACCGGCACGCTGACCATCCGCGGCGTCGGGGCAGCGGTCATGGTGCCGATGAAAGTCGTCGCAACCAGCGGTGACTTCGCGGCCAGCGGCAAGTTCACCGTCAATACGACCGCGTTCGGGTTCCAGCCATACACGGCGTTCGGCGGCGCGGTCAAGGTCTTGAATGCACTGCGTTTCACCGTCGACGTCAAGGGTCACGTCAAGTAGCCAGAGGAGGTTGTGATGTTCTGGGCGATCCTCGTCGCCGGGTGTGACGACACGTTGTTTTCCAACGGTTCCGGCTCCGACGTGCCGGTGACCGGCCACACATACAACGACATGAAGGCAATTTTTGCCAATGACTGCTACGTGTGCCATGGCAGCGAGGACCCCCTTGGGGAACTCGACCTCCAGACGGACGCGTGCGCTGCTTTGGTCGATGTCGCGGCGTTTGAGAGCGGAAACGTTCTGGTCAAGCCGGGAAATCACGCCGCCAGCGAGTTGTGGGTGCGCATGTCCAACGGCGATGCCACGTTGAGCCTGATGCCGCCAACGGGAAAGCTCAATGACTCGACGATCGGGGCGGTCGCAGACTGGATTGACCTCGGTGCGTCGTGTGGCGGCGACACCGGCGATAGCGGTGACGGGGAAGCTGACGGGGGTGGCAATTGATCCTTTTCGTTGCCCATCTCGCGCACGCCCAGGTGGCTCCGGAGTGTGAGGCCATCGCCGATAAACCGCCTCCCGAATGGTATATCGACGACCAACACCAAAACGACTACCTTCTCAACTTCTTTTCCCTTGCGACGACATTTTCGCCGCTGCATGCGCCGGTGCCCCTCGACCCAGGTCAGGGCTCGCTCTCGCTGGAAGTGTCGTACATTCCGGCCCTCGATTGCGATCGTCGCCTGGTCCTGAATCGATCCAAGACGGAAGACACGAACAAGGCGCCGATGGTTCCGCGCCCCCGGGTGACGGTCACGTTCCCCAAAATCGGCCCAGTCATCGCCTACGCCGGCCTCGGCTACGTTCCGCCGGTCACGGTTTTCAACACGCGCAACGTCATCATCTCGGGTGAGGTGGGCGGCGGTGTGCCCCTCGATAACGGGCTCGAATTCGGGGTTCGGTATCACTTCACGATGATCAAGACTATTGCGGAGATCGCGACGCCCTTCGTGGACGGAGATCCGGCGGTCGACGACTTCTATTCGGGTTCGACGTTCGGCCCGGACGTCCTGATCGGTTACCGCATCAAGGATGCCGTCACCCCGTACATTTCCGGCGGCTTCACAGACGTGTCGACCTTCTTCTACATCGGAGATGACGGGATCATCAGCAACAACCTCTCGCCCTACGCGGGGTTCACCGGCAGCGCAGGGGCGCAGGTGCGCTGGAAGCATGTGGACGCCGCCGCCGAGTTCTACACCGCCCCCGGCTATCTCTACACGGGGCGTGCGCGGGTCGGTTGGATCTTCAAGTAGACTGCCGCCGCCGTGCTCCACGCCATTCTGTTTGCTTTTGCCGACGACGTCGCCGCGGTGCCGCAGCCCGTCGCTGTCCCCGTCGCTGTCCCCGTCGCTGTCCCCGTCGATGCGCCTGCGAGTGCAGAGGTCGATGAACGGGTCGATGAAACCGTCATCGTGTACGGCAATCGTGCGGTCCACAAGGCCAGGGATGAGTTGACGCAAAAGCTCCGGTCCGAAGGCTACTCTCGCCACGTGCGTGAGGGCAATGTCACGATCTACAAGCACACGATCCCCTACCGTCCGCAGGTCCTTTTGCATGACGACGGGTGGGTGTACCTGCGTCGGCAGCCACCGCGGATCCACGCGCCGGGACATAGCTTTGCCGATCAAGGAAACAAGCTGAACTACCTCTGGTGCATCCCGACGTTCGGGACCGCGTGCGTCTCACTGGGCGGCTGGTTGATCGGGGAGCGGAAGCTCTCCCGCTTGCAAGGTGACGTGCTCGACGCCACACGAGATGAGGTGGCGACGCTCAACACCGCGGTGATGCGCGAGCACCTGCTCCATCGGCTGAACGTCGATATTCCCGGCGATCTCACTCGTATCTGGACGGAGCTTGCCCTGCCGGCCGACGCGCGCCACGCCATCCTGTACGCCTATTGGGACAGCCGGACGGACGGGGAGGCTGGAGATGCGGCGCGTTCCGCGATCCGGGCCTACCTCATCGGCGTCGTTCAGGCGTCATCCGAGCCATTCTCGCGTCGAGAGCTGGATGATTTGAATGCGGAACGAAAGGGGCTCCCGGCCCTCGACCTGCCGACACGTTAGCGCCGCAGCATGGACGTGTACGCGTTTGATGGGGCGACCTTCGACCTCGCCGCTCCCCGGGATCGCGAGATCCTGCGCTTCATGCTGTCGCAAGCGCTCTACGGCGAGGCTACCGGCGTTTATTGCGGGAAATCGCTCTATAGCGCGCACTCGCTGGAGGCTGCGCGGTTCTACGTCCGGCAGGCCCGTCAGGAGTTGAACCACCTCGAGCTGTTTGCGGAGATCTTCCGGGCGCTGGAGATGAAGCCGGCCCCCGCGCATTGGGTCATCAAACTGTTGTCTGCGCACAACAATTATTACCCGTTGAAGGTGCTCATGGAGCACGCGATCGGTGAAGGCATGGTGCTCGACGTCTTCCGCGATGTGCTTTTGCAGACCCTTCCCGACTCCCATCCCGCGGTGCCGGAGATCAAGAAGAAGCTGCACGTCGTCTGCCGAGAGGAGGAAGAGCATGTTGCATGGGGAGAAAAAGAAACGAAGCGCATCCTTGAGAAGTCGCCTTGGTTACGCCATCCGTTCTACGGGATTCTGGAATTGCAGCTGCTGCTTGCACCGATTGCGGTCGGCGCGTTCAAAGGCGGCGCGGCCGATCATCCGGTTCTAAAGCACCTTCCGGCCTTCGTCGCCCACGTACAGACGCGCGTGTGGGCGCAGGGCCAGGCGCTCGGGTTCGTTCCCGCCGTACGACCCGGCCTTCCCGCCCGTACCCTTGCCATGACGTGGGGCGTTCTCCTGTTTGTTCGCAGTCAGTTTGCGCGTAGCCACTCGACGCTTGAAAAAACCTACCTCACCGAACTTGGATTCGCCGAATGAGCCTTTACTTCCGCCAGCTGTACGCCGGTCGCGATTTCGGGCGTAACAACCCGGTTTGTGGGCAGATGCAAAATTTCGTCTACCTCATCGGGGACACCGAAACTCGGGAGTGTGTCGTCGTCGATCCGGCCTGGGCGGTCGATGACATCGTGACTGTCGCCGAGTTGGATGGCATGAAAATCGTGGGTGCGCTTGCGACGCACTACCACCCGGACCACGTAGGCGGGACCATGTTCGGCTTCACGGTCGAGGGCATGGCGCGGTTGGTGGCAAAGAATCCGTGCAAGCTGCATTGTCATGATCTGGAGGCGGAAGGCATACGCCAGGTGACCGGCCTCTCCGAGTCCGACCTGAATCGACATGCCTCAGGGGATAAAGTCAAGGTTGGTGCTGTAGAGATCGAGTGGCTCCACACGCCGGGACACACGCCCGGTTCGAGCTGCTTCCGGCTCAAGAACGCGCTGGTCGCGGGGGATACGCTGTTTCTGCAGGGCTGCGGGCGCGTCGATCTTCCCGGCGGAGATCCTGACGAGATGTACATCACCCTCTCCCAGCGGCTCGCCTCGCTCCCGGGAGACATGATGCTCTACCCAGGACATGCGTACGGAGGAATGAGCGCGCCACTTGCCGATGTCCGGCGGCTGAATCCATACTTGCAGGCGCAGAATCTGGCGTCGTTCCGCACCGCGCGCGGCGTGTGATCGGGGCGGGCCTCAAGTTCTGGCGTGCCCGACCGAAGGAGCGCCATGCTCTCCCTCGCCCTCCTGCACTCTCCGGTTTTGGCCGCAACGATCGCGTCCTCCTTCGAAACCGATGCTGGCGAGTGGGAAGGCGGTGTGGTTGGCGCCGGCAATTTGTCCATCGCCCACGGAACGGCGTCCTTGACGGTGCCCGGAATGACTCGGTTCACCCTGACTGCGCGCGTGCGGGTCGCATCAGGGAGTGTTTTTTCCCTTACGACGGGTGCAGAGACGTTTCAGGCGACCTACGGAACCGGCGGCGGGCTGACGTTCGCCGAGGAAGTGCTGCCGATGGCGGCCGGGGAGCTGACATGGACGCCCGGCGCGATCGCGTCGCTTTCCAGCCAGCAGACGTGGGAGGCGGGGGGCCTCGCAGACCCCGAAATGGTCCGGATCGATGGCGAGTGGCGCGTGTACTACACCGGCATCGGCGTGGACGGCACGCCGTCCATCGGCGTCGCGACGAGCGCGGACGGCAAGAGTTGGACCCGTAGAGGCAGCGCGTTGCTCGTCGGGTCGGCGCCCGACATCACGGTCGGTGATCTGGATGTCACCATGACGTACGCCTGTGACGGCGAGATCTGTCGCGCCAGCAGTGACGACGGTCTCACGTTTTCCGAGGAAGGCCCCGTGCTCTCGCCCGGGAGCGCTTTCGACGCGTCCGGTCTGGGATCTCCTTCGGTTGTGCGTGATGAATCCGGCGGCTGGCACCTGTGGTACAGCGTGCCGGAAACCGGCGCCACTGGGCACGCAACCAGCGCCGACGGTCTGACATGGGCGCGGGACGCAGAGGTAAGCGGCGACGACACGCGCCTGTACGAAAGCGACGTACTTTCGGATGCTTTCGGCTTCGACGCCATTTATACGCTCGGCGATGCGCTTGGCATGACGCCGGGCGCCATCGACGCGACCCTGGGGTCGGGAACGGACGACATCCGGCCCCTGCTCGGCACCGGAAGTACCGCCTGGGCGGCAACGCGCATTGGTTCAGCGGGCCTGCTGCTCGACGGAATGTCCTGGCAGATGGCGTACGCGGGAGATGGTGCCATCGGCCTCGCGGACGGGATTCCCACGGCCGGTCAGTGGCGGCAGGTGGTGATGGACTGGGACGGCACGACGCTGTCTGCGAGTTGGGAGGGCGGCCGCCCGATGACGACGACGTTTACCGGCGGGGAGACGTTCACCCTGCTTGCGGACGGTGTGGTCGAGGTGTCTGAGGTCGCCGTGGCCTACGCCGTCGCGGGAGACACGGGCGCCGATACCGGGGGGATCGTGGACTCCGGCGGCGAATCCGACTCGGCGACGGACTCCGGGGATTCGGCCACGGATGCGCAGGACAGCGGCAGCTCTGACGCCCCCGGCTTCCGCAATGCATCGCAACGCGCACACGAAATCGGGGGTTACTGTGCCACGGCGAACCCGCGCGCGACCTGGCTACTGACGCTCGGTGCGCTGGTGATGTCGGGAATTCGCCGCCGCCGCCCGAATCGCACGGGCCCCCTCAAGTTTCCTCGCGCCTGACCGAAGGAGCGTCATGCTCCTTCTCCCCTTCGCGCACGCCGCCACGCTCTCGATCGGCAGCACCTACGCCACCATCAGCGAGGCCATTGCCGCCGCAAGTGACGGCGACACGCTCGAGATTGCGGCCGGCACGTACGCGGAAGCCGTCGATCTCGGCGGGAAGGATCTCACCCTTGTGGGCACGTCGGGCGCGAGCTCTACCTTCATCGCGCCGCCGGCCTCGCGTGACGCGATTACGCTCGACAGCCGCGAGGTCGCCTCGATTCGCGGCCTCACGCTCATTCCCTCGGGTGGTCGCGGCATTCTTGCCTCCCGGGCGACGCTGACCCTCGCGGACATCACCATCGACGGGGCGGGTTCGACCACGGCGCGTGGCGGCGCCGTTGCCCTCGATGAGAGCACGGCCACGATTGCCGATGCCACCTTCTCCGGCAACGTGGCCGCACAGGGCGGGCACATCTACATGACGGGAAAAAGCCGTCTCACCGCAACGAATCTTACGCTCACCAACGGAACTGCCACGACGGGTGGCGCCATTTATGCCGATGACGAATCCCAACTCACACTAACCGACGTGTTGGCGACCGGGCCCTATGCAACGGGAGATGGCGGGTTTGCCTGGCTCGACGGTGTGGACTTCGTCGCGACGGGTCTGACCGTCGATTCGCCGAGCGGAAAAACGAGCGCTGGCGCGGGCTTCTATGTGGCCGGGTACGGCACGGTGACCATCGATGGCGGCAGCGTTACCAACGCCAGCACGTCCGCAGGCACCGGTACCGGCGGCGCATTCCACGTCCGTGAAGGCTCGACGCTCACGCTGTCCAATTTTACGATTGCCGATTGCGAGGCGGAGTCCGGCGGTGCCATCGAGTTGCGGGATTCTGCGGCGGGTAGCTTCGATACCGTTTCCTTCTCGGACAACATCGCCAGCGCTGACGGAGGCGCCATCTGGGCGCAGGATGGGTCCACGCTGAGCTGTGATTCGTGCAG
>CAMAWH010000110.1 GCA_945861635.1 Klebsiella pneumoniae | reverse complement strand
GTCCGCTCGCGCGCGACCGTCCGCTTGGGCGCCACCGTCCGCTTGGGCGCCACCGTCCGCTTGGGCGCCACCGCCCGCTTGGGCGCCACCGTCCGCTTGGGCGCCACCGTCCGCTTGGGCGCCACCGTCCGACGCAGGCGCACCGGGGCCAAGGGCAGACGGCACGAGCGCGAACCCCCCCACGAGCGCGGCGATCACGACGAGTCCGACCAAACCGGCCGCTCCAATCGCGACCGCCGCGAGCAGCCCCCCCCGCCGCAGCGACCCCGTCGCCTCCGCCAGACTCTCCCCCCCCGGCTCCAGCACCTGCGTGTCCGACGCTCGCGGCGCGAGCGTGCCGCGACTGCCGCTCGTCTCGGGTCCGCCCGCTCCCGACAGTTGTCCGGCCCCCGCCGAGGTCGTCCCGCCGCCCCCGGCCCCCCCTGCGCCGAGTCGGGGGGTCTCGGGCGCAGGCGCGGGAAGGGCGGGAATCGCCGCATTTAGCGCAGCCAACATGTCGTCCGCGCTCGCGTAGCGCTCCCCCGCATCGTATTGGGTCGCGCGGGCAATGATGAATGCCAGAGTTGGGTCGATGCCGGCCAGGAGCGACGGATCGCGGTCGGACATGAATAGATCGCCGGGCTCGGCGCCTGTCAAAAGCACGTACAACGTCGCTCCGCAGGCGTAGATGTCTGCGCGGCCGTCGACGCCGCTTGCGTCTGCGCGCTGCTCTGGCGACATGAAACCATACGTGCCCATGGCCATGCCCACCCGTGTGAGTCTCGGCGTCGTGCCCGGGGCGTCTGCCCCCACGCGCGCGATGCCAAAGTCGGCGACCTTCGCCACGCCACGGCGCGTGACCAGTACGTTCTGCGGCTTCAAATCACGGTGGATGATCCCCGCCTCGTGCGCTGCCGCTACGGCCTTCAGCACCTCTTGCATGACCTCTGCAGCCATCCGCGCCGGCATCTCTCCGTGGCGGTCCAGCCACCCGGCGAGCGAGCCGCCCTCGACCAACTCCATCACGATAAATACATTTTCGCCGTCATCACATACGTCGTGCACCGCCACGATGTTCGGGTGGTCGAGCTTCGCCATCGTGCGTGCCTCCGCCTCGAAGCGCGCGCGGAGCATCGTGCTCCGGGAGAGCGTCGGCGACAGCACTTTCACGGCGCGCACGCAGTCCAGACGGGCGTCCACGGCCCGGTAGACCGTTGCCATGCCTCCCGTACCGAGGATCTCGACGATGCGGTAACGCCCGCTCCCCAACGCGAGAGGCTGTTGCTCGGTCATCCGTCGACCGGCGGCGGCAGCGCCTGCCAGGAGATACCAGCGGACACCGACCACAAATCGCTGGCCGTGTCGCGTGCGTAGAGCGTGCCGGTGGCGCCGAAGATGGCCGACCAGCGCCGGTTCGACGTGACGATGACCTTGCCCCCGTACTGCACCAACGTGTACTTCAGGGAAGCGAACCGGTCGGGATCCGCATCATCCTTGGTGGCCAGCGATTCGCCGCCCGTGCGAGCATCGAAGAACAATTCGGGGCCGAACGCCACCACTCCCCACGGCGAGACCATCACCTGTGCGCTCGACGCGACCTCGTCGGAAGGGATCTTCACTCCCCCCACCTCGATGTTGGGAATTCGGTAGCGATACTCGGCGTCGAGATAGCCCGACCACCATCCCGACGCGCCGAGCCCGGCGCTGCGGCCAAGTACGGCGAACGCGCCAACGTCACTCTGTCCTTCGGTGATGGCGGTGAGGCGTGCGCGCGTCGTGTGTCCGAACTCGCCGATCCGCAGCACCGGCCCTACGCTGATCGTGACGGGGGGCCCCGCGAGTTCGTCGAGCAGGCGCACCTTTCCCCGGACGTCGATGAGCCCGACGGACTCGACCTTTCCACAGGCGCTCTGGCCGAGCGCGTAGCAGACGGCGGCGTCTGGCCGTGAGGCATGGGCGTACACCCACGGCAGTGTGGCTTCCAACTCGAAGCGGTCGAGCAGTCCATAGCTCACGACGCCCTGGACGGTGACGAAGCGGATCGACGTCCCCAGGTCGGATCCATCTCCGAACCATTCGCCGTCGGGTGCGATGTGGCGCAATTGCCGATACTCGGTGCCCAGATAGAGGCTGGAGCTGCCCTCCGAGAGCGTCCACGGGCCGCTCCCCGCGCGGGCTGGCAACGTGACGGACGCGATGGTAGCGAGGAGGGCGAGGATCATGGCGTAGTATGACGCCTCTCTATCCGCCTGTCCCGGAGCCACGCGCGGAATAGAGGCCGCGGCGTGCTCCCTTGACTGAAACCCGTCGCATCCTGCACCTCGCATGGCCGTCCGCGCTTGGCATGCTCGCCATGATGAGCATGAGCGTGCTGGACACGGTCATGGTGGGGCAACTTGGCAAGGACGCGCAGGGCTCGGTGAGCATCGCGTTTGCGTGGATCCACAGCTTCTCCATTATCGCGATTGGGGTGACGCGCGCGCTCGATCCGGTGGTGGCGCAGGCCAATGGCGCGGGGAATCGGACCGCAGGGGGGCAGGCGTTTGCCCGCATGCTGGCGCTGACCCTTCCGATGAGCGTGCTCGTGATCGCCTGGCAGCTTGCGACGCCGTGGGGGGCGCGTGTGCTCGGGCAGCCGACCGCGCTGATTCCGGCGGCGGCTGCATACGCAGCGGCATTGTGCTGGGGCGTAACGCCGATGTTGGCGAATCAGGCGCTGCGCCAGTTTCTTCAGGCCATCGGCATCGTGCGCCCGGCCACCGTCACGATGCTGGCGATGACGGTGCTGAAAGTGCCGCTCAACCTCTGGCTCATCCCGCGTTTCGGCGTGGCCGGCGCGGCGTACGCCACGGCCGTGACGTGGTGGGTGCAACTCGCGCTTTTGGCCTATGTGACGCGGCATACGCTTCGGGCCTGGTGGCCGGCGGCGGTCGACTGGTCGGGCACCGCTCGCTTGTTGAGTCTCGGGCTTCCGATCGGCTTCCAGATGGCGACGGAGATCTGGGGATTCGCCACGATGAGTGTGATGATGGGCTGGCTCGGACCGACGGAGTTGGCGTCGCATGCGGTGGCGATGACGCTAGCGTCGGTGGCGTTCATGTTGCCGCTGGGGCTGTCCACGGCTGCGGCGACGCGGGTGGGAACGTTGCTCGGCGCCGGGGATTCGTGGAAGGGGGCCGCGGTACGCGCGCTGACGCTGGGCGTCGGGATCCAACTCGCGTCGTCCCTGATCTTCCTTTTCGGTGCTCCGTGGCTGGCAATGCCCTTCAATCCGGACCCGGATGTGCGTCGAATGTCGGCATCGCTGATCCGGTTGGCGGGCGCGTTCCAGCTCTTCGACGGGGTGCAGGTGATCGCGTTCGGCATCCTTCGCGGCGCGGGGGATGTGCGGCTGCCGACGCTCGCAAACATCGTCGGATACTGGTTCGTGGCCATCCCGCTCGCGTATGTGCTCGGCTTCGACGAAGGGGGCGGTGCCGTCGGCATTTGGACGGGCCTGTGCGCGGGGCTTGGCGTGGTGTCCGGCGTTCTGCTGGCGCGGGTGTTTGTCACGGCGCGTCGGGGGGGGATGCTCGTCGGCGGGACGTAGCCGTGCGATGATGCGCGCCGCATGGCGCTTGTGTGTCATCTCCGCGTGACGGCCGACCGAGGGTGGCGAGTGCTGGCGTGGGATCGCACGTCGCGTCCGGTGGAGGGCTGCGTGGAGGACATCGCCATGATCGTGGCGAGCGTGTCGCACGCGCTCACGATGATTCCGGCGGTGATCATCCCCGGCAAGGATGCCGCCCGCTCGGCTGCGGAGGAGGGTGCCGGGCGCGCGCTCGGCGCGGTGCTGCGCGCCGTCCCGTCGGCGATTGCGTTTGCCCGGGGTCGCGCCGTCGAGCGCGGGGAGCGATTCGCGCTCCTCGTGGACGTGGAGAGTGAGGCGCTGCGCGCGCTGCCGTGGGAGTTGGTGGGGGAGGATGCGCCGATCGAGGCAACCGGCGGACTCGTTGCGCGTTTAGGAGAGGGGGTGTACACGCCGCGCGCCGCGGCGAGCGACTTGCGGGTCGCGCGCTGGTGCCCGACCCCGGACGATCCGGCGTGCTGCGCGCTTTTGGAGCGGCAGGACCGCGCGCTCGCTCGGATGGGGTTGCCGGGAGCGTTGACCGTGACGCCGTCCGCGCCACCGACCGAGGTCACCGTGCTGCACGTCGTCTGTCACGGTGTTCGTGACGGGGATGCGGTGACGCTGGCCCTCGGAGACGACGATCAGGCGCACTCCTCGGCCGCCCACGCGCTCGCGACTCACCTCAAGGCCGCGCGCCTCGTCATTCTCGACGTGTGCGACAGCGGAGATGACACGCCACGGGCTCTCGACAATCTTGCAGTGCGGGTGGTGGCGTGCGGCGCCGAGGCGTGTCTCGCTCCTGCGGGGCCTGCCAGCGTGGAGGCCGCCGCCACACTGGCGGAGGGCGTGTGGACCGCGCTCGCGGCGGGCGATGACCTCGCGTCTGCCATCGCCCGGGGCCGGCGCGCGGTGCGTGCACTTGGCATCCCCCACCCAGATTCCCGCTGGTTCAACCACCGGCTGATCGTCGTAAGCGGTGAGGTGCTGGAAGCCCCGCCGCCCGTTCAGCCGACGTGGCGCCCTGCGGGACTCGCGCGGCCTTCTCCGGAAGCAGCCTCCTTGTTGGAGACGGCGCGCACGCTCGCAACCGAGCTGGGCGGCGGCTACGTCGGCGTCGAGCACCTCGCGTTGGCGTTGGAGCGGTGGGGCGGCGGTGGCGTGCGGACGCGCTCGCTCCGGTTTCTCTGTCCATACGCCGAATTGCGCGCCATCATCGGTGCGTTCACTCCGACCGAGGCGAGTAGCCAGGATGACAAGGGAACGTCGCGATTCCGGCGGGTCGCGCTTTCGGATGGATTCTCGGCGGACGAGCTGTGGGCGTCGCTGCTGGACGATCCGGGACTTGTGTTGCACGATCTTGGGAAGTTCGGCGAAATTGCGCGCGCCGCGGCGCCCACGGGCCTCAGTACCCTCATGTCGTTTCACGACGGACTGGTGGATGAGGAGGTTGCCCGGCCGGCCGTGCGTCTGGAGGTCGTCGGCGGCCCCGAGGACGGGCGTTGGTTTGAGCCGCACGCCGGTGAAACGATCGGCCGCTGGGGGGACGCAAGTCCGCCGACGCACGCGCTTTACGCGGACACAGCCGTCACGGACCGTCGCTTGTCGCGACAGCACTTGCGTTGGGAGGGCGCCGGGAGGGTGTTCTGCTTCAAGAAGGTGTGGCGGCGCCGCGCCGGCCGCGCAGAGGCGTTCGAAGGGGAGGTGATCCTTTTGGAGGGCGATGTATTGGTGCTCTCCCCAGGGACGCGGGTGCGGGGGGTCTGAGGGCATACGCGCGAACAGTCCCCCGCCAACGGGCCATCGGGGAGGGATTGTTGTTTGCGCACGCGGCAGGCGCGTCGCCGAAACCAGATGAGAAAATTCGTTCCATTGGAGGGCACTTGGGCAGCCAAGTGCTACCGAATGGAAGGTTTTCTTCCATCCGTGCGGCTTTCGAAGCGGTTGTCCCCGCGCACCCCTCGCTGGGCGGGGGCCGCGCGCAACGAGACCGACGGACGGAAGGCGGCGACCCGACGAAGCATCGTCAGCCGAGTGGCGTCTCCCGTCCGCGTGCTCGTCCAGCGTCCGACCCTCGATCGCCCGGGTTCCAGCATCCCGGCTCCCAGATCCCCAGATCCCCCGCGCCCAGTTCCCATCCGATCAGAACGATTCGCACCAACCCTTCCGAACAGCGCGGGAGTGGGTCACCCTCTGTTACCACCAGCGCGACCTGCGGGAATCGCCAGGCTCAGACTTGACGCCGCGCTCCCTCCAAGCGGTCCAGAGCGTGCGCAGTCCCCACAGGGCGAAGAGGAGGGGAATCGCCCATTCCGTCAGTGGCAGGACAATGAATATGAGCCCTATCGAGATGAAATCATAGACAATTCGATAGAAGAAGAAATCTTACTGCCAAGAGTTCGGAGCGTATGACGGAATGACGAGCGTAAGAGTCGTCGCCGCAAGCCAAATCGTACCCATCGAAACCCACCACGGTCGTATGAATTGAATCGCCAGCGTCCACAGGTAGAGAAGACTCGCCACCATGACGGTTTCGGTGACGACGTACCGCGGAATTTCTGCCGAATTGAAAACCAATGGTAGCGCGGGGTCGAACGAGCGGACTGCCTCCGACAACGGATGGCCGAGTTCCGCTTCGAGCGATTCGGGATCGACCTCGTACTCCACTCTTCGGTCACTTTCGCCGGCGCGGGTGAACGACCAACACCGTCCTCCTCGAGCCGCTCCGGTAATTGCTGGTGCAGAACCACATGGCACGACGCGCCTGGCCAAGTCGCTGGTACGCCCGTCCGGAGTAAAGTGGTGAAACGACGTCCAACAAACCGTCGTCGCGTGCCCTGAGTATGGTAATTGTACAGCTTCCGTGGCGGAGATCGGTGTCGGCCCGCAAGGGGTTTCCACGACGACAACCGGTGAAATCACGGAAAACGTGTTGCGTAAACCGCCGGCCAACATGCCAAGCTTCGCGTCAAGGAGGGCGGCCGCGCCGCCTGTCGTGATGCCGCGGATTGGCAGCAGGTGGAAATTGGCATTGCCCTGCCAGTCCCCACGAAGGAGGGCCACGCCGCATACGAGCGCAAACGACAGCACGGTGCAAAGCGCTGCTGAGCGCCAAAGCCTGACCGCGAGTGTTGGCACGTTGCCCAACGGTCAAGCGCCCTTGGACTCGCAGGCGTTGGCCGTCCACGGCAAGTCGACTTCCGCGGCGATCATGGCCTGCGCCACCGGCTCCATCCGCGCGTGGCCACGAACGTTCGACCCCGATTCACCAGACGAACCGTCGCTCCGACGATCGCACCCACGGTACCCAGTGCAGACAGAACAGGGATAATGATGAAGACCGTCGGGAGCCAAACGATGTCAACCACGATTCGGTTGAAGTAAATGTCGTCGTTCATTGACGTTGGGAGATAAAGGGAGGCGACAACTACGAAAATGCAAGACCAAGTCGCCGCCGTGAACGCTGCGACCCAGAGCGGTCGAACCCACCGTGCGGAGTGCCACCATGACGACAGCAACAGCGTGAGCAGGACACTCTCAGTTAACGCATAAATCGGTAGAGCTGCGCCGTCAAAAACCATATTGGTGGGACGGATGGCGCCTTCGGCCGTCGGTTGGACGGTTCGCCGAACCAGCGGACGGCCTAACGCGGCCTCCACGTCGAGCAGGGTGGCGTGGTACTTCGCCCCGTCCTCATTGGAACCCACCGGGGAGGTAAACCAACATCGCGCAGCGCTCGAAACGATCGATGGAGGAGACGAGGTCGTTGGCTCACAACTGACTGAGCGAACGTCCCCTTCGGGACCGTCCCAACACTGCGTTTGGGACACGATTGCCCGTTTCCGAAGTTCGGTGGGGCACGCCCACGCGTTCAAGACGCGCGGGGATACCACGTCAAGTTTGCCGTCTACTTGGTCGACCAGAATTCCAATGCCACTCTCGATCAAGACCCCAACCTCCAATGGCGAGGCGTCGCGCATCGGTGGAAATTTCACAGGGTCGTAGTTGATGAATTGGCCTCGCGCGGCGAGGGTGCTGCAAACAATTCCGATCGACCAGAGAGCGCTCATGCCCAGCGTGCGAGCTATGCGAGCAAGCAAAAGTCACCCCCAGCGGGAAAAACACGGTGTTCCCGGCGCCGCCCTGCACATTCCGGGGCATGCCGTCGGATCATCGATAATGCCCTTACTCATCCGCCAAGATGAACAGCACCGTTCGTTTTTTTGCCAGGAAACCGAACCATCCTCATGAATCGTGGCAATATTCGGTCCAACTTTGTACCATAGGTTTTCCAACGGTACGAACACGTAGTCCACGTCGAAATCCTGGCAAGCATACGTGTGTGGTGGCACAGGTTCCCATTTCATGACGCCTGCCTTCACCCGGTCCGTTTGCACGGACACCTGAGTCGCCATTTTATTAATAACACAGCCGAGGCAGACCGGAAGGTTTCCAGCTTTGGCAGGGCCAACTCCCAGCAATCCAGCCGTCGATCCATTCCCGCCGTCATCGGTGTCACCGTGCGGATTCTCGGGATCTCCAAGCCCATTGCTCTCGTCTGGATACCCGTGCCCGCCACCCGGGTCGTCCCAATCGTCGGGCCACGTTCCGCCGCCGCCCCCGTGATCACTGCCGGATGACTTCGGGCCGGCCCCCTTGCCGCCCCATTCGTCGAGGAGCTCAGGGCAGACCGGCTTGAACTCCACGATCGGCGACTCATCGTACGCCGCCGCCGTGCCGAAAAGCAGCGTCGTGCCGCCCGGACACTTCACCGTGCAATAGCAATTTTTGGCTACCTTGTCATAATAGCAGCTCTTCCCCGTCGTGTAGGGCGGTAACGGTTGAGGAAGCTTGGGTTCAGCATGGCCGCAAGCGTACTGGTAGCCCGGCTCCAGGGGGTTGTTGATTTCGGCACGACGGCACATTTTGTGGCAGTTGTCACCCCCGGCGCACATGCCCGTTTTCTCGTCGTACGACCATTCACCGTCCTTCGTAACGATCCCGTGGAAATCGTCGCAGAGCGAACCTTCCTTCATAACAGAATAGCAAGAACAGTCCGTGCCCTTGTGCAACTCCACTCTTGAGTGAGCGGAAGGGCCAGTCCTGGTCCGGACCGCGTGGTTGCCGTCGGTGTTCGACGCGCCCGGATTGAAAACCTGACTCGCGTCCCTCAACCGGACCGCCGGCCCCTCTCGCCACACCCGCTTGACATCGGCCGGCCCAATCACCGGAAGACGGACCATCGGCCGCGTGTGCGCATCCAACGTCGCCTCCCACACCATGTGATGCAACGGGTGCGCGGAAGGCCGCGGACGGGACGGAAAACCGGCGGGGCGGGGACGCCCGGAAATCGGAAGCGCGTCCACGCAGCCCATCACCCCTGCCGGGACGCGATGGCGAGTTCGAGCGTCGCGGAGCCCGTGCCGGAGGAGGCACTGAACTGGACGCCGAACTGCACGAACATGTCATCGGGAAGATCGACGACGAGATCGGCGGTGCACGTCTCGCCTGCGGTCGTCCGGTACGAGGCCTCGAAGTCCGTCGCCCACGCCCCGGGGTCCTCGGTGCTGGTCGTGGCAACGCGCCGCGTGAGCTTCCACCGGATGTTGCCGGACAGGCTTCGAAAGATGATCGCCAATCGGACGGCGGTCAGGGACATCGCGGGCAACCAGCCCGTCAGCACGAGGAACCCGTCGGTGCTGGACGACGACACCAGGTCAAAACTTCGCGTGCCCACCATCTGTCCGCACTGAAGGAATGACAATTGGAACGCGACGTCGGCCTGCGCGAAGCCCGACTGGCCGACCTGCA
>CAMAWH010000109.1 GCA_945861635.1 Klebsiella pneumoniae | reverse complement strand
GACCACGGCTTTGGCCGCGCGCTCCACCTCGCGCAGATCGTCGAGCCACTCCGGGATGGCGTCGGGAACGCCCGACGGGGGTTCATCGGAGATGTCGCCCTGCTCAAGCGAGAGGAACAACGGTGCGAACGGCAGCGAATCTTCCAGCGGGAAGTAGACGCGGGTCTCGGCCCGCTCCTCTGAAAATCCCACCTTCGCAACCTCAAAGGATAGCTTTACCTCCACGAGCAGACCGGCGCGCCAACGCTCTCCCGCCGATTCGCGCCACGGTTCAAACGCACCCTGGAGGTGGGCAGCGAACACGGAACCCGGGGACAGCGACCACTGCGAGCCGGGCCATGGCGGAAAATCAACCACTGCGGTCGGAATGGGAGGCCGCGCAACGCGTCCAATCCGTGGCGTCTGCACCACGGGGTTCAACTGCTTCAGTCGCGCGCGCGACACCGGACCCGCAAGGAATACCCGCGTCCAACGGGTGTCGAACAGCATCGGCGCCGCCCCCACGCGGTGCAACAGGAATCGCCGGGGGCCCACGCCATCCAGCATCGTTTCAACGTCCGACGCGGACATGCCGACGCCCGTCAACCCCTCTCGCACACGATCGCGGTCGTTCCGGGTCTGCAGGCGGCCGATGAACCAGGTGCCGGCGTTGGACAGTGCTTTGTAGTCCACGTCCACGGGGTTCTGCGTCGCAAGCACGACGCCGACGCCGACCGCGCGGGCTTGCTTCAGCAAGGTCAACAGCGGTTGCTTCGCCGGCGGGTTGGCGGGGTGAGGCGGCAAAAATCCCCAGATTTCGTCAAAGAAAACGAGTGCGCGCAACCGATCCGTGCCCTCCAGCGTGCGCGTCCACGCCGCGATCCGGTCGAGCAGGATGCCCACGAAGAAATGACGCTCCGGCTCCGTCAAATGGGCGATCGAGAAAATATTGATCGGCGTGCGGCCATCGACGCGTGCCGCCATCGACGGCACGTCGAGCGGAGCGCCCATCGCCCATGCGCCGAACGCTGGACTCGCAACGAGGGCGTTGAAGTGCATCGCAAGGGCAAGGCGCTTGTCCGGAGGGAAGAACGTATCGGTGGGAAACACGCCGATCGTCGTAAATGGAGGCTGCACGAGGCCGGTAAGGAGCGCGACGATATCCGGGTCCTCTCCCCTCTCCCATGCGTCGCCCAGGATGCGGGAAAGGACCACGTGAGCCGGGCTGACCATCGGGTCTGCATCAATGCCGACCAGCCCGAGGAGCGCCGACACCGTTCCGGTCACGAGCATCCGGCGATCCTCCGCAGGCACGTTTGCGGAAGGCCGTTGCAATGCGCCGAGCACGTCCACGCCGAGGCCAGCGTCGCTCCCCGGCGTGTAGATCCGCGGAAAGACGCGCGCGCGCCAGCCCGAGATCGAGGCGGCGTCGATACCCCATCCGCGCTGCCCCTCCTTCCACGCCTCGGCGTCTTCCGGATCGGCCTCCGTGATCGCGAGATTCGCCAGGTCTCCCTTCGGATCAATCGCAAAGATAGGAATGCCGCTGCCGGCCACCTCTTCCATGAGCGCGATGCACAACCCCGTCTTCCCACTTCCCGTCATGCCGATACAAACGCCATGTGTCACGAGCGCGTTCGCGTCGAGCGTGAGCGAACCTGCGCTCGACCGACCTAGCCAAAGGGGAGTCATTTGGGCGAGCGTACCCGAAAGCCAGCGGCCTCGGCGGCGACGCCGAACGCAACGACCGCATCCGGCCGCACCATCCTTCCCTGCGCGAACGGCGTGGACCGCCCGGTTTGCAAGGCGATGAGCGGCTCCAGCAGGCAAGCGTAGACACTCTGCAGTCCGTAGCCGGCCACAAGGTGGAAGCACCAGCCCCAGGCATTGCGTCGCCAACCCGGCGCGAGCGCAACGGACTCCCCCGGAAGCACCAGTGTTCCTGGCATCGCCCGTCCTGACAGCGTCGGCGGCAATGCAACGTCCACAAGGGTCGTTCCCGCTCCCAACGCCTCCGGCGCCAGCACCCCGCCCGTCGTATGTGCACCCACCACCACAGCGAACCCGGCCAGGTCCGGCGGGTCCACAGCGGCCCCCAACATCTCCGCAATCACGCGACCCACGGCGCCCTTCCCGCCAAGGACGGCAATCGGTCGTCCGTTTGCGACGCGGCGCGCGACGGTCACCGCTGCCCACGCCGTTGCCGCATTTCCCGTCGTCACCGGAATGCCGCACGCCGCTTCGAGGACGCTCCCCCGGCCTGCAACCGCCGCAAGTGCGCTCCCGAGCCCGACGAACTGCACGGGCCCGGCGAGTTGCACCGCGCGCTCCATTGCTCTCAGCGCGCGCTCCTGATCGAACTGGAGTTGGTCCGGCAGCATCGGGATGCCCATGATGACGCCTTCGATGTCGCCGAACCGGATCCGCGCCAGCTCCGAAACATCGTCGGGATCGGTACCATCCCGAGTGCCGAAGATAATCCCGGGGCGCCCGGTACGCAATCCTGCGAGACGACGCGCTGCGGGAACCAGCGGATGGACGAGGAACGCGAAACGCTTCAGGACGCAGCCTCAATCTTCTGCTTTCGCAACCCGACGACAATGTTATAGAACGTCCCCACACGCAAGAGCGTGGGCACCTCCGACACCTTCAGGCCGAGGCGAAACTCGCCGCCTGGAACCTCTGGCATGTGCACAGCGAGGCGGTCAAGCGCGGCCTGGGTGAGCACGCCGTTCACCTCGTAGCTCTCGCCCTCCGCAAGACCCTCTCGGCTCGTCGCCTCGATGCCTCCACGGGGAATCCGGATGTCGAATGAACGTTCCAACCGGAAGGCGATGTCCAGGAAGTCGAGCGACTCCGCCCCCAGATCCCCGATGACGCGAGCGTGGTACTCGATATCGGCCTCCTCTTGACCGAGCGCTTCGGCAAAACAGGCGCGAACCTTGGCGAAGATGGCAGAATCGACGTCAGCGGGAAGGGGCTGGGACATGACCGCTCCAAAATCGCCCGGAGTGTGCCACACGCCACGCCGGCGAGTTGTAGAGAGAGTGTCGAGGCCGAGCACGGCCTATCGAGGGGCTTGGGCGAGCGAACGCGGAAAAGCGAGCTGGTGCGCGGTTGACGCCGCCTCCAACCTGCGAAGAACGGCGCGGACATCGACGCTGTCGAGGCCGCCTTTTCCGGCCGCCGCTTCCATCTCCAACTGCGTCGGCAGCGCCGCGCCTGGGTCCACGGAGGTGATTTCCGCGTGGAGCGTTTCGAGCACGCGGAGCGTCGCGATCATCGCGTCGTGTCGGCGCGCACCCGGCGCCAGCGGTTCCGGGACGGACGGACCCCCAAACGCGTCCGGAGCACCCGGCTGCATTGCACCGGTTGGTGATGGTTTTTCCCCCGGAACGCCCCACGGTGCCGTGTTCCGCCCGCCCGGCCCCGCACCGCCGGGAGCACCGGGACCGCCTGGCGCACCGGGGCCGCCTGGCGCACCGGGGCCGCCTGGCGCACCGGGGCCGCCCGCACCGCCTGGACCCCTCGGGCCGCCCGGATCCCCGCGCCTCGGCTGCGGCCCCGCGACAATGGCGGCGTCAAACGTCAGCGGATCCTGCGCCGCGACCAGCGCACGCACCTCCGCAACATCGAGGGCGCCATTGCTATCGGCGTCGAGTTCGTCGAACGCGCGCGCAGCGTACGACACTGGGGCGAACTCCGCTTCCGTCACCGAACCATCGTGATCGAGATCCAACGTGGCGAGCACAGGCGCGTAGGCGTTATCCGCCGTCCACACAGCGTCCGATACGCGCGGGGTGCACGACGCCAGCACCCACCCCGCCGCAATCGCCACGGTGAGCACGCCGGCAACGCGACGCGCCACGCTCATGGCGCCACATCGAAGTAGCCGTGCTTCCGCAGTTCGTCCCGCAAAGACGCCGGCAACTCGTCCGGCCTTTCCTTCGGCGATACCGTCAGCGAACGCAACCAGACCACGAGGGCATCGCGAAGGCGCACCCGCTCGGCCGCGTCGATCGCACCCTCCGCACCCTCCCCCTCCCCGGCCCAAAACGCGGGACCGTCCAGCCGCGCCGCCTCCACGAGGTCGGGCAACAGCGCCGTCGTCGAGGGCACGCCGGTGTACGTCATGCGACCGTGCAGACTCCGCGCCGAGACCGAACGCATTCGATCGTCACCCTGCGTGTATACCTCCGTGCGCGGCGTAAACGGCTCTCCCCGTAGCGCCGGAACAAGCGATTGGCCGTGCGTACCCGACGGAATCTTCCCGCCGGCAAGCTCAACGATCGTCGGCATCACGTCGATCAGGCCGACCGGGTCACTCACACGCCGGCCCCCACCCATCGCACCCGGGAGGCGCACCATCAGCGGAACGTGCGTTTCCTCATCGTGAATTCCACAGCAGTGCTGGACGAGGCCGTATTCGCCAAGCTGTTCGCCGTGGTCCGACATCATCACGATGACGGTCGAGTCGAGCAACCCAAGGTCGTGCAAACCCGCCATGAACGCGCCGAACTGTGCATCTCCCCACATCGTCGCCCCGTCGTAGGTGCCGCGCACGATATCGAGGTCGGCTTGCTCCACAGGGACAAGCGGTGCAACCCCAGCACTCCCAAACTCCAACAACTTCGCCTTCGCAACGGAATCGCGCGGGCGCAAGAACATTTCGTTGACCCGCATGAACGCATCCAGATCCGGGTAGAACTGCCCATCGATGATGCGCCACGGAGCGCTGCGCGCCGCGTCCTGTCCAACGCCCACGTAGCTCGCGTCGGCATGCGCGTATCCGTACGGTGCCGGCTTCAGGTAGCGGGCATGTGCGTCGTAGCCATGCACGAATGCAAAAAACGGCCGCGAAGGGTCGCGCTGACGCATCCACGTCAGCGCCCCAGGAATCGTGTGCCACAACGAACCAAAATCCCGCGGCGAGTGGTAGGTGTCAAAGCCCGCGGTCATGCCCATGTGCGGGTTGAGATCGGCGCCGCCGACGAAGGCCGCAGTCTGGTACTCGTAATGGCGCAACACCTCACCAATCAGGGGCTTGTCCTTCCCGAATTCTGGCTGCCGTGCCGTAGACGTCTGCTCCGATGGATAGTGACCGGAAAACATCGCCGCGTGAGAGGGCGCCGTTGTCGTGGCCTGACTGTAGGCGTGCTCGAAGACGATCGACTCGCCCGCGAAACGGTCAAGATTCGGCGTCAATCCATCCTTGTTTCCGTATGCGCCGAGCCGGTCCGCCCGGAGCGTATCCATCGACACCAGAATGACATCCGGCGGCCCGGAGCGAGGCTTGCGATCCGGAGCCGCGCCGCACCCGCAGAGCACCCCCGCCGCCCCAAGCGCGAGCGCCCACCAAGTCGGCACGCGCACCCGCCTCACGACAACGCCGCCGGCGTCAACCGCAATCCTCCGACCTCGACGACACCGTTCCGGCCCGCGCGCAGGGCACGACCGAGGCCAACCGGCACCGACGCCGCCCCAAGCTCTCCGGCATCCAAGCACGCCCCCTCTTCCGAGGGAATGCCGGCCTCCGCGATCCAACCTTCGCCCTCTCCCGCCACGAAAACGAAGAAGGCCGCGCCTTCCGCGCATCTGCCTCCAACCACGGATTCGGCGCCTACCAAGGCGTCCGCGCCGCCGGCAATCGCAATGTCCACCCTGCCCTCGCGCACCGCCGCCACGGCATGGCAGAGCGCTATCGCACCCGACAGCCGCCCGTCACACCAATTTCCATTGTCCCCGCGTAGATCGTGCTGCGCCGAGGCATACCCCAGGATGTTGTTGGACAGTCCCTTCACCAGCCACAGGGGCGGAATCAGGGGAATTCCACGGGAAACGAACCCAGCCAGCGACTGCTCACTTGCGATGACGGCCGCCTCCAGATCTTCAGCGTCCCCAGACTGTGGAGAGGCACCGACGTACAACCCGCGACGCTCGGGCGCAAACTCCGCAAACGCAACCTCCGAGAGGGCGGCATGCACCCCGGCAACGCCGAGCTGAACCGCGCGCGTCATCGTCTTGAGATGTTTGCGCGCGACGCCCGCGGCCAGTGGATCGAAGGCGGGAACCACGCCGTCCGGACCGGGATCGAAGAGCGACCACGCCACCAGACGAACGGCCCTCACGGGCGGCTCGATTCGATGCGGGCGGCAGGCAGCACGGGGCGGATGTAGCATGCGCCGGACGGGGATGCGCACGCGATCCGGCCAGGACGCCGACCTTCCGCGAACAAGGCGCTACCTTGCCTTCAGGCGCTCCACCACGAATTCGAGCATCCGCGAGATCGACCGGTGCGGCGCGATGATGGCGTCTGGAAAGTGCGACGCCGTCGCGTGATCCAACTCGCTCGACGCCCAGACGATGACAAGGTCGGCAGCGGGCTTGCTCGGCGAGTGGTCGTCGCCCTCGACATAGGTGACGCGAATTCGAGGATCGACGCCTTCTTTCAGGACACGGCGCGCGGCCGGCGATCCACCGACCACCACGACGCGCTTGTACCCGTGGACGAGGCACGCATCGTTGAACATCCGAATGGCGCGGGCGTTTGCGGCAGACCTGGGACTCTCACTTCGTTCCGGCGGAACGCGCACGCTTGCGACGCCCGGAGGCACCTCTTCGCCCTCGGCTACGAGGCGAACGTGCATGGCCAGATAGGCCTCGACGGCGGGGGCGTCGACCGCGGCGAGCAGGTCGAGGAGCACCTTTTCCCGCCGGGCGTCGAACAGCGCTCGAATCGCGAGTGCGTGCTCGTCGTCACCCACGAGGCCCCGGCGGTCGAGGAGGGTGCGGAGGAGCGCGTTCGGCCGGGCCTTCGGCTCCGCGGAGAGCTGCTGCTGAAGGGAGCGGCGATGCGTTTCAACGTCCGCCAGTTGGGCGGTGAGTGCGGCAACCGACGTGCGGGCGGCGACCAACTCCGACTGGGCGAGGGTAGCGTCGGCCTGCGCGGTGCGAACCTGCGCACGGAATGTGATCGCAGCGTCCTCTGCGGTGGTTCCGGCGGCGCGGGCACCGACGACGGAAGCCGCCGAATCTGCACGCGCGGATGCGATCTCGCGTTGCGCCGCGTCGAGCGCCAGCTCCAGACGGGTGACCTGCGCGGTGAGCGAGGCGGAGCCAGCGCCGGCGTCGGCGACGGGGCGCGGCGTCGGCGTCCATCCCGGCTTCCCCGGAGTGGCCGCCGCCGGCGAGCGGGAGATGGATACGGCCGCCGGACCCGGCTTCCCCGTCGGAGTCAGGCGCGCGGCGGGTTTTACGCCGTGTCTGGCGCCAGGCTGCCGCGCGAGCGGCGTCACACCGGTCAGGTACGCGGCGAGGATGTCCTTGTCGTCGTCAGCCATGCTCCGTCGTAACCCGGTGGGGTAGGACGCCGGCGCCGCCGGGCGGGGTCACCCACACGGCTTGCGAGCGACGCCGTGAAGGCCGCTCATCCCACTTCCTGTTCGCGCAGCCGTTGCCACAGGCCGAGGTGGTTGAGCAGGATGTCCTTGATGCCGCGCCGCACGGCGACGGAGTTGAGCGCCTGCGTGCTCATGAGCGTGTGGGCGTCGAGCGCGTCGATGATCGCGTTGTCCAGCTCGGTGTCGAGGTCGGGGGAACCAGCGAATTGCTCGGCGCTGTTGCTGCTCGCCTGCTGCACCAGCATCGCGGACTCGAGGATCTTCCCGAGGATCACGTTGCGGACGTAGACGAGCTGGTCGTCGTCGGTGAGCTGACCGGTGAAGAGCTGGTTCAACTTCTCGATGATCTCCCGCAGCGCGGCCTTCTCCTTCTCCTGCACGCTGCCGCTGCCCGCCTCAGAGAGCGGGTCCAGCTTGGGCGCATCGCCATCGCTCAGGACCATCGCTGCTGCGCCGCGACCCTTGAGGTTGTAGTGCGTAAGTTTCACTTTCGAGAGATCGATGCCTTCTCGCTCACGCCCGAATTCCAACAGAGGGAGCAGGCGCTTGTAGAAGATTCCGCGCTTCTCGATGGCGGTGTTGCCGTAGTCGAAGATCTGCGAGAGGAAGGTGTAGAGCCGCAAGAACGCGCCCATGTCGCCCCGGAACAGGATCAGCGCGTCCATCTCGGACTTCGCCGCCTCGGCGGCGGTGTCGTCGTCCCCCTCTCGCGCGGCCTTCCATGCTGTCTGGGCCGCCTTGTAGCGCTTCATCACCCGGTCCTCGACCGGTGCCAAAGCCGCGACCAACTCGCCTTGATGGGAGTTCGGGTCCAACTCTACCGCGACGACACGGTCCACCTCGAAGTCGTCGTAGTGGCCCGCGGCGTCGAGCTTGGCGCGCAGGTTGTACACGAGGTTCGGGTCGGTGGTGGCCGAGAGTTCGGCCGTCGTGTGGTAGGTCTTGAAGGCCGCGAGAACGTCCGCAGGGTCGTTCACGAAGTCCACCACGTAGGTCGTGTCCTTGCCGGGGTGAGCGCGATTCAGGCGGG
This sequence comes from Klebsiella pneumoniae, assembly GCA_945861635.1. GTDB lineage: Bacteria > Myxococcota_A > UBA796 > UBA796 > SXON01 > CAMAWH01. The sequence continues at coordinate 1,210 of CAMAWH010000109.1, read as the reverse complement.
AGAGCGTCTGCACCGCTTGGATGCCCGCCAGCCGTTTGTCCACGTACATGCCACACAGCCAGGGCTGGTCGAAGCCGGTCTGAAACTTGTTGGCCGCGAGGAGGAGTTGATACTCACCGCCCCTGAAGGCTACACGGATGTCCCGCCCGTTCAGATTTGGGTTCAGCGCCTTGCTGTTCTCGGTGAACGGATCGGGCCCCGACTCACGATCGATGACCTCACCGGAGAAGGCCACGAGCGTGCCGATCGTGTAGCCGCGCTCATGAATGTACTTGTCCACGGCGAGCTGCCAACGCACCGCCTCCAACCGGCTGCTGACCACCACCATCGCCTTGGCCTGACCGCTGAGCAGCGGCGCGACGTAGGCGCGGAAATGCTCAACGACCACCTGCACCTTCTGGGCGATGTTGTAGGGGTGGAGCTTCACCCACCCGAGGATCTTCTTGAGGGCGGCGCTCTTTTCAACCTGTGTGTCGTCCAGCTCCTTGCCCTCGTGCGCCAACTTGTAGGCGAGGCTGTAGGGAGTGTAGTTCTTGAGCACGTCGAGGATGAAGCCCTCCTCGATGGCCTGGCGCATGGAGTAGACGTGGAACGGCGAGGGGATGTTGTCGTCGCTGGGCTTGCGCTTGGGGTCGGGGCGTGTGCCGAACAGCTCCATCGTCTTGTTCTTGGGCGTCGCGGTGAACGCCACGAAGGTGATCCCGGCATCGGCGGCGCGGTTCTTCATCTGCGCGACGAGCACGTCCTCGCTGCTCACCTCACCGCCGTCGCTCAGCTCCGCGAGTTCCTCGGTCGTGAGGACGGCTTTCAGCTTGTTCGCAGCCTCGCCGGTCTGTGAGCTGTGCGCCTCATCCGCGATCACGGCGAAGCGTTTTCCTTGGGTGGCCGCCAGCTTTCGGACGGCATCCAACGCGGGAGGGAAGGTCTGGATCGTGCACACCACGATTTTCTTGGTGCCGGAGAGCGCGTCGGCCAGTTCGCCGCTCTTGCTGCTGGTCTCGCCCTTGATCGTCGCGACGACGCCCGTGGTGCGCTCGAAGTCGAAGAGCGCTTCCTGAAGCTGGGAGTCGATCACGTTGCGGTCGGAGACGACGAGCACAGTGTCGAACACCTTCTTGTGCTCGGCCCCCGGAAAGTCGGCGCGGTGCAACTCTGCGAGGAAGTGCGCCGTCCACGCGATGGAGTTCGTCTTGCCCGATCCGGCCGAGTG
>CAMAWH010000108.1 GCA_945861635.1 Klebsiella pneumoniae | reverse complement strand
TCCCCACCAGAAGGCACATTACCTACGCGTTACTCACCCGTCCGCCGCTGACAGCTTGCGCTGCCCGCTCGACTTGCATGTGTTAGGCCCGCCGCTAGCGTTCGCTCTGAGCCAGGATCAAACTCTCCAGTTTAATAATCCTGTGTTCGTTGGCGCTGGCTAAAGCACCACGAACGAAACTCTATTGAACATACAATCACTGCTACCAATTTTTCAAAGATCGACGCGACCCGAAGGACACGTCGCGAGGGGGGTACCCTGCGCGCCCCGACAGCTAACGGATTCCGATTGGAGCGTCAAGCTCTTTTTCGGTGGCCCCCTTGTGAGGAGCAGATTGCTTCAGGCCCCCGACGTGTATGCGCGTAACCGGCCGTCGTCAAGCCGCCCAAGGGCGCAGCTCGGGGTGCATCAGGAGGATTTTATAGATCCATCCCGCAAAAAGTCCAACGAGCATGAAGATGGCGATGCGCTGTTCAAACCTCTCAAGCGCCAGCAGGACACGCTTCCAGACGCCCGCCCCCGTGAGCAGGTCGATGCCACCGACGACCGCAGCCGCCACCGTTGCCGCAAAGAGGAACGGACCGAACGGCTGGTTGAGCAGCGCGTCCACGGGGCGGAGGTGCGCCATGAGCGCAAAGGTCGTCGTCATGCCGCACATCGGACAGGGAAAACCGGTGAAGTGCAGCATGGTGCATTCCCCCAGTCCCAGTTTCGTGTGGGTGCCATATCCGGTCGGCGACGGCGTCAAGAACGCTGCAATGCCAATAACGGTCGCGGTCGGCACGAACAGAGCGGCGCCAATTCCACGATTAACCAGCCCCGCCGGCCACGATTTCGCCCGATCAGCGATGTCCACGATGGTTCCCGCCAGCGACTCCTTCATGCCTTTCCTTCCCCTCCGTCGGCAACCGCCGCCTCCAGCACGGCTTCGATCGCGGCAGCGTTTCGATCCATCTCTCGCAGTCGACGGCGATAGTCAGCTCGAAGTGCCCGTAATTCGGAGACGAGGTTCAGAGCGGTGAGCATCGCCACGGTGTAGGCGTCGAACGCAGGCGTACGCGCCGACATTGCAGCCATGCGGCGTTCGACGTCCGCCGCAGCGGCCTCCAACTCCTCGCCGTCGTCCGCGCGCATGTTGTAGGAGCGGCCCAGAATGGTGATCTGCTTTTGCACGGGCCGTTGTTAATCGCCGACCAGCGCGGCGGCGAAGGCATCCGCGTCGAAGGGCCGCAGGTCTTCGATCTTTTCGCCAAGGCCCACCAACTTCACGGGCAAGCCGAACTCCTCTGCAATGGCGACCACCACGCCACCCTTCGCGGTTCCGTCGAGTTTCGTGAGCACGACCCCCGTCACGGCGGCAACGTCTTTGAAGATGCGCGCCTGCGACAGCGCGTTCTGGCCCATGGTCGCGTCGAGGACGAGGAGAACCTCGTGCGGAGCCCCCGGGACGAGCTTGCCGATGACGCGGCGGATCTTTGCAAGCTCGTCCATGAGTGCCTTCTGGGCCTGCAGGCGCCCGGCCGTGTCACAGATCACGACGTCGATTCCCCGGGCGCGGGCGGCTTCCACGGTTTGGTGCGCCACCGCCGCAGGATCGGCACCCTCCTGTTGCGCGACCACATCAACGCCGGCCCTCTCCCCCCACACCTTCAGCTGCTCGATGGCGCCAGCGCGGAAGGTGTCCCCAGCCCCCAGCAACACGGTTTTTCCCTCGCTGCGGAACCGAGCCGCCAACTTTCCGATCGTCGTCGTTTTTCCACTGCCGTTTACGCCGACGACGAGGATGACGTGCGGCGGCCCACCGAAGGTCAACGCGCAGTCCATCGCTGCAAGCCGCGACCGTACCCGTTCGACGAGCGCAGTGCGCACATCGGTGGCACCGCGGATCTCGGCGATCAGCGCTGCGCTGGCCCGGGCGCCGACGTCCGCGCGAACGAGCGCCTCCTCGAGGGCCTCAAGCGCAGCTTCATCCATTTTTCCAGCAAACAAGCCTGTGAATGCAGCGCGGGTACGCGCGAGCGCTGCGGCCCACGCAGAGCCGGGCGTGCGGCTGGGCAGGGCGGCGGCCGAAGGCGGCTGCACGAGATGGTCTATTCCGTGCGAGATTTTTCGGCGGTAGCGCGTCCACAGCAACGCACCGGCAATCACGACGAGAATCGATGCAACGAGGATCCAGGTCAATCCAACCTCACGCTGACGAGTCGTGACGTGCCCGGCTCAGGCATCGTCACGCCATAGAGCACGTCTGCGCACTCCATCGTCTTTTTATTATGGGTGATCACTATGAATTGCGACATGGCACTCATCTGACGAAGCATATCGTTGAACCGCGCGCCGTTCGCCTCGTCCAGGGGGGCGTCAACTTCGTCCAGCAAACAGAAGGGGGACGGCTTTACGCGAAACAGCGAGAAGATGAGCGCAATCGCCGCCATCGCCTTTTCGCCGCCGCTCAGCAACGTGAGGTTTTGCACGCGTTTTCCAGGCGGCTGGACGACGACCTCCACGCCGCAGGTGAGCAGGTCTTCCTCATCCGTGAGTTGCAACCTGGCGAAACCACCACCCACCAGGCGAGGGTACGTGGTCTGGAAGTGTTCGTTCACCAAGTCGAACGTCTCGCGGAATCGTTCGCGGCACGTCTTGTTGATCTTCGCGATGGCGCGCTCAATGATGTCCATCGCGTCGGCGAGGTCCTGACGTTGGCGGTCGAGATCGGCGTGGCGCGTTGCAACGTCACGATATTCGTCGATGGCCGTTGGGTTGATGTCACCTGCCTTCGCGAGCGTGTCACGGAGCACACCGAGTTCCGTGGACCGGGCCGTCGTGTCCATTTCGAGATCGGCGACGCGAAGGCGGAGCGTCGGCACGACCTCGGCGCCCAACTCACGTTCGCCGTCATCCGGGAAGTAGCCTTCCGCCAGAATTTGCCCATCGCGATCCAAGCGATCCAGCAATCCCGGCAGCGAGAGCCCCTGCCGAGAATCCGCCTCAGCCCGGACGCGATCAATTTGCGCACGGACCTCCGCGAGGGCCGATTCCGCCTCAACCTGGCGGTCCTTCGCCCCGTCGCGCCGGTCACGCGCGGCGCGCGCCGCCGCCTCTGTCGTCCGAACGCGATCGCGTTCGTCACGCACCCGTTCCTTGAGCAGCTCCAGCGCAGCGTGGACGACCCCCTGCTCCTCTCCGAGGCTCTGCAACTTGGCGCGCGCAGCCTCCGCCTCCACCGCGATTTCACTTGCTCGAAGCTCCAGACTTGTGCACTCCACATCGATCGCGGCGATGCGGAGCAGGGCGCGTTCGGCGCGCGACTGGGCGCCGACGCATGCCAACTGCAACGCGAGCGCATCCTTCTGAAATCCCTGTGCTTCAAGGCGTAGTTTTTGAACCAGTTCGTTCGCTGCCTCGAGTGCGGGCTCGATCGCCTCCAAGGCGATTTGATTCGACCGCACCTCCATTTCTGCCGCAGCATGGCTGACGTCAGCCGTGAGAATTGTCATGGTTACACGAGCCTCTTCCGCGTCAACTGCCATCCCCATGAAGTGGATGGCCTCCGCCTCCTTCACCAGGGCGTCTGCGGCGCGGAGGGCGCGGGCGCGTTCCGCTTCCGCCTCGCGCAAGCGGTGGCGGGCCTCCGCAAAGAGCGCGTCCTTCCCTCGTTCCTCTGCGCGCGCAGCCTCGACCGCTGCGTTTGCCTCGGCGACGCTCTCCTCGGCCGCCGTGACGCGGGCGCGCGCCTCCGCCACGTCGGTTTGACGTGCGCCAAGCGGCACTTCCTCAAGTTTCTGCCGTACCAACGCGATCTCGCGCCTTCGTTTCAGCGTCGCGACACCCGCCCCCAACTCTCCGCCAAGCTGCAGAACGCCGTCGGCCCTCAGCAGCGCGCCGTCCCGCGTCACCACGCCCACTCCCGCCGTCCAAATTGCATACGCGTCGGCCACCGTCGCCGCGACACGACAGCGGGGTAACAGCACGGTCAGGGCGGATTTTCCCGTGTCCGTAGCCCCGACTTCGGCGGCGATCCCACTCAGGCTCCCCTCGATCGGGCGGCGGTCATCGCCAAGGACGAGCACCCGCACGCGCGTCCCCTCTCCCGCGATTGCAACGCGGGTGGCCGTTTGGTGGTCGGGCACCAGAACGGTGTCCAGCCCGCCGTCGAGCGCCCGCGCAAGCAACGATTCCAGCGGCTCGGGCACAGAAAGCTCACGGGCGAGCATCCCAATCACGCCGGGCACCCCGAGGGCTGCGCGGAGGCCATCGGGCACGTCGACGTCGCGCTGGTCCATGTCCACGAGCGCGTCGAGTCGCGTCGCCACCCGCACCCGCTCCCTCGTGGCCTCCGTGAGCGCGCTTTCAGCAGCGCGCAGGCCTCCTTCTTGCTGTGCCAGTTCCGCCTCCCGGGCCGATGCCAGCGTACGCACGCCTACGACGACCGATCGGGCCGCCATTCCCGCGGATTCGGCCTCGGCAACGGCGCCCTGTTGACGCGCCACCTCCTCGTCGGCTCGGGCGGGCACGACCTCCGCCGCGGAAAGCCGGTGCCTTTCTCTACGGGCGGCCAACTCCGTGCGGCGGGCTGCAATCCCGGCGAGCGCCCCGCGAGCGCGAACGGCGGCATCGAGGGCGGTCGTCGCCTCGCGTTTCGCCACGTCGAGTGCGTCACGCGCGGTCGTATTATGCGCATGTGCCCGTCGTAGATCGTCTGACGCCCCGTCCAACTGGCGGCGCGTGTCCGCGAGTCCGCGCTCCGCGGCAACCGCGTCGGCTCCGCGCGCATCGGCCTCCACCGACGCGACGTCTCTCTCCCGACGCTGTTCGGCCTGATCCGCCGCCAATTGCCGCAATCGGGATCGCGCGGTCGTCGCTTCACGATCAAGGTACAATCCCGCACTTTCCTCAATCCGACGCTGGGCCTCGACGTCCGCCAGGCGATCGCGAGCGCGGCCCGCTTCTGCCTCCAGCCCCTCGAGACCCGCGCGTCGCAGCGCGAGGTCCTCCTCGTGGCGCGAAACCGAGCGCGTGGCCTCACCGAGTTCAGCATCCGCTAGCCGAAACCGCTCTCCCAGGACCCTCCGGTCGGCCGCCAAACCCGCAAACCGGGCGAGCGAGACCGCGAGTTCTTCCTGCCGTACCCGCGCACCCAACGCCCGCGCCTTGAGCGCCCGCTGCACTGTGCGTTCCGCGGCGCGAAGTTGCCGCCCCATCTCGTCGGAGAGGTCAGCGATGCGCTCCAGCGAAACGCGTGTAGAACCTAGTTTTTCCATCGACTCGTCGCGCCGAGCCTTATACCGGCTGATGCCCGCCGCTTCCTCAATGAGCGTGCGACGCTCCGCGGGTCTGGCGTGCACGATCTGTCCGATACGACCTTGCTCAATGAACGAGTACAGGCGGTTGCCGACGCCCGTGTCGAGGAACAGATCTGCGACATCCTTCAATCGCACCTTTTCCTGATTGACAAGGTATTCACTGCCACCGCTACGATACAAACGCCGTGTCACTTCGATCTCCTCAAAGCGCTGCCACACACCTGGAAACGGTTCATCGGTTGCGACGAACGTGAGAGAAACCTCGGCAAATCCGACCGACTGGCGCGTCGCCGAGCCGGCGAAAATCACATCGACCATCTGGTCACCGCGCAGGCTCTTCGCCGATTGTTCCCCGATGCACCACCGCACGGCGTCCACGACGTTCGACTTTCCACATCCATTGGGACCGACCACGCCGGAAATTCCCGGTCCGAAGTGGAACGCCGCACGGTCCGCGAACGACTTGAAGCCCTGCAGTTCCAGCTTTCGGATGCGCATCGAGCGCGCCGCTTATCCCGGTATCAGCGCGCGAACGCCCGCTGCGGCGGTTCGACTTCGTCTCCCCAACGACCGTTGCGTACGAGCCATTGGATGGGCTCCGAATCCGTGAGCCCGCCGAGCTGATCCGCGAGGAACATCCGTTCTTCCCGTTCCAATGGAATCGGCGTACGCAGGAACGACTGAACACCAGCGAGAAGCACTCCTGCGCGGTCCAACTCCGGGAAGAATCGGGGTGGTTCTTGGACAATAACCGCGTCACCATCGCAACGAACGAGACGCACGCCATCCTGTAACATCAGGCTCATCCTCAACTGCCGCTCACGGTAAACAGCGACGTAAGCAAATCTTGCGGCGTCCGAGTGGATCGCCACGAGAGCGCACGGAAACCTACATGCGATGGCCTCTGCCGGATGAACGGGGGCAAGCCGTCGGGCAATGCTGCCACGCGCCACATTGGCGGTGCCGGCCTCCGTCAGCAAAGCATCGTCCGGAATCTCGAATCCGACGCTGCAACAGAGCCGTTCCTCCGCTCCCGCCCACAGGTCTGCGGGTCGCCAAGCCTCCGACATGCTCACGCCGAGCATCGCGTGCGGCAAAAGGGCACCCTCGAGGCGAGCGCGCAACTCCGCACGCAGGCAATCGATGCTCAGCGGCTCCAGCACGTGCAGCTGCCCGAACTCCATACGCCCATCATACCCGCCCACGAGCCGGTTTAGAGCATCAAGCCGGCCACGCAAGCCGTCATGAACGTCGCGAAGCTCCCCCCAATCATGGCCTTGAGGGCGAGTTCCGCAAGTTCGTCCGTCCGACTCGGGGCCAAACCCCCGATTCCACCCAACTGAATCCCGATGCTCGCGAAATTCGCGAATCCGCACAGGGCGTAGCTGGCGATGACTGCGCTCCGTTCCGAGAGCGGATGGTCCGACTTCATCAACTCGCCGAGGTGGATGTACGCGATAAACTCGGTGAGAACCATCTTTTCCCCAAGTAGTTTGCCGACAACTCCAGCCTCCGACCACGGTACGCCCATCGCAAAGGCGAGCGGCGTGAAGCCCCATCCGAGCACCCGCGCGAGGGACAGCGGCTCCCCCAGAAACGGCACCAACCCGATGCACCAATCGATCATGCCGACCAGCGCCACGAACGCAATGAGCATTGCAGCAACATTAATCGCCAAGCTTACCCCGTCGGAAGCGCCCCGGGCCGCCGCGGCCATGACATTGCGATCCGGGCGCACGTCATTCATGACGAGTGAGGAGGACGTGACCGGAACTTCCCGCTCTGGAATCATGATTTTCGCGATAACGAGCGTCGCCGGGGCCGACAGGATCGAACTCGTTACCAGATGCCCGGCGATTCCAGGAATATCCCGGAGGAAACTCACGTATGCCGCGAGGACGCCGCCCGCGGTGTTTGCGAATCCACCGAGCATGATGCAGAACAGCTCGCTCCGCGTCATCCGCGCGACGAAGGGCTTGATGAGGAGGGGAGCCTCTGTCTGCCCAAGAAAAACGTTCGCGGCTGTGGAAAGCGTCTCCGCGCCGCTCGTTTTCATGCTCCGTTGCATGACCCACGCCATGGCCTGAACCACGCGCTGCATCAGACCGATGTGATAACTCACCGCCATTAAGCTGGAAAAGAAAATAATTGACGGCAAAATCCAAAACGCGAACGTTTTCATGGGCGGCGATATATGCCCGGCGTAAAACGTCATCGTTCCATCCGAATTCATTATTTTATGAGGTTCTACGGTTTGAAATGCGAAATCTGCGCCCAATTCTGAAAACGAGAGCAGCTGCTTGACCGCGCCGTCCACCCAGACAAAGAAAAAGGCTTGTGCGGCCGGTGAAAGAACGACGAGCCCGAACGCAAGCTGCAGGGTGATCCCCCACAGCACGACACGCACGGGAAATTGACGGCGATTTTCGCTCATCAGCCAAGCGAGTCCGACCAGTACGAATAAGCCGAGGAAGGAAACGAACCTCACTGCTGGCTCCGTTCCGCGTCCACAAATCGCTCTCCCACGCTGTCGTAAACGGTCACGCCGCCGGAGTGAAGGTCATATACCCAGCCGTGGAGGGAAAGTTTTTCCGCATCCAGACGCTCTCTGACGACCTCAAAGGTCGTGAGATTGGCCAGCTGTTGGACCACGTTGGCTTCCACCGAAAGTCGCCATTGCTCCTCGGGATCGAGCATTTCGAGACGACTCGCCTCGATGGCCGGGGCAATTCCGTCCAGCCACTCATACAACGATGGGTGCGCACGGAGCTTTTCATGACCATCAAGTACTGCTTTGATGCCTCCGCAGCCGTAGTGGCCACAAATAATAATGTGCTCGACGTGCAAGTGGGCTATCGCGTATTCCAACGCGGCGCCGACGCTGGCATCCGCGTGCCGCTGCGGCGGAACCGCGTTTGCAATGTTGCGCACCACGAACAAATCCCCAGGAGAAGAGCTCGTGAGCAGCTCCGGAACGACACGGGAATCGGCGCATCCGACGTAGAGTGCGTCGGGAGACTGGTGCTCACTTGCAAGTCGGGTGAGAAATTCTTTCGCGCCGGCAGCGTATTCCCGGCGAAAGGTGGCGTGACCGCGGAGAAGGGCGTGCATCGCGGCTTGGTAACCGGCGGCGCGGTACATGGTGCGGGAGGCGCGGATGGCGATCGATATTGAAGCAGCGTTGGCCGGCCAGTCGCCGGACGATCGCGTCGTTCGGCTCGTGTCCGCAGTCGTTGGGTCCGCGCCGGGTGGTGGTCCACTACCGGCGTGGACAACGTTGGAACATGGTGCGATTACGCTTGGTATTCCTGCCACAGAGATAGAGTTCGCGCGGGCACGCCTCACGACGGAATCCGTACAACGCGCGCTGTTCGCCATCGAAGGACTGGACGAGGGAGAGGACGTCGTCGCCATTCTGACCGGACTGGGGACCTCGCTACGAGTGTTTTTGGCAGGGAGAAAGTCGGGAGGTGACGGCGGCGAGCAGGCGTTGGACCGGCGCCAGCGAGAAGACGCCGCCACCAAGTTGATGACACTGTCGTGGGCGGTTGCGGAACTGTTTGGCGACGGCGCGCCGGGCGTGGAAAGGCTGGCGTCAGCGCCTTCGGGGCGCGCGTTGTTGTCCTGGCTCGCGGCCATCGAGTTGGTGCTCCCTCTCTCCGAGGACGCAGGAGATGGCCGGCTTGCGGAGCTTCTCGAGGGGGAGCGAGCGGGCGCGAGAGAGCGCTTTGGCGTTGCGTTCGGCATCGGAGAGGCCGAGCGCGCGGACCACGTCTGGACGGCGCTTACGGCCGCCGTCATCGAGCGCGCCGGGAATGCATCGGAGTGGATTGGGACCATTGAAAGCGTCGTCGCCAAGTACGTGCCGCCCGTCGTGAGCGCCGTCGATTTCGCGGGGGCGGTCGTGGCCGGAGCGTTTGATGCGCTTCCGGTCTACCACTTGCTCGGCGCCCGCATCGTGGGGGAGGCGGTGCTGCTTGGCAGGGTGGAGGGCGAAGCGCCGGAATCCACGGCGGTCGCCCGCGATACGGACGTTGAGGCGGCGGGGTCGTCAGTCCGGTCGCCGACCCAGCGGGCGGTGCGCGAGGCGGTGCCGGTGCACGAGGCGGTGCCGGTGCGCGAGGCGGTGCCGGTGCACGAGGCGGTGCCGGTGCGCGAAGCGGTGCCGGTGCGGGAAGCGGTGCCGGTGCGGGAAGCGGTGCCGGTGCACGAGGCGGTGCCGGTGCGCGAAGCGGTGCCGGTGCACGAGGCGGTGCCGGTGCGCGAAGCCGTGCCGGTGCGCGAAGCGGTGCCGGTGCGCGAAGCCGTGCCGGTGCGCGAAGCCGTGCCGGTGCGCGAAGCGGTGCCGGTGCGCGAAGCCGTG
>CAMAWH010000107.1 GCA_945861635.1 Klebsiella pneumoniae | reverse complement strand
CCACCGGAACCGCCGCCCGAGCCGCCACCGGACCCGCCGCCCGAACCGCCACCGGACCCGCCGCCCGAACCACCGCCGGACCCGCCGCCGGACCCGCCGCCGGAACCGCCGCCCGAACCACCGCCGGACCCGCCACCCGAGCCGCCGCCCGAGCTACCGCCCGAGCCGCTGCCACTACTCGAATCGCTTCTGGTCGGCCCGCCGGGCCCACTCCCCGAACTTCCGCCGCCCGGACCCCCGCCACCCCCGCCGAGCCCCGGAAGGTTGCCAATCGGCGGCAAGGAGATGGTGATTTCGATCGACGCGTCCGCGCCTCCCTTCTTGGCGGCACCCTCGGGCTTCGTCGGCGGGTGTTTGTGCTTCGGCAGGACAAGCGCCGGCTTTGGCGACCCCGGCGACCCCGTGTTGATGTTGATCATGCTCGCCTTCCACGTCTGGACGGCGCCGGCTTCCCACTTGGCCGTACCTCCGGACGTGAAGACCGATTTCTGCGTCGCCTCCGTCATGACCGTCATCTGGGCATCGACCTTCCAGTCTTTGCACTTCAGCGAAGTCGTTTCCTTCGACTCGTGAAGGATGTCCTTCTTGACGGTCTGCGTGATCACCTTTTTGGCGGCGTGCAATTCCTGCACGATCGCCTCACCTTCGGTGGTGCACTTGATCTCAATGCGCTCTTTGCCCGGGGTGTCGTCGAAGTCGATCCACGTCGAATTGCGCGACCAGAATCGGCGGTGGTCGTCGTTACCGTCCTCATTGGCGTACGGCTTCGGCTTGTCTTCTCCGCCGTTGTACAGACCGCCGAGGATGTAGGGCGTGAGTGTGCGATAGGCGAAGCCAATCACAACCTCGGTGCCGATGTCGGGAATGATGACCCACCCACGCATTTTGCCGGCCATCGGCCACATCTGCCGAACCCAGTACGACTCCGGTGCCGGATCTCCATCGACCGGAAACTTGACCTTGATACGGGCAAGTTTCTCCGGATCCTTGTTGTCGATGACGATTCCGACCACCACGCCGTTGATCATTGCGGCGACCTAGTTGATCTTGGTGAGCGAACCGGTGAGCGTCAGCATGCTGCCGCCGTCCACCGTCATGTTGGCGCCCGCCTTCATTTCCATGTTGGTACCTGCCTTCATCGAGATGGAGTTGCTGGCTTCGACGATGAAGTCCTTGCATTTCCAGGAGATGGTTTCCTTGGCCTCGACGATGATGTCCTTGCCGCTGTAGACGCTCAACGTCTTTTCCTTCGCGTCCCAGATGATGCGAATCTCCTCGTTGAAGGAGATCAACTCCATCCGCTCATCTCCCTTTGTGTCGTCGAACGTCAAACGGTGCCCGGATCGGCTCTGGAACACCCGCAGGTTGTTCTCGCCGTCTTCGTTCGCGTACGGCGGCGTGTCGACGCCGTTGTAGAGCGAGCCCAAAACGATCGCGTTGTTGATATCGCCATGTACGAAGCTGACGAGCACTTCGTCGTCGATCTCCGGAATGGTCATCCATCCCCGCTCGCGGCCGGCCATCGGCATCGACAGCCGCGCCCAATGGCTCTCCGGCATTTCCGGAAGGGTGGGGAACTTTATCTTGATCCGGCCAAGCTTTTCCGGATCCTTGTTGTCGATGCAGATTGCCTCGACCATTCCGGGCATCTGCCCAGACACAGGCCGCCCGTGGCGGTCGGTCACCTTCGGCACTTCAGACTCCTGCGCGCGCTGAGTATAGGAGCCGGAACGGCCCCCCGTCAACGCGCGAACTTCACTTCGGTGGCGGAACCTTGTGCACGGGCCTCGGTGTCGCGCCGACGAGGTCGCAAGCGCCTCCCGTCAAGCGCCTCGCAGCGAGCCCATCTCGTACCCCCGCTCCTGAGACGGCGAGCGACTCGAAGCCTTGTGCCGTCAACACGGTCTCGATGACGAGTGCACCGGGAAGGATCGTGTCGGCGCGGTGCGGCGGAAGCCCCCGCATCGCGGCGCGGGCCGCCGGTTCGAGCGCCAACAATTCAGCCACGATCGCGCGAAGGATCGCGATCGGGACCAGGTCCTTTCGCGCGCCACGGTCCCGCGCCAGTTTTCCGAGCGCCCGCACGGTGCCGCCGACGCCGATCGGCGCGTCGCGTGGGTGCACCGCAATCGTCGCGAGTGATGCCCGCACTGCGGCGCGTAGCGATGCAACCTCGCTTGGCGTCGGTGGGTCGTGCGCGAGGTACTCCCGGTTCACGCGAAGGGTGCCGAGCGGAAGGGAGTGATGCTCGATCAACATTCCCTTCTCCAACCGGGCGAGTTGCAGGCTTCCGCCACCGAGGTCCATCACGATTCCGTTCATCCGCGTGCCCTCGGCGACGACGGCTTCGGCGGCGAGGGCGGCCTCCTCGGGTCCATCGATGATGCGGAGGTCGATCCCCAAGGCATACCGGATGACATTGATAAATGCTGCCCCATTACGCGCATCACGCACCGCACTGGTTGCGACGCCGAACGTGGGCAGGTTGCCGGCGCCCACCTCGGCGAGCAGGCCCCGAAGGGTTTCAACCGCCTCGTGCGCCACCGATGGAGGAAAGTCGCCATGGACGTCGAGCTGTAGGTAGAGCTGCATGCGCGCGCTCGCCTTCGCCAGCCGTTCCGGCGCGCCCGCAGTCCTGCCGTAGCGGGCGACGCTCACGCTGTTGCTACCGATGTCGACGATGGTCACCGCGTCCGGCATCGGGGCGTCTATCCTGCGCGTCCGCGTTCACGGGCCGTCCTTACTCCCCACAATCACGTGCACCGCATGCCGGTGTTCCGTTCTGGCCGACAATTGCAACCGCCATTCGAGCGCGGGAATCTCCTCCCGCAGCGTGCATGCGATGGGATAGCCCCCGAAGGCCCGGCCCTCGAACGCCCCGCGCAAATCCGCCTCTGAAAACCAGCCCGCACGTGGCGTCACCGCGTCCTGAAACGCATACGCACACGCGACGATCAGGCGCCCACCCGGGCGGACCAGCGCATCGGCCTGTGCGAGCAGCGTGAACGGGTCGCGACACGAATCCAGCACGTTGGCGAGCACGACCGTGCCGGCGCTCCCCGCCAGGAAGGGGGGGTCGAGCGCGTCCGCGCAAATGCTGCCCCCCCGAGCACCCCGGGCGCGAAGCATGGCCAGATTCGTGTCGACGGCCATCGTGCCGGCGTGGCCGAGCCCGCTGCCCAGCTCGACGACGGGTGCCGGCGAGCGCGCGATCTCCGCGGCCAGCCACTCTGAAAACGGCGAGGACGGTGCGTGCGCGTAGACGCCGAGCTGGCGGTCATCTCCCGCGGCGGAGAGGACGAGCGCGCAGTCGTCGAGATCGCCGAGGACGACGGGGATGCCATCGACGACCACGTAGGTGGCGCCGCAGTCACAGACGAGCGCAGGGGTTCCGGACGCATCCACGCCGGCGTGAAGCACCCGCGTCGTGAGCGTTTCATCCATACGAGCGCGGCACCGGACGCAGATGATGTCCGGCAAACGGACGCGCAGCGGCCCCAGAACGCGCTTCACCCGCCGACGATTACGTTCGTGCTGCCCTGAATCATCTTGCCGACGCCACCGCAATGCGAGTCCATGTCGCCCAGCCGATGGGCCGGCATGCTGTTGATCAGCACCGTACCCGAACCCATGACGGCGACCCAGGTGTTCGGGCCACAACACGCCATGTGAATGCCCTGATCACCCACGCGCAACGCCGGCATATTGTTGACCATGACGTTCGGCGAGCCCTTGATCGCGGGACCCTGAACCGGATGCGGGCAGGCCGGGCAACCGTGCGCGTCGGCCGGGTTCAGGGATTTGTCACCGAGGCGACTTTGCGGGGGCATGACGGATCCTCGCGGGCACGGAATCGTAGCACGACGGCACGCCGATTGCGCCGGGCATCGGTTAGACTGCGCGCCCTTTCGGAGCCTCCATGCTCGTTCGTGCCTGCCTGCTGCTGCCTGCGCTACCCCTGCTCTCCTCATGCACGCCCGTGCCGGGTCCGACAGGTGTCGAGCCGCGCGAATACTCGGATTGCGATCCGATTTCGTACGATTACTGTGGCTTTCCCTTCCCTTCCAGCTTCTACGAGCGGGAAGATTCGTCCACGCCGACCGGCTATCGCGTGCACCTCGGCGAGACGACGATTCCGTACACGGATCAGGGCGAGATTTCCTACCAGCCGTCACCGGAGAAGTGGAACGAGTTGGACGGATTCTCACCGATGGGGCCGATGATTGCCCAACTTCCGGGGATGGCGGACGCGAACCTGGTGGGATGGGACAACATCGGCGCCTCGATCGTGGACGGTTCCACGACGGTGGTGATCGATGTCGAAACCGGAGAGCGGATGCCGCATTTCGCGGAGTTGGACTACGCGGGACAGGCCGTCGAGGGCCAGCGAACCCTGTTCATCCGGCCGACGTCGCCGCTTCGGAACGGGCACCACTATATCGTCGGCGTTCGCGGCATGGTGGACGCGAACGGGGGTGCGCTTCCCGCGTCCGATGGGTTCGCGGCCCTCCGCGACGGCGCGCAGACGGACAACTGGGACATCGAGGGTCGGCGCGACCTGTACGAAACGATTTTCACGACGCTGGAAGCGGACGGATGGACGCGCAACGACACGCAACTCGCGTGGGACTTCCACGTGAAGTCGGTGGAAGCGGTCGCCGCGAAGGGGGAATGGATGCGGGATGACGCGCGCGCTCGGCTGGGCGAGTCCGGCCCGGCCTACTCGATCACGAACATTCAGGACGAGTACAACGAGAACATCTACCGGGTGGTCGAGGGCACGATGACGGTGCCGCTTTACACCGAGGTTGACGACTCGGGGACGCTGCTGACACGCGGCGAAGATGGCATGCCCTACTATAATGGCGATACGACGGCTACCTTCACGATTCTCATCCCGCGCACCGCGTATGAGAATCCCCGACCGCTGCCGCTCCTCCAATACGGGCACGGCCTCCTCGGCGCGCAGGACGAGGTGTACGCCGGCTACCTCGGGGAGGTTGCGAACCGCCACGGCTACGTGATGTTCGCCGTCGATTGGACCGGGATGAAGGAGTCCGACCGCGATGCGATTACGTTCATGATCCTTGGGGATTTGTCGAACTTCTCGATGATCTCCGAACGGACGCAGCAGGGCTTCATCGAGTTCGACGCTGCCGTTTGGATGATGCAGGGGGCCATGTCCACCGATGACGCGATGACGTTCGACGGTGTCAGCGTCGTTGACCCCAGCACCCTGTACTACTATGGCAACTCGCAGGGGGCGATACTTGGCGGTGCGTATGTGGCGTTGTCACAGGATATTACCCGGGCGACGCTGGGCGTCGGTGGCGGGCCCTACAGCATACTCCTTTCGCGTTCCTCCGACTTCACGCCGTTCTTTGGGATCTTTCAGTCGGTGTACGACGACGAGCGTGACCTGGCGCTCTGGATGGGGCTCCTCCAGCAGACCTGGGACCCGGGAGAAGTCGGCGGATACGGCCGGCAGTTGACGGAGGCGCCGCTGACCGGGACACCCGCGAAGCAGTTTCTCCTTCAGGACGCGCTGGGGGATGCGCAGGTGACGACGCTGGGCGCGCAAATGATTGGCCGGGCCGTCGGGGCCGCGCTGCCGCGTGACCCGGTTGCCGAGGTGTACGGACTGACGACCCAGGCCGACGGCTATGTTGGATCGGCGCTCGTCGAGTACGACCACGGTGCGCCCGCAATGCCGTACGCCAACACACCGCCGGATGAGGAGTTTGATACCCACGAATCCACGCGTCGGGCGTGGGCGGCGCAGGAGCAGATGGCGCACTTTTTCGCAACGGGGGAGATCACCTCCTACTGTGTTGGAGCGTGCATGTGTGCGGCGGGACAGTGTGACGCGCCGATCGCCGAGGAGTGAGTCGTCCTGGGTGAGGCGGGCGGGAACTACGCCCGCGTCACCCCATACAACGTCCCCTGCCTTTCCCATAGGTGGGCGACGAGATCCTCGACCGGGTCGCGATTTCCGACGATGTCGCGGAAGATGACAGGGGCGTCCTTCAGGTGACCGACGCGGTGGATTTTTGCGCGGAGCCACTCCAGAATGGTGGCAAATTCACCGCGTTCCACCATCGACCACATGTCGGGAAGGTCGGCCTCCATCGTCCGCGCAATACTCGCCGCGTAGAGGTTGCCAATCGTATACGAGGGGAAGTACGCGAACAGTCCGCTTGACCAATGGACGTCCTGCAACACGCCCTCCTTGGGGTCGTTGGCCTGTACGCCGACGATGCGAGCGTACGCAGCATCCCAGGCGGCCGGCAAATCCCGTGCTTGGAGGCGGCCCTCAAAGATCGCTACCTCCAACTCGTACCGCACGATGATGTGAAGGTTGTAGGTCGCTTCGTCGGCGTAAATGCGAATCAGCGAGCGCTCGACCCGGTTGGCCGCCGCGAACAGAGACTCCGGCGTCACGTCCAAATCGGGCCAGATTCCCTGCATCCGGGGCACGAGATAACGGCAGTAGGACAGGGACCGACCGATGGTATTTTCCCAGAATCGGGACTGCGACTCGTGGATGCCGTAGCCCGCCGCTCGATTAAGACCCGTGCCGTCCCAATCCGCGCGGAGACCCTGCTCGTAGAGGCCGTGCCCGCATTCGTGGATGGTCGAGCCCAGTCCGGCGAGAAACTTGTCGGCATGCAAGTGGGTGGTGAGCCGCACGTCGGTGGCGTGGAAGCCAGACGTGAACGGGTGCTCGGCGTTGTCCATACGCCCGCGCACTTTGTCGAAGCCGAGGTCGGTCAGTACGCGGTCCGAGAGCCGGCGTTGACCCTGGACATCCAGCGTGGCGTCGAAGCCGGCCGGATGCGGGACTCCCTCCAACGCCTTCAGCAACGTCCCGATCTCGCCGCCAAGGCGCGCAAACATCGGGCCAAGGTCGGCGATCGAGGAGCCGGGATCGTATTCTTCGAGCAGCACATCGTAGGGATGCGCGTTCGGGTCGGTGAGGGTGGCTTGTTCACGCGTGAGGTCGATCAACCGCTGGAGCGGCGCCTCGAACGTCGCGAAGTCGCCGGATTCCTTGGCCTTCAGCCAGCCCATGAAGCCTTCATTGCGCGCCTTTGCCAGGTCCTCCACCAAACGCGATGGCAGGCAGGTCGAACGCCGATAGCGCCGCGTCGCGTTGTGCACGGCTGCCCGCTTCTCTGCATCGAGATCGGCGTCGGCCAGCGTCGCGAGCCATTCGCCGACCTCCGGCGCGGTGAAGCGCTCGTGGTAGATCTTCCCGAGTGTGGCGGATTGTTCGCCGCGAATTGCACCCGCACCCGCAGGCATGTAGCACTGCTGATCCCAATCGAGCAGCGCAAGCGCCCCGCCGAGATTGTCCAACTCGCGGATCCGGTCGGAGAGTTGGGTCCACGCAGCGGAGATCAGGTCGGACATCACTACCTCGTCAGGGGGGCCGCGCTATATCCCGACTCACGATGCGGCGATGGCAGGGCGATGCTCCGGTGGAATGACGATGCCCGAACGCTCGATCTGAGCGTCCACGACCTGCTGGACGACGCGGCCGAGCGCGGCGGACTCGTGATGTCAGCAGGGGCGCGGATGCGGCACGGGTCGAGGATTCATCGCGAGATTGCGGAACGTGAAGGCTATGAATCCGAGGTGACGATCCGTCACCGTGAGGTCGTGCGTGAGTGGGTTTGTACGGTTCACGGGCGCGTGGATGGCATGGAGGAGGAGGCAGGGCGCGTCATCATCGAGGAGGTGAAGTCCACGGCGCTCGCGTGCGATGCTTTGGAGCGGGCGCCAAACTTCCCGCGTTGGGAGAGGCAACTCGCGATGTATGTCTGGTTTGCGGCGGCGGCGAAGATGAATGAACCCGTCGGTCGGCTGCGCATCGTGTCGCTGGTTGATTCGTCGCAACGGCTGATTCATTTGAGTCCCGATCCGGCGGTTGGGGAGTGGCTCGTTGCAGAGTTGGAGCGCCGCGTCCGCGTGCGGGACGCGTGGTTGCTGTGGCGGGCGCTGCGCCGTGCGGGGCCGGTGGTGTTCGCCCACACGGTAGTGCGGCCGGGGCAGGCGGAAATCGCGGCGGCGGCGGAGGAAGCGGTGCGTGGCGGCCGCCATCTCCTTACGACGGCGCCGACTGGAGTGGGAAAGACGGCCGCGATGTTGCTCGGGACGCTGCGAGGCGCCTATGCGCTCGATGTCCGCGTATTCTGGGCGACGTCGCGCACGACGCAGCAGCCGTTGGTGGAGCGCACGCTCCGGGCGATGGCGGACGGGGGGACGCCGCTGCGGTCGGTGACGATGCGCGCGCGAGAGAAGGCCTGTTCGCGGTGCGCTGCGGGCACGTGTGACGGCGCGAACACGCGTGGGTTTCACAACCCGGATGTCATCTCAGCGATCGGGGTGGCGAGCGCGGAAGCAATCGCGACGATTGCCGAGCAGCAGGCCACGTGCGCCTACGCCCTGGCGCTGGATGCGGCGGCTCTGGCGGATGTCGTCATCGGCGACTACAATTACGCCTTCGACCGGGATGTTTACCTTCGTCGCCTTTTTTCGGAAGGCGACTGGGTCGTCGTCGTCGATGAGGCGCATCAACTGCCGGATCGGGCGATGGGGTGGGGGTCGCCGGGGTTGTCGGTGGCGTCGTGCAGCGACGCAGCCGCGCGCCTCACCGCTGCGGGAGAGGACCGCTCGGCCTTTCTCGATCTGATCGCCGCCGTCTCCGAGGCGATTGGCGAAGCGGGGGAGAGCGCGGCCAGCCCCGTCGTCGAACCCAGCCTCCGCCGCTGGCGCGATCTCCGTGATCGTATCGATGAGATCGCGGTGGACCACGCACTTCTCCCTCCCGTCGACGATGACCCCTGGCCCGCGTTTGCCCGTGATGTTTTCCGGTTCGTGGGTGCGCTGGAACGCGCCGGAGAGGAAACCGTGTGCATCGCAGAACCCGGCGTGCTTCGCCTGTTGTGCCGGGATCCGGCCCCGATCCTTGCACCGCGCCTCGCCGACCTGCGCGCTGCGCTCTGCATGAGCGCCACCCTGCGCCCCAATGGGTGGTTCCGCGCGCGCTGCGGCATGCCCGACGCGGACGAGATCACCATTCCCTCGCCATTTCCTCCGGAAAACCGGCGCGTCCTGTTGGTCCGCGGCGTGTCCACCGCGTTTCGCCACCGGGATCGCGACCGATCGAAGCTCGCGGCCATCCTGGACGCCACCGCCGACGTCGTGCCGGGAAACATCGCCATTTTCTTTGGCAGTTTCGACGTGATGGCGGAGCTGCTCGCCGTGACAAACCTGAGTGGACGAGAACGTTTACTGCAAACGCGATCCATGGGGGAGGACGCCCGCCTGGAGTTGCTGGCCCGCATGCATTCGCAGGGGAGGAAGGCGCTGTGCGCCGTGCTCGGTGGCATCTTTGCGGAGGGCGTGGACCTTCCCGGAGACGCGCTGTCGGCCGCTTTGATCGTCGGGCCCGCGCTCCCGCCGCCGAGCGCTGATCGGGCGCTGATCCGCCAATGGACCGAAGAGCGCCACGACGACGGATTTGCACTCGCATTCATCCACCCCGGTATGACGAGCGTCGTACAGGCTGCGGGTCGGGTCGTTCGCTCGGCCGAGGATCGTGGTCTTGTCGCGTTGATCTGCCAACGATTCCTGCGCCACGAGTTCAGGGCGTACCTGCCGGACGAATGGAATCCCGTTGCGACGTCACGTCCGGCCGAGGAGGCCTCGCGATTCT
>CAMAWH010000106.1 GCA_945861635.1 Klebsiella pneumoniae | reverse complement strand
CGCCGCGTATGCTGCGCCGGCCCCGTGCCCGTCCGCATCCCCGTCGGCGTACCAACCTGGCGCGCCGCTCGAGGTGTCGGGATCGATGACGGTGTCGCAATCGTCGTCGAGGCCGTTGCACACTTCCACCCCGGCGGGATGGACGGCGGCGTCCGTGTCGTCGCAGTCGATGCAGGCCGCCACACCATCGCCATCGCCATCGACGTAGGTGACCGTCCCATCGCAGTTGGCGTCCACGTCCACGTCGCACGCCTCGGTCGCGCCGGGAAATATCGTGGAATCGGTGTCGTCACAGTCGTCGGTGAAGGCGCCGTAGCCCTCGGGCTGATCGCAGGCCGTCTTGTCGGCGGAACCGCTCACGCCGTAATTGTCTCCGTCCCCATCCAGAAACCACGCCAACTCGTCCACGGCGTCCTCGTCCGCCTCGCCCGAGCAATCGTCGTCCACCGTGTTGCATGTCTCGTCGGCGTTTGGATTGATCGTCGCGACCGTGTCGTCGCAATCACCATTCGGCACGGCGGCGTCGGCAGGAATGCTGCACGCAACCACCGGCGCATTGGAATCGCCATACCCGTCCCGGTCGGCGTCCGTGTAGAAGGTGCCGCCGTCCAACGGGTCGTCGTCCGCCGTACCATCGCAATCTTCGTCGATAGTGTCGCAGTGCTCCTGCGCCTCGGGATGAACGCCCTCGTTCGTGTCGTCGCAATCGGTCGCGCCGCCGACGAAGCCAACCGGCGCCTCACATGCATCCCGGGTACTCGCGGCGTCCCCGTAGGTGTCACCGTCTGTGTCGGCATACCAGGGAATGGGCGCCGCCACCGCCGCATCCGCATCGTTGCAATCGCCCGCCGTTTCAACGTAGCCGACGGGTGCCTCACACAAATCGACCGTACCCGTTTCCACCCCGACGCCGTCCTCATCCCCGTCGAAATAGAACGTCTTGACGGTGCAAGGCTTCTCGCTCGACGGCGGGACCGCGGTAACGCACGCGGAAAGGCACACGGAAAGCGCCAGAAAAGACAGGTGGGCACGGTGCATCGGCGCAGCATACTCCGCCATCCGAATCGGTGCCGCGCCAGGTACGGACTACGGGATGGGGCCTTGATGACGCCGGGCAGGCGGCCCGCCGACGAACGGGCTAGGGATGCGTCGTCGTGCGGCGCGCAATCCCCCTCGTCGTCGCCGCATTGGCTCCTGGGCTGATTATCGGCTTTGCCCTGTACATCCTCGGTCGATCGCCCCCCCGAGTCGCTCCCGCGGAGGTCGCCGCCATCGACGCCTACCTTGCCGCGGCGCCGCCCGACATTGTTGCAGTCGGCAACAGCAAGACGACCACGGACATCGACCCGGAGATGCTCTCTACTCTGGAGGAACCACGGTTGAGCGTACGGATCGTCCAAGCGTACGGGTCGGTGGCACCGACGTGGTACGCCATGCTCCGGTACCGCGTTTTCGAGGGTGAGCACCACCCCCGCCTCATTCTGGTGACCGCCGATGTGCCGTCGATGCTGGAGACCCTTCCGACCGGGCGCGGCCTCGTCACCCTCGGGCAACAGACGGACGCCCCGGACGACGTCCTTGCCCGAAAGGCGCTGGGCGGCAGTCCGACGTGGGCGAGGATGAAGGAGAAACGGGGGAAGTGGCGAGCCGGAGTGCAGGACGCCATTCGAGATACTGTGGTGCAAGCGGCCTTTCCATCACTTTATGCAAACGCCGGCGGGACGGACGACGCGCTCGGACGCGTATTCGCGCAGGGGTCGATGCGGTCGGGGCGGGATCACCGGGCGATTCCCGTCGTGGAAACGCATGTGTCGTCACCCGTATCGAAAGACGTAAACGACAGCTTCCTGCCTGATTTTGTGGCGATGGCAAAAGCGCACGGAGCGCACGTCGTGTTCGTCGCGCTGCCGTTTGCGCCCAGCGCCGCGCGGCAGGATCGAAGCGACCCCGAGCTTGAGCAGGCCGCGATCAAGCTGCTGAATGAAACCGGTGGCGGTTGGGTGGACCTGCGCTCCCTGCCTCTGAGTGACGCTCACTTTGTGGATGATCTCCACATGAACGCGGCAGGCCGCAAAATCGCCAGCATTGCACTTGAAAAAGCGCTCGTCGCCATGGGCGCCCTCAACGCTGCGGACATGGCCGACGCCGTGCTCCCGGTTCGCCCCACCCGCGTCGAACGGATCGGCGTTGCAACCCCACTCCCTCCCGTGGAGCGGCGCCTCAAGCTCGCACCCTGCGGCTGGGAGGCGAGGACCCCGAGCCTGGCGGCGTTGTCGGAGCCCGCCATCGTCGAGGCCGGATGGCCCAAGGAAGCGGCGCCGATCGTCGTATCCGCCGGGGGGGTTGCGCTGCGCCGCCGACAGACGCGAGAGGACCTCGGTCCGGATTGTCACCTTGCTTTCGCCCATTTTCGGGCGGGCGTGCGGTGGTCGGCGGACACGAGCGGGAAAGAACCCATCGCGCTTGGGTACGCCCCGGACCTTCCCCTCACGCTGAACGCGCACGGGCCCGCCTACTGGGTCTACCCGGGCACCACGCTGCGCATGACGATGGCCGAACCCTGGAAAGGCGCCGAGATCATCGTGAATGCCAGGGTCCGGGTTTTTGGCGAAGGCGCAGGCACGCTGGTCGTGGAAGGAGTGTCTGCGCCGCTGACCGGCGACGCGGCGACGCGGTCAGTGGCTGCCCCGGACGGTGCGTGGACGCTCGAACTCCGCAGCGCCGCCGACGGCCCCGCCTTGCTCATCGAGCACCTCGGATTTGGGGAAGCGGACTCCCGCGGCACCTTCATCGGGGAAGATGCAGCAACGACGGTCCGATTGTTCGACCTGCCGCCGCGCTACCACACGCCACCTCCCATCCTGGCGTCGAGTACCGCCACGCTTTCCCGCGGTCGCGATCTCCTCCCTATCGACCCGGCACTTGGCGTTTTGGGCGTTGACGCGCTCACCCAAGCGCAGCTGCCTCCCTGCTCCCCGCTTCGAGCCGTGGACCCAACGGGAGTATTGCCCGCCGTGAAAAATGCAGAGCTTCGCGGTGGGATGGTGGGGAGCGTAAGCACCCGGGTGGGCGTGCTGTTCAATGCGCCACCTGGGCGGGCCGCCGCCGATTTCCACGTGGGGCTGGACGTGGAACGACGCTGTCGAGGCGCCCGGTGGTGGCTGTACCCCGGGGACACGGTGACCGTCGATGCGAGAGAGGCGCGGATTCGAGGCCTGCACCGCCGGCTCACCGGATTGGTGCTGAAACTCACATCGGTTGGGCACGGCGCCGGAACGGTGACAATCGGGCTCACCGCCGACGACCGGGAGCCCTTCATCACAACCGTTCCCGTGGCTGACTTTGCCGGGGGGCCGGTGACGGTTGCGCTGCCTCCTTCGTTTTCAGCCAAACAGTCGCTTTCGCTATCGCTTCAGATACCGAAGGAGGCACCCTACATGTTGATCGAGACGGCGGTACTGGAGGGGGGGTGAGTCCAAAATCACCCCCTGATGAAAGCCACGATTGCCGCGCTGGGGTCACTCGCCGTCCCGAAGGCCATGGTTCCGTGTTTGTTGCCGACATACGGGAGAAACGTCCACGTCCCCGGGTCGCGCGCACGCTTTGCCTCTGGCCACGCGGCCTCGGAGTCGGGATACACCAGCATCAACCGGGCAAGGTCCAGCTTGTTCATGCGATGATTGGTCTCGGTGTACTGGCCGGGACTCCAAAACACCATGCTCAGGGGAGCGGCGTAGCCGGCCTCCACCGCGGTCGTGGCATAATCGAGCGCGGTCGTCGTGCCGTTGGACGCCCCGACGAGCGTGAATCCGTCGGCCTTTCGGGAGCGAACGTAGTCTACCGCTGCACGCGCGTCGTTGACCCCGAGGTCACCGGTGTACGCGTCCGCCGCCGTTCCGCCACTCCCGCCGGCCCCGCGGCGGTCGATCACCAGAACGGACCGACACGCACTCCGCAGCGCCAGGATGAAGGCCGCGTCCCAGCTCGTGCGATCCCAGGTGGGTGGGATCATGTGGAGCAGGATCACCGCTGCATCTCCCTCACGCGCCGTGTACCAGTCCGCCTCCAGGGTGATGCCATCGGCGGTGGTGAGCTTTACGACCTCGACGGCTGGGAATGCGGCAGGGTCGCATGTGGCCGGCGCGCTGTCGACCGCATCGGACGTCGGAGCGGCAGCGACACCCGTACAGGCGAGGAGGAGGGGGAGCATTGGGGGGGAGTGTAGCTCGTCCGGGGCTCGTCGGGCCAGCAGGGTAATTTGTCAGGCTGTGCATGTGCGATTCACGGCACTACCGAGCGGGCGAGGCGGAAGCCGATGGTGCTGCGCGCACCCCGTCGCTGGCCAGAATCGGCCACGAGGTGCCCACTTTTTGACACCTGGATCTACTCGCAGTCGATTTGCCAACGATTCTGCCAACTTACCGTGGTGGAGGGGAGGCCGCGGGTGGGGGTGGAGGGGCGGTCGGCGCGGGGATCGTCGAAGGTGGCGATGCCGACCGTGCGAGCCGTCGCGTCCAAGTAGATGGAAGGGCCCGACATGTCGCCACCCGTGCCGTTTTGGAAGCCAAGGTAGTAGGTCGTGCTCGCGCTCAGGGTCACCGACAACGCCGTCGGATGCGGCAGCCAGCAGTCATTGCAGCCGGAGTAGGTGTCGTAGGGAGAATAGGCGAGAACCGTGCCGGAGCTGTTCATCACATAATAGGAACCCTGGATCGAAGTGTCCGCGGTCGAATGCTGGTAGAAGGCAAGGATCGGGTTGACGCACGCCGACGTCAGCACCACCCGTGCGGCGACACGGCCGCCGCCGTTAAGCGCCGACCACTCCCCGTGGTTGAATCCATCGACGGTGCCGGCAGAGGGCATGGAAATCGTTCCGGAGTAGCCGGACGAGGTGGCCGTGACGCTGGCGGTTGTTGTCGCGCCGTCATCCTCGCCGTCGTTGGGCATGGCCGTGCAGATCCAGACCTCTCCCGCCGCAACATCGCCGCCGTCCACGGTGTCTCCGGTCCAAGTCGTGGTGTCGGCGCCGGCATGGGCCGAACCATCGACCGTCCACGACATCGTGTACGTCACCGTGTCCGCGTCGTCGTCAGCGCTGGCGGTGTCCACCACGCAGAGGAGATGGTCTCCCGCTGCGGGTGCCGCCGGGCTGATGCTGACGGAGGGGGCGCCAGGGGCTGTGTTGTCGATGAGGAGGCCCGCCGTGGTCACCGTGGTGGACGTGATGCCGTCGTCTGCGGTGGCCGCCACCGTCACTTCCTCCCCCTTGTCGAAGTGGGTCGTGCCGTCCAGCGTCGTGCCGCTCCCCGCTTGCACGACGCTGCCGTCCACGTACCAGGTGTAGGTGACGGCCAGCGTGTCGCCATCTGCGTCGGCGGTGCTTGCGCTGATGGTGAGGGTGTCATCGGTCCGCGCGGTGCTTGGGCTGAGAGTCACGCTGACCGACGGTGCGCGATTGGTGACGCCGAGGGTGGCACTGTCGGAGCCGCTGCCGCCGTCCGTGTCGGACGCCGTGGCCGTACATCGGAGGGTGTCACCGGACGCCACGCTCACCGTTGCCAGGTCGAGCACCTCTCCCGTGCCGAGGCTCGATCCGGACGTCAGGTTGTCCCAGACGTAGGTGAGGGAAGGGATGCCGCCGTCCGCGTCGGTTGCCGTGCCGGTGCAGGTGACGACGTCCGCGTTGGTCGCGCCGGTGGGACCGACGCTCACGCCCGTGACGACCGGGTCGGTGTTGACGACGGTCTCCGACGTGCTCGCGCTGCCGGTGCCGCCGTCGGCGTCCGTGGCGGTGACCGTGCACGTGATCGTGTCCCCCGGGTCGTCCGTCGCGACCACGGTGTAGGTTTGGGCGGTGGAGCCGTCGGACCATGCGTACGAGGCGGTGGGCGTGCCGCCATCGGCATCATCGAGGGTGGCGTGGCAGGTGAGCGTGTCGCCGACCTGCGGATCGTCGGGCGAGAAGTAGGGACGGGACACCGTGGGATCGGTGTTGGAAACGGTGGCCGTGGCCGAGCCTGTGGCCGTTCCGCCGTCCCCATCGTCGGCGGTGGCCGTGCACGTGACGGTGTCGCCCGGGTCGGTACCCGCGCCGACGATGGTTGTGCTGCCGCTGGTGCCATCGCTCCACGCGTAGGTCACCGTCGGCGTCTCCGCGTCGGCATCCGTGGCGGAGGCTGCGCAAGTGAGCGTCTCTCCGATTTGGGCGGTGCTCGGCGAAACCGTCGGCCCCACCAGCGTGGGCGCCGTGTTGGAAACCGTGAGCGTGGCCTCACCACTTGGCCCATCCCCTGCGCCATCGTTGGGTGTGACGACGACGCGGTAGGTGTGGTCCTTGGTGGTGTCCGCGCTTGGGAATGCCGAGCTGCTGGAGGCCGACGACAGCACGCCGTCCGCATACCAGGCGTAGCTGTAGGTCACGGTGCCCGATGTGTCGGGATCCAGGGAGCCGCTGGCGATGGCGGTGAGCGCGTCATCGGTGCCCGCCGGGTCGGGAGAGAGGGTGACCGTCGGAGCGGTGGGGAGCGCGTTGACGGTCAGGCTCACATCGCGGATCACGTAGAGTCCGTCGGGGTCGGTCGCGGTCACGGAGAGGGTGTGATCGCCGGCGGTGAGGCTGCTGGTCCGAACGCTCACCTCTCCCGAAGAGTCGGCGCGGGCGGTGCTGAACACGCCGTCCACGTCACTCTCCCACGACAGGTCGATATCGGTGGGCTGATCCTCACTGTCCGACACGGTGGCCGCGAACACCACCTCCTCCCCTGTGTTGTAGGTGTCGCCGTCGGTGGGCGAGGTCAAGATCAGGGTCGGCGGATTTCCCACTGTGTAGTAGACGCTGGTGGTGCAGGTAGCACGCACCTCATCGCTGGCGGTAAGCGTGACGAGGTGGGTGCCCACACTCAGATCGCTCCACGCAAAGCGCACCCGGCCGTCGGTGTCGGGGGTGGCCGTGCCGAGGCTGCCATCCAGATTGGACGACCACCCCACCACGAGCTGATCCGCAGGGACATCCGCGTCCGCGACCTGCCCCTCGAAGCGCACCTCACTGCCTTCCGGGCCCGCGCTGCCGTCTTCCGGGGCCGTAAACGCACAGGTTGGGGCCGCGTTGGGCGGGCCGACGACGATGACGACACTGTCCTGGGCTTCCTTTCCGCTGGTGTCGATGACGTGCAGGCGCACCTGGTGTTCTCCCTCCGCGAGGCGTCCGTAGGCGGTAATCGCGCCATCGGCGCCTACGTCCACTTCCAAGCCCAGATCGCCCGTCACCTCGTCTTCCCACGTCACGATCAGCGCGTCGGGGGCGTCCTCGCCATCGCCGATGGTGCCGGAGAACGCGATGATCTGGTCACTGTAGTAGGTGCCGGCCGCCTCCGGGGTGACGATCTCCGCGGTGGGAGCGTCGGTGGCAACCACTTCCAACGTGACTCGATCTGCGCCGCTTCCTCCTTGCGGATCGCTCACTTGCAGCACCACGGCGCCGCCGTCGATCGCGAAGGTGTGCTCGCACGTCACCAGCCCATCCACGCTCACGACGGTTTCCGGGCACACCTCGACGCCCCCCACGAGCCACGTTGCGGCTAGTGTGTCGAACCCGTCGTTGGCGTCACCCACTGCCCCGACAAGGACGGCTACGTAGCCCTCTTTCACCGTGTCCCCATCACCATGCGAGGTGATCGTGGCGGTCGGCTCATTGTTGAACTTCGTGACTCCGGAATCGGAGCAGGCGGGGAGCAGAACGAGGACGGCAAACACGGATGCAGTGGGGAGCGGATTCACGGCGAACTCCGAAGACAGAGGACGATTGGAGCAGAGAATGGCGAGGGTACCAGAAGTCGCGGCACAGCGGTTGCCGCACTCATTTGAGCGGACGGGGATTGGGGGGCCGGGATGATGGGGGCCGGGTACTCGGTCGGCGGGTCGCCTCGTCCGGTCCGTCGGTCTGTTTGTGGCCGGCCCCGGCCGCGCGCGAACTCGAGCGGCGCGGTGGCAAACAGGACGGGCCGAGGGACGGGTGCTCCCGGTTCGCCGCCAGGGTTCGCCGCGGTTCGCGGCGGTTCGCCGCGGCCACAACCCCAGGCAGATACGCCATCTGGTGCCACAATTGGCCGCGCGGCGCACGACTTGCGACGCCGAGGCGACGGTGGCGCTTGCCGCCGCGGCCGCCGCGACGGTTTCGCGCCCCGCCGCCGAGACCGCCGGGCGATCTCGATGCGGTAACTCCAGTCGCGACACGCTTGACACGCATCGGGCGACCGAAGACCCTACCCGCCGACTTGGAGTCGGTGATGAAAAAGGTTTTGAAGGTCCTTGCCCTGCTGCTCGGCGGAGTGGTCCTTGCCATCGCCGCGTTCGTCGGCTGGGCGTACGCGAATGTGGCCAACCGGATGGACACCCCGTACGCGTTCGAATACCGCGATGTGCCGATTCCGTGGCCGCTAACCGACGCGGAAGTCTCACAGCTTCGCGCCGAGAAGGCGGCCGAGATCGCGGCGACGTTCTCCGGCGATGGCGCCCCGGCGTACGAAAGCGCTGGAGCACCGCCCGTCGTCGTGGACCCGGCCGCCGATCCGCTCGCTGGCGTCGATCTCATCGCGCTTGCAAGCGAACGCGCCGTGGCGCGCGGCAAGCACCTCATCGAGGCGCGCCTCGGCTGCACGGAATGTCACGGCGCGGACCTCGGCGGCGCTGTCGTCATCGACGATCCCGCCATCGGGCGTCTCGCCTGTCCCAATATCACCACGGGCAAAGGCGGCAAAACCGCGGGATGGACCGGCAAGGATTGGGACCGCATCGTGCGCCACGGCGTCCGCGCCGACGGCGGGGCCGTCGTCATGCCGGCCACGGACTTTGCGATGATCAGCGATCAGGAGTTGTCCGATCTTGTGGCCTTCATACGCGCACAACCCCCCGTCGATCGCGATCAGGAAGGGTGGCGACTCGGGCCGGTTCTCACCATTCTCTATGCGACGGGCAAGGCCAACATCAGCGCGGAGGCGATCGACCACAAGGCGTCGCGGCCGGTCGAAGCGCCAGTCGCGACGGCGGATGCGTCGTTCGGAAAGCACCTCGCCGAGGTGTGCACGGGCTGCCACGGACCGACGTTGGCGGGCGGACCGATTGCCGGCGGTGACCCGGCCTGGCCGCCCGCGGGAAACCTCACCCCCGATGCGACCGGCACAAAGGGCTGGACGTTGGCGGACTTTACGAAAGTGCTCCGTGAAGGCATCCGCCCCGATGGGACCACCGTGGACAAGTCGATGCCGGTCGTCATGACGAAGAACATGACGGACACGGAAATCGCAGCGTTGTACGCATACACCCAGTCCATCCCACCGCTGGCGAAGGGAGCGCGGTAAGGGGCCACACGGCCCGGCAGGGACCCGCCGGCGCGCAAGGGGGCGGGAGTCTGGACGCCACCGCATTACAATTGCGCCATGCCCCACCCCCAAACGGCAGCCGTCGCGACGCGCGCGCGCGCGGCCACTGACGACGCCATCGCCTCGCTCTCTCGCTACCTGCGCCTTCCCGCCATCTCGTGTGATGTGGACCACGCGGACGACGTGCGGGCGCTCGCCGCGTTGGTCCGGAACGACCTGGCCGCGCTCGGGCTCGACAACGCGCGGGTGCTCTCGCTCGATGGTGCGCTGCCCATCGTCGCGGCCGAGTGGCTGAAAGCACCTGGAAAACCGACTGTTCTCATCTACGGACACCTCGACCTGCAACCGGTGAAAGGCGAGACATGGACGTCTCCACCTCACGAGCCAACGATTCGAAACGGCAGGTTGTACGCCCGCGGTGCCGCAGACGACATGGGCGGTTGGGTGTCCCACCTCGTTGCCATCGAAGCGTGGCT
>CAMAWH010000105.1 GCA_945861635.1 Klebsiella pneumoniae | reverse complement strand
CTACCTGGCGGAAAATGCGTACGAGGAGGAGGGCCTGGCCGTCGCCGGCGCCACCGATCTTGACGGCGACGGTCTCGCTGACCTGATCCTCGGGGGGCCCACCGGCGACACCTACGCATGGCGCACGTCCATCTGGTTCCTTTACGGCGGCGGGGAGTGGCTGACCCAGGGCGGCGAACTGACACAGAACCCCGACCGGATCGACTATCCGATGGTCAACGCTCCGCACCGCGAGCAATGGGTCTCCGCAGACATGGCCGGCGTTTCGTCCATGGACCTCGACGGCGACAGCATCGACGAGGTCGCCATCGGCTCCAGCGCCTCGAACGGCGACTACTGGCACGGAATCGACGCATGGGTCACCATCATCCCCGGCACCGTCGGCGGCTTGCAGGGTGTGCACCTCTGGGACGATCCCGAATTCCATGCCATCGCCAGCGTGGATTGGGCGGCGCTCACGGTGCCCGCCGGACGCGGCGATCTGGACGCGGACGGCTTCGACGATCTCGTGATCATGGGACTGGGGCCGTACCAGGAGAACAGCGAACAGTTGGGCGCCTGGATCTTCTACGGCGGCGCCATTCCCTGATGCGTCGGGCGTTGTGACGGGTACAACCTGCTTTCGGAGTTGGTCGCCTCAGACTCGGCGAGCGCCTGCTGGTGGCGTCGAAGCCCCGCACCGAACTCGCACCCGGCCTCGCGCCGAACACCCAATGGTGGTATTCCTATCCTGAGGGCCGTCCGATTGTCCGAGCATCACGAAATGCGCCTCGAACTCCATCGCAACGCGGCGTCGGGTCTAGACCCTTCGGATATCGCGGGCATCCGGGCGGGCGTCCTCCGGGCAAGCGCGAACCTCGTGGCCATGGCCGGACGGCTCGAGAGCGAGCTCCTTTTTGTCGGCAACGGCTACACGGATAGCACCAAGACGGCGGGCCTCGCCGACCTTGGACAGGAGGCACTGCTGGCGGCGACGCTCCGGTCGTACGGCGACGCGACGGAGTGCTTTCGCCGCTTTCGCCGCGGGGAGATCGCCATCGACAAACACCGGGTGGCGGCGGTGTTGGAGTTGGTGCCGGGCGAGCCCGACCGATGGTGGCGCGCGTTGCGCCGCGTCGGAACCGGCGCAGCGCAGGTCGGCGTCTTCCACAGTGAATGGGAGGAACGTGAGGGAGAGGGACTGGAAGCGCTCGAAGAGGACCTCCACGAGTGGATCGACGTATCGAAAGTCGAAGTTGGAGGGATGAATCGCGAACTCCGACCTACCCCGCCGGCCGACGACATTCGTATGGCCATTGCGATGGCTACGGGCGATCTTCCAGCGCACCCCTGCGAGGTAGGGATGCTGCTCGGGAACATGATCGATGCGGACCTCCTGGCAAATGGCCTCAAATGCATTCTGATTTTCGCGTTTCGGCCGGGGTTGATCGAGCGTTGGGAAATCCGGGGAAAGGTCAACTGCACGCTGGAGGATCTCGTGCGGGCGGTTGCGGCGCAGGGTCCGGTGGACGCGATGGCGGTGGTCCACCCGGCAGTGGTGAACATGCCCGACGGCGTGACCCGTCGCTGTTTCGTCGCGATGGTGGAGCGCAACGGGCGCATGGGCCACCGGCTTCTGCCGTTGGAATTCGAGGCGGGCGGAGTGCGCGGCTTGGATCCGATCCTCAGAGACGCCGGCCCCGTGCCGTCCGGAGGCGCGTGGATCGGCGTGAAACCCACGGTCGACATCGACATGCACGCCGTGGGACCGGTGGAGATCGTGCCGGGCGCGGTCGCCGAGGGGTGATCCACCGAGCGGATTACCGCACCGCGGGCTTCACGCCGGACCCAAGCGTCCACGAGACCCCAATCGTCGCGACCACCGGCTGCACAAAAACTGCGTCGTGGTCCTCCTCCTCAGCGTGTTGGAGCGGCGTGAAGCGCGCTTGGGCTTGCACGACAACGTGTGGCGAGAGGCTGTAGATCCCGCCAACCCCCACGACCAATGCGAGGCGGCCGCCGTGCGCGGTATCGTGCCAGTATTCGGCAGAATCGTACGCACCCTCGGCCGTTGCGATCACCTGAAGGGGGGGTAAAATGCGGAAGGAAGGGCCGACGCCGAGCGTGGCCGAAGCAGGCGGACGGTAGCCCTTGTCGTTCTCGTAAAGCGGCAGGCGAAGCTGCGCGAACCCCAACGCCCCCCAGCGCGCGGCGGCGTAATACACATCGACGCTCGCCAGTGGAACGAACGTTCCCGTGCCCAGTTGTGAGTGCTGGTGCGCGAGGCCTGCTTCCGTCAAGGCGAAGGGGTCTTCCTCCGTCTTTCCGATGGGCAGGGTGGTCCCGACGCCGGCGCCGACGATGAAGTGCTTGGTTGAAATGACCTTCCGGACCAGTGCCGTGCCGTCTACCGGGCCCGCTATCGCCTCGTTGCGGTGGTGGATGTCGTCGTACGGCGGGTCATAGGCCGCTCCGTCGAGGGTTTCGTACTGAACCGTCACCAGGCGTAGGTCGAAGGGTACTCCCGCCGACACCTGCCAGCCCTTTCCAAGTCCAACATTTACCGACGGATCGAGGCGGAACCATGCGATCTGTTGGTCGTGCATGTGGGGCGGGATGTCCTCTGACTCACACAGAATCGGGTCAACTTCGGGGCACTCCGCGCGGTGGCGGATGTGCACGGGCAGGGCGTTTGCGAGCAAGTCGAACCGAAGTTGCCCACGTTCGAGCCACGGGTTTGTGCGGGAGCCTCCAGACTGGAGGTTTGGATTACTTCAGCCGGGTCAGGCAAATGCGTACGGAATCGCCAAAAACAGCATGCTCAGGAGGCTCATTTTCGCTGCTTGTCGATGGCGGCGAGCGCCAACGCCACGTCACTACCGGTGTAGATCGTCTTGCCGTCGGCGGCGCGGACAAGCAAGTATGGCAGCCCTTCCGCCCACTGCATGTGCTGCTTGACAACGGGAAGGGCAAAGCTCGCTTTGGCGTCCACACCGTCCAATTGGATCGCGCGCACGGCGACGTCAGAGTGTTTGCCAAGGTAGGCTTGCAGCGCCGCCGCCGTCGTGTGGCAGGGCGCGCACCACGCCGCGCCGAAATCGTACACGGTGAACTTTCCGGCGGCGGCCTGCGCGTCCAGGTCAACCGGCTCTCCATGCGAGACCACCCGGGCATCGAAGTCGTCGATCCCCGCCCACGGGTCCCGCGAAGGGGCAACGGAACCAACGGGGCACGCGCTCGCCGGCTCGATGGCGCCGGCGGCGTAGCCCGCGGCGCTCAGTACGGCTGTGATTCGCGCGGCGTCCAAAGGGCCCTTTGCCGTCACGCAGGCGACGCGGTCCGATGTGTGGATGCTGTCGATGGTCTCCACCGAGCGGAGCGCCACCGCCACCCGTTGGGCACAGCACGCGTCGTCCATGTCAGCGATATGAATGAGGAATGTCAGTGGCATCGGGAGCCCTACCGCGAGGCGGTGAGGTGGATGGCGAGGACGACGTCATCTCGGATGAGGTCATCGGGCTTGCCGGGGTAGGCGACGCCAAAGTCCTGACGGTTGATGGTGAACTCGGTGGAAGCCGTCACAGTTGTGGGCGTCACGGAGACGACAGCGGGAAGGTTGAGCCGTCTGGTGACTCCGTGCAGGGAGAGGTCTCCGCTCACCGTGTGCGTTGCGCCGGCCATGGTGGCGTCAGCGGGGGCTCCCACCCGGATCTCCGCGCTCTGAAACGTCGCGGTCGGGAAGGTGTCGGTGTCAAAGAAGTCGGGACCGCGCAGATGTTTGTCCAGCTTGGGCGAATCGGTGGCCACCGATGCCACGCGAACCTCGGCCGCCACTCCCGCGAGCGTTTCGCCGTCGAGGCGTAGCGTGGAGGTGTGGTCCGCGAAGGAGCCGGCGTGACTCTTGGTGATCTTCGCCGCCGTGAAGCGGATGGTTCCTGTAGCGGGCAGGCCGCTTGCCGTCGCCAGCGAGGACGCGGCGGATTCAGGCGTTTCCGGCACGACGGCGGCCATCGTCGGCGCTTCCGGTGGGCGGCTGGGCGGCGGCTCCGGGGCCGGAGTGGAGCAAGCGGCGATGGCGAGGAGGAGCACGAGTGGCGACATCGCCGGGAGCTAACGCGCGCTCAATCGCTCATCAGGAAAATCCGGGGCCGCGCGTCGTCCTCCGGCGTCCAACCCCAGTATCGAACAAGGATTTGGTAGACGAGGATTCCCGTTTCTCCCTCTCCCCACAAAAGGTACTGCAACGCCTGTGTGACCGGATTTCCCCGGGTGAGCCCGAGGAACAGCGAGATTGGGTCGAGTTGCTCCGACAGGTAGGCCAGGGTGTTCGCAACTGCGACCGCGTTTGTTACCGTGATCTGGTAGTCTCCACCGTGCTGACGGACACGCACCTGGCACTCCGTATCGAAGTGGCTTCGGTCGTCTGCGAGCTCCACGTGCACCCATGCAAGGTGGCCGTGCACCTTGTAGTGCTTCATCAGCTCGCGACGCTTCCGATCGATGTCTTCCTTGCCGCTCCGAAGCGCCACGAAATGCACCTTCTTCCCCTTCAGTTGGGGCCACAGCGCCTCGGACTCCTCGTCGGCCAGGTGCATGCGCTGCACCCGCAACTCCGTGGCCCGCAAATACCGGGACAACCCACCGAACAGCAGCACGGCGCCGATAAATACGGACGAAATGATGATGCCGTCGGTACGCTCGATGATGTTGTCGATGAACGTGTACGCGAAAACCAACGATACGACCCCGAAGAAGGCTGCGCGGCCGTGGTTCCCCTCCGCCCGATTCGACAACGTGACGGCCACCGCACCCGACAGAATCAGCGCCAGCACGCCTGTCGCATAGGCGCCGCCCTGCGCCTCGACGTCAGCGTCGAAAATTATCGTTACCGCCACGTTGATCGCGAGGATGAGCAGCACCAGCGGTCGCGAATGGGAAACCCAGTGCGGCGCCATCCCGAAACGCGGCAGGTACCGTGGAATGAGACTGAGAAGCGCAGCGCTGGCCGACGCCCCGGCGAACCACAGAATCAGGATGGTAGCGACGTCGTAGACGGTGCCGAAGCCATCCCCGAGGTACGAATGGGCCAGCCATGCAAGCGCGCGCCCGCTGGCTTCGCCCCCCTCCCCGTAGGCGGCCTCTGGAATCAAACACGCCGAAACGAGGCTCGACGTGAGCAGGAGCACGCTCATGATCAGCGCGGCGCCCACGAGTAGATTGCGCGTCCCGGCGATACGACCGGTCGGAGGAGCCCCGGGCGCGTCCTTGCCGTCCACGAGGGGCATGACCGACACGCCGGTCTCGAATCCCGACAGGCCGAGCGCCAGTTTCGGGAAGCCGAGGCCCGCGGCGAGGATAAGCGCCGTCCAATCCGTCGGCAGTTCCGCGCGCCAGTGGGCCAGCAGTTCCGGGCGTTGGACGATTTCCCAGATGCCGCGCGTGAGCACGACGAAGTTCAGCACCAGGTACGGGATGGCGATGGCGGTGGCGATGCCGATGGCTTCGGAAAATCCTCGCAGAAACACGAGGGCGAGCAAAACCAGGAGCACCAACGTGACGCCCATCTGCGCGTCCCCGACATAGGGCGCCAGATAGGGATTGTGGATTGCGTGTTCCGCAGCGTCTGCCGCCGATAAGGTCATGGTGATGACAAAATCCGTCGCCGCGAATCCGATCAGCGCGAGGACCAGCGCCTTACCACCCCACCCCGGCAGAAGTTTTTCCAGCATCGCGATGCTGCCCTGTCCGGCGGGGCTGCGTTTCGCGACCTCCGTGTAGACTGGGAGCGCCCCGAAAAGCGTGACGCCAACGAGAAAGAACGTGGCGGCAGGCGCAATCGCGCCGACGGCAACCAAGGCGATTCCCGGCTGGTAGCCGAGCGAGGAGAAGTAATCGACGCCGGTGAGCCAGATGACCTTCCACCACGGCCAGGTCGGATGGTGCGATCCCTGACCGCCGCTGCCGCGAAGCCAACGACCGAGCGCCGTTTTCGGCTGTTCGGTCTGGGCGCTCGACAGGGCGGGAAGGGTGGTCGACATCGAATCTCCTGCGGGTCAAGCCGCCAAGTACCACGACCGGAGGTGACGGCGCGCACGCGATGTTGTACCATCACACTCCCTCGGAGCTCCCCATGCGTCTGTTCCTTCTCGCACTCCTGGGTTGCGGCCAGCCGCTTGGTGAAGAGTTGTTCGTCGTCGGACCCGACATGGGCTGGCAGGCGAGCGAAAAGGCGGACACCACCTGCGGCGGCGGCGGAGGCACGTACACGACGATCCAGTCCGCCATCACCGCGGCCAGCTCCGGCGCGACGATCACGGTGTGCGCAGGCACCTACAAGGAGCGCCTGACGGTCCCGGCCAAGACGCTGACCATCCGCGGTACAAGTGGCCCCGCGGCCACGATCCTCGATGCGAACAAAAGCGGCAGCGCGCTAACGCTTACCGGCGGGGCCAAGGTGACGTTTACGGGCTTCAGCGTAAAGGGCGCCAAATCGTCGGGCATCAAGTGCACGGACTCGACGCTGACGATGTCGTCGACGACGGTGACCGGCAACTCTGGCAGCTCAGGCGCCGGCTTGTACGCGCTTCGGTGCGCGCTCGCCGTGAGCAATTCGGCATTCATCAGCAATACCGGGTCCAGCAAGGGCGCGGGCATCTACGCCGAGGGCAGCTCCGGGTACGTCAAGACCTCGTCGTTCACGGCGAACAAGGCGAGCAGCAAGGGAGGCGGCGCCTACGTCCTCGACGGCACGCTCCTCGTCACCGCCAACACGTTCACCAGCAACATTGCGACCCACGGGGGTGGCGTCTACGTGTCGGCCGACAGTGACGTCACGAACAACACGTTTACGACGAACTCGGTGACCTACCATGGGGCCGGCGCGTACGGCAGCGCCGCCGACGGTGACTTCACCGGCAATGCGTTCAACGACAACCACGCGGGAGAAGACGGTGGTGGCCTGTATCTGGACGTGTCGGCCGCCTACGTCGGCGACAATGACTTCATCGGCAACGACGCGGTAGACGACGCTGGTGCGCTGCGCACGCTCACCAGCACGCCCACGATCGATGGGAATTACTTCGAGGCCAACGTCGCGACGGATAGTGGTGGTGCCGTCAAGATGTCCCACAAATACGGGGTATTCTCCGACAACACGCTGATCGACAACGTTGCGGGCACAACCGGCGGAGGCCTGTACCTTGACGAAGACACGACCATCGTCACCGGCTGTACGTTCGACGGGAACCGCGCCGCCACCGGCGGCGGGATGTACCACTCGGGGGGCTGGCGACTGTCCGAGGTCAGTGACAGCACGTTTACCGGGAACATCGCCAGCAGTTACGGCGGCGGTATCGCCGTGCAGACGAGTGCATACGGGGTGGAGCTCACCCACGCCGACATGACGCTCAACACGGCGGCGTACGGCGGCGCTGTTTTTTCCGCCGACAGCAAGCTCGTCCTGAAGAACAGCAATGTGTATCGGAACACGGGATCGGCGCAGGGCGGCGGCGTCTGGGTGTCGAACGGCAGCACCGAGCTGACGAATTGGGTGGCCTACCGAAACAGCTCGGCTTCCGGTTCGGCGCTCTACGCCAGCAATGCCACGGGCAGCGGTGTCAAAAACGCGATCGTGTACAAGAACGAGACGGGGGTTGGCGTGGTGATTGCGGTGGGCACGCTCTCATGGAAGTACAACGATCACTACGGGCAGACGGCGGGCGATTTCTCCGGCATGAGCAGCCCGACGGGAACGAACGGAAATGTCAGCGTCCATCCCGGCCTCACCGATGCCTCCAACGGCCAATTCAGCCTGTTGGCCACGTCGGTGCTGAAGAATGCAGGGGATCCAGCGCTGTTGGACGTGGACGGGAGCCGGAGTGATGTTGGGGCGTATGGCGGGCCTGAGGGTTCAGGCTGGTGAAACGCGATCTGTTCGTCCTTGACGCGGTAGTCGACGTGGGCGCCACCATCTGACAGGGTGATCTTCTCGACGAGGCGATCCAACGCTTCGCGGCGCTCGTCGAGGGGGCGGGTGCTCCACGCTTCGAGCACGGCGGCGCGAAATTTGGCCGGGTCCATCCGGTCGGGGGTCGGGAGCGCCTTTCGCTCCGGGAGCGAGGCCAGCCGGAGCTTGAGGTTCTCGCGGCGGGTGATGAGCGGCGCGTTGATCGCCTTCGCGTCGTCGCCGGTGAGGATGTCGTCGGCGACCTGGAGCCCGATCTTGCGGATGCGGGCGTCCAACTCGGCGATGTCGTTGGCGAGGCGGGCGCGTTCGGCCTGGACCTCGTCGGGTTGGTCGGCGAGCGCGACGACGCCCTGGTCGATCATCTCGCGGACGCTCTCGGGCGAGAGGGCCTCGTCGTGGATGTAGTCGAGCACAGCGGCGTCGAGCTTCTCCACGCGGACGGAGAGCCCGGAGCAGTTGGCCTTGTTCTCCTGCCGTGTCGCGCAGGTGTAGTAGTGGCGGACGTTCCCGGTATGCCCTCCGCCGGTGATCGCGATGCGGCCGCCGCAGGAGCCGCACCGGAGCCACGGCGTGAGCACGCCGCGTTCGCTCATGTGGATGGCATGGTTGCCGTTGCCGCCCTCCTCCTTGTTGCGATCCTTCAGCTTCCGCAGGGCAGCGACGCGGGCGAAGTCCTCGTCGGTGACGGCTGCGTCGTGGCAATTGCGCGCGAGCGCGTCGCCCTTCTGCACGAGGTGTCCGCAATACGTCACGTTCGTCAGGATGTTTTGAACGTGCTTGGGGCGCCACGTCCCCGCGAACCGATCGCGCGCGACCTCACGACTCGGCGGTCGGACACCCTCGCGGGTAAGCTTTTCGGTGAGCCGCTTCTGACCGTCTTTGCCCACGAGGTACTCGCGGAAGATGCGCTGGACCGTCTCGAAGTCGGCCCGGGTCTCGTCGGTGACGGCGAGGCGCGTCCCGCCGTCGACCTTCTGGAGCGCGTAGCCGTGGGGCGCGTGCCCGTTCTGCCAGAAGCCCTTCGCGGCCTGCGATTGCATTCCACGCTTCACATTGTGGGAAAGCTCCTCCGAGTACCTCTCGGCGAGCCACGCGAGGATCGGCCGGATCAACTTGCGGAAGGACTTGTCTCCGGCGTCGGGCTCGGAGAGGGAGATCACGTCGATGTCGGCCTCGTCGAGCGTGGCCAACGCCTTCAGGCAGTCGAACATATTGCGGGCTACACGCGAGAAAGCCCAGACGTAAAGCCGGTCAATGCCCTGCACGCGCACCGCCCGCCGACCGAGGCGGGAGTCCCGCTGGCCCTCTGCCGCGCGAAGGAGCGACTGGTATGCGGCGCGCTTCTTGGCGTTGCGCCCGCTGATCCCCTCGTCAACAAACCAGTTGGAGGCGGGGTTGACCACGCCGTCGGCAGCGGCCCGGCGTTCGATCTCCTCTTTTTGTTGTTGGACCGACTTGTCTTGCCGGGGGTCGCTGCACCGCAGATACGCGGCTCCGATCATGGTCATGGGGGGCTCCAGAGTGCCGGTTATACTTGACATAGTTTTCGGGGACTATGCAACCGCTTTGAAGACGGCCGCCTGAATGTCCGCCAGGGACAAGGCGGACATCCAAGCCGCTGCGGTCGGTCGCCCCGAACTCGTCAC
This sequence comes from Klebsiella pneumoniae, assembly GCA_945861635.1. GTDB lineage: Bacteria > Myxococcota_A > UBA796 > UBA796 > SXON01 > CAMAWH01. The sequence continues at coordinate 488 of CAMAWH010000105.1, read as the reverse complement.
CAGGTCGCCCACGTTGGGCGGGCGGAAGCACATCCCCGCCGTCTCCTCCTGGATGGCGGCGAGCATGGCGAGGAGCAACGGCAGCTCGTCGCCGATCAGCGGGGCGGCTCGGCGGGCGATGGCGTCGAGCCCTGCGGGGAAGTCCTTGTTCGCGGCGGCCAGGGCGATGGGGCGCGTCGTCGCGCTGGGCGACCACAGCCTGAGGGTGGGGATCGGCGCGCAGAGGAAGCCGTCGTTCGCTCCGCCGATCATCCCGTTCGGGCCGAGCAGATCGAGCCGCGTAGTACCGTTGGGGTGATCGAAGCAGCACAGCATGGAGCGGCCGGAACGCACCGCGTCGCGGACGGGTCCGACGGCGCGTGCGACGAGCCGCTCCTGATGCGCGGCGAGTTGGGATGCGGGCTTCACGGGGCACCGCCGACATCCGGCCGAGGCTCGCCCATCGCCTGGTGGAGCGCCTTCCTGAGCTGCGGCGGGAGGACGGTGGT
>CAMAWH010000104.1 GCA_945861635.1 Klebsiella pneumoniae | reverse complement strand
AGTCGTCCAGGAACGAGTGCGTGAACAAGACGCCCTGAGTGCGGTCCGGAACGAGCAATCGGGGAGAGTTTACCGTATTCATACGCCAAGATCACACGTTTTGTGCCGCTTGACAACCCACCTTCACTCACAATTTTTGCCCAACCTCGCCGCCTGAGGCGAGATGTCGCGCACGGTGCACGCATTCAGCGTGGCCGTCGTGCCCTCGCCCATGATGGCGATGGCGGCGCCGGCCGCTCCGGAAACGTCAACCCGCACAAAGTTCAGCTTCGCGCCGCCGCCGGCTTCCACGCCACTCCCCGCCCCATAGGGCGACACTCGCACCCCGGCAATCCGAACGTCCTCCGCCGACAACACCGTGCCCGCGTCGCTCGCAAACAGCCCGCCGCCGACAACGTCACGGAACGCGACCCGACGGAGATCGACCTGGGCGCCGGTTGTGAAAAATCCACCCCCACCGCTGTTGACGTCAACATCGGCGCGCACCCGCGTGACGACGGCATCCGACAATCGCAGCACGCCGGCTCCGCTGGCCTGCAGGCCAAATCGCTGGAGGTCGGAGAGCATCGCGCTTCGGACGTCCAACACCGCACCATCCTCGGAAATCAGGCCCACGCCGCCCAGATCAGCGCTGTCCGGGGTGATGTGCGTGACGGTCAAGCCTTCGATGACCACCTCCGTGCCTGCCCCGGACGATGCCAGGGCGTACGCCCGCGCGCCGCGAATCGTGAGGTCGTGCGCGGTGACGCGGGCGCCATCCATCACCTGCACGCCCATGCCGCCTACGCCATCCAATGGACGCGGTTGCGGCTCGATGATCGTCACGCCCTCCAGCGCAACCTCGGTTCCGACGCCATACGCATACAGCCCGATCTCGCTGGTCCGGGAAAACGTGCAATTCGAGAGGTTGACGATCGAGCCGGCGTTGAACTCCGTGCCTCTTCCCGGCGCGCTGTTCCGCGTGGAGCGGAGGTCGCGCACGTCGCAGCCATCGACGTCCAGGCGGGAGGCTTGCCCCGCGGCGAGCCCGATGCCGCCGTTGTTCGCGATGCGCACGCCGCGCGCCGTCACGGTTGCCCCATCCGCTGCCGCCAGCGCGATGGCATCGACGTTTTCCGCGTATCCGCCCGCTTCCACGACCACGTCACTCACGTCCAGAGTACCAGCGGACGCGAGGATTCCGTGCTGGCTGTTTTCGTACAGGTGGATGCCGGTGCCGCTCGCCGCCGCCCCGTCGCGGATGAACAGCGCGACGGACTGACCCACTTCCTCCGTCCAACGCGTTCCGGAAATCGTAACGTCCTTCAGCACCGCGGACGTTCCCGCTTCCTCCAGGACGATGCCCCCGGTCATGTTGTCGACGAACGCGGAGTCCGTGAGCGTGACGTCGGCGCCGCCGTAGAAGCTGGCGCCGTAGCCGTACTGTCCGTCCGCTGCTGCCTGCGTGTCTGATACCGTCATCCGCTCCAACACGACGGTGGCCTTGGCGCCCGTGATGCCCAGAGCACCGTTGTTGTTCACGACGAGGTCGGCCCCTTCCAGCCGCGCCCCCTCGCCCAACTCGATGCCATGCCCGGGGCCGTTCCGCCCGGGAATGGTGTCGGCAACGCGAACGTCATCCACGGTGACGGCGGCAACGCGGTTGACCGACAATCCCACAACGTTGTTCGCGACGATGTCCACCCGGGTGAGTGACACGTTTCCGGCATCGACCCACAGCCCGATGTAGGGCGCCGCCGTCACCGTCAGGTCCGAAAATGCAAACGAATGCGCTGCTCGCGATGAAATCACGATGCCCGGTGTGCCGGCTCCGGCCCGGCTCGTATCGAGCGTGACCAACTCTCGACACCGGCCGACGAGCGTGATGTCGTCGTCCTCCGGTTCGAAGGTCAGGGGCGCATCGTACGTCCCGGCGGCGAGCGCAACGACGCCCGAGCCGAGCGCCTGGATGGCCGCCGCAACGTCATCTCCTGGATGCAGATGGACATCCGCCGATGCGACCGCGCCGTATTCACCGGCACCGCAGGCCTCCGGGACGCAGGCGCCCGCGTCGTCGCGGAGATCGCCGAGTCCGCATGAAGCACGTGGCCCGGGGGAGTCGCCATCCGGGGACGTACACGCGAAGAGCAAGAAGGCGAGCATTCATCGGGGAGCCTAGCCGGCGAAACAACGGCGTGGAGCGGGTTCGCCTCGTTTCTCGTCAACCCTCCCTATGGCCGCCACGCCGGCCAGCTCACCGTGGTCGAAACGAGATCGGCGAAGGCGTCCCGGGTGCGGCGCTCCACGATCACCCGCCGGGCAAGGGGGTCGTCGAGGGATGCCCCGTGTTTGGCCGCCAACTGGTACAGGGTGAAGCTGCCGTTCTCCGAGAACGGGCCCAGGATGTCTCCAGGTCGTGCCGACACCAAACGCGATTGCAGGTCGGAAGGGTAATCCATCGCGAGGCGAGACTGCTCATCGACCGTCGTCCGCGCTCGGCGGGCCACTCGGGCGAGGGGTTCCTTGTCGGCCGCGACACAAAGCCGTGCCTCTGCGACGGCGCCCGGCGTCGCGAGTGCGATTCGATTCACATCCAGCCGCATCATCGTAAGGGGAGAGGCGTTGAGCGCGGCTACGAGCACGGTATCTGCAAGCAGGGGGGCCAGCCGCGCCCGCCACACGTGCTCCGCCTCGCGCAGCCACTCTTCCAGATCGGACAGCGCGGCGGCGTGCGTCAGCGCCGGCAAAGGTGGCACGTTGGCGGACACATCTGGGCGGCCTTCCTCCTCCCACCGGAGCCGCACGGACACGCGCTGCGCGAGCACCGCCATCCACGCATCGATGTCCCCCGAGCAAACCGCCTCCGCCCACACGAGGTTGCCGACGTCGTCCTGTTCGCCGGTGTGCTCGCCCTCCCCCACCGCCACGCGCTCAAGGTAGTCAACGAGATCGTCGAAGGTGACGGCTCGCCGAGCGAGCCACGCCTTGGCCTCGTCTGCGGCTTCGAGCGCGCGGTCGTAGCGCCACGCCGAGAGCGCCGCCTGCAACGTGTCGGCGTCCACCTCGACCTCGCCAATCCGCGCATACCGCCGAGCCAGGCGGTTCAGGAAGGGCGCGAGCAGCCCGGCCAACTCCGCGGCAACGAGCAGCTCGGCGAAGGCAAAAGAGTGGCCCGAAGCGAGCAGCAGGACGGTGTCGGGTGCGTCGTCGGTCAACACTCTGGTAGAGTAGCGCACCCACGCCCGAGGCGAGGTTTTGGCCGACGTTCCCGAGCACCCCGCCGTCGAGTTCCGCCCCGAAGATGTCGAGCTGATTCGCCTGCTTCCTCCCGACGTCGCGCGGGTGGTGCTCGGGTGTGTGGAGCGGCGAACGTACCAATTCGGCGATGTGATCGTGCACGAGGGAGAGGAAGGCGATGCGTACTACGCGCTGCTCTCCGGCCGAGCACGCGTGCTGCGGCGCAACGAGCGCGGAGATGAGGTGGCCCTTGGCATGCTGCGCGCGGGGGACAGCTTCGGCGAGATCGCGCTGCTCAGTGGTGGCAAGCGCTCTGCGACGGTGCGCGCAAGTGACGATGTGGTGGCTTTGCGCCTGTCTGCGGCGGTGTTCCGCTCGCTGCTCGCGAGCCAGCCCGAACTGCGCGATCACGTTCAGGTGCAGGCTCACTTCCACGAATTCAGTGGGTTACTCGCCGCACACCCAGCGCTTGTCCGCCTTGCCGCGCCCGCCCGATTCCGCTTGCTCTCCGGCTCCGACGTGGTTCCCCTTGCCGCGGGGCACCTGTTGTTTCAGGAGGGCGATCCGGCGGGTCCGCTCTACATCGTCGACTCCGGTCGGTTGCGCGCATTTGTTCGGAGGCCGGACGGGGAGAAATCGCTCGCGTATTTCCGACGCGGGGACATCATCGGCGAGCGCTCCACGGTGCTGGGCATTCCCCGCGGCGCCGGCGTCGAAGCGCTGTCGGACAGTCGGCTTTTGCGTGTGAGCAGCAGCGTATTCCGGGAACTGCTGGATTCAGAACCCACGTTTCGCGACGACATCGCCCAGCGTGTGGCCGAGATGAACTACGAAAAGGTTGCGCGCGTCCCCGCCGATTTCGGCGAGGAAAACGTTCCGGCCGACACCAAACCCGATGCGGCGCCGCCGGCGTTCGATGCCTCCGAGACGGAAGGACCACGGATCAAGCGTGGCGTCATCCGCTCCTTCCCGGACGTCCGCCAGATCGACGAGATGGACTGTGGGGCCGCCGCACTCGCGATGATCTGCCGATTCTACGGCAAGCGCGTTCCCCTCACACTCATTCGGCAGTTGCTGCACACCGGCACCGACGGAACTCGGCTGAGCGCCCTCGTCAGCGGTGCGGAGCACCTGGGACTTGCGGCGCGGTCGGTAAAAGCCAGTATCTCCCGACTGGACGACCTTCCTCTCCCCGCGATCATCCACTGGCAGGGTTGGCACTGGATGGTGCTCTATCGGGTTGGAAAAGATAACGTGTGGGTGGCGGATCCGGCGTCCGGCTCGCGAGTGATTGACCGCGAGCAGTTCGCGAAGGATTGGACGGGATTCGCCGCGTTGTTCGACTTTACGGAGGCCTTCTCGGCGACAGAGGTGACGGCGCCAAGCATGGGGTGGCTCGCCCGTCTGGTTGCGCCGCACACCCGCACGCTGCTGATGGTCCTTGGCCTGGCGGGGATGGTGTCCGCGCTGGAAATGGTCCTGCCGGTGTTCAGCCAGGTCATCGTAGACCGCGTGCTCGTGGACCGTGACGTTGACCTGTTGCACGTCCTCGTCGGCGGGATGATCGGCGTGCTGTTCGTCATGACGATCGCAGATTTGCTCCAGCGGTATTTTCTGTCGTTCATCGCGGTTCGGATCGACGCTACGAGTCTGGACTACCTGTCGCGTCGGCTGCTTGCGCTGCCGATGTCCTACTTTGCGGCGCGCAAGACGGGGGACATCCAACGGCGCCTTGGCGGGTTGCGCTCGCTGCGAGAATTCGCTGTCGGCAGCGGACTTGGCATCCTCACCGCCGCTGGACAACTGACCGCGGCGTTGGCCGTGATGCTGGTCTACAGCCCGATGCTGACGCTCGTCTTCCTTGGCACGGTGCCGATCTACGTGGTGCTGATGCGATTTTCGTCGTGGCGGCTCCGCCCGATGTTTGCGGAATTGGAGGAGACGTACGGCGCGTATGCCTCACGGCAGATCGACGCGATCAAGGGGATTGAAACGGTCAAAGCGTTGGGCGCGGAGGGCCGGCTGCGCCAGGCGCTGTTGGACGATTTCCTGCGCATGGCGGGCAAACAGTTCAGCGCGGACTTCACGGTGATGGCCTACCAGGGGACCATCCACACCGTCTCTTTCCTCACGTCTACGGTATTTCTGCTCGCCGGCGCACACAAGGTCATCGACGGATCGATGAGCATCGGCAGCTTGTTTGCATTCAATTCGCTGGTGGCGATGGCAAACGGTCCGGTGATGTTCCTGCTCGGCACGTGGGATGGCTTCCAGCACGCACAGGTCTTGCTGGACCGACTGGCCGACATCTTCGACGCCAAGCCGGAGATGCCGGCCGACCGTGCGGGCCTCACGCCGGTCACCAAGCTCAAGGGCCACGTCGAGTTTCGTCACGTCAGTTTTCGCTTCGGCGGCCCGGAATCTCCCCTCATCCTCGATGATGTCAGCTTCGAGGTGGCCCCGGGTCAGACCATCGCCTGTGTCGGTCGGAGCGGCTCCGGCAAAACGACCCTCATCAAGTGTCTGAGTGGCCTGATGATGCCGACCGAAGGCACCATCCTGTTCGACGGCATCGACATCAAGCGGCTCGATCTCCGCGACTTGCGCCGCAACGTCGGGTTCGTATTGCAGGAGAACTTCCTGTTCAACGACACCATCGCAAGGAATATCGCGTTTGCCGACGAAGAGCCGGACCCCGATCGCGTCGTGTGGGCGGCCACCGTCGCGGCCGCTCACGAATTCATCACGCGCCTGCCTTTGGGCTACGAGACGAAGGTCGGTGAGTCCGGGGTGCGGCTGTCCGGCGGCCAGCAGCAACGGGTTTCGATTGCGCGTGCGCTGTACAATCGCCCCTCCGTATTGGTGTTCGACGAGGCCACGAGCGCGCTGGATACGGAGTCCGAACGGGCGATTCAGGAGAACATGGCGACGCTCCTCGAAGGCAGGACGGCGTTCGTCATCGCCCATCGCCTCAGTACGATTCGCGACGCCGACCGCATCCTCGTCCTCGAAAAGGGCCGCCTCGCGGAGTCCGGTGACCATGACGAACTCATGGCCCGGCAAGGCCTGTATTTCTACCTCTGCAGCCAGCAGTTGGGCATCTGATGGCGGCCGAGGAACCCTATCTCCGCGCGGACCCCCCACCGATCGTCGCAAGGGCGAGCGCGGCGTTGATGCTGTTCTGCTTCGTCATCGCCCTCGTTTGTATGTGCACCGTGCGGGTGCCGGAAACCGTGGACGCCGCGTTCACGCTGGTGCCGATCTCCGGCGCGGATCCCGTGCGCAGTCCGACGTCCGGCGTCGTCGTAACCGTTGCCGTCGCGGAGGGGCAGCACGTCGCGAACGCCGCTACAATAGGCGTCATTCTCAGCGAGGCCGTGGGTGACCGCGCGGCGGAGATTGCCCGCTTGCAATTGGAAACGGGGGATGCGGATCATCGCCTCGCGCTGAGCCGGGAGACGTACGCCACCGCGCTCGATGCCGCGAGCCGGGGGCTGGAGGTGACCGAGGCGCGCCATGCCTGGTTGGTGCGCAATCTGGCGTATCTTGAGGAGCAGGTGGCGACGGAGCGGTTGCGGGCGGAGGAGTCACGCCGCCTGTTTTTGGCCGGCGCGCAGAGCGCGGACCAGACGCGCGCGGATGAGGCGGTGGCGTCGGCCGCTGGCAACGCGCTGGAGCGCGCTCGGATGGAGATGGAGGAGAACCGCGCGGAACTATCCGCTCAGAAGGCGGAGATTGCGGGCCGGCAGGCCGAACAGGCCGAGTCCGAGTCCGCGTTTGCTCGGCAGGAGGGCAGCGACCAGTCGCGACTCGCCCTTCTGCTCGCCGACCCCGGCAGCCGGGCGGACAACCGTGTGACCATGTCGGCGCCGTGTGCTGGCTACGTCCTGCGCCTGCATGTGAGCCGCGCGGGTGCCGTGGTGGGTACGGGGGAGGCGGTGGCAGAAGTCGCGTGCGACGACGCCGACCTGCGCGCTCGGCTGAACGTCTCGGAGGAAGGGTCGGTCCGCCTCCAGGCCGGTCAGAACGTGAAACTCTATTTCGACGCCTTCCCCTATCAGCGCTACGGAATCCGTTGGGGGAGTGTCGAGCGCGTCGATCCCGTGATTTCCATCGTGGATGGCGTGCCGCGCTCGGGTGCATCGGCAACGATTCGCGGCGGCGGCTTCCGCATCGGCACGCGCGAGCAAGCGCTGTTGCCGGGCATGGGCGGACGCGCGGAGATCGTCGTCGGCAGCCACACCATCGTCGGGCACCTGCTCGCCTCGCTCAAGGGCCCCGGCGCCCTCCTTCAGACCGCCGGCGACGGCGTTGCGGCTGACAATACAGCCGCAACGTCGAACCGTGACTAGAACGGCTTCGGAATCGCGTCACCAATCTTGCCGGGGAAGTCGGGAAGACCGCCACCGACCGGAGCGTCCTTCTTCTTGCCGGGCAGTCCACCGATGTCACCGGGATTCGCATGACGGGGCCCGCGTGCAGGTCCGCCAGAACGGGGCAGGGCGGCTCGGCCACCGGCCGGATCCGTCGACGGCTTCATGTCGTCGAGTGCCACGGACTTCTTGCCACCTTTGTTCGAGCTTTTGGTCGCCATTTCAACTCCAATCGCAGACGATGATGAAACCCGCCCCTGCTGCGTAACGGACGGGGGTGCGCAAGCGCGCTCAAGGATCATGGCACCTCCGCGCGCACGGCGCCAGTTTTCTCCTCCAAGTAGTCGCAGGGGCGCCCGCGCCCGGCGGTCATGGCGCCGCTCTTCCGTCTCCTGCGGTCAGCCCGTTTTTCGCTCCCCACGCGGCCCGCAGCGCATCATACGTCGCCTCGGACGCCCGCGTGTAGGCGACGTCGAGCGCATCGAGCTGTGCGAACCACGGCGCCCCTACGAGCGCGCGGACGCCTGCGTCGCCGAGGTCGTTGTATTCCAGGTCCAGCGAGCGCAGCGCCGGTGCCGCGAGCGCTGCCAGCGCCATGGCGTCCGCCGCGCCGAGACCCGTCTGCTGCATCGCGAGTCCGGCCAGCGTCGGCGAGATCGCCGGGAGCGTCGCCAGCCCGCCGGCCCCGATGGGGTTGTTGTTGAGGGAGAGCGAGGTGCTGTGCCCGGCGGAAAGCAGCGCGCGTGCGCCGGCCGGGCCGATCTGGCCGCTGTCGACGTGCATCCACTCCCTCACGGGGAGCGCGGCGAGGGCGATGGCGCCGTCATCCCCCACATTCTGAAACCCAAACGTCGCGCGCTTGAGCGAGGTGAGATGCGGGGATGAGGCCAGGGCGCGAATGCCGACAGACGTGGCGCCGGTGTGCGCGACCATCAGGTCCTCCAGCGTCGTGAGGCCGAACCACTTGGAAAGCACTACGAGGCCCTGATCGCCTACCGGGTTGATGTCGAGCGCCAGCAAGCGCAGGTGGGCCGACTTGGGCGATGCGGCGATGGTGCGAACGGCCGCCGCCGTCAGCCGGTTGCGACCGAGCGAGAGGTCCTTCAGGGCCGGGACGCGCGGGTCCGCGAGAATCGCTTCCAAAACGTCGTCGCCGAGGTCGTCACCGAGGATGGCAAGGCTCCCGTTCGCGAGTTGCGGCGCGCGCGTGGTGACGTAGGCCTCTGCGCGGGTGGCGACACTTGGTTTGCCCCTCCCACATGCAAGCGCCAACACGCCCAAAAGGCCCCCCAGCCAACCGATGCGCACGTCCTATTTGTCGTAGAGCGCGTCGACGCGATCCTGATCGGCCCCATCGAGTTGCCACTGCACCTTGTCCAGGCCCTCGGCGCGACCGCCGCCTTCGTATGCTTTGCCGATGCGGGTCAACAGATCCTCTCCGTCGAGGCCATAACGGGCGACGAGAATGTCCGCGACCATCTCCTCTTCCCACTCTGCCGTCTCCCCGTCCATGCAGCGTCGGATGAGCGTCATCGCGACCGAACCGCTGGTTCCAGAGTAGTAGTTGGCGTTGAAGAACCGGCGCAACGCTTTGGATTCGGCGCCGTCGGTGGCGTACATCAGGTCCCACGCATTCGCGCCGTCGATGACGGTCAGCACGTCACCTGCGATTTTCGAGTCGGCGAGCACCGTCATGAGGGTGGCCTCGTCGTCATCGAGCGTTGCCCCGCGCATGAGGCTGCGGAGCATCTGAATGCGCTCTCCCGAGGTCTTTTGCAACGCGCCGTTGGAGGCCACGTCGGCCCGCACGGCGTCGTCATCCAGTACCGCGGCGGACTTCTTCATGGTCGGCTTGAGTTCTGCGTTGGGCAGATTGGACAGCCCCGACCCGGTAGGCTGCGCCGTCGTCGTCGTGTTGCCGGTCAGTTTTCCATCGTTCTCGGTGTAGGGGTCCGTTCCTGCGAGGCCGTTGTTGACGAGGTCCTCGGCACGCTGCCACGTGTCCGCCCGCTCGGTTGCCATGTCGGCGTCGAGCATGTACGTCATGGCCCAGTCCTGGAGCATGCGCGGCATCAGGTCGCTTGGGAGGCCGACCTTTTCGGCGATCTCGACGTTCATGCGTGCCGCCGCGCGATCGAAGATCCCGGTCATTGACATGAAGTCTGGCTTGAAGTTCGCCATCTTCGCGTCTTCCATGTTCTGGTAGTAGCTGCTGAACACCCACGCCTCCGCGCGCGGCAGGTCGAATCGGATGTGCGCCTGCATCGAAGCAACCAGAGATTCGGTGGCTTCGATCAGGTTCTCCGTAGCGGTGGCGAGCAGCCCGCCACCGATCAGGCCCGGGAGCCCGCCCAGCACGGCGCCGGCCGTGACCTCTCCCACTTCCGCGAGCCTGCCGAGCCCCCCCACGAGCGTCGTCTCATGCTCGTCTTTCGCGACGGCAAACGCGCGCTGCCAATGGGTTTCAACCGTGCCGCCCTTGTCCGCCGCCGCGCAGTTGTCCGCATAAATCTTATCGAAGTAACGGGCACTTTGAAGAACGTACGACGGGTAGTAGTAAGTGCTGCCCCGCGCCTCCTCCAACTCTCCTTCCGTCACGAATTGGTAGACACGGCTGAACCAATACCGGTTGTCGGTGACCTTTCCATCGGCGTTCACCATGCCGTCGGCACGCGCCTGCTGCTCTCCTTTGGTGGCCTCTGCAGCGGCGAGACGCTGATTGTAGACCGCCTCATCCTCGACGATGCCCTTGTTGGGCGGCTCCTCGGGGTCACGCACGGGGGGATTGCCGATCAGGTTGCCGCGCCCGCGCCACGTATCGTCCAAGATCGCCGCCGGATCCACGTCACCACCGCCTCCTCCGAGCCCGCACATGTCCGTGACGGCGGAATTGCCCATCCGGCCCTGGCGCGATTGGCTTCGAAGTTGGGCCGGCGATGAGTTCGCGCCTTCCAAACCGGTGTTCGCGGTGTTCTGCTGCGGCGGGGCGGGCATCGGCCCTTGAGTCTGACCCATCCTGCGCTCCGACGTGGGGACAGTGTACCGTGCGCGGGCGTCGATTGTCCATGTCGGGAGCGTGGTTTTGGGTAGCATCGTGAGCGCAGCGCGCTCGCGATCGGGCGGGCGGGCCGGTCGGGTCAACATTCGAGCGGGTGTCGCCGCGAGAGGTC
>CAMAWH010000103.1 GCA_945861635.1 Klebsiella pneumoniae | reverse complement strand
CGGAGGCATCGCGGTGCCAGACGCTCCCCCGGGCGCCCACCGCCACCGGCACATCTCCACCGTGCACGCCGAAAATCTGTACGGCAAACTCGGGCGACTCGTCTATCCACGCCGTGCCCGACTCCCCTATCCGCAGAATTGCGCCCCCGCTGGCCCCGCCTACCGCATAGCCGGCGTTGACCGTGTAGAGGTTGACGTCCACGCCGGTAGCCACGGCGGTCCATGCGCTCCCCTCCCAATGGCCGGACACACCGCCCGCACCCACGGTCCACACGTCGTCCGGAGCGGTGCCCCAGACCTTGTATAGCGCGAACGACGCGGCGAGTGAGGCGGGAAGGTCCATTTCTGTCCACACGGCACCGTCAAAGTGCCAGACGGTCGCCGCAGCTGCGGGCACGTCCGGATCGCCGCCCACAGCCCACGCCGTTCCGTCTCCCGGGCCCCAGATGCCGAAGAAGGTTTTGGCGCCGTCGAGGACCCACGACTCCACTGCGCCAGTCGCACGATCGAGCCGGAAAACTCGACCGCTGATACCAGCCATCCACACGCGGGTCGCATCCCCGGAGATCCACCAGAGTCCGTCGGGGCTCAGACCCTCGATCGCAGTCCACGCGGCGCCGTCAAAGTGCCAAGCTTCCGGTCCGTTTCCGCCGTCTCCGCCGACCACATAGACGTCGTCCGCGCCCAGCCCCCACACCGAGAGGAAGGCGCCGGGCATATCCGCAGCGACGACTTGCCAGGGGGTGTCGGCGGCGGCGGAGTCGGCGGTGTCGGAGGGGCCGGACGAGTCGATCGGCGAGGCGGAACCGGCGTCACAGGCAAGGAGGGGGAGGACGACGAGCATGCGGAGGCAGTGTATCCGCAGCACGGGGACGACGATCAAGATCCATGAGTTCGCGGCGTAGAACCGCATCGCCGTCCCAGGGCCTCCCTACCGCGTCGCCGCCAACACCTCATCCAGCGCCCCGGCCAAGCGCCCCGCATTCGGACGCGCAAGCGTGGCCAACTCCACCGCAAGTTCGTTCCGGCCAGCGTTGTAGGCATCCACCGCCACGACGTAGAGCGCGTACACGCTCGCCTTCTCTCCCGCGTCCAGCGCGTGGGCCGCACGGGCTGACTTGGCCCGGTCATCGAGATCCTCGCCCTCCTCGGCCATCGCACCCCAACACCGGGCGCCAACATCCGGGAGCTGGGCGATTGCGGCCAGCCTCACACACTCCTTGTAGCGCGCACCCAACTCCTTCTGCCCACCTGCGTGTGCCGCCAGCACCGCTGCGCTGTAGGCGCGAGCGAACAGTTCGGCATCCTCGACCTTGGCCGTCTCCTCTACAAGTTGCTGCCACTGGGGCGCCGCCTGCGCGGTCGGCAGGGCCACCAGCACGTTGTACGCGCTCCACGCGGCCGACCGGCGCGCACGCCCCGCATACGCCGTCTCCCCGGCGGCGTCGAACGTCTGTCGCGCGAGGACAAACTGCTCTCTCGCCGCTTTGAAATCGCCCTTTGTATACAGCGCGAGGCCCGCATCGTAGGCGTCTGCGGCCTTCTGGGTCTGCTGATGCCGCGCGATGATTTCGCCCATTCCCTGCTGGGAAGCCAATTTCGCCACTTCGTCGGTGGAACCAAGCGCGACCAGCGTCTGCGCGGCGTCCTCACGCGCAACCGCCACGATGGCCGCGCCCCGCCCGCCGCCGACCTTCTCTGCGAGTTCCACCGCCTTGGCGAACTGAGCCAACGCCTCCGGGAGTCGCTTCGCGCGCGCGTTTGCCAAGCCCCGTGCGAGCAGCACGTGCGCCGGTCCAAGGGCATCTCCGGCCTTGGAGAAATAGCCCGCCGCCGCCGCGCCCCAACCCGCCGCTTTCGCGGCGTCTCGGCCCTCGAACGCGGCGGCAAGTGCCGTTGCCGCGCGCGCCGCGTCGAGGTTTCGCCCTTGCCCGCCGTAGCGCGTGGCCGCGGCAGACAATGCCGCTTCCGCCATAGATAAATCGCCACTCGCAGCCGCGATCTCCCCGCCCAGCTCGGCCTGCCGCGCCGCCCCCTGCGCATACTCCATCGCCGCCAGTAACTTCCCAGCTGCGTGCTGCTGTTCCACGGCCTCGTCCTTGCGACCGAGGTGCAGGAGCACGCGCCCAAGCTCACACCGCAGGTCCACCTCGACCACGCGATAGCCGCCGGACTCCGCCGCGCGCGCCCCGGCGAGCAGCGTGTCCGCCGCAAGCGGCAGCCGCCCGGCCAACGACTGGACGATGCCGAGATCCCCCAAAGCAACGGCCCACTCTCGCGTCATCCCGGCCTCTCGTGCCTCTACGATCAGTCCAGTGAGACGCTTCTGGGCGGCATCGAGCCTGCCCTCCGCGCGCTCGACGCCCGCGAGCAGCAGACCGGCGCCCACCCGTCCACGCCGCGTCGTCGCCGCGCTGGCGATGCGCTCCGCCTCCGCTCGCGCAGCCCCCGTTCGGCCGGAACCGAGCGCCTGCCCCACCCCGCTGTCGTTCCCGCTCAACCCGGCCGCCGCGACCTCTCCCGCAGCAATCGCGGACAGTGTCGCTGCATCACCTCCAGTTTTTGCCGCTGTGAACGCCGATAGTGCGCCAGCGCGATCCCCCCGGTCAAGCTTGGCCAGGCCGATGTTGACAAGGATGCGGGCGGTCCACCGTGGGTCGCCGGCCGCCACCTTCTGGGCGGTGGTGAGCGTCGCGAGCCCGTGCTCGACGCTGCCTCCGTCCACCATCGTAAGGCCAAGAACGTTCAGGCAGGCGATGTTGCGTGCATCCAGCTTGATCGCCGCCTCGGCCGCCACCCTCGCGCCGCGGAGGTCTCCGCCTTCGTACAACGCCACCGCCTGCGCCACGCGGGCGGGCACCCCGCCCCCGGAATCGGCCAGCGCCCCAAGCATTCCGGCCGCATCATCGAAACGTCCAGCCGCCAACGCCGCATTCGCGTCGGCAATCACGCTCGCCGCGGAGGCATCCACCTCCATCTCCCCGCCATCGACCAGCCCGCCCGCGAACGCCGCGCACACCAAACCAAGGGCAGCCAGCATCAACCCGTTTCTTCCGCAATCCGCACGACAAGCTCCTGCGCGTGTACGAGTGGGTACACCCGGGTGGCGATGACCATTCCGGTCCGCGATGCCGTGATCGACTCGATGGGCTCCCCCCCCAACGGAGCACGGATCAGGCCGAGCAGCTTTCCGGTCACGACGCGCTCTCCCGGGCGGACCTCGGGGACGAAAAATCCGCCGGCGTTTGAGCGATAATCACGGACTTCACTCGTTTCCAGCGTGCGTTCTCCCGCGTCTTGCGCGCCGAGCACGCCGCAGTAGACCAACGCGCGCACGAGGCCCCGCGCCATCGACTTCGCGTCGTCGATATCCAGCGATGCGCCGCGGCCACCGCGAACCTGCAAGGCGACGCGCCCCGCATCCCGCCATGCGCCCACCAACCCGTCGCCAAACTTGTCCGAGCTGCGACGCCAGAGCACCGGCAGCGCCAACGAGCGCGCCGTCGCCAGTTCCCGGCCCCCGAGGGGCGAGCGGGTGTGAGGATGTTCGTGGACATTCGGCTGGCCCGAGTGCACGTCGATGCACGTTTCCGCGTCGGTTGCGTCCATGACGGCGGCGGCGATGCGATCCACTGCCGCGCCTTCCGGATCCCCGGGAAACGCCTCCGCAATATCGCGATCATCGAACGGCCAGCGTTTCCGCGCTTCGTCCGCGCCGACCGCGTTCACGCAAGGCAAAAGGTGAACCGTGCCTTTCGGACGTTGCCCGCGCAGGACCCCAGCTACGAGATTCAGCGCGTAGATGCCGTTCACTTCGTTGCCGTGCACCCCCGCAACCATCGCAACGGAAGGCGATCCGGAGCCGAACGTCAGGCGATGCAACCGATATTCGCCACGGTACGGGGCTTCCAAGCGAAAGATGAGGCTCATTTCGCCGCCACGATTCGAGCCACGAGGCTGCCCGGATACACGACGGGCTGCTCCCGCATGGCCAGGATCCGCCCGGCGATCGGCGCGGTCACCTCTTCCCGAGTGTCTCCCGCGATCGGGTCCACGACCTCTCCCAAAACAGTGCCGGCCTGCACCTCCGCCCAGACGACGCCGGACGGAAGGAACAAGCCGCCGCGCGTTGCTCGAACCCGCACGACATCCGCTTCCTCCGCGATGGTTGGGCGTTGAATCGCGGCCCAATGAAAAGGGAGCGCATTTTCGGGTAGAACGCCGAGAACGACGAGGAGATTGAGCACGCCATCCCCCAGTTCAAGGCCGACACCATCCGTCAGGCGGTTTCCCGAACCGCCTTCGAGGCACACCAGACCATCCAGTTGCGTCGCAAGCGTGCCGGTGCCCTCGATGTCCGTGGATCGTTTCCAGAGCACGCGCACGTTCGCGCGCATCGCCAACTCAATGGCCGCGGGATTGTCGTGACGCACATGCGCCTGCGTCGCCTCACGAAACGCCGGGTGGGCACCCCGCAGCTCGATCACCTGATCGCACTCACGAAGTGCTGCGAGCAAGGTAAACGCCACGCGATCCGGGGCATGCCCGTCGTCACGCCCAGGGAAACGGCGGTTGAGATCGAGGTCAAATCCCGGCCAGTTCCGCGCGCCGTGATGCGCCGCCAACGGGTTGACGCACGGGTACAGGTCAACCGTCCCCGCGAGATCGGCGTGCACCGTCTGCAGGTGACGACCGACGCCGTGGGCCACCCGCGTGCCCTCCGGAGTGTCGCCGCGAACGCCGGCTACGATGCCGATCCGCGGACCCGGCCCACCCGAGAAGCGGCGGCGATGCACCGCCACCTCCTCCCCTGTGGGCAGTTCGATGGCGCAGAGAGTTTCGAGCGATTCGGACACGCCCGAGAAGTGTACCACCCCTCCATCCGCGGTTCGGCCGTTCGGTCACGGTGTGCGAGCGGCCTACGGCAGGTCGATCAGCCCTACACGCGTCGCTCCATCCCATACTTCCCGGCGGCCAAGCAGGCTTGCCAGTCGGGGCAGGTTCGTGGGAAGGCCTTCGATGTCGGCGCGCTCGACCACCGCTTTCGCACGGACGAGCGCCGAGTGTCGCGACGGCCCGGTGACGCGAACGCGCGCGATGACCGGGTCGAGCGCGGGTTCCACCGCCATCCCGACGGCGCAGCGCGTGGACACGTCCGCTCCTTCTCCGAACGAAATGCGCTCGATCACGCCCGGACCGGTGGCGCAAACGAGCAGTTCGACGGCGTACTTCCCAGGTTCAATATCCTCTTGTGACCAGCCCAGGTCCTCGCCACCCGCCAAGGCGACCTGCGCCTGAACGAGATCAACGCCGTACACCGCGTCGTGCAGGCCGAAGCCTTCCGGCAGGCCGGGATCGAAGTCGATGAACCAGGCCAAACCATCCGTGCCGACGAGAAACTCAACGCCACCAACACCAAGATAGTCAAACGCTGCAACGAAATCCGCCGCCGCGCAGCCGACCGCGTTGCGGCGCGCCGCGTCCACCCCAGGAGACGGACATTCCCGCAGCAGGACGCCAAAACCATCCCCCACGGAACGCTCGTGCTCGCCCACGTGGACCGCGTTCCCTTCTCCATCTCCAACGACGACAAACACAACATGCCTTGCGTCGGCGATACCGCGCTCCACGACAATCGCCGCGCCGAGCCCAAGGCGAACCCGCGCGATCGCCGCCGCCGTGCTCTCAAACCGCATCGCCGGGCCGCCGCCGCGGCGCGAAGGGCGCAATACGACCGGCGCGCCGAAACGCTCAATCCACGCCACGACTTCGTCCGCATCCTCCAGCGAAGGACTGGATGGAATCACCTCCAATCCCGCGTCTCGGGCGCGCGCTCGGGCGATGCCACGATCGGCAAAATCCTCGAGATGTTCGGCCCGCGGCCCGATCCACGCAAGGCCGACGTTCTGCACGATGCGCGCAAACTCGCCGCTTCGGGCAAGCCCGACGATGCCGGGATGAATTGCGTCCGCGCCGGAGTCCATGGCGGCGGAAACGAGGCTCATCGGATCGCGCCAGGGGTCGACGCCGCTGACGTGGACGGCGTAGGCGGCGGCATCGATGTGAGGCGCTTCCGGCTCAGCGTCGTCATACGCGGCCACCGCCTCTATGCCCAACGCTTCGATGGCGTGCACGATCCGCGCACCCACATCCCCCCGGCAGCCGACGAGCACGCGCTGGATGGGACGTTGCATACACGGGAACGTAGCCGCGGATAGGGGGGCCTGCATGCGCGTCGCGATCGTTGGCATGGGCAGAGTCGGGCGCTCCCTCGCAATTCTGCTGCCCGCGGCGGGCGTGGACGTCGTCACCTGCGCGCGCGGCGAACGTATTCCCGATGCCGACGTTTTCTGGGTGACGGTATCCGACGCGGCGATCGGCGAAGTCGGGGCAATTCTGCCTCCCTCCGGTATCGCGCTGCATGCTGCTGGTGGGCTTGGCGCGAAGATTCTGGGGCTGCGGGTGGAGCGCGGCGTGTGCCACCCGCTGATGACGTTTCCCGGGCCCGAGATTCGGTTGCCCGAACTGCGGGGTTGCGCGGCGCGGGTAGAGGGCACGGCTGCCGCGTTGGCGATCGCCCGTCGGCTCGCGGAGGCGCTGGGGATGCGGCCCATCGAAATCGCGCCCGGCCAGATCGCGCGCTACCACGCCGCTGCCGCGCTGGCGTCGGGGCATACGGCGGCGGTGTTCGCATTGGCCGTGCGTACGATGACGGAGGCCGGCGTGAGCGATGCGGACGCGGCCTCCATGCTCTTGCCCCTTACGACGGCGAGCCTGCAACGCGTTGCCGAGGCGGGTCCGTCGGCCCTGACGGGCCCGGCCGCGCGAGGGGACGCGGCGACGCTCGCTCGCCATGCAGAACTTCTCGCCCAGCAGGACGCCACTACCTACCGGGAGATTTCCCGCCTCGTCGCGCGTTTGCGCGGCGACGTTTGATCCTTTCGTTGCCGTTTCTGACGAGTGAAACTACATTGAGATTGTCGAACTGTACTCCCGCACTGGAGATTTGATGCTCGACGCATTCATCATCCACCGAATCCGGCAGCAAGGGCAAGAAAGCCTTGAACGCGGCGCGTCGCGAATTCCGCTTCGCATCGAGGTTCCGCCGCCCCCGCCGATAGAGCGCCCGTTACCCGATGTCGACGATACCGACCGTGAACGCGGCATAGCGATCATCGATTTCAACATTTGATGTAGGTCTGGGCGCGCGTGTGGCAGGTCGGGGCGCGCGTGTGGCAGGTCGGGGCGCGTGTGTGGCAGGTCGGGGCGCGTGTGGGTAGGTCGGGGCGCGCGTGTGGCAGGTCAGCTTGCGCGTGTGGGTAGGGACTGACCACGGCGTCGTAAGCCGAAAAGTGTTTGTCCCACGTGGGCGCGCTCGAAAATAGTTTTCGGCTGTCGCCACGCCCAAAATCCGCGGGCGTTCCGGCCCCTCGGAGGCGCCCCGCCACGACGGTGCGGAACGGCCCACGACCCACCCGAACGTCTGACCGCCGTCAGATCCGAGGCGCGGGATCCGGGATCTTCGCGCCGACCAATTCCAGTCCTGACGCCGCGAAAAATGTCGAAAAACTCCGCAATCCGCGTCGTTCACGATTTCGACACCCGCGACACCATTATTCCCGTTGGCTCGCGCCCGCGAGCTACAGCTTGTTGCCGCCCGTAAAGGGCAACGCGAAGCGGAACATCGCCTGGCGATATTCGGCGCCGTCCAAAAATAACTGGCAGCACCGAGGGCGTCGGCGCGCCGCGGGCGATGGCCTTCGAAATGACGCTCACCGTCCGGCATCGGTTTCGCGGGCCGCCGCGGCCACAACCCCGGGCAGATACGCCATCCGGTGCCACAATTGGCCGCGCGGCGCACTGGTTACGACGCCGCGCGACCCGGCGGCATCGGTTTCGCGGGCCGCCGCGGCCACAACCCCGGGCAGATACGCCATCTGGTGCCACAATTGGCCGCGCGGCGCACCGGTTACGACGCCGCGCGACCCGGCGCACCGGTTTCGCGGGCCGCCGCGGCGGGAGCGGTCGATGCGACAACTCCGCGACCATTGGCTTGACGCACCGAGGACACCCACCGGATCCGCGCGGCGGAAGCCGCCGCCGCCCCCGCCGCCCCCACCCCGCCGCCGCCCCGGATCAGCCCGCCGCTGGCGCAGGCGTCGTCGCCGGCCCCGCCGGCACCGGCGTGCGGCCAAACTTCTCGCTCCACGAAATCCGCCCGGTGAGCTGCATAAGCGCGAACAACGTGACGATTCCAAGCACGGTGATCGCCAGCCCGGTGTAGCCGTCCGTGAAGTGGGCAACGCCGAAGCCGACCTGGTACATCACCTGCGCAAGTCCTGCTTCAAACAGGGCAAACCGCGCGCCTACGACCAGCCGCAGGTAGCTCACGACCAATCCAACGCTCACGACGCTGGCCAGCGCGAACGCCGCCTCAACCGCCAGATGATCCGCCGTGTACGCAAAGAGAAGGTTGAAGGAGAAGAACGCCGCCGCGATCATCAAGTAGTTCACCGGGTGGATCTCGGTGCCGCGCAACAGCCCGAGCACGTAGATCCAGAGGAAGAACAGGCCGAGCGAGAGGGGCGCGGAGAACGAAAGGTCCGATGCAAGCTCGCCCGGTTGGATGTGGGTGGGCATGACCATGCCGACGCCGTACCCGCTCACGAGCCGGGCAAACGTCCAATCGAGCGCCCACCCGCCGTCCGCCGCCACCCGATTCGAGGGAGAAAGCGTGAGCGCCGGAAAATCGATGGCGTCGAAATCCGTGGACATCGTGAGCTTGAAGTCCTCGATCTGGCCGACCTCGGGCGAGGGCTTGTAGACCCAGGAGTCCGCTCCACGCGACGTGTAGTGGACGCCAAGCGTCAGGATCTGCCCCGGTTGCATCGATACAACCGTCGTCACCGCGCCACCCTCCGGCCGCACGGCCTGCCCCTGATCGACACCGTCGAGCGCGAAGTGGAAGTCGTCATACATCGCGTCCCGATCCGGAAAGGGGAAGGTGAGGCGCATGTTCCGCACCACGCCCGACTTGTTCTCCACCGTCCACGCACCGTCAAATACGATGTCGTAGAGGGGAAACCACAATAGTCCCTTACGACGTTGGTCGAGGTGCAGCTTCACGTCGGCGCGGGTGGACGAGGGGTCAACCGCCAGCGACCGTGCCTCCACCCGCGCAATGTCCTGCCGGTTGTAGACGAAGCCATTCGCGTCCGTCTGCTCCTTGTGCTCGATCACCGTTTCGGTCCACTCCAGCGCAAAGGCTGGCGCTACCTGGGTTTGCGCGCTCCCCCACAGGTCGGCGACCTGTCCGAAAAGTGCGCCACGCTGGTCGGTGCCGCGCGAGGACGTGACCCCGCCGAGCACGACCCACGCAATGGCCGTGACGATGAAGACCGAGATGATTCCGATGAGTCGAAGAACTGGATGCACGATACCCTCCTGGGTACAATGGTTCTACGGCGGCGATGTGCAACCCCTCGCCCGTCGGCTCCGCAAGCGCTTCGCAACGATTGTGCAGGCCTTGTGCAGCACGACCCGCGTTGACACCGCGCCCCCCCGGACAATACGGTAGCGGCGAGGTCTACGAATGAATCTTTCGATCCGCGTCCCCACGCCGGTGTCGATCGTCCACGCGGCGTCGGAGCCCCCCCTCCTCGTCAAGGGCAAGGTCGTCTCGCAGAAGGGTGATCTCATCGACATCGACATGCCCAGCGGCACGCCGACGCTTTCGCCGGGAGCCTCCCTGATCCTGGATTTCCCGCCGGACGCCGGCGTGGCGCGGGCGATCATCCACGTCGTCGCCCACGGCTCGGCGTCCGCAGGCGGCGGTTCACGCCTCGTCGGGCGCGTCGTGAAGATCCCGATTGCGGACCAGCGTGAATATCCCCGCATGCACGGCGGCATCCGGCTGCGGTACACCGTGGTGCCCGGAAACAACACCGACGCGGCGGATGCGTGGCTGCGAGACGGCACGGCGTCAGCTGTGGCGCGCGAGCCGGACCCGTTCATGAATTTCTCCGCCACCGGCCTTGCTTTCGAGGACATCGAGGCCTGCGCAGAAGGCGACATCATGCTCTGCGCGGTGGGCGTCCCCGGAAACACCCACAATTGGCGTGCAACGGCGTCGGTCGTCCGCGTCATGCGCATCCCCATCGACGAGCGAGATGAAGGCGTCGACGCCACGCACCGCGTCGCCGTGCACTTCATCGATATCCCCGATGAAGCCCGGGAAGCGCTCCGTCAGCACACCATTCGCATTCAGGAAGCGTACCTTTGATCCGCGACCGTCTGAAGGGCGCCGTTCGCAAGGTCGCGCTCAAAGTCCTCGGCATGGAATGGGATGCGGAAGAGCTTGCGCCAAACGCGAGCAATTCCAAGGTTGACAAGATCGAGCCCTTCGATCCGAGCGTCATCCCGCGCGTCGTAGACGGCTCCGGGGACACGCCGGGCCCCAAGCACGACACGGAGATCGGACGGACGTGGCTGGCGTCGCAAGTCGCAAGTGGCGTGAGCCCGTTCATCATCGATGTTCGCCCCCCCAAGGAGTGCGTCAATGGCATGCTTCCCGGGGCCATGCTCCTTCCGGGAGAGCAGGTGAAAGGCCGCCTCGACGCGCTCCCGAAAAAGGACATCCGCGTCACCGTCTATGACCAGTTGGGGAGGGATGAGTCGGCCACGATCGCCAAGTACCTGCGGGAGCAGGGGTGGGTCCTGGCCCGGCAGCTCCGCGGCGGGTACGCCGAATGGCTCGAACATGACGAGCCGATGATGCGCCCCGAAGCTCCAGAAGGTGGCGCGCACCATAT
>CAMAWH010000102.1 GCA_945861635.1 Klebsiella pneumoniae | reverse complement strand
TCTCCCTTCTTGCGAAGGCAGAAGCTGTACGTCAAAGACCGCTCGAGAAGAGCGCTTCTCGGTCCGGACCGCCGAGTTGCCCCGGTGTCGGCAGAACGTATAGCAAGGACCGTGCCAAGCGTGCCAGACGGACAAACGCCCGTTTTCACCCGGGAAGTTGGGCAACGATTTGCCCAACAATTTGAGGCATTTCCACCCGATCGGCGAATATCACCGGCCAACGCCACGCTTCGATGGGCAATCTCTTGCACACCCGTGCCCCAATTCCCCCCATAGGTTTATCCATAAGGCCCAGCGCACGCATCCTCACGGTCATACCGGCGGTGCGCGCGGCGGACGGACGCCAACTGCCCGTGCCGCCACGGTATCTTTCATCGGCAAGGAGATTGTTTCTGGGGCCAACGCGCGCACGATGGCACTGGCGACAGCTGACACGGTTGCCTCCGCCGTATCGCGCGCCGTGCCCCCCACCTGCACGGTCCGCACGCGGATTTGCGGCGTTAACTTCTCTCGAATGAGGCCGAGAAATCGAAACCGTCCTTCGGGAAGCCCGTCCACCGCGACCACCTCCTCGGAGAGAGCGATGCCGATGGCCATGTGAGCTGCGCCCTCCGCCACCCGTCGCGCGTCATCCGCGTCCTGCTCGCCAACCGCAACCACAACGTCGACCGCGGACAGGATGCCGTCCGTCAGCAACACCCGAGCAGCGCTCCACCCATCCGACGGCGGGTCCCCGTGCCCCGAAAACCGCCGGCCGACGCGACGTGCAAGCGCACCTCCCGCCGCTGAAAGGCAACGTGCAGCTCGCTCCGCCGCCTGTTCCACAGCTCCCTCCCCCGCGACCCCGACGACGTCAGAACTGCCCCATGCGATGGTGAACACGTCCGCCGGGAGCCCGGTGACACGCGAGAGCACGCCAACCAGTGCCGCATCGCGACCCACGCCCAGCTCCGGCACGTTGCACTGGACCTCAATCTCGTCGGCACTGACGACCCGCAAATGGACGTGGGCCGGCGTCCCGCCGACGGACCGGGCGAGCGACGCATCCTTGCCCCCCGCCGCCGCGAACACCAAACACCCAGCCTCGTCACGCGGCCTTGCCGTCACGCCCGCACGCGCCAGCGCCGACTCGACCGCAATCGTCAGGGCCAGCGAGCCCGCGCCGCGGATGGCGCCCGCAGACGGGTCACCTGACCGGTGAACCGTTGCCTCGACGTCGACATTCGCGCACTCCCACGCCAGGGCACCGAGGGCACCATCGACGAGCCTCGCCACGCCCGTCGGCGCCTGCCCGCCTTCGAAATGAACGCGAACGTGCACGCCGGCGAGTCCACCGCGTGCGTCGAGCGCAATCGCGGCGCTGGCTCCGACGGCCGGCCGGCGCGGATGTAGCCGCATTCCTTCTTCCAGCCCGACGGAAACACGCACCGGGCGGCC
Source organism: Klebsiella pneumoniae (assembly GCA_945861635.1). GTDB lineage: Bacteria > Myxococcota_A > UBA796 > UBA796 > SXON01 > CAMAWH01. The sequence continues at coordinate 9,442 of CAMAWH010000102.1, read as the reverse complement.
CGTGTCGCGCGCCAACAGGGCCGCCGCGACTTCCACCGTATGCAGGTCCTTCCCACCATAACTGCCGCCGCTGGGCACGAGAACGACGCGCACGGGCACGCCGACGCGGGCGGCAATGGCTTCCGCCATCCCCCGCGCGTCGTGGCCGGCGGAATACACGAGCAGCTCGCCGTCCGCCGGCACCGCCAACGCGCACTCGGGTTCGAGAAACACCGGGTCCGAAGCCGCGATAGCAACGTCCACGGACGCGAGCAACTCGCCCATCGTCCCCTCGCATCTACGCCCTCGCGCCACCGCGCCCGACTCGACCTGTGCAGGCACAACCTCCACGATCATCGCCTTGGCCGCGACGCGGGCCGTGACCCAGTCCGGCGCCGCGACGGCCGCGACGACGTCACCGGCGTGCAACACCTGGTCTCCTGCCGCTTTCAACGCCACCCATTGCACGGCGTCAGGCGCCGTGATCGCAGACACGATGCCAGTGGCGACGGGGGCCAAAACGATCGCACCGTGCAACATGCCATCTCTCACCAAATCGGCGACAAAAGCACGCTCACCCAGCACAAGGGCGCGCGCATCCGTGCCCGCACTACGCGGAAGTACCGACGCGCCCGCCGCGACCCGAATACCCGCCGCGATTGCCACGTACCCGGTACACCGGCAGGTGTGGGGTGCAAGAACGCGATGAATGTCCTCCGGGGTCGGAGGCTTAGACACCGCGTCACCCTCTCGGCCCTGCAACCATGCCGCTGTCGAAAGTACGATGCCCGGCGTGCAATACCCGCATTGCGACGCCCCGCACGCAACGAACGCGTCCGCCACTCGCTCACGAACGGCAGGGTCCAACCCCGCCATGGTCGTGACGGACTTTCCCGCGAGCGACGCAACCGGCAGCGTGCACGTGAGCCGAGCCTTGCCGCCGATGAGCGCCGTACAGCATCCACACAGGCCTTGCGGCGAACAGCCCGGCTTCCCCGTCAACACTCCGAGCGTGTCGCGCAACACAGCCAGCGCGGACGCCTTGGGATCGACGTCCACCTCGACGTCCGCGCCATTGAGCAGGAATCGGATGGAACCGGGCATCCATCCCCTTACCGCGCGCCCTCCTATTGTGCTGAAAAGCGGTAGACCGCGCTATTGGCAGGCACCAGCATCAACTCTTCGGCGGCCGTGCGCCGCTGCGTGACGGGGTCGTTGTGGAGCTGGTCCACAACACGTTGCAACCGGGCATTCTCGGCCTGCACCGCAGCCAGACGGCGGCCCACCTTCTCGACATCGGCGTTCATGTGGAAACGCCGGATCATTCCGTTGTCACCGAACACGGCGAGGTAGATGATGCCAAGGACCAGCATGGTCGGCACCACATTCCACACAAGCCGGCGAGGATGTAGGTCCATCGTGGAAGAAGCATATCACGTCGCGTCCGAACTGCCAGTATGCAAAGTACCGTTGGCACACATTTTTTTGGATTTTACTATTGACGCTGCAAGAGAACACAGGTGGAAATTGGCATGATGACGACTCTTAGAATTTTCATCAGGACAATTTCAACGCGTCGTCGTGTGGCGATTGCGCTGGCTGGGGTGGGCGCCGGCAGCTGTTTCCTGCCGTCCTGCGGCGTGCGCTATGTCATCGTGAGCGGGTACTACGAGGCAGAGTTGCTGACGAGCGCGCGCCCCGTAGCCGACGTTCTCGCGGAAGGGAAGCTGAGCGCGGGTCAGGAACAGCGGCTCCACCTCGTCCCCGAAATCAAGAAATTTGGGGCATCGATCGGTCTCGCGGCGAACCGAAACTACGAGACCGTTGCCGTGGATTGGAAACGGACGATCTGGAATGTGAGCGCCTGCGATCCCCTCCGGTTTGAACCCGTGAGCTGGTGGTTCCCGATCGTCGGCAAGATCCACTACCTCGGCTTCTTTCGGGACGACGAGGCGGCGACATGGCGGGTGAAGATGGAGGGAGAAGGCTACGATGTCTTCGTTCGCGAAGCGGGCGCCTTCTCAACCCTCGGGTGGTTTCGAGATCCCATCCTTCCTGCCATGCTCCGTTGGGATGAATCTCAGCTCGCCGGCACAATCTTGCACGAATTAGCCCATGCAACACTGTGGATTCCAGGCAGCGCGATGTTCAATGAGACCTTTGCGGAGGTCGTCGGGAGCGAGGCCGAGGCCCAGTATCTGGCCGCCAAATATGGTCCGGAAAACGCCTACGTCCGGGAAATCAACGTCGGCGATGCCGATTGGCGGGCGTTCCGCGCGATTCTCGAGGCGCTGTATGGCGACCTCGACGCCCTGTACGCCGACGAGACGCTGGACGACGCGCGAAAGGCGTCCCAAAAAATCACGTTGTACAAAACTCTTGACAGTCGGGTGATGGCATCAACGATCGTTCGTAAAGCACGGTATCTGCAAATTGTCCGCACCAGCGAATGGAACAACGCCCGCCTGATTCAGTACCGCACCTACGATGAGCACGACGATTGGTTTCACGTCATCTTGAATAGAAATAGTGGAGATATTTCGGCGTTCATCGATGATATTCGGAAGATCACCGCCGGCGCCCCGGACCCCTACGCAGCGCTCAAGACGGCGGTTGACGTCAAAATTCCTTGACGGTGTCGCCAAATGTCGCTCTCGGGGGAGCGCTAACGTCCGATGAGGGGAATGCCGATTGTCTCCGGAGCGTTGAAAATTACGAACAACCGCGAACTTTGGTGACATCCCATGACGCGACAATCCTCCGGCACAGCCCTTGCAGAACCATCTGGGGAACCCCATGGAGGCCCTGAGATGTCGTTCGCGTCCCCCGCCCGTCGCGCCGCACCGATCGGAAACGGTAACGTCCTCCTCAACAAATACCTGAAGCGAATGGGTGAAATCCCCCTTCTCGCACGTGACGATGAAGTCGAGGTTGCGCGCCGCATCGACGCTGGCGGTCCCGACGCGCACCTCGCAAAAACGGAGCTCGTAAACGCGAACTTGCGCCTCGTTGTGAGCATCGCGAAGCAGTATACGTACCGCGGCATCCCGCTCTCCGACCTCATTCAGGAAGGGAACATCGGTCTGATGAAGGCCACGGAGAAGTTCGACCACACCCGCGGCTTCAAGTTTTCGACCTACGCTTCCTGGTGGATACGCCAAAGCATTATTCGCGCGGTGGAAAGTCAGGTTCGTACCATTCGGATTCCGATCTACAAGCTGGAAGTCGTGAACAAGGTGCACCAGCTTCAGAAGGAAATGTTCCAACACTTCGGACGTGAGCCGTCGATGGTGGAAATCGCCGCCAAGCTCGGCATCGAAGTGGACAAGCTCGAAGCACTCATGAAGCTCACGCGGGAGCCGCTCTCCCTCGACGCCCCGGTGAACGAAGACAGCGACTCCTCGGTTGGAGAATTCGTTGAGAATCCGAACGCAGAATGCCCCTCGGACGCCATCGAAGAGGCTGCCCTGCGTGAAGAGATCGAGGAGGTGCTCGCGAGCCTGACCCCGCGCGAGGAAAAGGTTGTTCGTATGCGATACGGCATCGGGGAGCCGATGTGCTACTCCCTCGAAGAGATCGGGTCGCAGTTCTGTTTGACGCGCGAGCGGATTCGCCAGATCGAAATCAAGGCGCTTCGCAAGCTGCGCCACAGCCGCCGCCGCAAGCACCTGGAAACCTTCGTTTCGTAGGCTGACCATCGGCGGAGACGCCTACCAGCTGATGACCACCCCGGCGGGCGGATCCTTCCGTGCGTCGGTGAGGTCCGCATCGAGGTCCTCGACAACGAGCCCGTAGCGTAGCTTCAGCGCCCGGGCGGCCTCCGGCGCGGTGGTGTTGCTCGTGAACACGAATGGATAGAGGACGGTAAGGCCGGCCCGTGAGGGTGCGGAGAATTGGAGCGTCCGTACAACGTCCGCGACGCACCGCGCCGCTTCATCATCGGCGAGAGTGGCGAGTGAAGGCGCGCTTTCAGTGACGACGCCCGCCGCGCCGATGGAGAACCGCACGACGACTTCGCCGTAGGTGTGTGGGTTCCGCGCGAGCGCAGCGTCGTAACAAGGAGAGACGTTTGCCCGGGCGAGGACGGTGAGAATCGCGGCGCGCTCGGCCGTGGGTGGCGCGTCCACGTGCGCCTCGACCCACCCGGCCGTCGGCGTGGAGGCCGGCTTCGGCGCACAACCGCCGGCCAAGCACGAACCCAGCAGCGCCGCGTGCCGAACGATCGTTCGACCCCTCATTTCCTACGGCGACGCAGGACGAGCGGCGCGGCCAAAAGCGTCGACCAGAGCGCCATCATGCCGACCACGTCACACCCACCGCCGGCCGATGCCCACTCCACCAACTTGCCGGGACCGTTCGGCGAATGCCCCCGATTTCCGTCTGGATCGGTGCGCGCGCCGGTATCGACGGCGTCGGTGTCCGACCCGGAATCAACGTCCGTGTCCGCGTCTGGGCCATCATCCGGAAAGAGAGCGATCGAGCACCAGTCTTGTGATCCCGTGGTCGTCTTCGTACACGTGCCTTCCGCGTAGCCGGGGTAGGTTGCGTGCATCGTGTATGTGTCCCAGGGCTGGTCTTCGAAACGGTAGAAGCCATCACTGGCGACAGTCGTCGCCTCGCCGTTCTGCTCGATCCATACGTTCGCGCCCAGCAGGCGGGTGCCGTTCTGGATGTCACTATCGGCCACGACGCCGATGATCTGGCCGCCGCTGGCGCCCGACTCGCCGCCGAGGAGCCCCATGTAATAGTCCCAATCCCAGCAGGGCCCCGGGTCGGTGTGGTGTCCGGCGCCTCCATATTGCCCGGCGTTGTACGGGTCGGGAACCTCATTGTGACCGATGATGTGGGTACGGTCGAGCGGCACGCCCTGTCGCGACGCAATGTCGGCGGTCAACCTGGCCGACGACGCATACATCGCGTCGGTGTAGTACGAGCAATCACTGACGTAGCCCTCGTGCTCGATGCCAACCGACCGCTCATTAACGCTCCAGTTTCCCGCGTGCCAAGCCACATCTTCCTCGAGCACCATCTGCGTAACCGCGCCTCCCGAGGACTGGACGACGTACTGCGCGCTGGCCCCCGAGGTGCAGTTGGCGAACCACGAATAGCAGCCCGCGTAGCTGCCCTGAACGGTATGAATGACCACCATGTCGATTTCGCCGCTTCCGCGTGAATAATCGCTAAAGTTTTCGTCACACGCGGCGTACCAGCGCTCAGCGGCGGCGTAATCCATCGTCGCTGGCGGGGGGGGCGGAAAGGCATGATCGACGAGGTCAACTGCCTGCGGCAAAAGCGCCATCTGCCCGAGCGGCGTCTGAAACGCAAACCCGGTGGTGACGACGTCGTAGATTCCTCGTGCGTACGCGTCCTGGAGGAACGGCTCCTGACGTCCGGAGAATGCGGAAACCGCTGGCCACCACGCAGGAAGATCCGCCGCGGAAGGCAGAATCCCGCCGTTCGCGAGCCGAGCCTCGTCGGCCAGGAGCGCCGCGGCCCCCCGCACCTGCAACCGCCAGTCGCGAATCATTCCGTTGGGATTCGTTTCAATCAGCGCCGCGGCATGCTCAAGGGCCGGCTCTGTTTGTCCTTCGCGGAGGTCAAAGAGCCCGTAGCCGCCCCACTCCGACTCCACGGCAGGCTGAAAGTGGCTGGCCTCGAAGGCAAGCGCGAGGAGGATTTCTTCCGGAACACCGAATTCCAAAGCTGCGCGGTGGAATACTTCAACGCCGCCCCCCAAGCGGATCGCGCCTGGAGCAGCGGCTGTCGTCGGCAGGAAAAGCACGAGGAAGGCAAGGATGGACATGGGCAGCCCGCGGATCGCGCCAATGTAGCGCATAACGAGCGCCCTCGGCGCCGCCCCGACGGTAGTTCCGCGTTAATACCGCCGGCCGCTGCGAGGCCACATGTCTACTCCCCTCTCCGCCGCTCTTCCTGCCGTCGACGCCTTTCGCGATCGACACCTTGGACCCGGGGGTCCGGAGATCGACGCCATGCTCGCGGCCGTGGGCGCCGAGTCGCTCGACGACCTGATCGATCAAACGGTTCCCGAACGCATCCGCACGTCGCGACCGTTGAGTGTCGGCGCTGCGCTGGCGGAGGCGGCCGCTCTCGCCCGCCTTCGGGGGTATGCCGCGCGCAACGAGGTGCGCAAGAGCTACCTTGGCATGGGATACAGCGACACCATCGTTCCGCCGATTATCCTGCGGAACATCCTGGAGAATCCGGGTTGGTACACGCAGTACACGCCCTATCAGGCGGAGATCTCTCAAGGCCGGCTTGAGGCATTGCTCATATTCCAAACGATGATCGAGGATCTGACCGGCCTTCCCATCGCAAACGCGTCGTTGCTCGATGAGGCCACGGCGGCGGCCGAGGCCATGACGATGAGCATGCGCCATCGTGAGGACGAATCGGTCAACGCATTCTTTGTCGCCAGCAATTGTCACCCGCAGGTGATCGAGGTCGTTCGGACGCGTGCGGAGCCGCTTGGCGTCGAAATCATCGTCGACTGTCCTGCGAAGTTTGACTTCTCGCGGAACGTGTTCGGCGTCCTGCTCCAGTACCCGGGGACGGACGGAGAGATCTTCGACGACGAAGCGTTCGCGGCGCGGGCGCACGCTCACGGCGCGTTGGTAACGGTAGCGGCGGACATCCTTGGGCTCGTGATTCTGCGCCCCCCTGGCGAGTGGGGTGCGGACATCGTCGTAGGGTCATCGCAACGCTTTGGTGTGCCGATGGGCTACGGGGGTCCGCACGCCGCGTTCATCGCGACGAAAGAGGAATTCAAGCGCAACCTGCCGGGGCGCCTCGTCGGTGTCAGCATCGACGCTACCGGGAGGCCGGCGATGCGACTCTCGTTGGGCACTCGTGAGCAGCACATTCGTCGCGAGAAGGCAACGTCCAACATCTGTACGGCGCAGGTTTTATTGGCGATTTGCTCGGCGATGTACGCGGTGTGGCATGGTCCGGACGGGCTGCGGAACATCGCGTGGCGCGTCCACACGCTGGCCGCCGCGCTTGCCAGCGGGCTGCGTGTCGCAGGCTGGCCGGTCGGCGGTCGTCCGTTCTTCGACACCGTCAAGGTGACGTCCGGCGGGCAGACGGCCGATGTCCTTGCGCGCGCGGATGCCGCGGGCGTGAATCTCCGCCGCCTCGATGCGAACACGCTGACCATCGCACTCGACGAAACGACGAGCGTCGATGACCTTACGACGCTGCTGGAGGTGTTCGGGGTGGAGTGTGACGTCCAATCGCTTGATGCCGACGAAGCGATTCCGACCGACCTGCGCCGCCAGTCAGGCATCCTCTCTCACGCGCATTTCCATCGGTACCACTCCGAAACGGAGATGCTGCGCTTCCTGAATCGCCTTGTTGCGAAGGATCTTTCGCTGACGACCTGCATGATCCCCCTCGGCTCGTGCACGATGAAACTCAACGCGACGACCGAAATGATCCCGGTCACCTGGAGTGCCATCGGCGGGCTCCATCCGTTCGCACCCGTGGACCAGGCGCAAGGGTACGCCATGATTTTCCGCGAGTTGGAGGGCTGGCTCTCCGACTTGACCGGCTTCGCCGCGACCTCTTTGCAGCCCAACGCTGGCTCGCAGGGCGAGTACGCAGGATTGCTGGTCATCCGTGCGTACCACCGCTCGCGTGGAGAAATCCATCGCGACGTTTGCCTCATCCCCCAGTCCGCCCACGGCACGAACCCCGCCTCGGCCGCCCTCGCGGGCATGAAGGTCGTCGTCGTGAAATGCGACGCGTCCGGCAACATCGACCTCGTTGACCTCACCGCGCGTGCACACGAGCACGCGAAAAATCTCGCGGCGCTCATGGTGACGTACCCCTCGACGCATGGCGTATTCGAGGAGGCGATCAAGGATGTGTGTGCGATCATCCACGCGAATGGCGGCCAGGTCTATATGGACGGCGCAAACCTGAACGCGCTTGTCGGGTTGGTCCGGCCCGGCGAAATCGGCGCGGACGTGTGCCACATCAACCTGCATAAAACATTCTGCATCCCCCACGGCGGCGGCGGTCCAGGCATGGGGCCAATTTGTTGTGCCCCGCAGCTGGCGCCGTTCCTGCCTGGGCATTCCGTGATCAAGACCGGCGGGGAGAGTGCTGTGACCGCGGTCAGCGCCGCACCCTGGGGTTCTGCCAGTATCCTACCGATTTCCTGGGCCTACATCGCGATGATGGGCGCGGACGGCCTCGCGGATGCGACGCGGATCGCGATTCTCAACGCGAACTACATCGCGTCGCGACTCGCACCGCACTACCCTGTACTGTATACCGGCGCCAATGGACGCGTCGCACACGAGTGTATTCTCGATTTACGACCGTTGAAGGCAGTAAGTGGCATCGACGTGACGGATGTCGCAAAGCGTTTGATGGACTACGGGTTCCACGCGCCGACGGTCAGCTTTCCGGTGGCCGGAACGCTCATGATCGAGCCGACGGAGAGCGAAGCGAAGATCGAGTTGGACCGTTTCATCGACGCGATGATCGCCATTCGCCACGAAATTACGGCTGTTGAAAGGGGCGAGTGGCCGAAGATAGACAATCCGCTGAAGAATGCGCCGCACACGGCAGAGGCCGTGACCGCGGCGGAATGGACGCATCCCTATACGCGGGAGGTGGCCGCGTTTCCCTCGGCAGCGCAGCGCGCCCATAAGTTCTGGCCGCCGGTCGCCCGCATCAACGACGTTCACGGCGACCGGAACCTGATCTGTTCGTGCCCGCCGTTGGAAGCATATTAACGGCCGCGGGTGATCGGGGGCGGGTCCTGTCAGCCTATGGGCGCGGGCGGAGCCCGCGCCCATAGGCTGCCACCCGCCCCCGATCTGCGGCCTCGGCGGGGGGGATTGAGGAGCATAGGCGCTAACATACTTGACACGTCAAGTACGTGGGAGACGTCGACGGTTGCACACCGCCCCCCCGTTCTGATCGGGGATCGCCAGCGGACAACGCTCGTTCGTGGACATGGTGCGCTTGGTCATCGGACGGACATCGTTCCCCGCACATCCCGCGCCGGCCCGACCAACCTCCGCCCGTCCGCGTGCTCGACGGCCACGCACCCATCCGGCTGTACCGACACCGACAAAAACCCGTTGTGAATCGCCCGATGATGGGCGCCGCAGACCACCAGCAGTTTGCCAAAGTCGTGCCTCCGCCACTCGACCCAAGGCTCCGTGTGGTGAACATCCAACCACAGTCGATTTCGACAGGCCGGTACCTCGCACTTCCATTTTGCCCGGTGCAACACCTTCCTGCGGAGAACCGGTGGAATCGCGCGGGTCGCGTGGCCCTCGTTCGGCCCCGGCTGCATGTCGATGATCTCGGCGTCGCAGGCCGCCTCCGCGGCAATCGTCTCGGACACCTCGGCGTCGGGAGCGTCAAATCGCTGGCAGGCGGGACACTGTTGAAGGACGATTCGATAGCGTTCGCCGGTGGGGGTCTC
>CAMAWH010000101.1 GCA_945861635.1 Klebsiella pneumoniae | reverse complement strand
GGCGCCCGCCGTCGTGTCCTTGATCTCGACAGAAAGTCGCACGAACGGGAGCATGTCCGCCGCGCCCGTGAACGCGGTGGCGTAGTCGCCATTCGCCGTTTTCTGGGCGACCGCATCCGTGCTGCTGACCTTCCAGTTGATCCCGTCGAACGAGTATTGCCACTTGACCGTGACGCCCCCGTTCGTCGTGAGATTCGCGATCCTCAACATCGTCGTGAATTCGGCCAGATTGAGGCCCAGACCCCACATTCGCTTGGGCGTGAGCACAATTGTCCGCAGCGTACCGAGGGCGTTGCTTTCGATCAGGAAGTCTTCCACGAGATTGATGTAGATGGCGGGTTGCATGCGCGATGGCTCCTTGGGGGGGGGTGTTTCAGAGCGACAGGAGGCGCAAGAACAGCCCGTTCCACATGAGGTACACGACATTCACGCCCGTAACCCCCCCCCCCCGATCTTTTGCAAGAGCGCACGAGCGTTGTTGACCCTATCTTTACGATTGCATCACACCGGTGGAGCGTTCCCGGAATTCCACCGCGGCTTGGCAGCAATGCAACATTCGCGCCTCGCCCAGACGGCCATCGCACGCGCCTCCCGCCACGACCCTACGCTGCCGATTCCATGTCCAAGACCACCGTCGTCCAAATCCGCGTGGAGGTCGTCCACATCGAGTCGTTCACGGTCGATTTACAAGTTCCCACCTACACTCCCGCGCGTGAGATCACGCGCTGCGCCGCCCAACGACAGATTTGCGCAACCTTGCAAAATGGAATTTCTCTAATCACCATGGCCCTAAGCGAGCGGGATCTGTCTTAGTCGGCGACGAGCGCCGTCACGCACTGAATGGACGCGTCTCCGGCAAGCGTCCATGCGAGGACGAGGCTTTTTCCGTCATCGGCGAAGGCGCCGCGAACGGAGCCGGTGCAGTCCGTCGCGCATGTGCTGGTGACGCGAACGGTTGCAAACATCATGCCGTTGAACCAGCCGCTCCCGGAGGCGGCGGAGTTGGGGTAGCCCGCGGTTTCGGCGACGACTGTGTTTGCGCCGACAGACGCCGTGATGCGAACGGCCACGCCGGGCGGCTCGCCTGCGGCGACGGAGGCTTCCACGGTAGCCGTGCCCGGCGCCTCAACGGCCGCGCGATCCGTGGCCGATGTGCCGCCGATCTGCGTATAGGTACCGTCAACGCCGATCACTCCCGTTGTGTTCGGGTGACGCGCGAGCCCGTAATGAAAGCCGGAGTTGGCCGGGAGCACGATTTCGCTATCGTAAAAGTTCCCTGCCATCGTGCCATCTCGCCACCGACCCCAGGTCAGGGAGCCACCGTTGCCGAAGTCGGCGTTCGTGCAGGTGCCGATCTCGGGTTGCTCCTGCTCGCTCGAGGAGTACGACCGCATGCCGTCCGCGGCGATGGTCACGGTCGCGGGGTACCGGTTGTCGATGCCGATTCCCGGCTGGCTGACGTAGACGATGGCGAAGTCGGTATCGGTGATGACGTCGGCATCGGCGTCGGCGTCGGCATCGGCATCGGCGTCGGCGTCCGCGTCAGCATCCGTGTCCGCATCCGCATCGGCATCGTCGGGTGTCCCGGTGTCCTTCTCGGCTGCGGTGGGCGTGCACGCGTACGACGCGAGCAGGACCAAATAGAAAAAGCGACGCATTGCGCACCCGTGAAGCAGCGCGGCTTAACTGCTACCGGCGGCATTCGCACCGCCTGTCGAACCGGCAACTTTTCCTCTGGGTCGTCGGTTTCGCCTCACCAACGGACGCGAAGCGGCCCCACCCTCATCCGCTTTCGGACTCGATCTCCGGGAGCGGCTTCGTCAAGTCCAGGCGCATGAGCAGGTATTCCTGCCCGTTATTGTACTCGTTGGGGAAGATGTCAACCTGCTCAAAACCAAACTTGGTCCTGTACACTGCGATGGCGCGGTGGTTGTTGCCCGCAACGAGCAGCGCAACGGAAGTCAGGCCGCGCGCCACCATGCGTTCCAGTATGCCGTGGAGAAACCTCGTTCCGAGGCCATGTCCGCGCCATCCGGGACGCAGCGCCATGTTGAACAGCACCGCCTCATCCGGATCCTCAAAGCTGCGCAGGCAATGGCACGCGCCGATCACGAGCCCATCGGCAGCGATGGTGTACACACGCCCATATCGGAGGATGGCGCCCAGGGTGAACCTCGAAAATGTCGGTTCGGAGAACGTCAACAGGTCCAATTCGGTGAGCACCGGAATCAGCGCCGGATCGTGCGCCGCAACCTCCTCGATCGCCAACGCATAGCCGTCGTTGTCGACTGAACGGGTGAGGTGGTATCGCTCCATCGTGCTCCGGCCGGTAACGCATCCGGCTCCCCCGTGAATCGGGATAGCAGACGCGCGACATGATGGGACCGTCTGCCCGCCGCGCCGCCGCGCTCGCCGCCCTCGGAGCAGATGCCGCGCTGCTGTTTGCCGCTCCCCACGCGAATCGCAATGGCGACAGTGAGTACCGATATCGCGCCGACAGTGATGTTTTCTACCTTACCGGCTGGGAAGATCCGGAGTGCGCGGTGCTCCTTCGGCCGGGCTCCGATCACCCTTTCATCCTGTTCGTGCAGCCCAAGGACGCGACGATGGAGGTGTGGACCGGCTTCCGACATGGCGTGGACGGCGCCCGCACGCTGTTTGGTGCCGATGTCGCGTTCCCGATATCGGAGCTGCCGTCGCGACTGGGCGTGCTGTTGCAGGGGTACGAAACCCTTCATTACCGGGTCGGTTCGGAGCACGATGAAAGCGTGTTCCGCGCCATTCGCAGCGCCGGCCGGGCCGGGGCGCGGAACGGCCTTCCGCTGCCGTGGCGGTTTCACGACCCGCGGCGCTTGCTTGGCGAACTCCGCCTTACGAAAGCGGCAGATGAGATTGCGACGCTGCGGCGAGCCGCCGAGATCAGCGCGGCCGCGCACATACTGGCGATGAACGTCGGGACTCCGGGAACGCCGGAGTACGTCGTCGAGGCGACGGTGGACGGCCACTTCCGTGCTGCCGGCGGAAACGGGCCCGGGTACACCACGATCGTCGGGGGCGGAAGAAACGCCTGCACCCTGCACTACATCACGAACCGCGACGTGCTCAAGGCGGGCGACCTTTGCCTCGTGGACGCCGGATGTGAGGTCGATTGCTACACGGCCGATCTGACGCGTACGTGGCCCGTCAGCGGGCGATTCTCGCCGGCCCAGCGGCGCCTCTACGAGATCGTTCTCGCCTCCCAGATCGCAGCTATCGACTGCGCGCGGGCGGGGCACCCGTTTCGGCAGATGCACGACGTTGCCGTGCGCGTCCTGACGGAGGGCATGGTGCGCGTGGGCCTGCTGGCCGGTGAGGTCGGCGCGTTGATCCGAGAGGAAAAACATCGGAAGTATTACATGCACGGAACGGGCCACTGGCTCGGCCTGGACGTACACGATGAGTCGGCCTATCAAGTAGGTTTGTCATCCCGTTTACTTGCCGCCGGCATGGTCGTGACGGTGGAGCCGGGACTCTATGTGCCGGCCGATGCCGTGGATGCGCCGTCGGAATTCCGGGGCATCGGGATTCGCATCGAAGACGACGTGCTGGTCACGGAAGGCGATCCCGACGTGCTCACCCGGGCGTGCCCGAAATCCGTGGACGCCATCGAGGCGGCGTGCCGACGAGGGGCCGTTGACTGATCCCTTTGAACGTCCGCTGACGCGCCGGATGATATTCGCCGCGCTCACCACCGGGCTTGCGCTCTTGTTTGGCGAGGTGGGCGCACGTGCGCTCGTGCCGCCCGCGTTGCCGTCGGACGTGATTGCACTCGACGCGGACCCCGATCTCATTTGGACGCTTGGCACCGACAAAACCCGGGTGGGAGACTTCATCCCGAACAGTATTGGCCTGCGTGGCCCGGAAGTGCCGCTCCGAAACGCGGGACGCCGCCGCATTCTGACCCTCGGCGACTCCTCGATTTACGGGGATGGCGTCACCTATGTCGACGTTTTTTCGAATGCACTCGCGGCCGCCCAGACGGCGGCAGGGCGGCCGATGGACGCGATTGACGGCGGCGTGCCCGGGTACTCCAGCGAACAGGCGCTCGGTCTCTACGACCGAATTCGAAAAGCTGTTGATCCCGACATCGTTATCGTCGGAACTCTGTGGAGTGACTCACGCGATTCGCTGACGACGGACGCGGAGGAGATCGCCGGGATTCGGCGGCGCACGGGTTCATGGGGTGCGGTCACGAACACCTTGCAGAGCATGGAAGGCAATTCTTCCCTGGTGCGGGGGGTACGCATGCTTTTGGATGGCTCGATGGGAAAGGCCCGCCGTGTGCAGAAGATCGGCTGGGTGCACGCCGAGGAGGCCGGAACGGTGCCGGAACCGCCCGACGCGACGGAGCGGACGCGCGTGCCGCTCCCGGCCTACCGCGTCAACCTTCGGAAGCTCGCGGCCGCGGCACGAGCGGATGGTGCCCTGCCCGTCTTTCTCCTCCTCCCGCACCCGTTCGACGATGCGGCTCGAGCGCTCCCGGACGTCCAGCGCGCCTACCGTGAGGGCATGCGCGCCGTCGCAACCGAAGCGGGCGTGCCGTTGGTGGACTGTGAGGCATGGTTCAAGACCCATCCGTCGATGGCAGCGCGATTCTGGGATGACATCCACCCAAACGCGTCGGGACACGCGGCCATCGCGGACGCGGTATCCGCGACCCTTCATACCGATCGGGCGCTTGCCGCGCGCATCGGCGCGCCGTCGCGGTAAGCTTCTCGGATGTTGCTCATTATTCTTGCGTGCTCCGGCGCTGGCGTACGGATCGAAGGCCCTCCGACGCACGGTTCCGGCGGGCCGGGTGACTCGGATTCTATCGAGGAAGTCGGCGGGGATACCAGTGAGGATGCGGTCGATTCCGGTAGCGGAAACACCGATGGCGTGTGCCGACCCGGAGGCGACGCGGTGTACGTCACGGAGAGCGAGGCCGCGGTCTTGACGCTGCGTTGTACCGGTGCGGGGGAGGCTTCGGATTGGGTGATCACGAATCTGCCCGACGGCGCGTCCTTTGACGCCGGCACACGGACGGTTCGTTGGATGCCTGCGCTTGATCAGGCGGGGCGCTGGGATTTGCGGGTCCAGGCGCTGACCACGGAAATCGAGGATGGCACCGCTACCATCTGGGTCGCAGACGCGTGGGACCAACGGGACAACACGCCGGTGGATGCGGAAGGGTACCAGGAGGAGTTCGGGCTACCGGTCCTCAACATTACCAAGCCCGCCGGAATGAGCGAATGGGAGTTGGTTGAGACGCAGGCGACGTACCGAGGACATACCTACCAGGTCGCACTGGAGTACCGCGGCGCCGCCTCGCGGGGGTACCCCAAGAACTCATACCGCGTGGAATTCGCGCGGGGTGACGAATTCGAGGACAAGGACGAGGATTTCGACAACCGCCGCGATATCGTCTTGACGAGCACGTTTGACGACAACGCATACTTTCGGCAAAAAATGTGCTTTGATATTTGGAATATGATTCGACCTGGCCGCCCTCAACAAATGCAGTCCATGTTTGTTGTCGTATACATGAACAGCGAGTATGAGGGCTTGTACCTGCTTACAGACCATGTTGACGGAGAATATTGGAAGGACCAGGGGTACACGGAAGAAATCAATATGTACAAGTCGGTGGACCATTCTGCCAATTTCTACGACTCGTACGGCGGCGAAAAAACATCCTGGCACTCCGGCTATGAACAGAAGGAAACGATCGATGGAACCTGGACGGACATCGATGACTTCGTCGAATTCGTGTCGGAGTCGAGCGACGCGGAGTTCCAGGCCGGAATCGCCGATTATATGGAGATTACCGACATCTACGACTGGTGGACGGTCGTCGTTTTTACGGAAGCGGACGATTCGGGCGCGAAGAATGCCTATTTAATCAACGACCCAGCGGCGCCGCTGTTTCATCAGGTGCCTTGGGACTTCAATCATTCCTTGGGGCAGACCTGGCAGACCGAGCGCCAGGGGGCGACGTACCCGGAAGACTTCACCAGCGCAAACAACCTTTTTCGACGCATGCTCGCGAGCCCGACGTACGGTGGCCCGATGCGGCAGTCCATGCTCGACGCGCTGGACGGACCGGCTTCCGTACCGGAACTCAACGCCGTAATCGACGAGTACTGGCTGCGAATCGGCCCGTCGGCGTATCGTGACTGGGACAAATGGGGGAGTGAATATCGCGCGTACGGCGGATGGAATTGGCGGGATGACTGGACGGAGGTCGATGAAGAAGTGGGCTACGTCCGGGACTGGATCAGCGATCGCCATGCGTACGTCGAGAATTGGATCGGGAACTAATCCACGCCGCGACTTCGCTCGGATGGGAAAGATGGGGGCGATGTCCGCCGGGAACAACAATGCCCTCGAGCCCGCGCTCGGCGAGTGAACCGGTGGTCCACGTCACCCACGCATCCGTTGCGCCCCAGAGAAATGACGTCGGGAAACGCGGCAGGGGAGGCAGGTCGTAGCGCGCGATGGCGCGCAGCCGCGCGCGGAGGACGTCGCGAGGGGGGAGGCGTACGGCGTCGAGGATGGCACTGTCGGCGCCATCGTCAGCGAGGCTGTCGGTGACGCGCCGGCGGTACCACTCGCGGTAGATGCGGTCGGGCGTCATCGCCAGTAGGCGAGCGAACCGCCGGCAGCGCCCGGCCGCGTTCGTCGTCCACGGCAACGTTCCGATGGTGGTGAGCGACCGCACCCGGTCGCGCGGAAGCGCAAGGGCAACCAGTCCTCCGAACGACGCACCCACGATATCGAGCGGCTCCGAGGGCAGCGTGTCCGCGAGCGCTCGCGCGATGGTTGGCAGCGTGTCCGCCGTCGTTTCTGGCAGCGGAACCACGCGTGCATCGGGAAACAACGCGGCGAGACGGGTGAACTCAGGAGGGCCGGCGGCAAGTCCCGCGAGGAAGATCACAGGCGCTCCACCCACACGCTGCCGGCGTCTTCGGCCAAGCCCGGCGCTCCGGCGATGACGTTTCCGTGCGCCACAGAGAGCGATGTGCCGAGTTGGCCGCCGTCCTCTCCCTCGTAGACACGCTCCGGCGCTCCGAGGTCACGCACGCGGTATACGGCGCCGCGGACGTCGGATCCGAACATGGGCGCACCGATCCAGAGTTCGCCGGCGTCGTCCAACGCGAGGGCGGCACCGAACCGGCCTCCTTCGCCGACGATGGTGTCCAGAAGCGCGCCATACGCATCATAGATGCGTACCTGTCCCTGACCCGGAACGCCGACAATCACGTCCTCGTCTCCGTCTGCGTCGGCGTCACCGGTGATGACGGCGTACCCCGCTTCGTCGTCAACCGTCGATCGCCCGACCGCAACGCGACCGATCCACGTTGACACCGTGCCTCGGGCGCACCCGGTAATCAGGGTTCCGTCGGTGAGAAATGCGATTGCGTCCGGTCGATCCGCAAGCGGCTGGGTCGTGCCGTCGGACAGCCGCAGGCCATGCGCCATGGAGGCCGCCCAGTTCCGCCCATCCGCGGCGAGAACGCCACCGCTACCTGGGATATCGCCCGGGAGGGTCGTTGCCCTGCCGAGTACGTCCAGCGTTGCGACGCGTCCGGTTCCCGGCGCACCGACCAGGAACCCATCGCCAAAGGCCGCAAGACCCGCGCCCAAAAACGCCGCGTTGGGCTCCGACATCACCACTGTTTCCCCGAAATACACGTGCCCACCAAATGGCGCACCAATCGCGATGGTCCTACCGTTGCGCGCAAGTCGGCTGCCGTACCCCTCGTTCGCAACCTTTCCCGTCCATTTTGCCGGCGCTAGGGTCAGTGGATCGGCGGTTTTCGGCGGCGGCTCGCCGGTGCAGGCGATTGCGAGAAGCGTGGGCAGCATCCTGCCCACGGTAACGCAGGCGTGCACTCAGCCGCGCGCGCGGATAGCCGGCGTGGCGATGTCCACCATTCGTCGGCAGATCACCATCGAGGCCTCGCCCCGTGCCGTCTGGCAGGCCCTTACGACTCCCAACGGCTTGGCCACGTGGCTCGTTGACGAGGCGCGCGTGGACGCCCGCCAAGGCGGACGCATAGTGCTCAAAATGGACGACCTGGAAGAAACGGGGATGCTCCTTACCTTTCGACCTATCTCCAAGTTTGAGATCACGTGGGACAAAGTCAGCCCCGGACCGTGGAAAGGCACGGTGACGGAGTTCACGCTGACCCGTGACGGAAAGGAGGCGCTCCTGAACCTGCATCACAGCGGTCCGGCTTTTGATGACGAGGCCGTTCAAAAGGAAGCCGACACATTCTGGCGGCGCGCCTTCACGGCGCTGCGGGATGGTCTGGAAGGGTAGCCGCTCGGTCAGCGGTTCGCGGCCGGGTCAACAAACTGCGCCGTCGTAAGGTCAAGTTCGATTTTTCCGTCCGGCGGTACCGCGATCGGGCCGACAGCCGCTTGCCGATCACCGCCGGTGGGTCCATCTGCCGCTACATCCAGGTAGGCGTGAAACGTTGCCTCGGAGATCGGTTCGGAGAGCTTCAGTTGAAACGCGCCGGGCCCGGCGATGGACACGCTCCCAAGCGCGGGGCCCGCGTCGCCCGGTCGCGACACGTCAAGGAGGATGTTCCCGCGCTGCCATTGCGGCGCACGCAGCGTGCCGTGAAGTGTGAACGACGTCGCCGTCCGCGCGGCGTCCGTGCGCTCGACGCCGTGCCCCTCGAACGGGTCCGCGGGCGCGACGGGTGGCGTGCGCGTCGGTACTGCGCGAATCGGTGTTTCCGGCCACGCGGCGAGCGCGGCGGCCAGGGTGTCCGCCATGAGAGCGTGTCCCTCTGGCGTCGGGTGCATCTGATCGAGAAACAGGGCGTCGGCGCTCCGTCCGCTCGCGCGGAAGGGCGCTACGATATCGACGAGCGGCGCGTGACAGCGTGCCGCCGCCGCCACCATTGCGTCCCGATACGGGCCCCATGCCGGCTGCATGGACACGGCCGCGATGTCCTCACGGTTGGCGAGCGTCACAAACACGACGCCGCCGCCGCATTCGGCCATCACTGCGCAGAAGGCGTCAAGGTTCGCCAAGTAGTCCGAAAGCGCCACCCTGCGATTGCCGCTGCGCGGATCGTCACCACCCACTTGCCAGCCGACTTTTTTCGCGTTTTCGGCCGCAGGTTTTACGCGCCATTGCCAGTCGAGGCGTTGAAAAATGGCCGACCCCTGCAGCCACGCGCGAATCCGACCCTGGGCACTTGCCGTCCATCCCGCGTAGCTCGCGAGCAGATCCTTGTCGGAGAAGCTGTCGAAGTTGTTGTCACTCCACAGGCTTGCGACGAGGAGGAGGTCCGGTTTGAGCGATAGTCCGCGCGCGCGGAGCTGGTTGAGCGACTGAAACGTCGAGTACCCGGGCACGGCAACGTTGATGAAATCGGCAGGAATGCGGGCTTCAAGAAGCGAAGTAAACACCTCGTTGTCGTGTACACCGAAGCCGTAGACGCTGGAGTCACCGATGGCCAACGCGCGCGGACGCGACTTCGGTCCCCGCTCCGCGTCACGGAAGCCTGCTGAATTAACCGTGATCACGGCTCCCTTCTCCTCGTGTCGGCCCGGCATCAGCTCCCACAGCAGCCACGGGTTGCCGTTCATAAGGATTTCGCCGAGGGCACCCGCGGGCGCGACCGCGGCGGCGCTGGGCGCCGGGTGGAGCCTCGCTCCGGCCTCCGCGACCGCCAGCACCAGGGTCGCAACGGCCATTCCACCCAGTATCCGCCTCACCGTGGGGCCTCCGCCGTCAACGTCCCGCTTACGACGAGCGTCTCGTCTTGCCCACGAACGGCCGTCACGACGGCCCTCATGCGCGTCCCGGCGACCGTCGCGGCCTTGTGCGCGGGCAAGGAGCGGTCGATCGCGTCGGCAATCGCGTCAAGGATGCGAGCCTGTACCAACGCGACAAGCGGATCGACGAAATCGGCACCCCGACTCTTCCCAGCTTCGACCACGTCTTTCGGCGTCAACTTTACCTTGCCATCGGCGACGCCCAACGTCCCTGTGATCGTATAGTCCCTCCACCAGCCCCGCCCGACCAGCCGCCACAATCGCAGACCCATGGTGAATTCCGTGCCGTCCACGTGGATTGCGCGCGGATCGATTGCAACCTCGTACGCCACCTTTCCGGCCTCGAACGCCTGACGACGCGCGAGGCCGGTCAGCGCGGATTCGGACACGAGCAGTTGGAAACCACTCTTCGGAACGGCCAGCGGCGCGACGGGCTTCGCACCAGGCACGTCCGTCAGGACTTCCAGAGAGAGAGCGTCACCGCTCGTGACAATGCGAAGATCGCGAGCAGGAAAGCTCCTTGTGTCGAGCTCGGTCAGCGGGATGGGCGGCAGCCGATCCGACAGCGCGTCGCGAATCCACCCCTGAAGTTCCTCCGATGGATTCGCCTTCAAGTCGCCGATATCCTTT
This sequence comes from Klebsiella pneumoniae, assembly GCA_945861635.1. GTDB lineage: Bacteria > Myxococcota_A > UBA796 > UBA796 > SXON01 > CAMAWH01. Next base: position 758 of record CAMAWH010000101.1, on the reverse strand, counting down.
AGTTTTAGCGCGATTTTCCCGATGTGGTGGACACGCGCCTCCAGTCGCTTTCCCTCCACGATCCGTAGCTCCATCGCTCCCTTTGCGCTCAGGTCCAAGGGAAAGCTGGCGCCAACGCCGCCAACCTCCCATCGGACTTTGCCGTTGATGTCGGTGTCGAAGGCCAAACACGCCGCGCACGCGTTGCTCGGGCTGACTTGCGCCTTTCTGGCCGTCAACTTCGGGCGCAGCTCCGCCGTTGCGATCATGAGAGAGAGCTTGATGGGATCGCGGTCGGCCGACAACGCAGCGGAAACAGCTGTTTCAACAACGGATTCGAACGCGGGCGTTGCGATCTGTACGCTGAGGTCGGGATGCCACGCGCTCGGCGTGTCGGACGCAACGGCCAGCGCAATCGCCCGTTCCGCGTCGTAGAGCGAGCGGATGTCGGGCGTGCACGCGAGGACGAGGGGGAGAAGGCGAGCGAGCATGGTGGGGGTCGGGCCGGGATAGATGTATCGCCACCCGAGCGTGTCCGTGCCTGAGACTGCCGATCCCGTTGCTGCCCTCGACGCAAAGGACATTCCCACGCGCGCCGCGGGGACACGTGACCTCTCGTTGTCCGGGGGGTCTGAGCATCTGGCGCGCCTCGTGATCGCCGCAACGTCGGACAAGTCGCCCGGCGTGCGATTCGGCGCGGCGGCTGCGGCAGCAGACATCCTGTCGCGGCATCGGTTGGGCCCCGCGTTTGCGGCGATTTCGACGGAAGCACGGGAGGC
>CAMAWH010000100.1 GCA_945861635.1 Klebsiella pneumoniae | reverse complement strand
GGTCGGGCCGGCGCGGGATGTGCGGGGAACGATGTCCGTCCGATGACCAAGCGCACCACGTCCACGAACGAGGGGTGTCCGCGGGCGATCCCCGATCAGAACGGGGGGGCGGGGGGCAACCCTCGACGTCTCCCACCGCGCTTGACGTGTCAGGTATGTTCGCGCCTATGGGGCGAGAATATACGATAGGACGTCGCGGAATCAGCGCGCGGCGGCGCGACTGTTGCCGATCAGGCGGTATGCATTGCGCCACCGGACGGAGAAATTTGAGTTGGGCGAGAAGGGGAAGGGGATGGTCGAAGTACAGCGCGAGCATTCGACCTTCGGCTATGTCTCGCTGAAGTCGCAGCCGGGGAAGTAATGCCGCAACGCACATCCGGTCCGGTAACCCGAACAGGTCTTCATCGCCTCGCGTTTGTCGTCCGTGCATTTTGCCCATCCGCATCCGTCGAATGTAACGACGCCCTGCCTCCGACAGTGCCGTTCATAGGCCATATGATCGGCATTGCGGTAAGCGACGCACTCCTCCGTGGTCAGGTCGTCCCAATAGACACCATAGTCACCCTCACCGCTGTCAGTCACGACGTCGGGGCAGGCCTCAGCGTAAGCGCACTCCAATTCAGCAGTCGCTTGGGCAGCGACCGCCGCCGTGGTTTCGGCCCACGGCTTCTCGCAACTGAGGCTAACAACGGCAGCGATTACGACCCAATGTAGTTTCTTTACCATTTCGCCGAACAATCGACCTTCGAGGCGACAAATATGTGCGAACTCCCGGCAATCCACGGATCATCGATCACGCAGTAATTGTACCCGACGCCGCCGTCTGCGGACGAGCGGATTCCAGAGCTGATCGCGCTGCCGCGGCGTCGAGGCCAGACAAGGCACGTAGCTGCGCCCGCGGAAGCGAATCGGCGGTCTGGCCGATGACGCGCTCGACCCCGACCTCCAGCATCGCCCGCTCCAAATCGTCGATCAACGCTGTAGCGTCGCGCCAGCCACCGTCTCCGTAGGTGGCCGCCAGCTGCGCACCGGCGCGCCATTCCAACACCAGCGGTCTTGGGCGACCGCGCCCCCGACGGACCGGCCCACCTTCCCGCGTGAGGATTCGCCGCGCGGAAGCCAAGCAGCACATCGACTGTAGTGGCCGCGGTGCCACCGCCGTCGCAAATCCGTACCGCCAGACTTCCCGTCCGTCGGCGGGAAATGTGCTCGGCGCCGCGCCGCCCTGCCAAACCCGGATTGCGCCCGCGCCGGAGCGCCCGTTGGATGCCCGCGCGTCCAGCCATGCGGTCAGGACTTCCGAGGTTACATCCGCTCGTATCGCATCGAGCGACCACCCGTACACTTCGTGGACGAGCTGCCCAGCCAGCACCAGATCCGAATACCAATCGAAGCGCATCTGGGCATCGGCGGGTTCGGTGGCACGAACCTTGCTGGGGGGGGGCAAATCAGGCACTCCGATCAACGGTAGCACCGTACATCCTCGCCGTCCCCTGTGTCCGACGAAATTCGCACAATTTCGGAATTGCTCGTCGCCCGGTCGGCGCCTACGCCACGTGTGCAGGTTTCCATCAGGGAGTAAGTCGCGTACCCAACTCGGAATGGGACCCGTAATGATTTTTCCTGCCGAGGACCGAACCACGCTCGCGATCTACGCCCGTCACGCGCCCAGGCAGAATCGCATCGGAGTGGCCGCCAGGAGCGGAGGGCCCCGGTCTGGACAACTCAACCGGCATGGGGAGTCGGCCCAGCGCGCATTCCGCCCGTCGCGACGATCCAGCGCCGGCCGTCGGTTTCGCCAAGCCGACGGACGCAGAGCGGCCCCAAAAAAGATTTGGTCGCGCCCCTCAACTTCCTGCACGGCCGACCGAAGAGAGATGCAGGAGCGTCCAATGTCTCCCCTCCAGGGCTTCACACTTTTCGATGGCATGTTTACCGGGCTCGAGGGCGTCCTCGACCTCCGGCGCGTACAACACACGTTGACGGCGGGAAACCTGGCGAACGCGGAGACTCCCGGCTACCGAGCCAAGGAGATTCCCTTCGAACAATTGCTCGGCGATGTGATGGACGGTTCCATGCGCGGCGAGCGGCAGGACGTCGATGACATGGCCGCGAGCGAACTGCGCGAAATCGAACCGCTGCTGTGGTCCCTCGATGGAAACTCTGTTTCCGCCGAGGACGAGGCGATGAAACTCGCGTCGAACCAACTCATGTACAACGCCGTCTCGGGCGGCATTTCCAAGCGGCTGGCGATGCTTCGCTTCGCCGCTTCCGATGGGAAGGGCTGATGTCTGACATCCTCGATACCTTCAATATTGCCGGCTCCGGACTCGCTGCCGAGCGCCTGCGCATGCAGACGATCGCGACGAACATGGCCAATGCTCGCACCACTCGCACGGCAGAGGGCGGCCCCTACCAGCGGCGTGTGCCGGTTTTCGAAGCCAAGCAGGTGGACCCCTTCGGGGACGAGTTGGATCGCGCGGCTTCCCGGGTTGAAGTCACTGAAATCAAGAGTGACGGCAAGCCGCCGGTCAGAGTATACGACCCAACCCATCCGGACGCGGACGCCACCGGCTATGTCGAATATCCAGATATCAACGTGCTTCAGGAGATGGTCGACCTGATGACCACCAGTCGCACCTATGAGGCGAATGCAAACGTGGTCGAAGCAACGCGCGACATGGCGATGCGCGCGCTCGACATCGGTCGTTAGCCATGATTTCCAGCATTCCCGGTGGAATGTCGGCGATGGGCAGCGCTGGCATCGATGGCTTGGGCGGCGCCCAGGGCATCGGCGGAAAGGGTGGCGCGAACAAGTCCGAGGGCGGGTTCGCCGAGGCCTTCGACAATGCGATCAAAGGCGTAGACCAGAAACAGGCCAACGCCGACAACCAACTCTACGACCTGGCCACGGGCAAGAACGCCGACCTTCACAGCACGATGATCGCGCTGGAAGAGGCCAATATCGCCCTGCGCACCATGGCGAGCACGCGCGACAAGATCGTCGAGGCGTATCAGGCGATTTGGAATATGCCGATCTAGGCGCGTCCCGTGACCCCTCGAACGACGCCCACGGGCGCGGGGGGCCGCCGTAGCCGTTGCGGCAGCGCGACAGGACGTCGCGTTCGTACCGACTTGGGCATCCATGTGGCGCCCAACGCGACGTTTTGTCGTGTTGGCCGGTCGTCGTACGCGCGCGCGATGTAACACCTTCCTGCGTAGAACAGGCGGAATGGCGCGGGTCGCGTGACCCGCGTTCGGCCCCGGCTGCATGTCGATGATCTCGGCATCACACGCAGCCTCCGCGGCGATGGGTTCGGACACCTCGGCGCCGGGAGCGTCGAATTGCTGGCACGACGGACACGGGTGCAGGACGATGCGGTAGCGTTCGCCGGGCAAGCCGTGGCACGTTGTGAGCCCGCGTGCGCAGTCTTCCGTGTGTGTCGAGGTAGTCGTATTGGTTTGCCACGCTGTCGGTGACTTGGTCATGGTTGGCGAATGTGCAATTCGCGACAAGAATGGACGCCGTGCCGGCAGCGCAGGATCAGCCGCGCGGTGCCGGAGCGCGGGGACGGCGCTCGCCGATGCGATCTTCTTGGGCGTGAACCCGCCGAACTCGAAAGATGAGGGATCATCTCGCGACTTCAGCCGGCAATTCCAGCTGAAGTGCCGAGATAGTTCGTCATCTCACAAGTTCAGCCGGCAATTCCAGCTGAACCTGAGACATGACACGCCATGTCTGGAGTTCAGCTGGCTGCCCGCGTGGTTGCACCGGAATTCCCGTGGATCCAGGGGCACCGAGGGCAGATCAGGTGAACACGCCGTAGGCGAAACGGCACGCCGCTGCCAGGCGACCACCGCGCGCACGCGGGCATTGCTTTCGACCACCGCGCGCACCCGGGCGTTGCTTTCGACCACCGCGCGCACGCGGGCGTTGGTTTCGATGCAGGGCGTCCACGTCTCCTATCGGCATGGGCGCCGCCGGAGTGCGCATCCGAAGACTCGTGATCAGCACCCCGACGGCCCGACGGTTGGCGCCGATACCGGCCTCCGTCGCGTACGCCACCAGCACGGCACCAAAGATTTCGCCCGACACCGTCGAGCCGATCAAGTGGACGGTTTCTCCTGTTTGTGGGCGTACAATCGAAACGAGGTAGGCCCCATCGTACCGCCGACGCGAGGAGGCCGTCGGTCGCACGCCATTCGTCGTACATACAATCCATGTATTGCGCTGATTTCCGGCGTTTTTCGTAGGGTCGGGATGCGAGCGGACCGACACTTGGGGGCACCCGGTCCGACGCCCCCTCGTCCGGCATGACCGCGAGGCCGCCGTCCACCCGGGATCCCTCGCCCTGGCTGCCGCAATCATCGCGTTCAAGGAGGCGATCCGGTTTGCGGTGAGGTTTTGAGATGCGCTCTTGGCGGGCGAGGCGGCGGGCGCAGGCGTCGGCACGTCCCGCGTGTTGCACCAGCGCCGTTGCACCGATAGCTTGCGTCGATGCTTTGGTTATTTGCGTGCGTCATCGAGGCCGAGGACCCCGCGGGGAAGGAAACGCCCTGTGTGGAGTCCACCTGGTGGGCCGACTCGGATTCGGACGGCTATGGCAACGCTGCGTACGCCGCCGAAGCCTGCGATCTTCCGGCTGGCTACGCCGAAAATGGCGATGACTGTGATGACCATGACGCGGCCGTCAACCCCCGCGGCGTCGAAGTCTGTGACGGCGCGGACAATGACTGCGAAGGCACCATCGACATCGACGCCACCGACGCGACCTCGTGGTTCCGCGATCAGGACGCAGACAGCCTCGGAGACGCAGGCGATAGCGCACTCGCGTGTGCGGCGCCCGAGGGCTACGTCGCGGAGTCCGGGGATTGCAATGATCTGAACGGCGCCATTGGCACCGGAGCGACGTACTACACGGATGCGGACGCCGATGGCTGGGGGGGAGCGGAGGTTGTCGCCTGCGAACGGCCGGAGGACGCCGTCGATCTCGCGGGAGACTGTGATGACGCGGATCCCACGGCATTTCCTGGCGCGCCGGAACAATGCGATGATACCGATGACGATTGCGATGGTGACCTGGATGAGGACGCGATCGATCCCCTGACTTGGTACGCCGACCACGACGCCGATGGATACGGCACAGCCGACGACATCGAGACCGCGTGCGACGCCCCGACCGGATTCGTCGGAGAGGACACCGATTGTGACGACACGAGCGCAACCATCCACCCCGGCGCGGCGGAGACGTGCTCCGGGCTCGACGAAGACTGCGACGGACTCGTTGACGCCGACGATCCCGACATGGCGGGCCTCGCGAGCTGGTATCTGGACGCCGACGCGGACGATCACGGTGACGCCGGATCGACCATCGAGAGTTGCGAGCGGCCCGACGGTTACGCGCTCGATGGGGATGATTGTGATGACCTCGACGCGTCCGTCTACCCCGGCGCGGACGAAACCTGTGACGGCGTCGATGAGGATTGTGATGCCGTGATCGATGACAACGCCATCGACTGGACGATGTGGTATTCGGACGTCGATGTGGACGGCTATGGCGATGCCGGATCGAGCGTCGAATCCTGCGACTCGCCCGCCGGCTACGTTGCAGACGCGGCCGATTGCGATGACGCAGATGCAACCGTCTCCCCCGATGGCATGGAAACGTGTGACGGTGCCGATCAGGATTGTGACGGCGCTGTGGACGAGGCGATCTGGTACGCCGATCACGACGGCGACACGTATGGAAATGCCGGCAGCATCGATACGACGTGTTTGGCTCCCGCCGGCTATGTCGCGGACGCCACAGATTGCGACGACGCCCGCGCCGACGTTTCCCCCGTGGGCGCAGAGGTGTGTGACACCTCGGACACCGATGAGGACTGTGACGGACGCACGGACGACGACGACGTCGCAACCGGCCAGGTCGACTGGTACCCCGATGCGGATGGGGACGGATGGGGAGAGGATACACCCGTTGCAGCGTGTGATGCGCCCGCCGGAACGGTTGCGATTGAAGGCGATTGTGACGATGGCGATGCGGGCGTGTCTCCCGACGGCGTCGAGGTCTGTGGCGGCGCCGACGAGAACTGTGACGAACTCGAAGGCGACGACGATCCAACGGTGACGGGCACAACGACCTGGTACGGAGATGCCGATGGGGATGGCGTGGGCGGGTCCACGACGACCGCAGAGGCTTGCGCCGCGCCGGCCGGGTATTCCGCGACAGCCGACGATTGTGACGATACCGACGCGGCCGTTTCTCCCGCCGCGTACGAGACCTGCAATGACGGCATCGATCAGGACTGTGATGGCGTAGATGTCACAGTGTGTGATGCCGATGGAGATGGATATGATGTGAGTGTCGATTGCGACGAAACCAACCCGGACATCAATCCCGGAGAGCGGGAAGTCTGTGATGCCGCGGATACGGACGAGGATTGTGATGGAGTGGCGGACAATGACGACAGCTCGGCGTCGGCGACGACCAAGACGCGGTACTACGCGGACGTTGACGCAGATGGGTATGGGGATGGGACGGGGAAGCTGCTCTGTGATCGGACGGCGGGGTACGTCGCGAACGACGAGGATTGCAACGACGGCGACGCCACGGTTTCCCCGGACGCGGAGGATGTGTGCGGCAACAGCGTCGATGACGACTGTTCGGGGGGCGTGGACGATTGCACGGCGTACGAGGTCGAGGATGCGGTGTTGACGATGACGGGCAGCAGCACCGCCGTGTTCGGCTTCGCCGTGGCTGGAGGGGACTTCGGCGGGAGCGCAGGGCGCACGCTCGTCGTCGGGGCGCCGCAGACGGATGCCGGCGCGGGTGCGGTCTACCTCTTCGATGCGGACGACCGCGGGTCGGTGGCGTCCGGGAGCGCAGCGGCCGAGATCACGGGAAACTTCGGGTCCGGCCAGCAGGTAGGCACCGACCTGCTCGTCGACGACACCGATGGCGATGGCGTCGACGACCTCATCATCGCCACCGCCTATACCGCGTACGTCGTCTACGGCGCCGACGTGGTGTCCGGTGGACTCCTCACCGATATTCAAGCCGCCCAGGCGTGGGGCGGGTATTACAACGTGTTCGCCGATGTCGATGGGGATGGTTTGGCCGATCTCGTGAGCGTTGGCTCCTACGGATCGACTGCGGCGATTGGCACTGCGCTGGGCCCGGTGCTCGGGGCATACTCAGACACCTCGCTCGATTGTATCCTTGAGGTTGACGCTTCAGACTACGTCGTGGTTGGTGCCGACTTTGACGGGGACGGCGCGGATAGTGTCGCCGCAGGCGGGAAGAGTACCCTCGACGGCCTGTACGTGTTCCACGACCCGTGCGCCGCCGCCACCCTCGCCGACAGCGATGTCGAGGTCACGCCGTCCGACACCTCCTCCCCCGATCTCCCGGGTGACCTCGGGGCGGGCGATACCGACGGGGATGGGTATGAGGAGCTTATTGTCACGCGGTGGTACGGCAGCGGCTCGGAAACCGCCGCGTGGCTCATTCCCGCGCCTGCGGCCTCAGGGACGATCGACGCGCTTGCCACCGCGACGCTGGTCGTGGATGCCAGCAGCTTCAACCTTACCCCCATCGTTGCCGCCGACCTCGATGGTGACGGCGAGGCCGAGGTGGCAACGCTGGATGCGCAGAGTGGAATGGTGTACGTGCTGGAAGATTGGTCCGGGGCCGTCGACGTCAGCGATCTTCCGTATGCAGGCGCGGGCGCGGTGATCGACGCGGGCAGCCGACTCGCCGGCGTTGGCGACACCGACGGCGACGGCACGGACGACCTCCTCATCGGCGGGTACGGTTCTGGCTCCGCCTGGCTTTGGCTCGGGAGCGACATCCTGCCGTGACCGCAACGCGCTTCACCGCGCCGCCGCTGTGACACGGTACACCTCCACGCCCTCCCCCTCGTCGATCGGCTCCCCGAGCATCTCGCGCAGGCGCTGTCTCACTTCTCGCGCCCTCGTACCGCCGACGAGTCGCGACGAGGAGGAGGGGAGGACGTTGGTGCGCAGCACCACCCAACGGTAGCCAAGGGCGAGAAATTCATCGCGTTCCTCCACCTGCCATGCCGTCGTGTCTCGGGGATCGCTGGGGATGCGAATCAATGCGCGAACAAACGAGTTACTCTCTCGAAAAGATTGCTGTTCTTTCGGCACCAGAGCGGGCGAACGTTCGTGCATCCCGTTGAGCATCGGGTTGTGGTGCACGGTTTGCCACACGAGCGGCCACTGGTCCCAGCCGTACGGAAGGACGAGCACGGCGCCCTCCGCATCCGCAAGGCGAGCGACCGCGGTTGGCGTCGTCGGCGTCCACGTCGGCAGCGGTGCCCACCCACGCCACAGCGTTTCCGCTACGACGAGCGTCGCAAGTGCGCGCATGCCGCGGCGGCGAGGCCACAACGCTGCGACCCCGATGATCGCGGCCATGCGGACGGGCCAGTAGAGTCTGGCCATGGGTGGAATCACGGCAGACAGGGCCAGGTAGAGCGGGTTGGCGTGGCCGCCCGGAAAGGGGCCGAGCGCAAACAACACAGCCGCGATCGCCAGCCATCTCCCGGGACCGGTGAGCGCCGCCAACACCGTCACCATCCCGACGGCTGCCGCCGCGCTCCCTCCCTCCACGGATCCGTCCGGAAACACGGCGCGGCCGAGCACGTCGAGGGTTCCCAGCCGCACCTCGCCGCCGTCGGTGGACGTCAACGACTGCGATCCACCAAGCCACTCGCTCACAGGGAGCAGTCCTGGCGGAACGGCCGAATGCGCGTCGTCAGGGACACGCTGTTGCAGCTCTGCGGCGGGCCGGTTTTTGAGGATGCGGACACGGTGATCTTCGCGCCCTGGGGCGACAAGGAGCCATGTCCAGATCGGACCGGAGCGCGGAAGTAACGCCGCGCGTCGTCTTTGCAGATGCGCTTGCGGTCGCGCTGTGCGTGCTCACGATGGGCTTACATGTGCGCTTTGGCGTCCTCGACCCGCGCCCACCCGCCGACCTTGGCCACTACTACTGGCCCATGCGCCAGATCGTGGAGCAGCTCCAGCACGACGCGTCGATGCCGTGGAGGGAGGTCGATACGCCGTACACGGTGATCCTGGCGGCAATTGTGTTTGTGACGGGCACGTCGGCGCACCTGATGCACGTCGTAGACGGCGGGTGGCTCGCGCTGTTGCTCTACGGCGTGTGGCGTTCCGCCAGGGTGTCGGCGGGATCGTGGGCGGGTCTGGTGGCCGTGGCGCTCGTCGGCGCCTTCCCACAGACGCACGCCATCGCGCGCATGCACTGGATTCATCATCCGGAGTCGGCGGCGGCGGTGGGCGCGCTGGGGACCGCGTTGGGCGTGGAGCGATGGCGCCTCGGACGCGCGGTCGGCGTCGCGATGTTGTTGGCGTTTGCGATGACGGTGCGCGAGACGGGCGTCGCATTTGGCGGAATCGTGGCGTTGGCGATTCTGGCGGCGGGGTGGCGCACGATGCCGCGGGCGGCGATGGCCATCGTCGTTACGGGTGTGGTGGCGGCGCTGGCGTGGCAGGCACCTGGGTTTGTTTCGTACGTCGGAAAAAAGGCAGCGGGTGCGGCGGGCTATGCCGAGGCCGTGGGGTCGCCGTGGCCCGTGTTTCTCAACGACCTCGGCTGGCCGGCGCTGGTTGTGGCCGTGCCGCTTGCGATCGTGGGCGCGCTCGGCGTCGTCGGTGCGGGGCGCGCCGTGATCGCGGTGGCGTTGGTCTGGGTGATGGGTGGCGTGGTGGCCACGCTGCTTTTTCATGTCGGGCCCGACAACTTCCCGCTTTGCGCGCTCGGACTTGCCATCGTTGCGGGGGTTGGGGTTGCGATGATCTCGGCGATGGCCGTCCGGAGCGGACGACGTTGGCAAACCGGAGCGGTTCACGCCCTCGCCCTTTCAACCGTCGTGATGTCCGCCTCGCTCCAGTGCTCCCAGTTGATCGACGAGGACATGCTGCGGCCGGTCGATGCGGTACTGAAACCGTGGCGCCATGCGGGTCCGATGAATTTTGTGCGTGTGTACTGGGATGCGGTGCCTGCGGCGGAGGTTTTGGGGGTGGTCCAGGGGTTGTGTGACAATGCCAAGCAGGACGCCGATGCGGCGTGCCATGTCGTCGCAACGCGGGGGCTGTTCAATCCCTCGTGGGAGGATGATGGGAGCTTCGGTTTGTTCATGTCGGGTGCGGACAGAATTGACGTGATCACCGCGGCGGTTTTGTGGGCGCCAGGCGGGGAATCGGGTCGGACGCGCGCGCATGCGCTGGTGGATGTCCGCTGCCCTCCCGGGGTGGCGCCGAGCGCAGGAGTCAAGTTTCAACTTCAGGAAGGGCGGATGGCACAGTTTTTGGCCTCCAACGGGGGGCGCCCGGTGGCCGTGCTTGGGAAGCCGGGCGGATGCACGCAGTCGTGGTATGCGTTGCCGGCTGGAGGCGTTCGTGTGGACTAGTCTCGTTCTGCTCTTGTCCGCTTGCGACAAACCCCCGTCCGACACGCCCAGCGGTGGCAGTCCGCCGGCTGGAGACCTCGCCCCCAAACCTACGGAGAGCGAGCCGCCTGCGGCGTTCCGGCGCTTGATGATGGGCGATGCGTTCGTGCGCACGATCTGGGGGCCAGACCTGTCCGCCGCGCAGATCACCCGGCTCGATGAGGTTGCGAGCGCTGCGTCCACGCAGGAGGCGCTCGCGCACGACCTGATCACGGGCGCCACCTTGGCCCTGACCGGTGCGTTGAACGACGGTGCCGACGAGGCGACGGTGCGGGGGCGCGCCACGGACGTCGCAACCGCCGAGCACGCGTATGTGGAAGGGCAGATCGATACCATGCTCGAATTGCTGGCCGTGCTCGATGGCGACCAGCTGACGTCGCGGATGCGGATGGGCTACCCGCCTGTCCTCGGTGACATGCTGGTCAACCACCCGCTGACCGGTTCGGCCAATCCGTTTGCTCGCACGCCGACCGACCAATTCGAGGACGCCGACCTCGAAGACGTGATCCGTCGCAAGCTCGTGGTGCACCAGGGCTTCCTGACCTATCAGGGCAAGGTTGCCCCGGCAATGGAGCAGCTTGGCAAGCTGGAAATCGGGAAGGAAGGCTGGCCGAATCGGTATCGGTCGCTCACGACGGGGGTCATCGATGCGTGGGCGGCGTACCGCGCGCAGGCGGTGGGCGATTTCTCGGACTTCCTGCGGCAACTTCCTGCTGCGCGCCGCCGGAAGTTCTTGTTGGGGGGGAGTTTGGATGCGGCGCTGACCCCGGCGACGCCCGAGGCGGGCCTCTCGACGGGGGCGATTACGCCCCCGCCCGGGATGGGCGGGGGCGGTGCGCCGGGGGGTTCTGGAGGCGGGCCGGGTGGCGGCGGTGGGCCGGGTGGTGGCGGCGGGCCGGGTGGCGGCGGTGGGCCGGGGGGGGCGCCTCTGTAATTTTGGCGGGTTGGGAGCGCGTCGGCGTGACCGCGTGAAGTTCGAGGCCGCGCTGAGCCGGGTGCCCGACCGGGAGCCCGACCCCGAGGACGCGATTTGACCGGTTCACGCTCGCTTTCGTGGCGAGCGGACCTCGGGCGTGTCGAGTACATGGGTCCATTGTCCCCATGAACCCAAGGGCGGGCCGAACGGATCATGGTGACACGGCGGCCACCGCCTCCCGGGCGAGGTACGCACGGTGTCTTCGGGACGCGGGGACGCGCGGGTGAGGTTGGGCGAGGTTGCCT
>CAMAWH010000099.1 GCA_945861635.1 Klebsiella pneumoniae | reverse complement strand
CAACGCCCCCGCCCCCGCCGGCACCGCCGCCGCCGCCCGCGCCGCCAACGCCCCCCGCACCCGCCCCGTGATCAGCGTCGGTTTGACCGGCGGCATCGCCTGTGGAAAAAGCACGGTCGCCGCAATCCTCCGGCGTCGCGGGTATCCGGTGCTCGACCTCGACGACATCGCGCGTGTCGTCGTGGCCCCCGGAAGCGCCGCGCTGGCTCAAATCGCCGCGCTCTGGCCGGACGTCGTCATGGACGGCACGCTGGACCGGAAGGCACTCGGTGCTATCGTCGTCGCCGATCGCGCCGCCCGCAGCACGTTGGAGTCCATCACCCACCCCCACATCTGGGCGGCGATGGAGGAGTGGATTGCGGTACAACAAGGCGATGATTCGCTCCCCTGGGCCGGTCTGCCCCGCAGCATTGCCGTGATGACCCGGCCCGGTTCCCCTCCCCCTGCTGCCTTCATCGAGGCGGCGCTGATGGTCGAAACTGGCAGTTATCGCCGGTACGACAAGCTCCTCGTCGTAAGCTGCAGTCCATCCGTTCAACGACAGCGCCTCGCGACGCGAGAAGGATGGGACAACGCAACGGTCGAGCGTTGGCTCACGACGCAACTCCCGCTGGCCGAGAAGGAGCGCGTTGCCGACGCGATCATCCGCAACGACGGTGAGGTCGATGCGCTCGACGCGTCAATCGACGCCGCCCTTACGACGCTGGGCCTGCCTACGGGTGTCAGTACGTAAGGATCGAACGAACCGTGCGCGGCGCGAGAACGACCGCTCCGTTCAGAAACGACAGCTCGATGATGAACGCGAACCCGGCAACGACGCCGCCGAGGCGCTCGACGAGCTTCGCGGTGGCAAGGGCGGTGCCGCCAGTCGCAATGAGGTCGTCGACAATAAGCACGCGCTGACCCGGTTTCACGGCGTCGACGTGCATGTCGAGCGTCGCCGTGCCGTACTCGAGATCATACGTCTCGCTGACCCGATGGTACGGCAGTTTTCCCGGCTTCCGCGCGGGCACAAACGGAACGCCCAGGGAAAGTGCGAGCGGCGCGCCGAAGATGAACCCGCGCGATTCCATGCCGACGACGGCCTCCACGCCATCCTCCCGCCACGTTTCGACGAGGCGACCGATGACGTCACGCATCAGCATGGCGTCGGCCAGCACCGGCGTGATGTCCTTGAACAGGATGCCCGGCTTCGGAAAGTCAGGAACATCCCGGATGGTGGACTTGAGACGCGTTTCGAGACCGGACACGGGATCAGGCATTGCGGAGCCTCCGACGGCCAAACCACTTCACGAAAAACCAGCCCGCGCCGACCCCGGCAACGAGCAGGACGAACCATATCAGATCGTGCTTGATCACCTCCGCGAGCACGGCCGGATCGTCCAGCAAGTCCGGCCGCTTCCCGATGGTTGCGGCGCCAAACCACGCCAGGATGCCGCACCAAAGGGTGGAACCGACGAACGTGACGCCCATGAACTTTCCAAGGGGAACGCGGATCAATCCCGCGGGGAAGCCGATCAGGTGGCGGACGACGGGCAAGAGGCGCGCGAGAAAGACGCCGCCGAGGGCGAACTCCGCCAGCCAGCGCTCCGCAAGTTCCAACCGCTCCATGGGCAGAAGAAAATAGCGCCCCCAACGCGCAACAAACGCACGCCCCACGCTGGCCGTCAACAAGTAGCACAGCGTGGAGCCGAACGTGGAGCCGAGGCCGCCGGCGAGCACGACGCCCGGCATCGAAAGCTCTCCCTGCGCCGCCCAATATCCGGCCGGCGGCATGATCACTTCGGACGGAATCGGCACGATCGTGCTCTCGAGCGCCATCATCCCAAACACGCCGACATACCCGCCGTCACGCGCCAGCTCAAACCACGTCTTCATCATTTCGTGCAGCATCAGTGTTCGATCTCCCATGTCCGAAGCGTTGCCATTGTGCTGGTTGCCGTCAGATCCAACTGCAATGGCGTGACGACGACGAAGCCAGCCTCACACAGGGGCCCGTCACTGTCATCGTCGCCATCGAAGCGCTCGTGCGGGCCGCCGATCCAGAAAAAACTGCGTCCGCGCGGGTCACGCTGTTCGTGTACCAGCGGCGCGTACCGACGCCTGCCCATCGGCGCGATGCGGATGCCATGCGGCGTAGCCAGATTGGGCACGTTGATATTGAGCAGTATGCCGGGCGGAAGTCCGTGGGCGACGACGGCCTCCGCCATTTTCCGCGCCGCGACTTCAGCCGCGGGCCAGTGCAGGTCCGTTTCTCCGTCGGGAATATGGAGCGACACGGCAAGCGCCGGGATGTCGTTCGCCACGCCCTCACGCGCCGCCGCAACGGTGCCCGAGTAGATGACGTCCGTCGACAGGTTCGAACCGCGGTTGATGCCGCTGACAACCAGCGCAGGACGCCGCGGCAGGATGGAGTGAATCGCAAGGTAGACCGAGTCTGCGGGCGTGCCCGTCACCGCAAAACGCCGTTCTCCATGCTGAATGACGCGCAGGGGCTCGTTCATGGTGAACGAGTGGGAACGCGCGGACTGCTCCGTAGCCGGGGCGACGGTCCACAGTTCGCCGAGCCCGTCGAGCGCCCGCTCCAGCGCACTCAATCCGGCGGCATCGATGCCGTCGTCATTGCTCAAAAGTACCAGCACGCGCCCCGCTATCCCTCCCCACCGACGGATGCGATGGGATAGATCGGACGAGCATGCGACCCCGATACGAAGCGCTGTTCATTCGGATGCGTGACGCCGACTCCGACGCGGCAGATGCTGCGTTCGACGCGGTGCTGTTCGACCGGGAGGGCGCGTTGCCCGATCTGGTGGAGTGTTACCGCAAGACGAAAAAGGACGCAATTCTCCGCTTTCTAGTCGTGCAGTTGCTCGGTTTTTCGGGGACGAAGGCGGCGGTTCCAACGCTCTTGGAGGCGCTGGACGATCGCGATCCGGTGGTCCGGGCCGAAGCCTGCCGGTCGCTGGAAGACCTGAAGAGCGTAGCGGCGGTGGATGCTTTGCGGGCCCGCCTCGACGATATGGATGACGGCGTGCGTGTTGCCGCGGCCGAAGCCATCCACATCATCGAGGGCGGAGACGCGGAATAGGCGCCGTCGCCACGGCGACACCCAAAAGAACGGCACAACCACCGGCGATTTCTCTGGACGTGGGCACTTCCTTCAGCACCGAAGCGGCGATCAGCGTCGCACCGACCGGTTCAAGCAGGATCACCGCCGCCACGACGGCGGCCGGCAGGTACCCCACCGCATAGTTGAAGCCAATGTGGCCGAGAAGTTGCGGACCCAGCGCAAGCGCGATCAGCACGGTCCACACGTGCGAGTCGAAGCCCACGACGGGTGCGCCGCTTACGACGATGGCCGGGACGAGCCACAGCGCCGTGGCGCCACAAACGGCCGCCCCGTAGGCGCCGATGCCGATGCGCCGGCGGACGTCGCGCCCGGTGACGAAGTACGCCGCGCCGAGGAGGCCGCCGAGCAGGGCAAGGCCGTCGCCCGCGGCGCCAGAGGCGCCAGAGGCGCCCCCGCCGGCGCTGCCGCCGGCGCTGCCGCCGGCAGCCATGCCCACCACCCCCGCAATCGCGACAGCGATGCCGGCCCAGAACCGCGCGGGGCGCGACTCGCCAAGGAGCGACTCCGCCATCCCCGCCCAGATCGGCGTCAGGCACACGAGCAAGGTCGATCGCATCACCGTGGTTCGACCGAGCGAGGAGAACCACGCCCAGAAGTGCCCTGCGAGGCAGAGTCCGGCGATAGCAATCAGCATCGCGTCCCGACGCTCCATCCGGCGCAGCCAAGGGCTCAGCATCACTGCCACGATGGACGTCCGCCAGAACGCGATGACGAGCGGGTGAACGTCCGGGGCAAGGCGAACGAGCGTTCCCGCGCCGGAAACCGCCGCGACCGCGGTGAACAGCACCAGCAGGACGCGCGGCGACATGCCAGTGTCTATCACTGCGGGCTGCCGCCTCTCGACGAGGCCTCGCGCTCGTGCAGAGGCACGCTACCCAAACATCCGCCACAATAGGAGCGTGCCGCGCTTAGCGCGACTGCGCTCCGCCCCTCCCCGAGTCCGTCGCGTAGGTTGCCATGGCGGCGCTGCCGTTGGGCGTTCGGGCGGCCGTGTGCGTGGTCGTGGTCGTCATCGTGATCGTGATCGTGACGCGTGGATCGGAGCCGGTGGAGCGCCTAAGTGCTTGTCCGTCGCGGCGTTCGGGCGCGATCAACTGGGCTACCCGCCAAATCGCTGAATCAGGCGTGTGAGCATGGCGGCGACGCGTCCCGCGAGGACCAGCGCCGCAGCGGCATCGGGTCCGGGGACCAGGCCCAGCCGGGCGGCGAGTTCGATGCACGCCGCGCATTCCCCAACTTCACCGCGTGCGATGGAGAACTTCTGACGTTTCTCCCCCGTTCCAAGCCGGTTGGCGCCTTCCGCGATGTTGGTGACCGTCGAGATGGACGCGCGCGACATTTGGTCAGTGAGCGATCCATGCCCACGCGGCATTCGTTCGACGAGCGCCCGAACGGCGACGGCCAGTTCCAGAGCAACGTTGTAGGCATCGAGCCGGTGGTGGGGAAAGACGACGGAAGAATCGGACATGTGGCCTCCTTGGCGGGTCGGGGCAAGCGCGCCACCGCCCGGTCTGGAGGACCCTGCGATGGGGGCGCGCGCAGACCCGGCACGCCAAGGAGGCCAGCCACGCGCTACGATCCGCGCACCACGATGACGATGACGATCACCACCACGACCACGACCACGACCACGATTCCGGGCGACGATCTGCGCCCGACACGCTCCTAGGCCATGCCCGTTTCGCTGCTCCTCGCCGGTCTGGCGTGCACCACGCCGCAACAACCGAAAGGGTCGTCGGCCACCGACTCCGCGACCGACTCCGGCAGCGACTCCGCCGCCGACTCCGGCAGCGACTCCGCCACCGACTCTGCCGCCGACTCCGGCGGCGATTCCGGCATCGACTCCGGCCAAACGCCGCTTCCGGGCCGGTTCGACATCACGGGGGAATACGGCGGTGACGGCGACGTTTCGGATGCGATGCGAAACGACCGTGTCCGCGGTGCTTGCCGTAAAGCCGACCACGCCCTGAAAACTCGTGATGCCCACGAGCGGCGTATCGAGAACAGGGGCGCCGTCGAGTTCGACCGCAAGATGGGCGTCCACCAGCCGAATGTGCAGCGTGTGCCACGCGCCATCCTCCACGGCGGGAATCGCGGCGCACGCGGCCGGGCTTGAAACGTTTCCGTCGAACGTGAACGCGACATGCGTGCCCGCGTCGCAATCGATGTCGTCGGTGTGCGTGTCAATCGCCAGAGACCATCCCGGCAAGGCCGGACCCGACGTACAGGCCGCGCCACCCCCGAAACCCAGCCCGCAGCCGTCTCCCCCGACGTACCCCTCCCGCCGGCCGGCATCGAGCAGGGTGACGGAGAGCCCCTCTCCACCCGTGCCCTCGATCTGGAACTCGAACGCGATCTCCGCGTCGTCCCCATCAAAAATGGAGCCCAAATCGAACACGGAGCCCGCCACGTCAAGCGTGCCATCCGTAAGGGTCAGGATGTCGTCGGCGAGCGAGGCCGGCCCATCGAAACGCCATCCTTCATCGAGTATCGGGTAGATCACGAACGGCCCGTCCTGACAGAACCATGCGTAGTCTTCGACCGGAACGTCGCAAGCGTCGGCCACCAACAGCGAGACTGTTTGCGGCCCCGCGCCTCGATCCGCTGCCGGCCAGAGCGTGCGGACAAAACCCTCCCCGTCCGGAATCGCATGGGCGATGGACCCGGACAGCGAGGACACCCATTCCAGCGAGAGCGCACCCAGGGAATCGTCGTCATCGCCAACGATCGCCGTGAGGGTGACATCACCTTCGGAAGGGAGTGTTTGTTCGTCGTAGGGGGAGAGCACCAGCGCCGTCGGCGGCACGTTTCCAACGCTTTCGATCAGAACCGCGGACACCGGCGTGTCCGGGTCGTTGCTGGCGAGGCGGAGGGTGGACGCACCGCCGCTGCCAATCACCGCCAGCGTTGCGTGGCCGCCCGGGGCAACGTCGAACGGGGTCGCGTCGGCCAGCGTCCACAGCGCGTTGTCCGTGCTGAACTCGGACACCGACAACGTTGCCGTTCCTACATTCGCAACATCGATGGCAACCGGCGTGTCGGCGCACACCTTGGCATCCATGGGAGCCACCGTGACGCGAATGTCCGGCGTCGGCGGCTCCGGCTCTCCGGCGATTCGGTACTCCGAGCAGGCGAGTGCGAGCGAGAGAATCACCGCGGCAGGATAGCTCGCCGCGCGGCCACCCACCGCTACTTGATCGCCGCCTCCAACGCCCCGAGAAACTCCGGCGCGCGCAGAACCACGATCTTGTCGTCCAAATCCCGGAAGATCGCGATGCGCTTGGACGTGCCATCGGGGCGCATCGCGTACAGCGATGGGTACACCTTCACACCAAACCTATCGGCCAACGCCGTTTCTTCTGCGCCCGACTCCGGTTCTACCCGCACCAGGGAGAGGGTTTTGAACCGCGCAACTACGTCCGGGTCCTTGAACAACTGCCCGTCCGCGCCCTTGTTGTACGTGCACCACGGCACGGTAAAATAGACGAGCACCCCCGACTTTCCCGACGCCGGTGACATGGCGGCGGCGTAGCCCGAAGCACCTACGAGCCAGCCCGCCGCCGCTTCATCCTTCCGTGCGGCCTCCGTAACCGTGGCCGAGGGAGCCAGTCCCCGCGGACAACCCAGATCAGAGGCGCGCAATTCCAGCTCCCGCAACGGAGGAGGGGCGGCAACGGGCGTCGCGACCTCGACCGGCGCGGCAGGGTGATTCAGCCACCAGAGTCCACCCACGACGAGCAGCACGGCGGCGGCGACCCCCGCAACCGCCTTCCGCGACACGCCGCCGGGCCCGCCGCGCATGGGCTTCCCGCTGGAACCGTCATGAAACTTGGCGAAAACCATCCCGCAGCGCCCGCACACTTCTCGCGACGGCTGAGAGAATCCGCAACGGGGACATACCATCGCCGCAGCGTATCCTCAACGCCACCATCCTCAACGCCCCCATCCTCAACACCGGAACGGCGAGTCCACGGCGAGCGCTTCGACCGCCGAGATCGTCGAAGCGCCTTCCTCGTGACAATACCGCGTGATCGCCGCGTTCAATCCGGAGTGGAACGCCAGGTGCGCCGAATGGGTGACGCTGGGGAGAAATCCGCGTGAAAGCTTGTGCTCTCCCTGGGCGCCCGCCTCGAATCGCGTAATTCCGTTGTCGAGGCACCATTCGATAAGCGCGTAGTAGCAGACCTCAAAATGCAGAGCCCGGTGCTCCTCCAGACACCCCCAGTACCGCCCATACAGGTGCGCACCTTTCCACAGGTTGAAAGCACCCGCGATGTATTCGCCATGCCGCGTCGCGAGCACGGCGACGACACGATGTGCCAAGCGCGCGGGGGCCAACTCCCAGAAGCGATCGACGAGGTACGGGTGCGCACCCATTTTTGCGATGGTGGAGCGATAGAACTCGTGGAGGGCTCGCCATTCGATGGCCGTCAACATCTCGCCGTTTACCACCCGAATCTCGATGCCATCCTGGCGCGCCAGCCGCCTCTCCCGACGCACTTCCTTCCTCCGCTTGTACGTCATTGCACCAAGATAGTCCTCGAATGACGCCCACCCGCGGTTGGTCCAATGGAACTGATACGTCTGGCGCGGTGTGAGGCCGAGGCCCGCGAGCGTGTGCGCTTGCTCCTCTGGCACAAACAGGAAATGCGCGGAGGACGAACCGCTCTCCTGGGCGAGCGCGATCACACCGCCGACAAGTGTAGGATGCACATCGGAATTGCCGAGGAGACGATCACCGGTCGCGGGGGTAAACGGCACCGCCACGGTGACCTTCGGATAGTACGGAATCCCGGCACGGCGCGCGCCCTGCGCCCACGCCCAATCGAAGATGTATTCGCCATAGCTATTTCCGCGTAGATAGGCGGGGGCTGCGCCCACCAGTGTTTCCCCCCGTCGCGCAAGGACCGGGCGCGACAACCATCCCGTGCCCGGCCCGACCGCACCGGATTCCTCCAGCGTGGCCAGAAAGGCATGTTCGATGAACGGATTATTGTCCCCCACCAACGCGTCCCACTCGTCAGGCGAAACCGAACGGACACCTTCCGCTACCGAGACAACCACGCTCACCCGTCTCGCCGAGCCCAATCGAAGACAAACATGCCGTTGTCGTGCGGCGGCCGCCGGATCTCATCGGGACTGGCTGCGTCGTAGGGCTCAGAGACCAGATTCAGGATCATGGCCTCATGCTCGGAAATGCATTTCCAGCCATGCCACGTCCGGCGAGGCACGACGACCAGCTTCATGTCGTGATCCCCCATGAAAAACTCGTTGACCGTTCCACGCGTGGGCGAGCCCAGGCGGTCGTCGTAAATGGCGAGTCGAATCATGCCGCGAACGCAGGTAAAGAAGTCCTCTTGCCGTTCGTGGTAGTGCCACGCTTTCACGACGCCAGGCATCGTCGTCGTCACGTAGGCTTGGCCGAATCCGGTGTAGAGGTCCGGCTCATCCCGCCGGAGGATCTCGAACAATCGGCCGCGTTCATCGGGAATTACCCGGAGCGACTTCACGCGAACGCCATCGATCAGGGTCATTGGCCCCATTCTATCCCACCCACGGATAGAGCGTCGCCATGGCTGGGCCCTCGCTCTTCGCGCTGCTTTCGCTCACCGGATGCGTTCGGGAATACCTTTTCGACCGACTGCAGCAGCCGATTTTCGCCCCCATGGCACCGGTTTCGGGGGTGGGTTCGCTTTCGGCGGCGGCGTGTGCGGGCTGCCACCTCGAGATCGCGGAGGAGTGGCGCGGCTCGCACATGGCGATGGCGTGGAGCGACCCGGTGTTTCAGGCCGATTGGCAGGAATCGGGCCAACTCTACCTGTGCCTGTATTGTCACACGCCGCTGGTGGACCAACGTGCCACCCTGGCGACGGGCCTCGCTTCCCTGAAGCCAATCCGTGCGGCGGAGGTGCCAAACCCGAGCTTTGATGCGAGCTTGCAGGCCGAGGGTGTGACGTGTGTCTCGTGCCACGTCAAGGATGGCGCCATCGTCGGGCCGCTCGACATCAAGGACGCGCCTCACCCGATTCGCGTCGATCCCGAATTTGCTTCCGCGGACCGGTGTGTGTCCTGCCACCAAGCCGACGCTCCGCCATTGACCTCCGTTCGACGCCCTATTGCCGATACTCATGGCGAGTGGGAGCGGTGGCAGAAGGCCACGGGTCGAACGGAAACCTGCACCGACTGTCACATGCCGGCCGTTGAGCGCGAGCTGGTATACATGGGGAGTGTGCGGAAGGGCCGCCGTCACACCTTCCCGGGCGCGTGGGATGCCGATTTTGCGCGTACGTCGCTGGCAGTTTCTCAGGTTGTCAGAACAGCGGCGGGTGTTTCATTGACGCTCACGAACCTTACCGGGCACAACCTTCCGACGGCGGACCCCATGCGCGCGTTGCGTGTAGAGTTGGTTTTCAACGGAAGCGTCATCGCGTCGACCCTTCTGGAACGCGTCATCCGCACGCCCGCCTACGCAGAGGAGCGCGATACCACCCTGCTCCCAGGAGAGGCGCGCGTGATTCGACTTCCGTTGGCCAAGGACGCAACCGGACCGATCGCGGCTCGCGTTATATTGGCCCGGCTGTATCACACGACGCCGGCCGTTCAGGCAACCGCAGTCGGCGATCTGGAGCTGTGGACTGAGGTTGTTCCTGACTTGTAGCTCGATGCAACACCGAAGCGCCTCGTTTTGCCGTCTGCCGGAACGCGCGTTAGCCTCGCGCTCCCCCTCCCGGACCCGCCGCCATGCGCATCCTCCTCGTCCAGCCGGCTCCGTTCGAGGACCGTCGCCTCGGCCTCGAAAACACCGTGTGGATGTCGGAACCGGTGGCACTCACGAGCATCGCCGCCATGGCGGTGGACCACGAGGTCGAGATCCTGGACATGCGCATCGAGGAGCCACAGGCTCTCCCGGAGACGCTTGCGCGCTTCAAACCTGACGTTGTCGGCACCACAGCCATGACGACGGATGCGTATCAGGCCCAGGCGGTGCTCCGCCTGGCCAAGCAGATCGTCCCCGAGGCCTTGACGCTCATCGGTGGCCACCACTGCACCCTCAATCCCGACGCCTACTACCTCCCCTACGTCGACGTCATCGTGCAAGGTGAGGGTGAGTTGGTCTTCCGCGAGCTGCTCGACCGGTGGGCCGCACATCGTGACGTCGACACGCTCGCCGATTTGCAGGGCACGGACGTTCGCCGCTCCGATGGAACGCGGGCCAAAAATGGCAAGGCAAAGAACGCGCCAAACCTCGATCTGCTGCCTGCTCCCGCGCGGCACCTGATCGATCGATACCGGAGCAAGTATTTCTTTCTCGCGGCCCAGCCGATGGCGAGCATCTTCACGAGTCGTGGGTGCTCGTTCGATTGCAACTTCTGCGCAATCTGGGAGTTCTACGACCGCAAAACGAGGTTTCTGAGCGCCGAGGCCATCGCAGATCGCATGGCCGCGTTGGACGAACCTTTCGTCTTTTTGCTCGACGACAACTTCATGACGAAGGCGGATCGACTGGAACGCCTGGCGACGATTCTGGAAGAGCGGAAGATCAAGAAGTACTGGATGACGCAGGGGAGAAGCGATTTTATCGCCAACCACCCCGAGCTTATCGCCCGGCTCGCGAAGGTCGGCCTGATGGGCGTGCTGTCCGGCTACGAAACGAACAACGAGAATGCGCTGGAGGGCCTCCGCAAACGCTCGACGCTCGACGCCAATCAAAAGGCTGCCAAGATCCTGAAGGAAAACGGCGTCGTCTCGACGGGCATCTTCATGGTGCGCCCCGATTTCACGGAGCCGGACTTCGCCGGCCTGTACGACTACATCGAGCAGTTGGGCGTCGCGATTCCGCTCGTCACGATCCTCACCCCGCTGCCCGGCACCGAGATGTGGAAGAAATACCAGCAGGAATTGCTCACGACGGATTTCCGCCTTTTTGACCTGCTGCACGCCGTCACCCGGACGACGCTCCCGCGGGAAGAATTCTACAAACAGTATGTGGGTTGGAAGCGGGTAGGCCGCAGCAGCATGAAGGCGTGGTTCGACTGGAAAACCGTGATGAAGCGGTGGGATTTCTACGCACGCTGCCTTCCAAACATCCCGTCCACCATCGTCAAGCGCGTGCGCTACCAACGCATCCAATTCGACTACCGATCCTATCTTCGTGATGAGGCCGGCATCGTCCGTGACCCGCACGGCGCCATCGTTGCAGGAGGCGAACGTGCAAGCGCGTGATTTCCTGAAGGACCTGCGCAGAGAGGTGGAGACACACCCGGCCGTGAACCACGTATTCCTCGCACGGGTAGGCACCACGCCGTTCACGCGCGAAGACTACCGGGTGTTCGGCCTGCAGCACTACCCGCTCGTCGGCACGTTCACACGGTACATGGAGCACCTGTTGATCCACGGTCCGGACTCGAACTCGAAGTCCTGGATCGCCAAGGTACTTGTTGACGAATATGGAGAGGGTTCCGATGGCGAGGACCACGCACAGCTTTATCGAAAGTTCCTGACCGCGTCGGGTGTCGCCGATGGAGAGGAGGATCGCGAGCCGCTCGATCCGCGCGTGATCGCCTTCATCCGCGAGCATATCCGCATCGTGACGCAGGAGCCGTTTCTCGTCGGGTTGGGCGCGCTGGGCCCGGGCCATGAATGGTCCATCCCGCGCATGTTCGTCCCGATCATCGATGGCTTACGACGCGCGGGCTACACGGAAGCCGAGATCCAGTACTTCACGCTGCATACGGTGCAGGACGTCGACCACGGTCGATGGCTGGAGGAGGCGCTCCACATGCTGGTGCGGACTCCGGAGGAGGGGGCGCAGGTTCGCCGCGGCGCGTTGCTTTCGCTCGCGGCACGGCGCAACTTCTGGGACGGGGTGCAGTCGCGGGTCGTCCGCTGGCGCCAACCTGTGCGCGCATGGGACGTGAAGGAACGGTTGCGACTGTGGGCCGGTGCAAACCACGCCGTCATCAAGCGTTTCGCACCGGCGCTTGCGGGACCGAGCGCCGTGTACCGGCGCCAAATTCGCGTTCTGGCGGGCCTTGAAGCGGAGGCGTGATAGGCCGCGCGCGCGTTTTTTGGAGCCGCGCATGCCAATCGCCCACGGTCACATCGTTGCCATCGACTACACCCTCACCGACGACGCGGGGGCCATCCTCGACACCAGTGATGGTCGTCCGCCGCTGCAATATCTGCATGGGCACGGCAATATCGTTCCCGGGCTGGAGGCCGCGCTCGACGGCGCTGAGGTCGGCGCTGCCATGAAGGTCGATGTCGCGCCGGAAGAGGGGTACGGCACGCACGACCCCGGCCGGATCGCGCGCATCGGTCGCGAGCAACTGCCCCCCGATCTGGAGCCAAAGGTGGGCATGCAGTTGGGCGCGCAGGGCCCCGACGGGGAGACATTTCCGCTTTGGATCGTGGAAGTGCATGACGACGCCGTCGTGATGGACGGAAACCACCCGCTGGCCGGGCAGACGCTACACTTTCAGGTGACCGTGCGCGGCATCCGGGAGGCCACGGCGGCGGAGTTGCATCACGGGCACCCGCATGGGCCGGGCGGCCATCCCCACTAGACCTGACCCGGGGGGCGGCGGCTGGGGTGCTTGAGCGGGTCCTGTCGGGTCATCGGGCCGGCGCAGGCGCCGGTCCCGATGAC
>CAMAWH010000098.1 GCA_945861635.1 Klebsiella pneumoniae | reverse complement strand
GGGGTCCAAAAGGGGGGCATCAAGATGGCGGCGGGTCATCAGAATCGAACTGACCGGGCGAAGTCTTCCGACTCACCCCGACCGGTTTTGAAGACCGGGGCCGGCACCAGCACGGCACGACCCGCCGCAGAATCCAGTTTTCAACTCGCCGCGGGAGCCGCGCCGGCCCGCCCCCTGCCCTTCGCCGGGTGGCTACGGCGCCGGCGGCGCACTGCACGAAAGCACGTCACCCGCCGCAACGCACGAGTACGCGCCGCGGTACAACACCTCGACGTTGCCAATAAGATCCCGCCCATCCACGTTCACGGAAACACGGCAGGGGCCCGCCATCAAGTCGAACATGTAGCAGCCGCCGTCACACGCCCGCGGCTCCGCGTCGCGGCACTGAATCCGCGGTGCCGTTCCGTTCGGTAGGTTGAACTTCACCCGGTCCACCCGATGCGTCGGCAGGCTCGGCGCCGCCGCCGTGACCGTTTCTCCAGCGGCGTTTTTACGCGCCCTCGTGATCTCGATGCTCGGATTGTACTTGCTCTGGACCGTCGGCAATTGCTTGCCGGATGTGGCGTTCGGCACCGCCAAAACGAGGAAACCGTTCAGTTCGGACCCACTCACCACACCATCCCCGTTGGAGTCGGCCTGACCGGAGAGGGCCTCGACGAAGGCCTTCGAGAACACGCCGGGCTGGGCAACCTGTCGGGGCGCCGCGCTCGAAATGATGAACGACTGATTTCCGATGACCGGCCAATCATTTCCCGTCGGTCCGAGCAGCGCCAATCCATTGATCTGCCCCTCGTGCGCGGCATCCGTCACGACGACATACCGGCTGGCCGGGACCCACTTTTGCAGCATGGCAGCCAAGTCGTGGACGGTGAGCGAGGTCGCCTCGATGTTCTCGGGATCGCTGTCGTACAGCAGGAGCCGGGGATCGCCGAAGTCACCACCGACGCCGTGGCCGACGAAATACAGCAGGAACAAATCCCGCCACTGGACCTCCTTGCTGACCTGCTCCTGAAGGACGGACTGCAAGTTGGCCGTTGTCGCGCTGGCGTCCGTGAGCAGGCGCACCTGATCGAAGCCGGCGCCCTGTTCGAGCGCAGCAGCAACCCGGGCGGCCTCCGACCGCGGACTGTCGAGCGAAACGTCCGGCGGCAGCTTTTCGTAGCTGGATACGCCGATCACCATCGCAATACGACGGCCTTCCGGCGGTTCGTCCGCTGCGAGCGCCGAGGCGGAGAGAGCGAATCCACAGGTGACGACGAGGGCGCGGAGCATTCGGTTCATGGCACGCCATGCTAACACGCGGCCACGAGCCTACTTCGGACCGCTGCCCGGCGGGGGAACGGCGCGCGGGTCGCCATGCTGAATCACCGTGGACGCGCTGTTGTCGATGTAGTCGAGAAGCCCTTGCGTGGTGGGATCGGGCGAGCGTTCCCGAAACCGCTGCACGACGGCGAGTTCGAGACGCGCGGTATGGACGGGAGGAGCGTCATGCGCAATCATCACCGAAATCATGGCGTCACACTTGGCTTCCAGCGCGGCGTCTTCCCGCTGACAGAGCCGTTTCCAGTAGGGGGCGACGAGTTCGGCGTGAACCCGGAAGTTCGCGGCGACCGATGGGTCCTCGGGCGCGTCGACAACGACCATGTCCGCAAGCGGATCCTCGGCATTCTCGACGGGGAGTGGCGCGGCGGCGGCGGGCGTATCGACCGAACCCGACGAGGCGGCGCGGGACGCTTCGACCTTCCGCCGCTGCTTTTCCGCCTGGATCGCCGCCCCCGACACGATCCGACCCGCGTGCTTTACCGCTGGCCTCGGCCACGCGACCACAGCAACGAGCGCCAGGACACCCGCCATCGCAAAAAACGCTATCGCTACTCCGCGTTTCGCCATGCCGTCACGACGACGGTGCGATCGTCACCGCCCATGTTGGCAGCGATGCCGTGGCGCGGAAGGCGGGGCAGTTGGTAGTCACCGGCCTTGCCCTTCATTTGCTTCCAGATCTCGATGACCTGCTTCACACCCGTTGCTCCGACGGGGTGGCCGAACCCGATGAGCCCGCCGCCGGTATTCACGGGAATGGCACCCCCGATGCCGGTTTGACCGCTGCGCACCAGGTCCCCGCCCTTCCCCGGTGGACAGAATCCGAGCGCCTCGTACATCATCAACTCGGTGACGGTGAAGCAGTCGTGGACCTCCGCGATCTGCACCTCGTCGGGTCCGAATCCGGCTTCTGCATAGGCCTTGCGGCCCGCGTTTCGCGTCGTGTGCAGCGCCGTCAGGTCGCCATCCTCGTACAATGACGACGTCGAGTGCCCCACCCCGCGCAATTCAATGGCATCGGCGAATGTTTTGCCGGCCGCCTTCAGTCCTTCTTCTCCCACGACGATGGCGGCACTGGCGCCGTCACTGACCTGACTGCAATCGCTCATCTTGATGTAGGGGGCGTACTCCGCATTCTGAAGGAAGCACGGGTTCTTTTCACTAGAAGCGGACGCGGTGTCGAGATCCATCTTCCGCGCCTGCATGTGCGCGAGCGGATTCTTGTTGGCGTTGGCATAGGCCTTCACGGCGACTCTGCCGATGGCCTCCTCCGAAACGCCGAACGCCTCACGATAGGCCTTCGTCCGACGCCCAAACAGCGCAGGAAACGTGAACTCATCGATGCCGCGCTGACGGCGATAGTGCGACGCACGGGCAAGGTAGTCGGCGCCAACCCGCGCGCTCTCCGTGTTCTGCACCTCGACGCCGGTGACCAGACATGTCTCCGCGCCCGCCCGAATCGCATCCACGGCACAGAGCAGGGCCAAGCCGCCCGACGCACACGCGCCCTCCGTCCGCGTCATCGGCTTGCCGGCCAGGGCTGGATGGCTTCCGGCCAGCGCTGCGCCGAGGTGGCCCTGCTGACAGAACAGCTCGCCAACGAAATTACCGACGAAGCCACGTTCCACCCGCTCGGGGTTCACGCCCGTCGATGCGAACGCATCCTCCACGGCCTTGCGCAGATGCTCCTCAATCGTCGGATTCTCGCGCCTTCCGAACTCCGGATGGTTCTTCCAGATGAAATCCGGATGCCCCTTCCCGATGAAGGGCGTGTGAGCACCGCCGATCAGAAACACGCGACGTGGATGGGACATGAAGGCTCCGTAGGGAGCCCGATCTAACCCGCGGCGACGGCGCCGGCCTTGCGTTCGCGCAGGAGACGCTCGACCTCGGGATGCACCTGGTAGACGGTGATCACCGTGCCGAACGTGTTTTTCCACTGACGAACACGCTCGCGGCTGACCCCGAATTCGTCGGCAACCGCCTGACCACTTTCGGCATTGGCGAGGGCCTCCAGCAGGCGACGGAAACGCGCGCGCCCATAGGTCTTGATGAAGTTTCGGGCGACCCTTTCACGGCTGCGTGTGGTTGCGATCGGCATGATTTCCTCACAGTTTGGCCTGTTTGTGCGGACCCTGTTTCCGGTGGGCTCAGGTGCCCCGCAGGAGAAGCATAGCAGAGCCGCTTGACGTGTCAATCCCATTTTGTTCCGACTGAGGCCACCTTGAAACTACATTAGATGAATAACATTCATAAACAATCTCTAACTGACCATAACTCCACACGATTTCCACTAGTGACAAATCCGTCGTGCCACACCCGCTGATCGTCCCGAAGGTTGTCACCGGGGCCCTTGATTTCCGCGAGAATTACGCTGTCATCGAGTTGCGCGGGGATCGCGCCGGGCACGCGGACCGGCGGGCCGTCGAGGACCAAAAGGTCGGGCAAGCCTCGCGCAGCGGCCCACCCCTCACGTGAGAGTCTGCCAAGGATGAACGCCGCGAGTTTTGGCGGGATGCGCGCGGCCATGGAAATTGTCATTTCCGCATGAGAAAGTCCAAAAAGAATTTCGCCGTCCCAACCGCCGACCCGTATTCCATTGGCAAAAACGTCCTCCAAAACGGCATCAACAGCCTCGCGCCGCGCCGTGTAAAAGGCTGCTGTACCGATATCCATCGGGCCGGAGCGACGATTCGTGGGGAGCCGGCCCGGCAGCGGGAGCCAGTACAACTCACGAAATGCCAGCGCGAAACACGATGTCCAGAACCAGTTTTCGGCATGGATTGCCGTGCGCCCGACCGCGGCAAGGTGTGCAACCACCGCATCTTCCACGGGGGCGGGCCCGTCCGGCGTGCGCCACAACGGGCGCGGACCCGCAACAGCCGCAGCACGCTCCAGCACCAGCCGGCGCACCGGGGCCTCCATCAGCGGGGGGCCCGGCGGAAACGGCAGGCGGGCGGCGCGAGCCAAGCGGCGGCCGGTGCGGTCCAACGCGACACGCTCAACCGCAGCCGCATCCGACGCGCGGCAGACGGTAACGGCCTCCGCGACACGCCCCTCGGCGGCCAACTGCAGCGCGAGGCGCGACCGCTGCCCGGGGATCGTCGCGAGTGTATCGGCCGTCGCGCCGTCCGCGAGTACGGCCGCAACCGCGTGACGGAACGGGGACTTGCCCCACGGCGAGGGGCCACGCTGCGCCACGGTGAGCGCCTCGCCGTTCTCCCACTCCCCCCGCCGCGCCCGCTCCTGAAGGCGCATGGCGCGCCGGTCCGGATACAGGCCGCTGCCACTGGTCGTGGCGTATGAAGCCCATTTGAGGGCACCCAGTCGCTCCAGGACCAGCAGCGAGCGCTCCATGCCCGCCAGCTCTTCCACTCGACCCAGCAGCGCCGCGTGCGCAGGCATGACGACGATCTCGGTCACCCAGGCAGCGCCTCGGAGTCGGTCCTCCAGAGCGGATCGCGATCCAGACGTCGTGAGATTGAGGCGTTTGCAGGCCGCGCGAAGGGCGATGACGTCGAAGGCACCGAGACATCGATCGCCCGGAATTGTTGTGTGAACAAGATTGGCACGAACCAGCGCGGCGACCGCTTCCGGCACGTCCATGGCGTAGCGAAGGGCGCTGACCCGAAAGACTGGGCCCTGACGCAACGTCAGCCGCGCGTACAACTCCAACGCGTTCGCCGCCAACGCCGCAATTGTGTCGAGGACGACGCCCTCGCCGGCGGTGAACAAGTGCCCCTCTCCCCGGCGAGCGGCCTCGATCGCCGCGAGCAGGTCCAGCCCGGGAAAGGGGGAAGCGGGCGTGCGGTCCAACTATTTCCCCAACCAGATCACCGCGCCCTCCACCACGTGGGAGCGATTGACCGTCAACCGCGCGGTCTGGCGAGCGGTCCATTCTGCAAAGTCCTTCTCACCCGCTAGCGCCGTCGTATGCGAATGCGACTTTCCATCCCCATCCACCCAGGCAATATCAGCCTCGTAGCGGCCGATGTGTACGACGCGTTCGTTGTCACCCGCCGTCAACGCAGGCCAGGGAAGCGCGGTTCCCCCGATCGCGTTCTCCCCTTTCAATTCCGCCGCGTCTACCGCTTCCCACGCCCGAGAATCCCACGTGCACCACGTCGCCATGATCGGCCGCGTGCAGTATTTCGTCTGATCGCCGCAGACCTCGTAGCTCTCGCTGCGTGAGCTGGGGGTGCAGCTCTGACTACAATTCTCGGTGAACGAGCCGTTTCCGTTGTCGGAGGTGGTGCAGCTCTCGCTGCACGTCTCGCCGTCGCTCACGGTCCGGGTTTCGTTGTGGCACACGCGTTCGGTGCCGCACGCAACCTTTTCATCGTGGTGATGGCGGTCGCCGCAGTCGCGAATGTTCTCCGCGCCTGCGTACTCGCCGGTGCCGTTGACGGCGAGGATGGACGGCCCGGAGGGAATGGCGGATTGCCAGCCTTCGGCGATGCTCGTCGCGAAGGACTGACGTTCGCTGCGGTGGGTCCAATGCGTTGCCGACACGGTTCCGTAGACCTGGATCGTACGCGTGGACCACCAGAAGTAGCCGCCACACGCCAACGCGGACGCGAGAAACGCTCCACAGCCGACAAGCGGCGCTCCGAGGCCGAGCACCCGCGCGAGCAAGTCGGAACTCCGCGGCACGGCGTGCACCTGCTCTTCCGACGTGCTCGGCCCCGCCAGCACGCTCGAGCCCTCCCCTTTCGCAGCCCCACATCCGTCGCACTGCTCCCGCCCGGCTCGATTGTCACCGCCGCAGCGCGCGCACGCCCAGTCCGCCCCGCCGCTCGCGATCGCGACTTCCTCCGCCGTGTCTGCCACGTTGGCATCGATGACGCGTCCCGATGCCTCTCGCATATTGTCCAAGTAGGCCGCCTCTCCCTGCGTGGCTTCGCGCGGATTTCCGCAACCGGGACACTTCGCCTGTG
This sequence comes from Klebsiella pneumoniae, assembly GCA_945861635.1. Lineage (GTDB taxonomy): Bacteria > Myxococcota_A > UBA796 > UBA796 > SXON01 > CAMAWH01. Next base: position 6,801 of record CAMAWH010000098.1, on the reverse strand, counting down.
TTTCTCCAGGCGGAGGTTCGGCAGAAATGCCCTTCGCACCGCAGCTACGACAATCCCACTTCCCCCAGATGATGCGCTTCTGGCCCATGCGGAGACGGTACCACGGGTCGGCAGCGGATAAGCGCCGGCATGGCTTACCGTCGGACCAAGATTGTCGCTACGCTCGGACCCGCCACGCGCGAACCGGACGCGCTGCTTGCGCTGCTCCGCGCCGGCGTCGATGTCGTCCGAATCAATTGCTCGCATGCAACACCGGAAAGCATCCGTGAAGGCGTGGCCCGCGTTCGCCGGGCGGCCACCCAGATCGATCGCGCCGTGGGCATTCTGCTTGACCTTCAGGGCCCAAAGATCCGGACTGGGGACGTCGAAACGCCGCTCGTGCTGGCGACCGGTGACATCCTGACCGTCGTGATGGATGAGGAATACGTTGCGGTGGATAAGTCTGTTGGAACCACCTACACGGGCATGTCGGGAGACGTGTCCCCAGGGGACAGCGTGCTGTTTGCGGACGGCGCGCTCTCCGGCAAGGTCGTGGCCGTTCGACGGGGGTTGGTGCCGGCGGAGGTGGACATTGCCATCGAGGACGGCGGCGATCTCGGCTCGCGCAAGGGCATCAACCTGCCCGGCGTGGCGGTGAGCGCGCCGTCGCTCACCGAGAAGGACATTGCGGACCTCGAAGTTGGCGTTGCGGCGGGCGTCGACTTTGTAGCGCTTTCGTTTGTTCGGGAGGCTGCGGACGCCTTGATGCTGCGTGAGCACTTACGACGCCTGGGCTCCCCCGAGATTCCAATCATCGCCAAGATTGAGAAGCCGCAGGCGGTCGAGAACATCGCCGAGATCCTCGCCGTTGTCGAAGGAATCATGGTGGCCCGCGGCGATCTCGGCGTGGAGGTATCGCTGGAGCGCGTGCCGGTGCTTCAGAAGGAGTTGATCGCCGCCGCGAACAAGGCGGGCGTGATGGTGATTACGGCCACGCAGATGCTGGATTCGATGGAGCGCAACCCGCGCCCAACGCGCGCAGAGACGACGGACGTGGCGAACGCCATCCTCGACGGCACCGATGCGCTCATGCTTTCGGGAGAGACGGCAACGGGGCGCTACCCCGTCCGCGCGGTTGAAACGATGGACCGCATCGCGAGAGAGGTCGAGTCGTCGCGGTGGATGCGCGGGCGGGTGGAAGACGTCAGCGTGCTCGCCGGCCCGTCGCAAACGGTGGTGCGCTCTGCCTGCTACGCGGTCCGCGAGATTTCGCGACCGCTGATCGTGTTCACGTGGTCAGGAGCGACGGCGATACTGGCGAGTAAAAGCCGTCCGCCCGGCCCCATCTTCGCGTTGACGCCGAACGAACCGACGTTCGACCGTTTGGCGCTGGCGTGGGGGGTAATCCCCGTGCGCTGCCCGGCCGTGGAGAGCACGGACGAGTTGATCCTGATCGGCGAGCGCATCCTTCTCGAGCGCGGTCTGGTGCAGCGCGGGCAGGAGATCGTCGTTCTAGCGGGACATACGCCGATGAAGGGGGCGACGAACACGATGAAGGTCTACAGCGTCGGCGCCAGCTGACGCTGTAGACCGGCATCGTGTGAGGAGCCGGGAGCGAGCCCGGCCCGACCGCTGGGACCGGAGCGCCGCGACGAGGGCGAAAGCCCGAGCGTAGCGAGGGATCGTACGGGCACCGCCCGGCAAGGGCGAGTTGGACGTTCGGCTCGTATCGATTCCGCTATACGAGGCAGGAGTCGCAGGGGCAAGCACGCGTTCGGTCGGATAGCCGGCCGCAGATGATCGCTGCGCAAATGCCGTTCGCGCTAGGGGTGGGTCCACGGCACCTGGTCGTCGTCGACGGGGCTCCCCCCGACGACTCGCTGCTTGACGTGCTCCTGGCCCGTGGGCTCACCGCGGAGATCCCTCACGACGACGCCAGGGCGATACTCGATCTCGCCGCCCGGCATCCAGCGACACCACTGCCCCCATCCGTCGCCTTCTTCCGTGATCTCGCGCGCATGACGCTCGCGGCCGCCGCCGCGGCCCCGACAGGCAAAGCTCCGCCTGCCCTCGACCTGTCCACCCGGCTGGACGCCGCACCGCCGATGCTCGGCCACGAGTATCTCGACGCAGGCACGCTCTACGCGTTCGGCGCGCGGCTCGCCAGTTCCCTCGTCGACGCGCTCCAGAACACTGGATTGACGCTTGAGGCCTGGCTGCACGAGCGGCATCCGGCGTGGGCCGTGGTCGGTCGTGTGTGCTTCCACCTGGCGGAAAATCGCCAGAATCAGGAGCGGCCGTTTGCGTTCCTCGCGACGTACTCCGTCGGTCTGTCCGGGAATGCCAATGTCCAGCACCGCCCGCTCGGTCAGGCACTCTCTGAGTCCGCCGCCGCGGGAGATCGCGACGGCCTCCTCAACCTGCTGCTGCCTGTCGATCGCGCGGCGCAGCGCAGTCTCTGGCTCAAGGACCTGGTCGACTCGCAAGCGGTCTTCCGTCCGCAGGCATGGACGGCAGCCCAGGCGCATCGTTTCCTTCAGGAAATTCCGGCGTTCGAGGCGGCCGGACTCGTCGTGCGCGTCCCCGACTGGTGGCGCCCGGCCGCTCCCGCGCGCATTCAGGTTGCGGTGTCGTTGGGCGGCAAGAGTCCGTCCACGCTCGGACTCTCCGGTCTGCTGTCGTTCGACGTGGGTTTGTCCATCGACGGCGAGCCGTTGACCACAGAGGAGTGGGATCGTCTGCGGGCAACCGGCGCCGGGCTCATCGCGCTCCGGGGCCGCTGGGTCGAGGTGGATCGGGCCCGCGTCGATGAAGTGCTGGCGATTTGGAACCAGGCGAGGACAGAGGCCCGCGACGGCGTCCCGTTCCACAAGGCGATGCGGCTACTCGCAGGCGCTGAATCGCCCGCGCGGCTTGCCGGCGACGCCGCGGAGAACGTCCAATCCTGGTCTCGCGTCACCGCTGGCCCGTGGCTGGCCGATGTGCTGACGCGACTGCGCGCTCCTGAACACGAGCGTGGCGCGCTGCCCGGCGCCACACTGCACGCGACCCTGCGACCCTATCAGGAGCACGGTGTTCGCTGGCTTGGGTTCCTCAACCAACTGGCGCTCGGCGCCTGCCTTGCCGACGACATGGGCCTCGGTAAGACGATCCAGGTGCTCGCGCTGCTGCTGGTCCTCAAGGGCCAGAGGCAGACTCGCGGCGCGCATCTGCTCGTCGCACCGGCATCACTCCTGGGAAACTGGAAGGCTGAGGCGGCACGCTTTGCGCCGTCGCTCGTGCTGCGCATCGCGCACTCCACCGGAGATGGCGTCTCCGCCGCGGCGTGCCGAGACGCAGACCTCGTCGTCACCACCTACGGCACCCTCACCACGGCAACGTGGCTGCGCGAAGCGTGCTGGGACACGGTCATCCTCGACGAGGCGCAGGCGATCAAGAATCCGGCCGCGAAGCAGACACGCGCCGTCTACGCACTGGACGCGCGGGTCCGCATCGCGCTCACCGGAACGCCGGTCGAAAACCGTGCGGGTGACCTCTGGAGCCTGTTCCGCTTCCTGCAACCGGGATTGCTCGGCTCGGCAACGGAGTTTCGCACGTTTGCCAACGCGCGCGACGCTTCGCCGCTGCGGTGGGCGCCCCTGCGCGCGCTGGTCAGTCCCTATCTGCTGCGCCGGCTCAAGACCGACCCGACGGTCGCGCCGGATCTCCCACCCAAGACCGAGATGACCGCCGAATGCGGGCTCACGCGCGAACAGGCCGCGCTCTACCAGCGAACGGTCGAGGAACTCGCCGCAGCCCTCGACAGCGCCGACGGCATCGGCCGGCGCGGTGTCGTGCTCTCGAGCCTCTTGCGCTTCAAACAGATCTGCAATCACCCCTCACACTGGCTGGGCGACGGTGGTTGGGAACTTGCGCGTAGCGGCAAGCTACAAAGACTCGCGGAGTTGGTGGACCCAATCTGCCGACGCCAGGAGAAGGTCCTCGTCTTCAGTCAGTTCCGCGAGGCGGTGGAGCCCATCGCCGCCGCGCTGGCTGCGCTGTTCGGACGCCCCGGGATGGTGCTGCACGGCGGGACGCCCATCGCGCATCGTCAGGAACGGGTGAGCCGCTTCCAGGCCGACGACGGCCTGCCCTTTGCGGTGCTGTCGCTGAAGGCCGGCGGCACCGGACTCAACCTCACAGCGGCGACCCACGTGATCCACTTCGACCGCTGGTGGAACCCCGCGGTCGAGGAGCAGGCAACCGACCGGGTCTTTCGCATCGGACAGAAACACCCGGTCTTTGTGCATAAACTTGTATGTCGCGGCACGGTGGAAGAGAAAGTGGACGCCCTGCTCGCGCAGAAACGGAGCCTGGCCAACGAGTTGCTCTCCGGCGCCGACGAAGTGCGCCTCACCGAGCTCTCGAACGACGAACTTTTGCGCACGGTTTCCCTTGACCTGAAGCGCGCCCGATTAGACTGACGGCGTCGGAGTTCTGGCGTGTACGGTTACTACAAACCCTATGTTCCCGTGTCCCAGCGGTACGCCAACGCCGCGCGTCACGCGGCAAAGAGTCGCAAAGAGGGTGTGCCGCTCTCTCCCGTCGTGCTGACCGGCCGGAACATCGCGAACTCGTACTGGGGTCAGTCGTGGTGCGACGCGATGGAGTCCTACGGTGACTTTGCAAACCGGCTGCCGCGTGGCCGGACGTACGTCCGCAATGGCTTCGTTGTGGACCTGCGCATCGAATCGGGCCTGGTGAGCGCCGCCGTGGCAGGCTCGGAGCTGTATCGCACGACCGTTCGCGTCACGCCAATGGCACCCGCGCGCTGGCGTGCCGTGGTCGACCAGCACGCTGCGCAGGTTTCCTCGCTCATCGACCTGCTTCAGGGCAAGCTGCCCTCGTCACTGCTGCGGGCGCTCACAGACCGTTCGAGCGGCCTTTTCCCGGACCCCGGGGATCTCGTGTTCACCTGCTCGTGCCCGGACTGGGCGTCGATGTGCAAGCATGTCGCCGCGGTGCTGTACGGGGTCGGCGCGCGTCTCGACAACGACCCGGGGCTGTTCTTCCTCCTGCGCGGCGTGGATGTCGCGGACCTGGCCGTGCGGAGTGCGAGCGTCGGTTTCGCAGCGCCCGCCGGTGCGGATGATCTTGCCGGCGTCGACCTGAGCAGTATTTTTGGTATCGATCTCGGCGGAGGAGGTTCGGCAACGCCTGCACCTGTGCGCGCGGTCCCGGCGAAGCGCACGGCGCTTTCGGGGGCGGTGCCACCGGCCGCCATCGAGCCAACAACTACGATGGTGCACGAGGCAAAAGCGAAGGCTAAAGCGAAGGCTAAACCGAAGGCGAAACCAAAGGCCACCGCTCCCGAGCGTGCCCCGATCTCCGATGCCGATCTGCGCCGGTACGGCGTGGACGCCGCCACGGTTGCGCGGTGGCTGCGCGCGGGTGTGTTGTCGCGGACAACCGCGCCAGGTGTCTACACGCCCACCGCGGAAACGGGCCCGCATTTGAGAGCGGTGATGGCGGCACGCTGAGTTCGAGCCCAGGTATCCGCCGAGTTCGCTTCGTGCCGCCTACTCCTCCATCCCGACGACCGCCAACTCCCAGTCGACCATCGGGTCCACCCCAAGCCAACCCTTGCCCTCCTTCACCTCACCGAACTCACGCCAATGGGTCTTAGAGGGCACCTCTTTCGTGGCGCCGGGCGGCTTGTGAAACGTGAAGATGCGCTGCGCACGCTTGCCGGCAACCTCGGCGGTGATGTCCAGTGCGTGCAACCGCTCGCCGTCCTGCTCGAATACCGTTGCAATCGCGATGCCAACGGCATCGGCGGGCGCGCCACGCTGACAGACGGCGCGGATGAGATCGTCCATGCTGGAAGGGAGATGTCCGCCGCGCACCTCCCACACTTCGACCGACCGACCGCGAAGGCGGAAGATGCGCGCGTGGTCGATGCCGCGCTGTTCCACCTCGGGCATCGTGGACGCGGCGACAAAGTCCGTCATCTCCAATGCGGTTGCCGGAACGCGTGCCGTTTCAGGCATTTCCCCGAGTTGCGCGCGCAGGTCGGGGCGCGGTGGCTTTGCCGGGAGCAGAGGCCAGGCCTGCGCACCGGGCACCAACCTGGTGAACGTGGCAAACGGCGCCGGGGGCTCGCCATCGCCGCGAAGGCCCTGCCACGGATCCGTGAGGGTGCCGATTCCCTCGGGCGACAATGCGTAGCCGCGCAGGCACGCCCACCAGGAGGTGATCGTCCCGTCGTCCCACTCGACGCCCATGACGATGGCCGCCAGCCGCCCATCGCCAACTTGTGCGCCTGCGACGACCACAGCGTTGGCCACGTCGCCACGCGCGGCGACCGCCCGCCACGTCGCGCCGAGGTCAAACCCGGGCTCGCGTGCCAGCGGGTGGATCTCCAGCACCTCGCGATGACCCGTGCAGAATACATGGAGCGCCGGCCGTGGTTGCCCCTCCACGGGGATAGCTTCGTCCAGGTGATTCAGGAGCGACGTGCGAATTTCGTCGATGTCGAAGGGATCGCAGTCAAGGGGGAGGCGGACCGGGGTTGCGGGCGTCGGCATGGCCATGATTGTACGCCTGTGAGCGCGTTCGAGGCAACGTTTCATGCGAACATGCCGCCATGCTCCGTCCCCTCCTGACTCACCTGGCGCTGGCGGCCTGCCCCGAATGTAGAGTCCAACAATTCTGGCGGGTTCGGATCCAGAAATTCTGGCGGGTTCTGACCCGCCGGTCGCTCTCCGCGATTTCCGGTACTGGCGGGTGCCATCCGGAGATCGCGAGGTGTTCGACATCATGACCCGACTCAAAGTGCATCAC
>CAMAWH010000097.1 GCA_945861635.1 Klebsiella pneumoniae | reverse complement strand
ACGGTCGAAACCGAGGAAGGGGAGATGTGACCCTCGAACATCGCCCGGTCGGTGTCCACCCGCCGCCGGCCCCCGAATCGTCGCCACGCACCGGCGCAGAATGGCGTCAGGAGAGCATGCTTTCGCGCCCCTGCTCGCCGAGTCGCCCGTGCGTTGGTTTCGCGCGCCCGGTCTTGGCGCGTTGGCGGCGCCATCTCGCGGACCGTCGCCTCCTTCGTCCGTCTGCGGACGCCCCCGCGGCCGCGCACCGACCGGCAAAAACACATCGTAGAACCTACACGACGTCGAAAACGTCAGCGGATGCCGACCGGTACGTGGGCGGCGGAATGTTAGCGCCTATGCCATCACGCCCCCACCTCTCGAAAAACCCGCTCCATCGCGGCGAGCCACGGCGCCATCGCATTGCGTCGGCGCACGCGCGCCTGCCCCGCCCCACCCAGCCGGATTGCGCGCTCCGGATCATCGAGCAGGGCGCCGACCGCGCCGGCCAACGCGGCCGGATCTCCGTCTTCAACCAGCACACCATCCACGCCATCCTCGATCTGCTCCGGAATCCCGCCCACTCGCGTCGCCACGACCGCGCAACCCGCCAGCTGCGCTTCCAGCACCGCATACGGGAAGTTCTCCGGCCAACGCGAGGGCACGGCCACGACGCGCACCGTTCGCAACGCCGTCGCCACCTCCCTGGGCGAAACAGCCCCCGCAAACTGTACGTTCGGCAACGGACGCACGCCGATTCTCGCCGGTCCATCGCCCAGGACGAGCAGGCGGCGATCGGGGAGGAGGGCGGCCGCAGCGAGCAAGTCGCTAATCCCCTTCTCAGGGGAAAGGCGGCCCGCATACAACCAATCCACGCGGGGGAGCGTCGCCGCATGCTCCCCTTGGTCCATCGTCTCTTCCACACCGTTCGGAAGGTGCTGAACGCGTGATTCTGGAACGCCAAACTCGATCAGGCGGTCGGCCAGAAATTGGGAGGGTGCGAGGAACCGATCCACCTTGTCCCAGATGCCCTGCCTCGCGTGCACCCACTTCTCCATCGCCACCGCGGCGCTTTGCGCCAGATCGCCTCGCTTGCATCGGAACCGGATGGCCTCCCCATAGCGATGATCCTGGCAGCGGGTGCAATAGGCATTTTCGGTAAACAAGAGCCCATTGGGACAGATCAACTCGTAGTCATGGACGGTCCAGACGATCGGAACGTGGTGGCGACGAAATACGTCGAGGATCGAGGGCGTGAGGTGGCGATGCAGGTGGTGAATGTGCGCCACGTCGATGGCGACGTGCTCCAGCAGTGAATCGAGGGCGCGGGCGGCCTGCGGATTGTGGATGGCCGTCGCGACGCCGAGGGCGAGATCGATCCCCTCTGCGTGCCAGATGTCCGTCCAAGTGGGAAAGCGAACTTCCCAGGGAGAAGGAATGTTCATCGGGTGTCGCATCGCGAATGGAACGATGGTGTGCCCGCGCCGTTCCAGTCCCGCGACCTCCGCGAACATGCACGTCGTGTCGCCGCCGCGCGGGTGCCAGAACGAGTGAACCATGAGCACGTTCATGGCGGACGATTCCCGTCCGGCGGCACGTCGCGGTGGGCCAGCCCCCACACCAGGCCAAGCGGAAGCCAATGTGTCAATGTGAACGCCTCCGTGGACAGCAGCAGGTTGGCGTGGAGGGCAAGAAAGGTCGGCCAGACGCCATTTCCATCGTGATGGTGAGACCGTACGCGTCGGGCCATGGCGCCGAAAAACAACGCATACCCAAGCAGGCCGACGAGCCCGTGTTCACTCCCAACTTTTTGGACGACGCCGTGCGTTTCCACGCCATTGACCCGGTAGTCAGGAAACGTCTCCTGCACGACCAAAACGCCGCTTCCAGCACCCATGCCAACGATTGGATGCGCCGCGAACATCTCCCACGCCCGGCGGTCGAGCGAATGTCGCGAGCGCAGCGCGTCAAACTGAGTCACGCTTCCCGACAAAATCGGTCCGTACGTTGCCACGAGGAAGCCGAATACGACGACCGCAGGCAGCACCCCGTGGCGGTTGGCGAGAGGGCGCCCGCGGACGACCACGAAGAAGCAAATGCCCACCGCCGATGCGATCCACGCGGTGCGTGAGAGCGAAAGCGCTATCGCGACGAAAGCCAGCGCGGCGACGCCCCGATCCAGGCGACCCCGCCACGACCACGCGAGCACGGCAACCGGCGCCATCGCGACGGCCAAGGTCTTGTGGTTGTTCGTCAACCCCTCGATCGCGGAAAACCACAGGGTGTTCCCGGCAAGGATGCGCCCGAGGGAGGTGGCAAGAGAGAGGAGGGCAACCGTCGTGAGGGACGCGCGCACGAGCCTGCGCAACCAGACATCGGGAAGCACGCGGGCAACCACCAGTGCGATGGCCCCGCCGTACGCAATCCACGAGAAGATCACCTTGCGCACAAGCGTGTGGAGAGAGGCGTGCGCGTCGATCGCGGCAGGGAGCGCCAGCATGCCGGCCACCACCAGGACGGCGTACCCGATCCAGCCAGGGAGGGGGAGGGGGGCCCGGCGCGTCAAGAGCGCATCTGCGGCGACGACCGCGATCAGTAAGCTCACAGCAATGTCTCCGACGGGAGCGTTCATGTGCCAGCTTGCGATGGGGATCGCGACGGACAGGTCGATGTAGGGGTAGGTGAGGATCGCGATACCCGCGAGTACACAAGCGAGCCATCGGACGGGCCGCGACCGCGTTGCCGAGTCCGGAGGCGCAGGATTCATGGCGTCCGCGCTCGTACTGCGCCGATGCCAAGCAGTGCCACGCACGGAACCGCCAACGCCCACAATTGAGGATCCATCACGCTCTCGGGGCGGATCGGCGTCGCCGCAATCCCTACGGACGCGATTGCTATCCAGGCGCCATCTCTCGGGATCGTGACGCCGAGTCGAACGGCCGAGGCGAACGTGATGACGGCCGCAGTGACGCTTGTGGCCGTGGCAAGCCCGACAATGCCGAACGGCAACAGCGCCATGTTGAGGCTGCCGTTGAGCACAAACGCTGAGACGCCGAGCAGGAGGATCAGCCGATACCGCCCTTCCACGATGTGCGCGCGGATCTGCAGCGCGCCGAGCAGCGACGCGAACAGCCCCGGAATGAACGCGCCAAGCGCGTCGGCGCACGCGCTTGTGTTTGCCGGGTCGAAGGCGCCGCGCTCGAACAACAGGCGGATCATCGCCGTTCGCGCCAGGAACATGCCCGCGAGTACGGGGGGCGCGAGCAGCCAGACCCACCGCAGGGCGGCGCTGACGGCGGCCGTGCGGTCCTCTCCCAGGGCGCGTGCGCGCGCCCACGCGTTGAACGCGACAACCAACAGGCTGGTTTCGAGCAGCGTCTGCGGGATCAGGCGCGCACGATCCGCGTACTCCAGGAGGCTCACGCTGCCAGCATCGAGGAGCGATGCAAACGCCTTGTCGACGACGACGCTCAACGCGACCATCGCCTCGCCGAGCAACACGGGGAGCACCGCCATCGCGGCTGCTTCCAGTTCGCCCGACCGCTCAAAAGCGAATGCGAAGCGTCCACCCGCCCGCGACGCGACCCAGACCAGCCACAGTGTCTCGGCGAGCGCCCCCGCGCTCATCCCGAGCGGCAAAATCGCGCTTCCGATGTCAAGGAGCGCCCACGTCAGCGCGAGCTGGCTCCCCGCCCGCAGGACGGGCGACACCGCCGCCAGCGCAAACCGCCCCTGCACCTCGCAGGCGGCCCGCGCGACGGCGCTCGCCCCGACGCCTGCGAGAAACGGATGCAGCGACCAGGCAAACTGCACGGTGCGCGCTTGGGTCGCGACGTCGAAATGGGTGAGGCGAGGAAGGACCACCGGCAACAACAACGTAAAAAAAACGCCGATCGTTACGGCGGCGCCGGCCGCAAGGAGCGCCGCCGCACCTGCGACGCGCGCCATGCGCTCCGGTGCATGCGCGTGCAATTGCGCAAGGGTCGGCACGAGCACGGTCGCCATCGCGTTGCTGGCGAGGACGATCAGGAACGACGGTATGCCGAGTGCGTAGTAGAAGGCGTCCGTTTCCGTCGTGACGCCGAACCACGACGCTACCGCGACGGGCACGAAGAACGCGGCGCCCCGGGCAAGAAAGGCAATGGGCGCCAGCATGAGCGCGGTGCGGCCGACCGACATCGCAGGCGTCCTATCGCGGACGGCGCGCCGGGGGCGGGCTACGATGCCCCCGACATGGTCGTTCTTGCCCTCCTCGCGTGTGCTCCCGAGCCGTTGCCGGGCGCGAGGGTAGTCGATGCCGAACGCGGTCCTTCTGCCGGTACCACTGACTCCCGTGACAGCGGCGCGGTCGGCCTTGCGGAGCCGCCGCCCTTCGCATGCGAATCCCCGATCCACGTGGCCGCGGCGGGCTCCTCTACGGCGGCCCTGGTCCTCGCCGATGCCCATGCGCTCGTGTGGGGTGCGCTCCCGAATCCCGCCCGTGTGCGGCTGTTTTTTGGCGATGACCCTTCCACCGAGATGAGCGTTTTGTGGACGACAGACCGTTTGACCCAGGCGACACAACTTCAGCTCGGCAGCACGCCGGCGTACGGGTACACGACGACCGGAGCCAGCTTTCAAATGGGCCTTGATACGGACGATATTCGTGTTCACGAGCTGCGAATCTGCGGGCTGCAGGTGGGGCGAACCTATCATTACCGCGTCGGCGGAGAGGGGCATTGGAGCCCAGACGCGACCTTGACCACGGCGCCGGCGCCGGGCGTCGCAACCACATTCACGTTCGGAGTAGCGGGAGACTCGCGCGGGAGTCCGGCAACTTGGCAACAGGTCGCGGCAGCGATGCGTGCCGAGGGCGTCGACTTCATCGCGTACAACGGAGATGCCGTCGTGAACGGCGGCAACATGGTGGAGTGGAAAGCGTGGATGGACGCGGCCGTGGGTGTCGCCGAAAACACGCCGTTCGTCAACGTCATGGGCAATCACGAGATGCACCACCAATACTACTATGGCTTTGTGAGCCAGCCGGGAAATGAGGCGTGGTTCGCCTTTGATTATGCCAATGCGCGCCTTGCTGTTTTACTGGACACCGTCGTGACGCCAGACCAGTGGACGGCGCAGGCGGCTTGGTTGACGTCCGACCTTTCCGCCAGCACGCAGCCCTGGAAGTTCACGCTGGGACACAAGGCGGCGTATGCGTCGTCCAAAACGAGCGGCGCCGATCGATTCGTGCTCACCTACCTCGTGGATCCGATGGAGGTCGGCGGCGTGTCCGTGGCTTTTGCCGGCCACGCCCATCGGTATGAGCGCTCCGTCCCGCTCCGAGACGGGAAGGCGGTTGGGGCCGAAGACGGCGTTACCTACGTGGTGAGCGGGGGTGCGGGGGCGCCGCTGTACACCACCAGCAATGACTATTGGTACACGGCGGAGCAGGCCAACTCCTACAACTACCTGATCGTGACGGTGGACGGTCCGTTGATGACGTATGTGGCCTATGATCTCGCAGGGAATGTGCTGGACGCGTTTACTACGACGCGGTGACGGCTCCTATCGCGCCCCCCGTCCCCGGAAAACCGCCGGTGCAGTCTTCACAAGAATCTGGAGGTCCAACCACGGCGACCAGTCCTGAATGTAATGGATGTCGAGGCGCACCATTGCCGCAAAACTCAGGTCAGAGCGCCCGGATACCTGCCAAAGGCCCGTGATTCCCGGGTTCACTTTCGCGCGTTGCTCAAACCAATACCGCATTTCCGGGTCACGCTCGATGCCGATCAGGTCGCGGGCGGGCAACGGGCGCGGTCCGACGAGGTTCATCTCCCCACGGAGCACGTTGATGATCTGGGGCAACTCATCGATCGAATACTTCCGGATGAAACGGCCGAGGGCGGTGATTCGCGGATCGTCAGCGATCTTGAAAAGCGGCCCGTCGGCCTCGTTTGCCGGCGTCAGGGTGTCGCGAATCTCCTCCGCGCCGTCCACCATCGATCGGAACTTGTAGAAGCCGAATTTGCGTCCCCCGCGGCCGAGGCGATCGCTGACGTACAGGATCGGCCCGCCGTCCTGAAGTTTGATGAGCGCGGCGACGAGCAGGAGGAAGGGCAGGATGACCGCGCCGCCGACCGTGACGGCGATCAGGTCAAATGCCCGCTTTCCGGCCTCGCCAAACGTGGGGTACTGAATCCCGACCAGATCGATGAAGTCGAGGCCGCCAACGCGTGCGAAGCCGAGCCGTGGCGACACGATGCCCCATGAGTAGGGCGCTTGCAACACGCGCAATCCCATGCGATCGGCCTGCACGGCGAGCGAGAGCGCATCTCTCCGTGGGATCTCTCGTGTTGCCAGGATCATGACGCGGAGGTCGTGTTCGTTCACGAGCGTAGGAAGATCCTCGATCCCCCCGAGAATTTGGTCGGCAGGCACTACGGGGCGATTCTCCACGCCCGTGCGGATATGCCCGCGTACCGTGCATACATGCCTGGCGTCGCGCATCATCGTCTCCGCCATCGCCGCGCCGTCCTCCTCTACGCCCACGATCAGCGCGTTCACGGCCGTCGGTGGCGCTTCCAGGCGAAGGAGAACGCGGAACACCAACAAGCGCGCGGCGCCGATGTACAGCCATGCGCTCCCGATGAACGCAACGACCAACGCACGCGCATACAACCGCTCCCCGGCGACGAAGTTCTCAACCACAATAAATACGGCCACATAGACGGCGGCGCGCGTCACTGCGCTTGCGATGCGCGCGCTGTTTTCCAATCGTCCGGGGTCATGCATCCCGAGCTGGCGCAACGCGAGCAACCACGCCGCAATCAACACCAGCCCGGAAGGAATAAACGGGTTGGCCCAGAGCAACGCCTTGAACGGGATCTGAACGAGCTGCTGCAGATTCGGCGAGCGCCACGTCCAGAACAGCCACGCAGACGCCAGCGCCGCCGTGGCGCAAGCGGCGTCGAGCGCCGCGAGGGCCAGGCCCACTCTCCTGCGCATCAGTCCCCGAGAGAGGAGGACGTGCCTTGAGCGCCGCCACCGAGCGCGTTGCGGTAAATCGCCGAGGCACCGACCGCGGGTGCAAGGATCGCCTGCACGTGCCGAAAAAATCGCTCAACATTCGTGATCGTCTTGGTGGGAACCACGATGATGTCGCCCTTCTGCAGGTAGATCATCTGCTTCATGTCGCCCGCAAGGATGCCCTCGACGTCCACAGTATAGAGCTTCGCGGAGTCGAGTCCGCCGCGAATCAAGAGCACATTCTTTGTTTTCGCGTCGGGATTGATGCCGCCGGTTCGGACCAGCGCTTCCAGCAGCGAAAGCTCCGTGGTCACCTGCAGGACGGCGGGATTCTGGACCTCGCCGAGAACGAAAACCTTCTGGTTCGTCACGGCGGTGATGTTCACCTGCACCTGCGCGTCCACGTAGTATTCGCCGACGGCTCCCTGCAACTTTGCGATGAGTTGCTCGTAGGTCAGGCCCGCTACGACCAGCCTGCCAACGAGTGGATAGGAGATGGCGCCGTCGGGAGCGATCGTCACTTCCATTGTCAAGTCGTCGTGACGCCACACCCAGATGCGGATGCTGTCCCCCGGGCCGAACGTGAACTGGTTGTCGGGCGGAAGGCGAAGTTCGACGTCCGTTTCGGCAATGTTTGGCGGAACAACGGGCGTCGCGCAGCTCAGCAGCAGGGTGAAAACGGAAACCCACATCGCCCGGCGTGGTAGCCGACACTATCCAGCGACGTCAATAGTGTTGCGGGAAAGTACACGTCGCGGCTATGCGGACGGCAATGGAACTGCTCAAGGTATGGTCGGCGCTGCTCCGTAGGAAGTGGTTGTTCCTGCAAGCCGTCGTTTTCTTTACGATTGGCGCCAGTGTACTCGCCTTGATCCTGCCGAAACGCTACGAGGCTGCGGCCAAGATCAGCGTGGATACCTCGTCGGCGGAGATGTCGATCCTCGGGGACATGGACCTCGGGGAGATGGCGCAGTCGCTCACCGGCTCCAGTGACGACATGCAGACGAAAATCGCGCTCGCGCAAATGCGGCCCGTTCTGGAGGAGGTGATCTGGCGCCTCCAGCTCCGAGATGGCGATGGGGAGCTCCTGCCGCCCGAGAAGTTGTTGATCCCCGGCATCGACGGGGAGATTCTTGCGTATCCGTGGATTTCCATCGAGGAGGCGCAGGGAACCAACATCCTCGTCGTCACCGCTACGTCGAACAACCCGGAATTGAGTGCGCTCCTCGCCGATACGATGGTCGAGGTGTATTTGCACGTCACCATCGAGCGGGAGAGAGAAGACACGCGCGATGCACAACGATTCGTTGGGAGGGAACTCGAGAAGTTGAAGGTGGGCTTCGATGTTGCGCTGAAGAACGTGGCGGACGCGCAGGCGCGGGAACAGGTCATCGACCTGGATTCCGAGCTCAAGGCTGCCGTCGCCCGGGCCAGCTCCCTGATCAGCGAGATCAAGACCACCAACGCACAGATCGCGGAATCAAACGCGCAAATCCGGGAGCGTCGATCGCTGAACAAGCGGGAATCTGCAACCCTGGTGAGCCCGGCCACGTCGAGCCAGAGTCAGCTCGTCGGCGGCCTGCGTCAAAAGCTCGCGGACCTGCAACAGGAGCGGCGGAAGCAACTCCTCGATAAAACGGTGAAGCACCCAGATATTGTCTTGCTCGATCAGCAGATTGGGGGCGTCGAGGCGCAGCTCACGACCGCCATCAACGAAGCGCATGAACTCGACCCCGCGGTGGAGGGGCTTGAAGTGGAGGTTGCGGGTCTCGACAAGCGGCGCCAGGAGCTGCAGATTGCGGTGGACGACACGATCCGCGAGTTCGGTGCCTATCCCGAGAAGATGCGGGAGATTCAAGGACTTCAGCTCGCGGCCGATGCGACGCAGAACATCTACAAGTCGCTGCTGGAAGAGCAGTACCAGATCGCCGTTGCCGAAGCGATGACGGTTAGCGATATGAAGGCGGTTGAAGCGGCGAAACCGCCAGACAAGCCCGCGGCGCCGAAGCTGCTCGTGTACCTCGTCCTCGGGTTCGCGTGCGGCATGGGTGTCGGCGTCGGACTCGTCTTTTTGGCCGAATACGTCGATGACAGTGTGAAGGATCAGGACGGGCTGCGGCAAGTGTGGCCGATCGCGGTTTTGGGAATGATTCCCCGCATCAAACGAAAGGGCGGGGGGACGCTGATTTCGGATCTTCCGGCCACCGACCCGCTGGTTGAGGCGTATCGCAACGTGCGGAACGGCATCGCGTTTGCGGGCGTGGATACCCCTATCAACATCGCGACGGTGACCTCGTGCGTCCCGGGCGAAGGCAAAAGCACGCTCATCACCAACCTCGGCATCTGCCTCGCCAACGACGGGCAAAAGGTCATCATCGTGGACTGCGACCTTCGACGGCCCACCCAACATCGCGCGTTCCCGACGGTTTCGAACGAGCGTGGCGTGTCCAGCATCCTTACCGGGGAGTGTTCGCTGGAGGACGCCGTACAACCGACGCCGGTGGCGAATCTTTCCATGATCACGTCGGGGCCGGTGCCTGCGAACCCCGGACGTCTAGTGGAGAGTCTCCGTCTGCGTCAAATGCTGCAGGAGCTCTCGCGCACGTACAACATGGTCCTCGTCGATGCGCCGCCGGTGCTCGTCGTCGCCGATGCGATTGCGTTGGCACGCGCGTCTCGCGGGCTGATCGTGGTGTTGGAGGCGGCGAAGACGCCGAAGCGAATGGTTGCTGACCTCCGCGCGAAGTTGGAGGCCGGCGCGATTGAAACCACCGGCGTCGTGTTCAACAAGGTCGACGTGCGCAGCGGAAACTACGGGTACTACTACCGGTATGCGGGGCACTACACCCAAAAAACGGACGATCCGAAGGCCAAACGGGGCGCGTCATGATGTTGGTTTGGCTGCTTGCCTGCGCGCCGGCACCGGAGGACATCGCGAAGGCGATTGCGTCGGAGAACCCGCAGATGCGAGAGGATGGCGCGAAAATTGCGCAGAACTATGACGATGAAGTCGTGATCGCGGCGCTGGTCGGCGTGCTGACCGACCCCAGCGAGCAGGTCCGGCTCAATGCCATCGAATCCCTGGCCGAGCTGGACGCTACCAGCGCAGGATCCCCCTTGATCGCCCGCCTTGCGGATGATCCCTCGGCCAAGGTCCGGCGCGCGGCCGTGGACGCGCTCGGGCGGCTGGCCGTGCAAGAGTCGATCCCTGTGATCATCACGTACATGGCGGGGTTTTCGCCCGATGACCGTGACCAGTTGGCCGGGATCTGGGCCCTGGGAACCATTGGCGCGGAAGGGCTTCCGGCGGCGTCGAAAAAGCAGGCGCTGGACACCCTCGTCACACTGCGAAATACGACGTCGGACAAACACATTCGCTACCAGGCCAGCGCGGCGCTCCGGACGCTGAAGTAATTCGTGTTGGGAGCCGGGCGGAGTCCGAGTCGCCGACGCGGAAATTATTTCCGCTTCCGGCGGGGCACCGGCGTGTCATCCACGGGCGACACGGCGCTGTCGTTGAGCGTCAACGGCCCGCGCTCCGGCACCGAGGGCCACGGCGCGAGTGGCGGACGGAGCCTGCCGGGTATGGGCGTGCCGAACTCCGATCGAAGGCTCACCGTCCACGTCACGATGCCGTCGGCCATCACCGTGGAACGGTCCAGACGCGCGGTCCAATTTCCGTCACCCGGTAGGTTCCAAAGGATTCCGGTTGCCCATTTCGCGGGTTCCAGCGAGAGATCTTGACTCCGGATGCTGGCGGTGAGCGCGACGTCGGGCCAAATCTGTTCGCCCGCAAGCAGCACCCAATGTCCGGTTGCGAACGACCATTGGGCGCGCAAGGAGGTGATGCCGATGCGCGTTAGTTGGAGCCAGCCGCCGTACGTCAGGAGCGGTGCGGATGCCGGCGCATCGTACTCCTTGAGTTGCCAGCCGAGACCGACGCCGAAGTCAGGCATCGGCTTCCGTTCGAGAAAGCCCTGCTCTTGAGCCCGTAGCGCGAGTTCCTGCTGGCTGCGACTCCCGACGCGGTGCTCCACGCGAAGCCGGGTGTTTGCCGTGGCGGGGGTGGCGTTGATCGAGGGAGAGACGATGGCGTCGGCGACGGTTCGCACGGCGTCGAGCGCTGGCGCACGCGCGAGCGTTTCGTCCAACACGCGGTTGAGCGCCAGTACCGCTCCCGCCACGCTGGTATCGCGCCATCGCGTGACGGTTTCCGGATCGTCGGGAAGGGCCGTTCCGTCGGCTTCGTAGAGCCGCCAACGCAAGTTCGCCTGCCCGACGGTGCCGCCGAAGGCTTGATTGGCGCCGGGTCCACGCATGGCCGCGGCGAGGTGCGTCTGGTAGCGAACGCCGTAGTCCCACGCGACCGGATGGAACTCGGTGGCGACGGGGCACCTCGCCCACGACGTGCAGTCCGCGGCGTCGGCGGCCGCAGCGACCTCGATGCCGACGAGCAGGAGCATCGCCCGCAAGGTAGCATGCCCCGGCGATGGCTCTTTCCGGCTTGGCATTCGTTGCGGCGCTCGTGCCTGTGGCGCTAGCCGACCCGTGGCACGACGCTGAGGCGCAGGCCTCGGCGGAAGCGGCGCGGACGGAGGCGCGGGACCTGCTGCTCGGTGCGTCGCCTGTCGTCGCCAGTCCGGGTGGCTGGGAGTTTCGGTGGCGCCTGTCTCCTGGGGCCCGGTTCTCCTTCGGCGGTGGGGTGTCGGACAATGCAAGTGGGGATGCGGAGCCGGGGGCCGCGGGCGGCGTGGCGGTGCTCCGCGCCGTCGTGACCGATGGTCCATTCGTTGCGTCTGTCGCACCGGAATTTGGTTATCAGGAGGGCGTTGCGGTTCGCGCACGCGGTTTTGTTGGCGTCGCAACGGAGTCGTACACGTTGGGCTTCGGCAAACGCGACCGTTGGATCGGACCCGGGCGCCACGGTGCCTTGACCCGCTCCAACAACGCAGAGCCGCCGTGGATGGCCGAGGCTGCTATCGATGGGCGTCTCCCTGGTATCTTCGATGTCGCCGGACACTTCCGCTTCGAGACGGACCTCGGATGGCTCGATCGCCCGCGCCCGGACGTGACGAATCCGGGACTGCTCGCCATGAACCTGCGCTGGAGCCCGGTTCCGGAGTTCGAACTCGGGATCAATCGCCTATCGATCTTCGGCGGAGAGGGGCGCCCGCCGGTTGACCTCGGGCAGATGCTCGTTCCTTCGGAGCCGCACGTCGCCAACGATCCCGAACACCTGCTCCCCGATCAAAACGAGCTTGCATCGATAGATTTTCGCGTCACGCTGCCGTTGAGGATGTGGCTCGGCGGGCCGGTACGGTACGTCGAGGGCTGGTGGGAATACGGCGGCGAGGACATGGTCGTGCGCGAGGTCGGCGGGGTGCCCTACCCCTCCCTTGCGGGCGTCGGAAACACCTACGGCGGAGAGGTTGCAGTGGGTCCGGTCGTCGTAACCGGCGAGTACACACGGCTCATGGATGACTACTTCCGGTGGTACGTCGGACACCGAATCTATCACGACGGTTTCACGCAAGATGGCCGGGTGCTTGGGCACTTTGGCGGTCCTGACAGTGAAACGATGTTTGCTTCGGTGGCGGTGGCGATGCCCGTCGTTGGCCACCCGGCCCGCGCCCGTGTCTGGGCGGACTCGGTGCGGCGCGTCGGCGTGATCGAGCAGCTCAAGGACCATGTATTCGCGTTCCCGACGGAGGATCGGCGGTGGAGGGCCGGGCTCGACGTCGATGCCGAGGTGTCGGCGGACTGGCGTGTGGGCGTCGGCTATGCGTTTGAGCAGGCAGAAGGCGTCGATTTTGTTCCCGACGCGGAGCGGACGTCGCATCGTGGGGTGGTCAGCGTGGCGTGGAGGGGGGTGGCCAGCGCAGAAGATTGAGCGGGGTGGAGCGCGCGGTCCAGGAGCGCGATTCCCCGGCCGGTCGGGCGGCGCCGGCGGTTCCGTCACTGCCCGTCCCTGACAACGAATGGCCGCTGTGGATGGAAGACGTGAACGGACGCGTGCGCGCCACCCTTGCGACTTTGTCGTGGTAGCATCACGACACGAACGGGGTTGGAATGCTTATCGGCGTGTTGGCGCTGGCGTTCGCCGGCGAGGCCGACTGTCTCGTCGTGCGCCTGTGAGGTGAGTGCGTTTTCAGGGCACTTGCGGCTCGCGGCTCGCGATGGTTCCGCCGCCGTAGTCATCGATCTTCAGACGGTCGGCGTGCCCGTGCGCTCCGGGGCGCAGCGTGACATTCGGTGGCGAGTGCTCGAATGGCGCGGCGAGCCGATCGATCTCTGGCTCTGGGCGGTGCGCGCGAAGAACGTCGTGACCTCGTGGACGACGACGTCCATGGTGTTCGACGGTGAATCGCTTGTCACGAGTGCGCCGCCGCTCAAGGCAGATCGCAGTGCGGAACCGGAGTATGCGGATCAGGTAACTCCCCCGATCCGCGTTCGCGTCGTGAAGTAGGGTTCGCGCTGCAACCGCACTCGAAGGCGTGACGATCGGCGGTGGGCGGTGGCGGGCGGCGGCAACCGGGCATCGGCGCCAACATACAAGTCCCGATTCACTCGGGCGGTGCGGTCCACCTCGCTCTGGTGCCGGCTCAACCGGCACCGGCCAGTGGCCGAGCAGCACAGGGTCCTCGGGCAAAAGCTCCGCGGGCACTGCGGCTACTACGGCATCACTGGCAACGCAGAGGCGTTGGCGCGGTTCAGCTACGAACTGGTGTTGGTGT
>CAMAWH010000096.1 GCA_945861635.1 Klebsiella pneumoniae | reverse complement strand
CGATCCGCGGCGCTGGTCGGAGGCGGTGGTGCTCCTCGACGGCGGCGGGGATCCGGCAGCGAGATCGGATCCCAACGAGACGTACGGCGTACCGTGCGCGGTGCTGAGCCCCGATGGCGTCAACGTGTTGTTGTATGTGAGTGCGGTCGCGTACAGTAAGGCCGATACGCCTCGCGTACTCGATAAATACGGCTCGCCGCCGCTGGATGGGGTTCCCTTCACGCCCGGTCCGGCGTGCTTCGCCATTCCGGTGGCTTCGTTGGCCAGTCACCTGAAGTTGGTTCGGCAATGGCTTGATGTACGCGCTCCGGGCTCCCGATTGCGCGCCCTGAATCGGTGCGTCGGCGTGAGCATCCGTGCGCTCGCGTTGATGATCGCCACTCTACCGGCGTGCGGTGGAGCGCCCACCGGTAACAAACCCAATCCCAGGGACACGGCCAACCGTACGCACACGGACGACCCCGCCTGCGTTGCGCAAGCCGACTCCGCCGGCGTCTGCGACGTAGGCGATTGTCTCGATGACATCGATCCGGTGGAATCGGAGTTCGTCCCTCACCGCGAGCCTTCCGTCGCTGACTCAGACCGCTTCGTCGATGTGGACGGTGAAGGATGCACGACCGGCGCGGGCGACACCCGGCTCGACTGTGCGGATTCCGTGCTTACGTATTCGGAAACGGCAACCAGCATTGGCTATGCGCCTCGTTGGATCGGTGACATGGATGGAGACGGCGCGGATGAACTCCTGCTGCAACGAGGCGCGGGTGACGATGACAACGTGAGACTCAACGCGCTTTTCTACGGTGGGGTACGCGTGCCGAGCGGGTCCGTGGATGCGGTGGCGGATGCGGTCGGGGAGCAGGTAGCGGGGTTCGCCGTGGGCGGCGGGGACATCACGGGTGGCGGTCAGGACGATCTCTTGATCGAGATTGGACCCATGGATTTCAACGATGCTGTCGGCGCCGGCATGGGAATTCATACGGCCGGGCGGGGTCGAAGTCCCGATGCCTCCCTCCAGTGGCTGGGCGGCGAGCGGGCGTGGTTGCCTGATCTGGAGGGCTTCACCCTGTGGACGGGGGCCACAGCTATCATCACCGAGCGGATGTTCAGCGTGCCGCGACGGGCGACGTCAACGGTGATGGCTTGAACGACGTGGTTTTCTTCGAGACCGATACCTTTGGGGCCGCGTCCCGGGCTAGCATTGTTCGTGGCGGTCCGGCCATGATCGCGCAATCGACGCAGTGGGATGATGCCACTTGGCGGATCAATGTTCGAGCCGAGTGTGTGGGCCGAACGGGTGAAGCGGCCGTGTGCTCGGACGTGTCGGCTCGACCAGTGCCTGACCTCACCGGTGACGGAGTGGACGACTTGGTCATCGTCAGGAGTGCCGCATTTTTGGCTGCCATCCCAGGTGAAGCGGTCGGATGGTCGGCAATGGTGCTATCCCTGCACGGTGTCGGCGCCTGCGACTTCGACCTCGATGACATCATGCTGAACCCTGTTGGCGCTGCGTCGGCCGACCACAGGGGGTTCCTGGCAAATTTCGGCGATTATACCGCGGGCCTCGCCCTTGGGGGAGCGTCTGATCTCAACGGCGATGGTCTAGCGGATCTGATTCTTGGGGGACCGACCGGCGCGACGGACGCGTGGCGCACGTCCATCTGGTTTCTCTACGGGGGCGGCGCCTGGCTCACACAGGGCGGCGAACTGACCGAGAATCCCGACCGAATTGATTATCCCCCGATTGATGAGCCTCAAGACTCGCAACGTGTTTCCGCGGATATGGCCGGCGTGTCATCCATGGACCTCGATGGCGACAGCATCGACGAAGTCGTCATCGGTTCCAGTGCCCCCAACCGTGACGACTGGAAACACGGAATCGACGCCTGGGTCACCATCGTGCCCGGGACCGTCGGCGGCGTGCAGGGTGTGCACCTCTGGGACGATCCCGAATTCCATGCCATCGCCAGCGTGGATTGGGCGGCGCTCACGGTTCCCGCCGGCCGCGGTGACCTCGATGCGGACGGCTTCGACGATCTCGTGATCATGGGACTGGGGCCGTACCAGGAGAACACCGAACAGTTGGGCGCCTGGATCTTCTACGGGGGCGCGATTCCCTGAGGCGTCCAGCGCCGATCGAGAACGATCGTCGCCCCACTCGCTCAGATCATCTGCATCAGCGCTTGCAGCGTTTCATTCGCCGTCGAGATCACCTTGGAATTGGCCTGATAGCTCCGCTGCGCCGTGATCATCTGGACGAACTGGTCCTCCAGTTCCACGTTGCTGCGCTCCAGAGTGGCGCCGTGCAACTCACCCCGCCCACCGGTGCCCGCCGCACCGAGAGCCGGCTGCCCCGAGGCGCGCGACGATGAGAACAGGGAGCCGCCCACCCGATCAAGGCCCTGCGGCGCCTTGAACGAAGCGATGGCGACCTGCCCCAGCACGACGTTCTCGCCGTTGGAGTACTTGCCGCTGATCGTCCCATCCGACTCGATGTCGACGCCGGTCAGCGAGCCGGCACCGTTGCCGTCCTGGGTGATGGAGGTCACACTGGACTCCTCGCCCGTCATCGAGATGGAGCCGTCCGTGGTGTCGCCGGAGGCATCCATGCCGAAATCGAACGCGACGGAGGGCTGCGCCGACCCGGCGTAGCTCCACGTCGCCGACGTATCCGTCTGGGTGAAGCCGGAGATGGCGCCGTTGGTGTCAAAGCTCACCGTGCCGCTCGCCATTTCGAAGGCCGACCCCGACTCCGAAGACATCGCCGCGCCCGACGAATCGTAGACCTCACTCGCATCCCCGATGGCGCGCCAGGACCACTCGTTGGCGCCACTGCGCTCGAACAGCACACTCACTTCGTGGCCGACACCGAGGCTGTCGTACATCGTGACACTGGTCGAGAAATCCGCCGCCGCACCCGCATCCGCGATGGTGCTCGTGCCGGTGCCCGTGCCGTAGAAGTCGAGCGCCGCGAGGTCCGTCCCGATCTCCGTGTCCGGAGATAGCGTCGCGTTCACCGTGATGGCGCTGGTTGCCTCACCGGGCAGCGCCGCGCTTGGGATTTGGATGTCGCCAACGGTTGCGGAAAGCGAGCCGGCCGTGCCGCTGTACCCCTGCAGGCGCAGGCCAGAGGCGTTGGTGACGAATCCGTCTGAGTCGACGCCGAACTGGCCTGCACGGGTGTAGTAGTCGCCATCGCCACCGTTGACGACGAAGAAGCCATCCCCGCCGATCGCCATGTCGAGCGCGCTGCCGGTCGATTCGAGCGAGCCCTGACCGAACAGTGAGGTCACTGCATTGGTTGCAGCGCCGATTCCGAGCTGGCCGCGGCCCGCCATCCCGAAGAACTCCTGCGGCATCATATCCGCGAAGGACGCCCGGGACTGCTTGTAGCCCGTCGTGTTGATGTTCGCGATGTTGTCACCCACCACCGAGAGGTAGGTAGACGCGACGCCAAGGCCGGACGCACCAGTGTTGAGGGTACCGAAGAGGGACATGGGAAACTCCAGGAGCGAGTGGTTCTGAGGGAGCGAAGAACCCGTCAATCGATCGGGGTTCTTCCTCCGGGCCCCCTTGGAAGTTTCCTTGGTCCGGCCCGGAACTGTGGGTAGGCGTGTGCTTCAGCGCACGACCACCGTTGAATCGATTTGGGAGAAGATATTGCCCACAGCCTCTGATCGGGTGAGCGCGGTAATTACTTTACGGTCAGGTACACCAACAATGAACGCGTGGTCGTCGAGCAACAGCAGGCTCTCCTTGGCCCCGCGCTGGCGCAGCTTGTCGATGGCGTTGCTCAGATCCGCAACATCATCGTCGCTGAGTTCGATCCCGCGGGACTGCATCCGTGCCGCCGCGTGGCGGGAGAACTGGAGGCCGCCGGGGGTCGGCGTGGCACCGGGTGTGGGCGCGGACGGCTTGGGGGACCCAAGCAGCGCATCGAGCGAGTCGCCGAAGCCCGGCGCCGCGTCGATCGTGCTGCGGACGGGCTGAAAGCCGCCCTGCCGCGCAATCGGCTGGATGTTGTTCATGTGGTCTGCTCGGTGTCGGAGGAAGTGTCGTCCGAGCCGTCATCCGGCGTCGAGAGTTTGAGGATGTCACCGATGCCGACGGCCACGCCATCCACCATCGGTTGGGGCGTTCCATCTGAGAAATCCATGTCCGAGACCAGGCCCCGGACCTGCCCGGTCACCGCGACATCTGAGCCCGACGCGTCCTCCCCGGTGAAGCTGACGGTGTAGTCGCCCTCGGCCGCAACCGCGCCGGAAGTCGTCTTGCCGTTCCAGGTCCAGCTCCCCTCGCCCTCCTCGACACTCCCCACGGGGCCGGAAAACACGACGTCCCCGTTGCTGTCGGTGATGGTCACCGTAGCGTCGGCAATCGCGCCGGCGCTGTCATAGTACAGCTCCTTGGCATCACTTCCGGTGTAGTGGATGGTGTCGCTCATCGCCACGGCGTCCTGCCCAAGCAGGTTTGCCATCGAAGCGTTGTTCTGCGAGACCCCCACCAGGTACAGGGACTCCATGTCCTTTCCAATGCCCTGAAGTTGCTCGAGCGAGGAGAACTGCGCCAACTGCGACACGAACTCTTCGTTCGACATGGGGTTGAGCGGATCCTGATACTGCATCTGGGTGGTGAGCAGCTTCAGAAACGCGTCCTGTCCGAGCGCGGTCGTGCCGGTCTGCCGGGTGGCCTCGGCAAGGTCCGCACTGGAGGTGAGGCCGTTGGTGGAGGATACGTTCATGGGTAGGTCATCGGTGTGGGAGCGGTGAGCTTGAGGCTTTGTCGAACGGGTTTTCCATTCATACGCGCCGATCCAGAACGCCCGTCGGACGCGCCGACGACTCGCTCACACTCGCGCGCGCTTTCGGCCGGCGCCCGACGGGCCACGGAGGCGCTTCCTCCGGTCGGGCCTGTGAGTCTCGTGCGTCACGCTGCTTGAAGTCCAAGGTTCCCATCGTTTGTCCCATGTCCTGAAAGGAGGTGCGCAGGTCGCGCTCGGCGTCACGCAGGATGTGGCGGACGTCCGCTCCGCCGTGCACGACAAGGTCGATGCTGTCGGCGTGACGGGAAAGGTCGAGGCGCCAGTCACCGTCGGCATCGCGGACGTGAACGGCGATGGCGTGGGGCAGCGGAGCGTGCTCGGCGATCTCCACCGCCGCCTCGGGCGGGAGAATCGTGGGATTCTCGAGCACCGCCTCCGTCTCCACGGGCAAGGCACCCAAGCGCGGTGTGGGAGCGTCCAGCGGCGCAGGTTTCCATTCGTCCTCGTCGACGGGCGGCGGCGGCGCAATCGCAGCCATCGCGGCCGGCAACTCCTCCACGCGGATCGACGCGCCCGCCTCGGCAAGAATGGCGTCGAGGCAAAGCTCTGGGGGCCGCGACGCCGGCACCGCCCGAACCGTCGCCAGTGCAACCTCCGGAGAGGTATTGGGCGCCGCGCTCGTGAAAGAGAGCCGCACTGGCGGCGCGGGTGCGAGCGTGACGTCGTGTCCGAACAGCGCGAGCATCGCGTCGGTGCCAAGTACGGGAAACGCCGGCGAGGAGCGGTTTTCACCTCGTTCGGCCTCGCCCCCGGCACCCTCGCCCCCGGCACCCTTCCCCTCGGTGCGGGCATCGAGGGGCTGCGCCTCCGTGCCACCCGGCTCGCTCGCTTCCTCTGCGTCGTCGTCCGCCGGTTCTCGCGGCGAACGCGTTGTTCGCCCGGCGTTTCGGCGCACCGCAGAAGCGGCTGCCTCCTTCCGCTCTCGACCCGCAGGCCGCCGCGGCCCGGGCGCCTCCTCCCTCGCGCCCAACGCCTCCGCAAAACTCTCCTTGCCGGCCACGCCAGCGCGTTCCTTCGGCGCCGACCCAAGCGAAGGTACGGCCTCCGCGGCGGCGAGCAGGGGCCTCACAGCTTCACGGTGAGCGGGCGCGTCATCTGCTCCGCCAAGGCAGCAGCCTGTGTCGGTGGCATCACGGCCAGCAGCACGCCCGCCTTCTTGCGGCTCATGCGATTCAGCACCTCCACCGCAAGGTTGGGCTCCAACTTGCCGAACATCGGCGCCACACTTGCGGCGCGGTTGGCTTCCACCATCTTCACGAGCCCGGCGACGCGACCGGCACGTTCGGCGTCGGCCTGGCCGAGCAGTCCGGTGATCTCCGCGCGCATCGCCGTCAGTTCGGTCATACGGGCATCGAGTCGTGCCTGCGCGAGCGCCATCTCCGCGGTCTGCGCTTTCATCCCTTCGTCCTTCATCGCCAGCTCACGCTCGCGGCGACGGAGGTCGTCCGAGAGCTTGTGGGCGCCGGCCTGCTCCGCGGAGCACCACTTGGTCACTTCAGCCGGCGTGGGCTCCAAAACTGCCGCGGCGCTCGCGGCTCGCGTCACGCCCGCGCCCACCAGCAATCCAGCGGTGCCGACGATGCCGGCCAGTTTCCAAAACCGTGTCATGCCGACCTCCCCTGGACCGAGTTGACGCCCACCGTTCGAGCCGCGACCTCATCCATACGTTTGTCCTCCCGCCGACGGCGATCTTCCGAGTCCGTGAGGGCGGCCGCTTCGATCACGTTGGCGAGGGCCAACTCATCGCGCACTCGCGCGCCGTGGCGCACGCGCTGGTTCTCCAACTCACGCTCCTTCTGGGAGAGCCGCGCAGACTCGCGACGCGACGCCAGCTCCTGACGGAGACGGAACGCGTGGTAGGCAGTCAGCTCCAGGGCATCGGTACCGTCTACGTTCTCGCGCGCCTGAGCGACGCTTGCGTGGATGGAGTCGACGCGCTCCGACTGCACATCGCGCGCACGTTCCGCCTGCCGAACCAGCACATCGCTCTCTTTCCGAGCGTGTTCGCGGAGACGGTGAAGCGTATGCAGTGCCGGCGACATCGCCCCCTCTTCGGCATCCCCCGCCCCGACTGAAGGGAACAAGTAGGTGTCAGGATGTTACTATTACTATTAAGCGGAACCCCATGCCTCGCTCCCCTCGCATCCACTTCGACGGCGCCCGCCACCACGTCATGAATCGAACGGCGCGCAAGCGCATCGTGTTCGAGACACCCGAGCACATCGCCCTGTTTGAACGGTTGCTGGCGGAAGTTTCCGGTCGTTTCGGGGCGCGACTCCACGCTTGGGCGCTGATGGGCAATCACTTCCACCTCGTCGTGGACGCCCCGGGAGACCGTCTGGCTGCGCTCATGGCCTGGCTGACCGCCCACCTCGCGAGAGCGATCAACGCCGAGAAGGGCTGGGATGGCCCCCTTTTCCGGGGGCGATATCGGAACCGGGTCGTCCTCGACGACGCGTACTTTCGCGATGTCATCGCCTATGTCCATCTGAATCCGGTGCAGGCCAGACTCGTGGCCCACCCGGACAACTCGGTGTGGACGAGCCATCGATTCTACACGGGTCAGGCGTCCGCGCCCGCGTGGATGACGACGGCGGACCTCCTCGCGATTCACGGCGATCATCAACGCTATCAGCGCTGGATGGCGGAAGTCGTCGCCGGTCGGCGCACCCTGACGATCGACGCCGATCACGTCTGGACGCCCGCCGAATCCGGCGGCGCTGCGCTGGCCCCGCCTCCCCCGACTGTCCAGGCGCTGTCGGCCGCGGCGGCGTTCGGGCAAGTGGCTGAGATCACTGGTATTCCACTCCCTGAGCTGCTCACCGCCCGGCGCGGCCGAGACGGCAATCCCCCGCGCACGCTCGCGGCGTGGTGGCTGACGCGAGCGGCGGGACACCAACGGGCCGACGTCGCCACGGTGCTTGGGATGACGCCCGGCGCGGTCGGCGCGGCGGTGCACCGGGTGCAGCACGCCGAGGGACAGCTCGCAGCCTGGCGAGAGGCGCTGCTGCTCGCGTGGTGGGGGCCGATGACGGGGTGAGGCTGGGCCGCGATTTGCTCTCCCGATGGCGACTTAAATCGCCATGCCTGGCACGACCTCAGAGAACGGCGTGGCCTCGTCAATGCCTTGGGTCAGCCAGCCGCGCAGGCCCTCGATCCGAGCGATGGCAGCGTCCACCGCGGCATTGGCGCCCGTCCGGTATGCCCCAAGGCGAACCAATTCTTCATTCTCTGCCCACGTTGCCAAGAGCGAGCGCACGGCGCGGGCCGCATCGACGTGTCCCGTGGGTACGACGCCCGGCATCACCCGAGAGATGCTCGCCAACACATCGACGGCTGGGTATTGGCCGTGCGCCGCTATTTTTCGCGACAGCACGACATGCCCGTCCACCATACCGCGCACAGCGTCGCCGATGGGGTCGCCGGTGACATCATCCCCGTCCACCAATACAGTGTAGAGCGCCGTGACACTGCCGCGCGCACCAGGGCCGGCACGCTCCAGCAATCGCGGCAGCAATCCAAACACACTTGGGGTGTAGCCTTTGGTGGTCGGCGGCTCGCCGGCGGCCAAGCCAATTTGGCGCTGCGCCATCGCAAGGCGTGTGATGCTGTCCATGAAGAACATCACGTCGAGGCCTTGGTCGCGGAACCAATCGGCAATCGCGGCGGCGGTGAACGCGCCCCGCACCTGAAGCACCGGCGATTTGTCCGAGGTGACCACGATCACGACACTGCGCCGCAACCCCTCCACCCCCAGAACCTCCTCCACAAACTCCCGCACTTCCCGACCACGCTCGCCGATAAGGGCGATGACATTGATGTCCGCCGAGCTTCGCCTCGCGATCATGCCCATGAGTGTGCTTTTGCCAACCCCGGAGCCGGCCATCAGACCCACGCGCTGACCCTTGCCGAACGTCAACAGTCCGTCGATGACGCGCACACCGGTGGGGAGCGGCTGGCGGATCACCGGGCGCGACAATGGATCGGGCGGGGGAGAGTGCAGCGGGCGGCGCGTGAGTCCGGGAACCGGCCCCTTGCCGTCCATCGGTTCGCCGTACCCGTCGAGGATGCGCCCGCGCAGGGATTCGCCGACGCCCACAGTGGGCATTTCACCGACTGTTTCGACCATCGAGCCGAAGCGAACGCCGTCCACGACGTCGAACGGCATCAGCAACGCGCGGCCATTGCGAAACCCCACGGTTTCGGCAATTCCGCCGTTTCCAAGCGTGCAGATCTCGCCGATGCGAGCACCGGGCAGGTCGGCTTCGATGACCGTTCCCACCACACCCATCACGCGCCCACGCCGCGTGCGCGTCGGTGCGTCGGCGATGGCGAGCGCCATCCCCGCAAACAAGCTGCTCATTTCCATGCACGCACCGCCGCCGATACCGCGTCCGCCGCCCGTTCAAAGCTGGCGTCGATGCTGCCGCTTGGCCCTAGCGCGACGCATCCGCCGCTGATGCTGGCGTCCGCCTCGACAAGCACGCCCACGGCAACGATTCCGCGGACCCGCTCGGCATCGCGCTCCGCGACGCGCATCGTGAGCCCCGTTGTGCCGAGCGCATCGACCGCTTCCGCGATCATCGCCGTCAAAAGGGCTGGATCCACGCGCAGCGCCTCTCCGGCGATCTTGCGCGCTCCCGCCAGGATCAACTCGGCCGCATGGGCCCGCAGTTCTCCCAAGGCGACGTCTCGTTGTCGCACAAAATCCGCAGTCACGGCCGCCAACCGGTCCGCGGCGGCCTTCTCGCGCGCTTGCAGTCGTTCGACTTCCGCCAGCGCGGCCGCATGTTCCATCTCCCGGTCGGCCTCTTTCCGAATGCACTCGGTCGCCAGATCCGCACCATAAGCATCGGAATCGGCGGTCGTCGGTTCCGTCTCGGAAACGGACGCGGGCTCGTTCCGCGGCCCCACATCACGCCCATCGTCGGTCGCAACATCGTTCGCCCCCGCGAGTACCGTCGTAAGGGGGCGGCCCATCGGCTGCCACGCTCGCGCAGTACCCATCGGAACAAACGCGGCCATCGACTATTCCTCTTCCGCGCCGACGGACAGGACGATGACGCCTTCTTCGTGGAGCTTCTGCGCGGCGGCCGTCACGGCTTCCTGCGCGGCCCGAATCTGCGACTTGCGCGCCTGACCGAGCATCTCGATCTCTTCCACGAGGTCGGCGGCGGCGCGAGAAGACAGGTTCTTCAGGAACTTGTCACGGAGCGGGGCGGTTGCGCCCTTGAGGGCCAGGACCAGATCGGTGCGCTCGACGACGCGGAGCAACGCCTGGATTCCGCGGTCGTCGAGCACCTTGAGGTCCTCGAACACGACCATGAGGCGCTGGAGCTGGTCGGCGAGGTCGTTTCCATCGTCACGCATGCGTGTAAGGACGCCGACGTTCTTCTCGCGAGGCATACGACCCAACATTCGCGCCGTCACCTGATGGCCGCCGACGGGGAGCGGATCGTCCTGATCTTCCAGCGCGCGACGGATGGACTCCTCGACGTCATCGGCCAGTTCGCCCGATACTTTTTCGGTGCGTGCCATGCGGATGGTCATGTCCACCTGCGCCTCGTCGCCCAGGCAGCCGATGATGCGGGCGGCGTTGTCCGGGCCCATCCGGAGGAGCGCGACGGCCTGCACCTGCGGGTGCTCCTCGGCGAGAATGGCGGCGACGGCTTGCGGCGAACGACTTCGGATGAACGCGTCGAAATCGTTGCCGACGCGGCGATGGATGGCGCCGACCACCGTGTCTCGGCGGTCTTCGTCCATGATCGTCGGCAACACCTTTCGGGCATAGTCGCGGCCGGTGAACGGCAACTTGCTGACGCCCTGGAGAGAAACGACGAAATCGCCTACGATCCTCTCAACGGCGGCGTCCTCGACGTTTTGGACCATCGCGATGGCGAGGCCGAGCTGCTTGACGTCTTCGTCGTTCATCCGGCGCAGGAGCCCGCGGGCGACTTCCCGGTCGAGGTACATGACGAGGATCGCAGCCTTCTCCAGGCCGGACAACGCCATTTCTGGCTTG
Organism: Klebsiella pneumoniae; assembly: GCA_945861635.1. Lineage (GTDB taxonomy): Bacteria > Myxococcota_A > UBA796 > UBA796 > SXON01 > CAMAWH01. The sequence continues at coordinate 3,161 of CAMAWH010000096.1, read as the reverse complement.
GCCACCGGGGCGGGAGTCGCTTTTCGTGCTGCAAGGGCCATCGTGTGTCCTCGTTGCGCTAGCCGCGCATCCAGCGGCGGAGAACTTCCGCCGAGTTGTCAGTTTCCTGGCGGACCAACTGCGAGATTTCCTCGCTGCTGATCGGTTTGAAGTTGTCGACGTGGCGTCGGAGTCGGTCCCCAAGGTCGATGACCTTGCCGTCGGCCGCGATGACGGAGGCGTCCGCGGCGTCGTCCTCGATCGCTGCGGCGGCGGCAGCAGCCGCCGTCCTTGCACCGACATCGCCACGCGCCTTGGCGGTGACGGCTGCAACCAGCGGGCGAATCACGCCGAAGAAGGCGAGGAGGATGGCGAGCGCGGCTACGGCGGGGGGGGCGAATCGCTCCCACATCCCGACGGACGGGACCACGACAGCATCGCTCAATTCGGCCACGGCAAACGGTGCAAAGCTCACGACGATGGTGTCGCCGCGCTTTTCGTCGGCACCCAACGCTGCACGAACCGCCTTCTCGATCTCCGCCTTCACGGCCGGCTCGTCGACGGCCACACCCGCCGTGGCCATGCGCGCGAGCGCGGAGGAGTTCACGAATACCGCAGCGCTGATGCGCTTGAGGTCGCCGCCCGGCTGAAGGGTGGTCGTCGAGGTGCGGGTGTAGAGGTAGGCGGTCTGCGACAGATCGCGCTTGCGACCCGCGCCGCTGGGCGCCGAGCCGCCGGAGCGCTCGGGAAGGTTGGAATCGGTGCCGGGGGCGCCGCTGGTTGCCGTTGCCGACGTCTCGCCTTCGCTCTCGATTTTTTCCTGAGTGGGCGAAGCGGATTCGGGGTCCACCGCATCCACGGTCGATTGCACGGTGGCCGAGTTGAGTTCCACCGAGACGCTGACCGAGATGTCGTCGGGAGAGCCGAGCAGACGGGCGAGCGTATTTTGGACCGACGCGCTGAGCTCCGCCGCACGCTTCTGCTCGGCGCGAGCGCGCTCGTCATTGCCCGCGAGCGCGGTGGCGCCACCATCGTAGAGGATGCGACCCGTGGACTGGTCGATGACTTCGACGTCCGCGGAGGTCATGCCCGTTACCGAATGCGCGACCAACTCGGCGACACTCTTGCCCGTATCCGGGGTAAGCGTGCGGCCATCGTCGGGGCGCAGCGTCACGGCGGCGGAGGCGCGCTTGTCGTCGCGCATCAGAAACTCGCTGCCGTTCGGAACATTGAGGTGCACGCTGGACTTTGCGATGCCGTCGAAACCGTTGATGGCGCGTACCAGCTCACCCTGCATCATGCGTTGCTTGTGCAACTGCTCCTGCACCGGCGTGAGCCAGGGATTGAGCTGGTCAAGGCCGTCGAGGCCGATGATTCCGTCGTCACCGGCGGCGGCTCGGCGGGCATCCACTTCTTTTTCGGCCAGGACTTCGACGGTGACGCCGTCACGGCCGGTGCGCGAGGGGATGCCGGCCTTGTCGAGGGCGGAGAGGATGTGGCCACGCTCATCGGCGTCGGCGGCGCGGGTCAGGGCCACGTAGGTCGGTTGAGAGGCCCACACGCTGACGGCAAGGATGGTGAGCATGGAAACGCCGCCCGCCGCGTACAGGACCGTCCTGCGGCCCGAATCGAGGCCGTCGTGGAAAGAGCGCAGCTGGGAGAGCACGTCGGCCAAGAGATTCGTACCGGGGATGAGGCTCCTTCGGTCACGGTCGGCCGGACTTGAGCCCTACAGCCCACAAAGCGGTCGATCGTCACTCCGCCAGGTGTGGTGGTAGTTGTCACGCACCGCGGGCAAGCACGTCATCTGCTCGCGTTCAAGCACGGTTTATGGGCGTTTTGGGCGCCATATCGGGGCGGCGCTCCGTGGGATCGGCCGGCGGCGCCCGGCCCGAAACGGGCCGGTCCAGGTCAGCGCTGCGTGGGCGCGTCACCAATACCGCGCGTCATCCCACGGGATGTCGAAGCCGAACCAGATGTTTTGGGTTTTGGCGGTCAGATCGCCGACGACCCAGTCGTCGTAGCCGTCCGCGTTGAAGTCACCGGTCGAGCCGCGGGTGATTGCGGGGTCGGTGAGGACGATGCCATCGAGGGGGGTGCGCAGCGCGGGAAGTTCGTGACGGAGGATGTGGGTGCCGTGATCACGATCCTGAATGATGATCTCGGGTCCGGCCTCTCCGTCCGCTTCGAGTTGCGCAAGAAGGCGAACATCGCCCTCCGCCCCCACCCGACGAACCAAGTGCGTCATTGATGTCGAGGTCACCGCGAAGCGAGCCGTCAAGGAGGAAGACCTCGCCGTGTTCGTAGCCGAGGGGGGCGGAGTGTGTCGCAACGGCAACGATGTCGGGGGTGCCGTCGCCGTTCCAGTCGCCGACCGTTGCTAAGGAGATGTCACCGAACAGCGAGCCGACTTCCGGAGAAGGCCGGGTAGGCAGGGAGGCAATGGCGAGATCTCCAGCCTCCGCGCCATCTCCTCCAACTGCGTCGATACCCGAGAGCAGCACGCTCCTGCCGGATTGCAACTCAGCCGCAAGATCGGCCAGCCCATCGCCATCGATGTCGTCAAGCATCGAGAGGCGATAGGCGGAATAGTTGTTCCCATCTGGGGCGTCGTCAATCCGTGCCACTGGTGCGTCCCACATGCCGCCGAGGAACACATCGAACGCGCAGACGCCGGGGTCGGCATAGTCCCCACCACTGGTTCCCAACAAGTCGTCCAACCCGTCGCCATTCAGATCCCCCCCGGCCGCCGTCTGCCACATGCAATTCTCGCGGTCGGGAATCGGCGCGCGCCACGTGTGGTCCGCGTCCGAGATCCAGGTCGTCGACCCGTCCAGCGCAAACGGGCCGCTGTGGACGTAGATGCCCCAGTCGCGGTCGTGCGACACCAACGCCGCGTCCTGCACGCCGTCGCCATCGACATCCCCTACCGCGAGCCAGGTATTGTCGGCCATACACGTTTGGTCACCTTCTATCCACATCCGACCGGCGCCCGTCGGCGCCAGCCGTTCTTCTCCGGGCACAGACAAAGTATCGTACAACGCCCAGCCGTACCGCTCGTGGCCGTCCGGATCGGGGAACAACAAGGACGTCCAGACGAGGTCATCGACACCGTCACCCGTCACATCAGGAAAGCCGTAGGTTCCTTCACCGCCGCCGATGATCTGGCTCGCTTCGGTAAT
>CAMAWH010000095.1 GCA_945861635.1 Klebsiella pneumoniae | reverse complement strand
TGGGTTGGAGGCGGCCATGGCGGAAATCCGCAGTGGTCCACCGACGGCGCATGGCTGGCGTTCGAGGTGAATAACAACTCGGACAAGGTCGACCTCTACGTCGTCAAGGTCGCCAACGGCAATCCGGCCAGCCCGACCAAGGTCGTGATTCCCGGGGGGTCATCGAGTTTTTCTGCGGTCGGTGCCTATGCCGCCAACCCGAATTGGCACCCGAAGCAGGCGGTCCTCATTTTCGAGGCCGCCAACTCCGGCGGGCAGACGCGCCTGTACTACTTGCAGCCGGGCACCGCCTCTCCCGCGGAATACCTGAGCATCGGGCAGGCGCCGGGAGACCTTTCGTGGCCGTCCGTTTCGCCGGATGGCAGCATGGTTGCGTTCACGACGTCGGCGAGCGGCTCGGGCGATATCATGGTGTTTTCGCAGGCCACGAACAAGGTGTCGCAGGCGTTCGGCAGTACCAAGGAATCGGAGAATGCGCCGCGGTTCGCGCCTGACGGAAAAACGCTGGCGTTCTCCAGGAAGAACTACGGGACAGAGGACCTTTTCGCGGGCTTGATCGCGAGCACAGCGCAGAACGCGGTCAAGGGAGCAACGGGCAACGGGGACCAGTCGCGTCCGCGCGTTTCCGGCGCCAACATCGTGTACTACACGAATGAGCGCGGTGACGACCGATGGGATGTGGCCGTGGTTCCGCTCGTCGGCGGTGACCGAAAAGTGCTCGGCAAGGACGTTCGGTTGCCGCTTCGTTCTTCACCGGCGCTTTCGCCGGACGGAAGTGCTGTGCTGTACGGTTCGTCGGAGCCGGCCAAGGATGGATCGGTGTTCGTCGCCAAGCTGGACGGGTCTGGCGTGAAAGAGATCAAGACGGGCTTGACCGCTGTTGGTGATCCGTCGATGGTCACAGCTGCCGGCCGCGCCTTTCTGTCGTTCACGGCCCTTCCGGCCAGCGGATCGGATTGGCGTCAGCTGCATGTCATCGATGTGACGGGGCAGTTGTAGCGAACGCGAAGGTCGGTACGATTACGCCCCGCTCATCAGAACCAAACGCAAGCCCGTTCCGTTATGAAATTCATCCCCGCGAGGGTCCAATATCCCTGGCCTAGCGGCGTGCCGCTCGACGAGAAGTACCAGGCTGCGCCGCCGTCCGACAGGAGATCGACGTCGTAGCTTGTCGTAAAGTCGTCGCCGTAGATCGCAGCGTCACAGGACGAACCAATGGTATCGTAGAAGGCGTCCACGGATATTGCCGTTTCGCAGGTCGGGCACGCGTCGACCTCGGTCGCCACCGTTTCCGCGATCCAGATGGCCTCGCAGTCGGCGCCGCCCAGGTCCTTCCACGCTTGGTTCGCAAAGATGTAGGCGCGCTCTTCGCCGTAGCCCGTCAGGGAATCATCATCGCCGTCGTAGTACTCGCCCCAGAAGTAGACCGCGCCCCCCGGCACCGTGGTGCCATCTACATCCTCGCAGCCCGTCGCGTCGCGGACCATGGCTGCGCGTGCGTCGGGGAGGGGGTCGGCGTCAGCGTCAGCGTCGGCGTCAGCGTCGGCGTCAGCGTCAGCGTCAGCGTCGGCGTCAGCGTCGGCGTCAGCATCCGTGTCAGCGTCGGCGTCAGCGTCAGCGTCGGCGTCGGCGTCGGCATCCGTGTCGGTATCCGCATCCGATTCATCTTGGATCGCGACGCACTCCCCGTCCTTCTCCTCCGTCCCATCCCCGCAGTTGGCGGATTGTTCGGTGCACGCGATCAGAAAAAGGAACATGGAGAACTCCTCGGATGTCCATGTTACCGCATCGCCCATGCTCCCACTGCTTCTCTCGTTCGTTTGTGCGTCCGCCATTGCGCAGGACCTCGGCTTTGGCTTCACGCCGGCGCCGGGACCTGGCGAAAATCCGGCGTTGCTCATCACTCCGACCCGCACGGTCACGAATCTTTACGTGCAAATCAACGTGGGCGGAAAAACGCTGGAGTTCACGAAAAAGAATATTTCCGCGGGCACGCAGGCGCGCTTCGAGTGGCCTCGAAATACCGCTATCACCCATGCGGATGCGTTCGTCCGTGCGTCGTTTACGGACGGGGCGGTAGAGGAACAGAACGTTCCGATCGACTACCAGTACAAAGCGCCGCTCGCCATCGATTTGTCACATGCGACGGCGGACCTCGAGAAAAAGACAGTCACGGTGCGGGTATCGACGCCCATCAAGGAGGCCGAAATTGTCGCATACGGTGCCCACAAGGCCGAGCTCGACCGGCGAGTGGTGTCGATCGACGGCGGGCCGGGTGACGTGGCGATTCCCTTCATAGGGGACCCGGCGGAAATCGTGTTGCTCGACATGACGCTCAAGACCGCAAACGCGTGGGCGGGCTTCACCTATTCCCCGTGGTTCCTGGATATTCCGCACGATGACGTGCTGTTCGCGAGTGACAGTGACGTCATTGCCGCGGACGAGGAATGGAAACTGAACAAGACGATGGAACAGCTGACCGACGTCTCGGACAAGTACGGAAGCATCGTCCCGGTCAAGCTCTACATCGCCGGATGCACGGACACGCAAGGCGACGCGAGCCACAACAGCGCACGCTCGCAGCGGCGCGCCCTCGCAATCGCCCGGTGGATCAAGGCGCATGGCTTTGGCTACCCCATTTTCTACCACGGCTTCGGGGATGGCGTCGATATGCAGGTGAACCGTCGCGCGCTGTACATGGTTGGCGCCAACCCACCTCCCGCCGGTTCGGGCGTTCCAGGCGTCGGCTGGAGCGCCCTGAAGTAGGACTGCGCGTGACGGCGCGCTGGCGCTCAGTACATGCGCAAGGTCACGCCGGCGCTTGCCGTGAGGTAGTTCGACGAAATATCGACCTCGGCATCGCCATCTTCATAGTTCAACCAGCGAATGTCGTCCGCTACCCCTAGACGGACGCCGAGCAGGTCCGTCACCATGACGTCTCCGAACAGCTCGAAATGCGTATCGTAGGGCCCGGGAACGAACGTTTCGGCGAGCTCGAAAGACAGGAAAAACCGGTCAATCTCGAGCGTTGCGAGGCCACCCAGTCGAACGCCGAAAAGCGGAATCGCTACCAGCTCGGCTGCCGCCCGCGTGTCGTCCGTGTACTGAAATACGGGCGCGGTCGTATTGTGGAACGCGAGCGCGCCTTGCACCGACAAAATTCCTAACGGACGCCGATATCTGGCCCCGAGGATGAGGTTCTGTGTGACCTTTCCATACCCATCACCTGCGACGTCGAACAGCTCGACGTTGCCGTCCAACCGGGCGTCCACGCCGAGCGCCCCGAAATCGGCGTTGACGACCCAGAACTGACCCTGAACGCCGCCTCCCCAATACCCGATTCCGGGCGCGGAGAACGCTGCCTCCTCTGGGTAATCGGTGCCTCCCTCGTCCACTTCCATGTCGAGCGCGCCGTGTGCGTTGCTCAGTACGCCCCCGATGCGGAACCGAGCCATCTCGCCCTTGCCGCCGGCCCGGCCCGGCCTCCCCGGAGTCTTCGCGCCCGCCACCGAGGTGCCGCCCTGTTTCGCAACGGGTCCCGCCTCCGCGAGCGTGGGCAGGACGACGCTTCCCGTGGCCCCCCCCACCTTCACGGTCACTGTGATCGGCCCGTCCACTCCGGCCGGAAGTTGCACGGGGAGGCTGTACGTGCCATCGCGGTTGTCGGTGGCCACGCCCGGCACGGCCGGTGCCGCGGCAATTTCCAACTTCTGTCCGCCGACGCCGCTGCCGGTGGCGTCGGCAATGCGGACCTGCACGAGGATCGCGGCACCGGGCGTGGTGTACGGCGGCACGGCGCCGACCTGCACGGTCGAGGGCGGGCCCGAGGGAGGAATCGAACCCTCCCGGTCGATGGTTATGGCGGGCACGGCGGCACGCCACCGCGCCATCGACGCCTCCCACGCCGGTCCGCCGCCGGGGGTGGGGACGGCGCCTGCGCCCTTCGCCTGAAACAACGGGACGTCACTGACAAGCCCGGCCGCCTCAATTCGAATGTCCACGATGCCTGCGGCGGTGCCGCCCTTGTAGGTCACGCGCGCCACGCCGCGGGCGTCGCTCTTCACGCTGATGGGCACTCCCCCATCTCCCTTCGGTACCCCAAGCTTGAATTCCAAACCGGCAATGGGGAGATCGAGAGCATCAACGGCGATGATCGTCAACGACGTGCTGTCCGTGCCATTGGCGAGGATGGTCGCCGAGGCGGGCCAGGCGAGGATGCGCACGGGGGCAGCGGCCGATGCATCGACGGCGGGAATCGCGGACACGCGCGCGCGATTGACCTTGGTGGAAACCGTGAAGCTGGCGGTGTACGAGCCGTCCTTGTTGTCTTTGACGGACCCGGACGCGGTCGCTCCTTCGGCAACGAACGTCGGTGCTCTGCCGACGATACCCATTCCGGCGGCGTCCTTCACCCGCGCGACGACCTTGAAGCTGGTCCCCGACTTCGTGATCTGGTACGGCTCGCTTGCGATGGAAATGCTCGGCAGAGCGGTGACGACCTTGACCGTTTTCGTCGCCTTGATCCCATTCAGTTCCGCCGTCAGCGTAATCGCTCCGGGCGTCGTAGGCGGTGACCAGTGCGCGACCATTTCCTTGCCGTCGGCGGTGGGTGCGGTGACCACCCCGCCACTTGCGATGATCGTCAGGCCAGCCCCCGAGGCGGGCTCCCCGTCGGCTCCGACGACCGCAACCCGCACGGCGACCTTGAGCGCGCCGTCAGCTGGTACAACGCCCGGAATCGGCAGAAAGAGCACCTGCGGGGCCGTCCCCACGCCGGGAAGCGGTACGGTCTTCTGCGAACGTGACGTATCGGCGTTCACCGTCGTGAGTTGACCGCTGAGCACGCGGGGGTCCAACTCGATGTCAAACGCCACCTTGTTCGATGGCGCCGCCACAAACGGGCCAAACTGTTTGCCGCCCGCCTGCAGCACGTTGTTGGAGCCTGCGGGCGCTTCAAAGGTGATGCTCCGCTTGAGTGTCACCGGCAGCACCGCCCACCCACGCACATCCGGAGCCGCCGCATCGGCAACGGTGAAGGCGACCATCAGCGGGGCCGTCATCTTCGACGGTGCCGTGTACCGCGCGATGTACGTTCCATCTCCCGCAGGAGCCACCACATCTACGGTACCGGCGCTGGCGGTGATCGTGAGGCGACGAGCGCCGGCCGCCACCGGCGTCGTGCCGGTCGGCGCGATTTTCACCATCGTCGTGGCCGCCGCAGAAGCGACCGGGGGATCAAACGTGACCGCGAGCGTGCCGGCGAGCGCGGGAACGACCGGCAGGTCAACGATGAAATCATCTCCCGACACCGTCACTTTCAGGGAGATCAGCTTCGGGGCCGTCACGGCTGCGGGCGTAAACGGAAAGGCGACGATGCCGTCACTCCCGACCGCCGCCGGTCCGGCGCGGCCGCCGTCACTCTTCACGCGGACCCGCGCCCCTTCGGCGTTGTCAATGTACACCCGCACCGTGGAGGTCGTTTGTCCATCCGCCGGAAGCGGCGCCGTTGGGACAAGACTCGCACCCGCGAAAGCAGGCAGGACGCTGATCAGGAGAGCGATGAACACCACGGCGACCTCGGCGGCGAGACAATATCAGACTGCTTCGCGCCGTGGGTTGCCACGGCATCGCGCCCACGGGCACGCGCCGGCGCACGCGGCGGGCATTTCGCCACGCCCGGGTCCTATTTGCCCAGAAGGCTCGTGGCGTAGCTCTCGGTACCGTCTCCGATTTTCTTGACCACGACGCCCCGGTCGAGCACGACAATGTACGGCAGACCGATGCTCCCCTGAGCGTAGGATGCCAGGACCTGCGAGTTCTTGTCGGCCAGCACCGGCATGTCAAGCCCGTAGGTGTCCGCCCAGTCGCCCAGTTCGGCAACCGTGGGTGTCGTGCCCGCGTTGTTCTCGATCATGACTTCGAGGACCATGAGTCCATCATCTTGATATTCTTCGTAGAATCGCTGGAGGCCAACGGCCTCGCCTTGGCAAGAGCCTCACCAGAAGGCGGCGAAGACCATGTAGACCACCTGGTCACAGAAGTCGTGCAGGTGGACTTGCTCGCCGAACTGGTCCTTCAGCGCGAAGTCGTTGGCGACGTCACCCTTCGAGGTGCCAGTGGCCGAAATCTCGTACCGGCAGGCGTCTTTTGCCCAGCCACCCTCGTACGGCTTGTCCGCGTCGTCGGTCGGGTCGGTGTTGGCATCGACCTCGACGCCGTCATCGAAACCATCTCCGTCGGAGTCGGCCTCGTCCGGGTCGGTGCCGAGGTCGGCTTCCTCCTGGTCGGTCAGGCCGTCCCCGTCGGCGTCACCGGTATCGGTGTCGGCGTCACTGTCGGCGTCACTGTCGGCGTCACCGTCGGCGTCACCGTCCGCGTCACCGTCCGCGTCGCTATCCCCGTCCGCGTCTCCGAAATCGAGGACGTTGCCACCGCGGCCCTTGTCGTCGTCGTCGTCGTCGTCACTGAATACGCACGACGACAAAGCGAGCACGGGAAGCAGACCCCAAAGCAGCCTAGTCACCGAGCAGCTCCGCCACGTCCGAATCCGTGGCGTCACCGATCATGTCCACGACCACGCCGCGGTCGAGCAACACCTTGTACGGCAAACCGTAGCTGCCGCTCACGTAGTGCCCGACGACTTCCTGCCCCTCGTCTGCGACGACGGGAATTTGCACGTCGAACTCATCTGCCCACCACTTCAGGTCCTCGACGCTCGGCGTATTTCCTTCATTGTTCTCGATCATCATGTCGATGACCATGAGGCCGTCTTCGCGATAGTCTTCGTAGAGCGTTTGGAGACCGCCGGTCTCCGACTGACACGCGCCTCACCAGAAGGCAGCGAACACCAGATAGACCACCTGATCACAGAAGTCGTGCAGATGGACGGTTTCACCAAGCTGATCGATGAGCGCGAAGTCGTCGGCGACGTCACCTTTATCGAACCCCGTGGACTCTACGTCGTGTCGGCAGGCGTCAATCTTCCAGCCGAGCTGGTACGGCTTGTCCAGCTTGTCGGCGGGGTCCGTGTTGCCTTCCAGTTCCACGCCATCGTCGTAGCCATCTTTGTCCGAGTCCTTGGACTCAGGGTCGGTGCCCAGATCTGATTCTTCACTGGCGAGCAAGCCGTCCTGGTCAACGTCGAGGTCGACATCGACCGACGCGACGCAACCCGTCAGGGAGCCGGTGAGAACGAGCGAAGGGATGAGTAGTCGCATGGGGCCTCCGTGCGCCCCCATGATGCCACGAATTCCCGGCGATGGCAGCCCCGCAGCGATAGGAAAATCCATGTTTCTTGACGAAGCCCTTGCGGCTGCGCGGCACGACCTTGGCAAGTACGTCCATTTTGAGGCGCGCTGGATCGCCGAGGACGCCGATGCTACCTCAGTCAGAGAGGCGCTCCGAGCGGATCTGCTCCGTACGCGGCGGGGTCCCCGCGGGGAGCACGGCGTGGGCAAGGTCTGGGCGGATGCTCGCGCAGAAATCGCCCTGGCGATGGCGTGCGATGGGCGTCCACTCGATCTCGCCGACATCGACCGGCGCGTGGTCGAGCTCGCCGCTGCCGCGGAGCGTCTCGACGACCTCTCCCTTCCGGAACTTCGCGATGTCGCGGCGCTCGCACGCTCGCTCGCCGAGGCCATTCGCGCGCTCGGTTAGACGGGGAACGATGTCCACCATCCTCATCATCGACGACCAGGATCGGTACGTTGAACTCTGCCGCAAGGCGATTCCGGAGCACACCTACGTCGGTCCTGCGCGCAGTTGGGCTGACGCGGCCGCCATCTTGCGCTCCCAACGGCGCGGCATCGACCTCGTGCTGCTCGACGTGGTGTTTGACATCGATGTCGGCGCACTGATTGGACTCCCCGCCGGCGCAGATGAGAAAGCGATCACCCGGACGCGTCGGCGGCAGGGGCTCGAAATTCTTGCACGCCTCCGTCGTCGGCTTCCGGACATGCCCGTGATCCTGATGACCTCACGCTCGGAAGTGCCGCTGGAAAAGGCGGCGGAGCGGCTGGACGCGGAAGAATATACGTATTTCCTCGACGATGAGTATGTGGACGCCCGCTCGCTTCGCGCGCAGATTTCCAACATCCTCGCAACGCGACATGGGAGAGACGCCGAGGGCGCCGTATTCTGGGGGCGCTCGAGCGCGATGCGGCGGGTGCGCGCGCGCCTTGGCGTCTTGGCGCGGGGCCGCCTGCCGGTCATCCTCGGCGGTCCGACCGGTACCGGAAAGTCGCTGCTCGCTCGCCACGTGATCCATCCCCGCTCGGCGCGCCGGGGGAAGTTCATCACCGTCGATTTATCGACCATTCCCCGCGATCTTCAGGCAGCGCAGCTCTTTGGATCGGCACGCGGCTCCTACACCGGCTCGGTGGGCGATCGAAAGGGCGCGTTCGAGGAGGCCGACGGCGGCACACTTTTCCTCGACGAGATTGGAAACCTCCCGGAAGATGCCCAGAAGATGCTGTTGAGCGTGCTTCAGGAAGGCACCGTTACGCGCATCGGCGATTCGGTCGAGCGGCGGGTGGACGTGAAGCTGGTCGTCGCGACGCACGAGGATTTGGGCACCATGGTTCGCGAACGTCGATTTCGTGCCGACCTCTACATGCGTCTGAACCCGGCCTGCACCGTGGTGCTTCCGCCGCTTATCGAGCGGCGAGGGGACTTTTTGCGCCTCGTGGATTGGACGGCCCGGCGCGTCTGTGAGGACCAACAGCTGGGCGAGCTGGTTCGCGAATATCGGGCGCGCGCGGGTATCGGAGAGGGGATGATCACCGTCGCAACCGGCACGGACGTGCCCGCGGGCGAAGCGGGTCGTCTGGTGCTGCTTTTTCCCGAACGAACCATGCGGCTCCTCCGGCACCACCGATGGCCCGGAAATCTTCGCGAGTTCGCGATGGTCGTCGAAAACGCGCTCACCTTCACGTTTGCGGAACTCGTTGGGCTGCCCGGGGGGGGGCGCCCCGACGTCGTTCAGGTGCGCCCGAAGTTGGTCCGAGATCTTTTGCGGGCCGTTCGCATCGCGCAGCCCGGCGGTGACGAGGATGGCTTCCGCCTCGACGTCGTGCTGCGCCCCAACCCGACGCTGAACCACCTTGCACAGGACGTCGAACGCCAGTATTTCACGCGGCTCTGGGAGCGGGAGGACGGGGACTTCGCGGGCATGGCGCGCGTGTTGATGGGCGATGCGGAGAGCGCGCGCAAGGTCCAGCTTCGATTCAACCAGCTCGGTTTGAAGGTGCGGGATCTCAAAGGGCGGGACGGGGGATGATCGCCCAGTGGGCGTGCTTCCCTCGCGTACTCGCCGTCGGATTCATTCTTGGGTGGGTGGCACAGGCCGCTGCCGAGCCCATCGACGCGCTGGATCCGACGGTGCAGGCGTACTTCTCGGCCGCGGAAGCGGCGGAGAAGGAAGGAAACGCGTCTTCGGCGGCCGGCTTCTATCGCCTGGTGCTCATTGCCGATCCAAGTTTCCTGCCCGCGTCTCTCGCGCTGGGACGCTGCCTGGAGGCGACGGGGGATCTTGTGGCGGCGGAGGCCCTTTATCGGTCACTGCCCAACGACGCGGACGCCGTGGACGCGTTGGCACGATTGATTGCGGCGCGGTTGCCCGAGGAGGCGCTGTCGCTGTACAAACGGCTGGAAACGCTGCGCTTGGGAGATGCGGGTCCGTATCGCGAAGAGGCCCGGTTGTATGCAGAGATCGTTGTCAGCACGGATGGGCAACCGGCCCCGAGGGACGCCGACGCCGCCCTCGTCGCATGGCGGATGTACGCGACGTTGCTCCAGGGGGACGAGCCCGATGGCGACACCCTTTTGGCGATGTCGTCGGCGACCGGCGCCGACGGGGAGCGGCTCCTGATGGACTACGTCGCGACCTTTCCCGCTGGCACCGTGGCCGCGGAGGCGCGGACACGGCTTGATCGCGCCGATCTGGCGCGTGCCGCGCTGACCGTAGACCTGGGGGGCGATGAACCGCTCGACGCAACGCAGGCCGGCATGGCGACGCGCGCGGAGGTTGCACTTGCCGCGGGAAGAAACGCGGAAGCCTTGGCGACGGCCCGTGCGCTGGTATCCGGTGCGCCGCGTTCTGCCGTGGCGCACGGGCTTTATTCCGATGCGCTCGCGGCCGGGGAGAACGTGATGGAGGCGGAACGAGAGGCCCGCGTCGCCCGACGCCTGGCACCCGACGATCCTGCATCACGGGCGCGGTATGGCTGGTTGCTCCATTCGGCGTATGGCGGCACTCGCGATGCAGAAGCGGTCGCGGAATTGCGGGAAGCCGTGCGACTCCGGCCGGGGGAGGTCGAACTGCGGGGTCGCCTGGGGCAGGTGGAGCAGGCACTCGGCGAATTCGAGGCGGCGGAAAGGACGTTTGACGCGGTTGTTGCGGCTGACCCGGAGGGCCCGGCCGGGCGGGACGCGGCGCTTCGCCTGGCGGCACTTCGTCGAATCGCGCCTCCCGAGGATGCCTCGCCGCCGACCACGGCCAACCTGCCGGCGGCGGCCATCGCACACGCGCAGATGGCACGCGAATTGCTGGCGCGCGGCCGCATCGAGGAGGGGGTCATGGCGTTGGACGCCGCGCTTCTTGCTGCGCCCGACGCACCGTTCTTGCTGAATCAGCGGGCCCGTTTGGACTTCGAGGCCGGGCGCAGCGTCGAGGCCGACGAGCGCTGGCGGAGGTCGCTGCGCGCGGACCCGAATCAGCCCAACGTCTGGCGTCAGCTCGGTGACATCGCCGTTGACGCCGTGGACCGCAGACGCGCATGGGCGGAGGCCGCGTCGCGCGGGGACACCGACGCCCACTTCAAACTCGCGGATCTCGCCGCGCGGGCAGGCGAGTGGGATGGCGTGCGAGCGGAGTTGTCGGCGTACGAAACGCGCGCGTCGCCGTACTCCGTCTACCGGGAGTCCGCGCGCACGCTTCGGCGCGAGGCGGATCGCCGCTTCTGGGGGATTCGAATTGCCATCGGCAGCGTCATTGCCATCGTGAGCGGAATTCCACTGGCCGTGCTGCTCCGTCGGCGAACAGCGCGCACACTTCGTGACCTTTTGGATGGTGCACCGGAGAGCTGGCACGAGGCTGCCCGCCTGCTCGCCGGTATTCGTCATGAAGTGCTCAAACACAACACGACGGTGCTTCCCGACGTCGCCGACGCGCTTGAGCGCGGCGACGTCGCGCCCTGGCGGCAGTTGCACGAACGTTTGCCTGCATTGATTGAAAAGCTCGACGTGTACCTCGGTGCGCTGGAGGCGCTCGGCGCCAGACATCGCATCCGCGTCGATCTTCGCCATCGCGACCCCGTAATGGCCCCTGCGTGGCGCGCATTCCGTCGATTGGCGCGCGCGCGGCGGAGCCCGTCGCCTGCCGATCTGCGCGCGTACTCGCTGACCATCAATGGCGAGACCTACGGGGCGTTGGGACGCTTGGTGCGGGAGATTTGCGTGCTCCCTATCGAGAGTGAACTCGTAGAGGACGCGTGGAAAAAGGTGTCGGGAGAGCCTGGATTTGTCGGCAGCACGCTCCCCTCGCTGGTGATCTCCGCAGACGATGGTCTGGCGCTGCGGATGTTCCGGAACGACATCGAGGACATCCTCGCCAACCTGCTCCGCAACGCCTTGGCGGCCGGGGCGAAGCGCATCGGCGTGGACCTCCTTTCGAGTGAGGATCCCATCACCGGCCATCCGCTCGTGTGCATCGCCGCGTGGGATGACGCGCCGGGAACCCTGACAAATGCGATGATTCGCGGGCGCTATATCGGGCGCGGACTTGGGTTGGCTGTCGATTTGGTGAACCGCCACGGGGGCGCGATTACCGTGGAGGACCGCGGGGATGGGGTGAAGGCCGTCGTGGTTGAATTTCCAGCGGTCGAAGCTGCATATGTGGAGGCCGAATGGACCGCGTGATTCGGGTGCTGGTCGTGGAAGATGGCACGGAGTACAGCGATACCCTGGGGCGGTTCGCGGGGGAGGGGTTTGCGTTCACGCGCGCGGGCGACGGTGCGGCGGCATTGGCGGAAGTCAGGCGCGAAATGCACGATTTAGTATTTCTCGACATGCGGTTCGACCGTGTGGCGGCGCCGGCGCTCGTGGGGGATGTTGCGGCCACGATGGAGCGCTTCAACGGAGACCCGGTCCGAGCCAGGAAGTTCCTGGAGGACAATCAGGGGGCGTATATTTTATCGGCCTTGAGGGCGGCAGGATGCGCGTTGCCGGCGGTATTTTCGCACGACTTTGACGGGGAGCCCAAGCGTTGGGCGAATTTGGTCAAGCGCTATGCGCCGCTGCACTATCTGCGGGATAACGCCTCGGCGGCGGAGATTCGGGAGGTGCTGAAGGGCGCCCGGTGAGGGGATAGGAGAGTGTTGGGCGTAAATTGTCGCCCATGACGTGATGGTGATTCGTCCATCGGAGCGCGTGGCGGGCCTCGTTGCCCGACCCGCCGAGTGGCCACATGTCGGATTCTTCCATCGTCTTTCCCCACCGCCGGCTCGATGCCTACAACGTCGCGCTGGCATTGGCCGGCGCCTTTCGGGCGCTCGTTGAACGGATGCTGCCCGCGCAGATGTCGATCACCGATCAAATGTCGCGCGCCGATCTCGACGGACCTTCGAATCTTTGCGACGTACCGCACGCAGGAGAGTATCGCGGGGCATACCCGCTTCATTACGCAGCCACGACGAAAATCATGGTCTGTGGCAGGGAGGAAGAGCGAAATATAGGGGGGAGCGTTTCCCGGAGTGTCACCACTCACCCGGAAACGTCGTAGCGTGGTCACCGTTTTGGCCCTGCTCAAGGCCACTGCCGGTCCTGTGCGTCTCAACCTTCAACGTTCCGGGCCACTCGCCAACAAAACACCGTACTTGCCGAGCGCGGCTCAGGTTGCCGCGCCATTTTCGCCGGAAACCACACGATGTTATTGAAAAATGTAGTAAATTCGTGAGATTCTCCGCCGATCGGTCCATGGATGCAAACCCCCTGCTGTCGCTGAGCGTCGGTTAGCTGCCACCGTGAGTCGGAATTCACTAAGAGCAAGCACGATTGGGCGCCGCAACTCGCCGCCAGTACCTGAAGATCATCCAACCCAATCGAACAGCCCACGGCTTCGCCGTCCAGTTCCGAGCCGAGCCCGCGCGGTATCGACTGCCGTAATAGCTCCAAGACGGTCGCCGCTCCGCCATCTTGATGCGTGCGGATCGCGCTGTCGTAGAGCACCCGACATGACGAACCGAGGCTCCCGGTAGCCGGGGAACCCGTGCCGGAGCGCATGCATCCGTGCACCCCAAACAGAGTGCATGCTAAACCGAATTGCGCCAACGAGGGCCACGCCATGCCGACACACCAGCGTGCGCCGGATTGGCCTCGACGCCAGTGGTTGGCCCAGAAGTATTCGATCCAAGTTCCCAGCGGCGGGGCAGTCGCAGAGGGGCTCTTGTCAGTAGGTGCCAACGGAACCTAGTTGTTTGGGCGTAATTGTCGCCTCATCGCAGCCGATATTACAACCGACTGCGAATCCGCATTCCCCGTCAGGTCCGCGCTCCGCTTTGATGTCAATTCCGGCCGACGAGCAAGCGACTATGCAGTCTTTACCTGGATTTTTGGCTTCGCAATCCCTCCTCGCGTCCGCTTCGGCCTTGGCAACCATGTCCGCACAATACTCCGTGATGGCTTTAATTTCGGACGTGGTCGGGTCCGGACAGGGGAGTGGTGGCGGCGCAGGTCCTGGATCTGGACCGGGGTCATCCCCCGGTTTCGGGCGGGGATCAGGGTCGCCATCCGTCGGCCCCTTCTTGCCAGCCTGTGAAGAGAGGCTTCGCCCAGTCGTCACCGCGTACACCGACCCGACATCCGGATGAAACCCGTCAAACAACGCCGCCGTCAGCTCCGCAGCATCCGCATACGCAGAACCGTATTGCGCCCTCAATTTCGCGTGGGTATCGGGCTTCAGCGACATCGCCTCCCCCTATACCCGGTACTTGTAGTACGCCCAGACGCCGATCTCCGCGGTCATCTGCAAGGCGCCCGCCGTCGTGTCCTTGATCTCGACAGAAAGTCGCACGAACGGGAGCATGTCCGCCGCGCCCGTGAACGCGGTGGCGTAGTCGCCATTCGCCGTTTTCTGGGCGACCGCATCCGTGCTGCTGACCTTCCAGTTGATCCCGTCGA
>CAMAWH010000094.1 GCA_945861635.1 Klebsiella pneumoniae | reverse complement strand
GGGGGGGGGGTGCCCCCCCCCCCGCCCGCCCCCCCCCCCCCCAAGGACCTACTCGCCGTCTTCGGCACCGTCGTCGCTGGGCTCCTCGCCGACCGCTTCGTCGTCTTTCGTCTCGCGCGGTTCCGGTTCGACGTCGTCGACGACGGAGTCGCCATCCCCGGGACCCCACGCCATACTCACGACGACCGAGATGGCACATCCTTCCACGTCGATCGCCAGGTCGGCCATCGCGGAGCGAACGGAGTGCACCTGCGCATCGATCGACACGCTGTACGCCGCGCGCTCCGGCTGCTCGTGGTCAACGCATCCGGTGCCGCCGCCCTTGGGGTCGTTGCTCGTTGAACTGTCGCTGTCGTCGTCCTGCGTCTCGTAGCAGCCGGGGTCCTCGTCAGAGGAAATCGAGCCACTCACGGAGAGCCAACCACCGCTGTGGCTGCCCGTCAATTCCATTCCCTCAAAGGTGAAGGTCGCATCGGTGCCGGCGGTCTGGAGGCTCCCATAGAGCGACTGCCCGATCACGTCGCGGCCGCGGACGCCCTCACACTCGATGGAGGTGATGTCCAGGACGCGGAGTTCGTACGCGCCGTCGATGAGTTGGATGCCCGACGAGGGCACCGGCGGGTCCACGATGACCGTATCGTCGGGGCAGCCCGTGAGGAGGAGGAGAGCGATGACCGAGGTGAAACGTGCCATGATGGTGACTCCGGTGGGGGTGAGAGATTGCCCACCGAGCTATTTCACGAAGCGTGCCAACCACATAAGTGACTGATTTTACAAGCGGCGCGAGCGAATCACCGATCCCGACCGTGACTTTGAAGTCGGGATGCGCCCTACGCCAACGCGCGAATGATCGCCGGCACCTCACACACGCCGACGGCCTCTACCGCTGCCGCGATCGGCCACCGATCCACACCGGGATGTACGACCCAGGCCGGCGGACCGCCGAGGTCGGTCAGCGCCGTATAGAAGCCGCGCGTGACCGTCGGCGCACTGCTGTGCTTGATCTCGATTGCAGCCACGATCCGCTGTCCTCGGGCGAGGACAAGGTCGATCTCGGCGCCGCCGTGCGCCTGATAGAAGTAAGCGGAGAGGTCGGGAGGCATCAACGCCTCGACCTGGGCCAGGACATACCCCTCGAACGACGGGCCGATGAGGGGATGGCCGGCGAGTTCGTCGGTGTCGCGAATTCCCGCCAGCGCGTGGAGCAGACCGCTGTCGCGCACGTAGGCCTTCGGCCTCTTGATCAGGCGCTTCTCGACGTTACTGTAGAAAGGCTGGAGCAAGCGGAGCATAAACCCGTCAACGAGACGATCACGCGTGGCGTTGACGGTGGGAATCGACACCCCCAGACTCGCCGCGAAGTCCTGGGCGTTCCACATTTGGCCGTGGCGATGGGCGACCATTTGCAGCAATCGCGACGCACGCTGCGGGGACGGCGCCCGGCCGAGAACCGCCAAATCGCGCTCCACCCACGTGCGAAGAAAGGCTTCCTGCCACGCCCGAACCCCCGCTGCATCGGGTGCAAGCAGCTCGTCCGGAAAGCCACCGCGCCACCAGTGGCTCCGCCACGGAATCGTGTGTGGAAGCTCTGAAATGTCGAATGGGATCATTTCCTGCCACACGATCCTGCCGGCGAGCGACTCCGATCCCGCCTGGATCAACGTTGGCGAGGCCGAACCGAGCAGCAGGAACCGCCCGGGACGGCGGCGCTCGTCCACCAGGGGACGAAGCACAGAAAATAATGATGGAACAAGTTGCGCTTCATCGATAACGACGAGGCGCTCGGTGTGTAGACTCAGGAACAGCTCCGGATCGGCCAGCCGAGCCAGGTGACTGGGTCGTTCCAAGTCGAGGAACACCGCCTGTTCCCCACGTTCAGCCGCAATTATTCTCGCGAGCGTGGTCTTCCCGACCTGCCGCGGACCGACCAGCCCGACCACCGGAAACCGTCCCAGCAGTTCACGCACGCGGGAGGTGGTTCGGCGGTCGTGCACCTTGATATTCTAAACCGTGACTTTAGAATGTCAAGGTCGACTCCTCCATCAATCCGCTACCGTACGTAGTACTCCATCACGTTGACTCCCTCGTAGCCGCCGCCATTCTCGTTGGGCACCGGCACCCCCGATGGACACGCATCCGCGGTCGTCCTGCCGAAGATGTCCGGCCGCGTATCGGTGTAGCTGGCCATCGGATGGGCTTCGTCCGACCAGTACGAGCCCATGAACGACGGGCATGTCGTGCAGCAGTTGCTGTAGAACCACGGTACGGCGTCGTAGCCATTGACGCACTCCGTCGAAGGACCGGCGTCGGTCGTGGACAGGTCTTCCGCGTTCGTCAGACTGGCCGCGCTCGACAACGAGCCGAACGAGGCCGACGACGAGGTGATCGCCAGCGTGCCGCCGCTCCCTGTGTAGTAGAGCGGCTCACAGTCGCCAAGCGACGCGCTGTCCCGGGCATGGTGGACAGCCATGAGTTCACCGCCAGCACCCACCACGCTCCAGTTGGCGCCGGCGAGCCGAAACGCTTGCCCCGGGTCCGCCGAACCGAGGTTCGCTCCGTACCAGTCCGCATAGTCGGTCAGCAGGAGCGACGTCTCCGTCCAGTCCCACACGGTGCGCTGGATCAACGTCCATCCGCCGCCGTCCGTCGTCTGTTCACACCACACGCTGACCGCTCCGAGCGCGCCGGTCGCCCCATCCACATCCAGCGTCGTCAGCCCGTCGGCGGTGTAGCCATCTGCGTGCGCCTCGGCGCAAGACGTGCACTGCTCGGGCGTGACGCCATCACAGTCCGCATCGCCGCCACCGCAGGGTTCCGGTGCGCCGGGGAAGGTTGCTTCGTCGGCATCGTCACAATCGTTGGCAACGGCGACGTGCCCCGCGGGCGCATCGCAAGCCGTAGTTGCACTATCGGTGTCGCCAACCCCATCCCCATCGACGTCATCGTACCAAACCGTGCCAACGGCGCCGTCGTCCACGACGCCATCACAGTCATCGTCCTCGTCGTTGCAGATCTCTACGCCGACCGGAGAAATCGTGGCCTCCGTGTCATCGCAGTCCTCCGCGTTATCGACGTAGTGGGCCGGCGCATCGCAGGCGCTGGCAGCGTCGTCGGGGTCACCGTACCCATCGCGATCCAGGTCGGCGTACCAAATCGTCGCCGCAACGCCATCGTCCACCGTGCCATCACAGTCATCATCCACGCCGTTGCACGCCTCGATTCCATCCGGCGAGATCCCCGCCGCGGTATCATCACAATCGTCGTCGTTCGCGACATAGTCGGCAGGGGCGTCACACGCGAGCGTCGTCAACCGGCTCGATCCGTACCCATCCCCATCGTAGTCGATGTACCAGATCAGCGCGTCGGTGGCCCCGTCATCCACCCCGCCGGCACAATCGTCATCGATGTCGTTGCAGACCTCCAGCGCGCCTGGATGGGTTGTAGCGGAGGCATCATCGCACTCCGAGCAGGCCGCCCAACCGTCTCCGTCTTCGTCGTCATACGCAACCGAACCGTCGCAGTTGTAGTCCGTTGGGTCCGCGCAGTCCCGTTCGGCGGCGCCCGGGTGATACGCGGGGTCTGTATCGAGACAGTCTCCTTCGTTCGCCGCATAGCCGGCGGGGGCGACACAGGCTTCCTGCGTTGCGGAGGCATCCCCGTAGCCATCCCCGTCGAGATCGATCGAGAACGTGAGCAGCACACCATCGTCCACGACGCCATCGCAATCATTGTCAAGCTCGTCACACGCCTCGTCCATGGCGGGGTTCGCGTCGGCGTTGGCGTCGTCACAGTCAGTGGCGTCCTCGACCTCACCGGCGTTCAGGGTGCACGCGCCGCGCGCCGTGGTGGGGTCGCCGAACCCGTCTTCATCGGCGTCGGTGTAAAACGTGGTCGTGGCGCCGTCATCGATCGCGCCATCGCAGTTGTTGTCCACGCCGTCACACGCCTCCTGCGCTGCGGGCGAGATGGATGCCTCGTCGTCGTTACAATCCCCCGCCTCGACGGAGTACCCATCGGTGTCCGCATCCGTCTCTTCCACGACATCCCCGGGCGATTTGTAGTGGGTGACGCCATCGGCACGGCACGCGAGGAAGGCTGGAAGTACGAGGAAGAGGTACATGCGAGGATTCTATCGTGCCGGCGCCGCACTCGCCCCGGACGCCGGCTCCACGCCGTTCGGGATAGCCTGCAGCAACCACGAGGAACCGATGGCGATCCGGACGGGTACGTTGTTGGTCGGTCTCGGCGCCTTCAAGATCGCCGTCGGAGTCGGGGTCTACTTTCCGGAGGTACAGAGAATTTTCGGCGAGGGCGGCGTGGCCACGGTGAGCGACCAGAGTGTAGGCGCCGTGGCCGCGGCGCGCGGGCGCGCGGGCAACGATCAAGCCCAGCCGTGACGGGGCGTTCGGCGCGCCGTCGTTGGTTTCGCCACGGAAGCGCAATCGCGCAGCGATTGCCCAGAACGCCCGCCAATCACCCCCCGCAAACGCTCCCATTCTCGCCGCTATCGGTGAAGTACGGGATGCACGCCTCACACGACGTCTGGCCGTCGAACGCAAAAGTCACGGCATCGTTGGAGGATGAAGCGGTCATTGCGCCGGACGCGGGCTCGGTGCCACACCCGTCCGCGTAGGCACCGCCACCCTCGATGCCAAAATCGAACGCCGTGGACCCAAGATCCATGAAGGCCGCACCCGTGATCTGCCACGGTTGGGTTCCGCTCACCAACCCCTGAAAACCGTCGAGTGAATGCTCCGAGTAGTCGATTTTGTACTGCGCCCCCATCACCGTACCCGTCACCACGAGCACGGAGTCGAGGTGCTCCAGACCAACCGCGCCATCGCCGGCCTGGGTGCCGTCCAGAACCAGCGTGCCGACGTCGTTCACGTACCAGCCGAACGAGCTCCAGGACGCCGAGAAAGGAATGTTGAACCACGGCCACTCGGCGTCCAAACCCTCGAATTCGACGGCTCAGCGGAACTCCGTGCCGCCCGCGTCGGTGCACCCGCCCGCCAAACTCCAACGCCCCTCGCCCTCATCCATGAGCGCTGGACAAAGCCGATCTTCTCCCGCGACACGGCTTGCGAGCCACTTGACCATGTTGGGTGGGAAAAGGATCATCGGCCAGACGGACGCAACGACGCCAGCATCGGTGAAAAGCGGCCCAACGCCGGAGCGAACGTAGACGCCATCGGCGCTATCCCCCGCCGCGTCCGTGCCCACCGAACGGCACGCGACAGCGAACTGGAGAATCAGCATCACGATCAGGGTAACCTCGCGACTGCCGTCGGTCAGGGGATCAGTGGCACCACGATCCACCATTATCGGCCTCAATATTGGCGATGTCGTTCGTGAGGGCTGCCTCCATTTCCGGGGCGTCGAGGATTCCGTCCGGATCTTCTGCCTCGCTCGGGGTGTAGTCCGCGTTCAGGTCGGTGCCGGCGCGGATGCCGCCGGACGGGCAGTCGGAGGTCAGTTTAGAGCGACTCCCCGTCGTCGCCACCACCATCAGCTTGCCGCTCATGTCCCAAAGCGAGGCGGACGCCGTATCGACACACCCCTCGGCCAGGTCAACGCCGTCGAGCCCCGCCGGAACTCCAAGGCCCATGGCCGCGAAAATCGTTGGCCAGACATCGTAGTTTCGCATGCGACAGGTGATCTTGGCGGGGGCCAGATCGGGGGCCAGAATCAGGAGCGGTAGGCGAATCGTTGACTCGCGGAGGTTGCCGCCGTGCCCAAGCGTCAGATCGCCCGCATCATCAAACTCTTCGCCATGGTCCGCGGTAAGTACGACGACCGTGTCGTCGAGGACTCCGCGCAGCTCCAGACCCAAAAGCAGCATGTCGAGGCTTTCGTCAAGGCCCAGCATGGACTCATCGTAGACCGCGTTGACCGCACTGAGGACGCGTGCCCGGGCGGCCGCGTCGCGGCTTCCCTGCAGCAGGGCTTTGATCTCGCCTTCCTGACCAGTGAGGATGGAACCCTCGGTCTGGAACGGAACGTCGACGGCCCAGGTGCCGGCGTAGGCCGTCGGCGGCGCCAGCGGCGAATGCAGATCCATCGGTTGTACATGCATCATGAACGGCTGGTCGTCGGGAATGGCGTCCACCCACGCGAGCGCCTTGTCGACCAGATCGCGCGAGTTGATCTCATTGCTTCTGTGCTCCTTCGGAATGAGCACTTCCGTATCGAATCCACCGGTAATCCCAGTGTTCTTGTTGACGTTCATGTTGCCCGAGAACAGGCCCGTGGCGTAGCCGGCGTCGTTCACGCGTGTGGCAAATGTCGTTGCAGTGAGCCACTTGTTCGGCTGGGCGTGATCGACGTAACGCACGTCGTGATGGCGGACGTCGAGACCTGTGAAAAAGGACGTCGTGGAGGGCAGGGTCCAGGAACTGGCCGCGACCTCCCCGTCCACGGCCAACCACGGCCGCGCGGAGAGACGTGGGAGCGTGCTGCGCGCGTAGCCGTACTGCTTCAGGTGATCCGCCCGCATCGTGTCGACATGCAGGATCACGATGTTTCGCGCTTCGATGTTGGGAAGATGGAGGGATCCCGGCGTCTGGTGCAGGAGGCCGTCGTCGGGGGTGCCCGTGTCGTCGTCGTCGTCGGTGTCTGCGTCGTCCTCGCCTCCGCCGCTGTCAACGCCGCCGGTTGACCCGTTGTCGGCACTGTCATCGCCGCCGCCGGCCTCGACATGCGCGCCGTCTTCCATCGAGAATGGCCCGGTCAAGGCGTCGGAGGACGCGCATGCGATCACTGAGAAGAGGAGCATCAACCACCGTTGTCTGTAACGTACATGCCGACATGCGGTACAATCGATCAAGCCTTCTTGTCAGGCGTTGGTGAACGGTCGCCGGTACCGATTCGCCGTGCGCAATCTCATTGCGGGGGGAAGGCGCCGCGCACGCAGTTCGCCGCCCATTCGCGGCCGAGAATGCCGCACAATTCGACGGTGTCCCCCAGCGCAATGCCTTGGCGATGGGTGTTCACCCACGTCGTCACGCCCGCAGCGCGCGTCGCAGGCTCCGTGATTGCGGAAGCCAATGCAAACACCTCCGAGCGCTCGGCGAGGAGCAGTTCGTAGTGGAGACAGAGGTCCCGACTGTCACCCGTTGTCCTCCATCCGCACGCGGGTCCGGGGATGGCGCCGGCGAAACCGGCGGCGAAAACGAGCACCACGCTGACGAACGCCAGAAGCGAAATCACGGCGCCGCCGAGGTGATGGCGGCGAGCGCGATGGTGGCGGGCGGGGGTGAACAGGATGGTTCCGGGTTTGTCCTCAATCATTATGGCCGCCTTCGACGCTGTACGCGTTTTGTTATTTTTACTTGTTTTCGTTTCTTTCATCTTATGTCGCTATGGATCAATTCTACATGAATAACGGTGCGCTCGTAACTATTATTGATTTCATCGAGCACCGTCTGACAGGCTATTTACAATGTTTATGATTATTTATGTTTTTTAGTGATGATCGAACGATATTCATGTCACGATGATCCTGCGCCGCGCGGTGACCTGACAGCGGCGAAACCCCGATGCGACGAGGTGGGAGCGTCGCGCGAACGGGCGAAGCGCCGGCTCCGCGCAGCCCCTTCCGGCGTCGTCCCCACCCCCGTGCCGCCATGTCCGATTACATTCCCGCGTGGCCACGAACCTGCCCGATCTGCCGCTGTTCTCCGGGCCCCATGTGCCGCGTGTGCGCTACGAGCGCGCGCTCGATCGGCTGGATCTGGACGCGGCTTTGGCCGACTGTGCACCGGAGTTGACGCCATTGCTGACCGCTCTCGCCGACGCCACGCGCAACCGGACGCCGGCCCGATTCGACCTCGATTCCCTGCTGGCGACACAATGTGCGGATTGGCCAGATGAGGTCGAGCGAGTGTGGCAACGCCTCGTGGGCCTGCGCCTCGACGCCAAACGTCCCCCCGGCACGCTGTATGGCGAGCCCGCCGCCGCGTTCCTGCAGCGCGGCGGGGACGCCGTGAGGGCCCGTGCCTCGCTGACCCGTCATCTCGGCGCACAGCCCGCGGACGCGCTCGCGTGGGCGCTGGCGGTCGATTCGGAGGGCGCGCGCGCGCAGGTACGGGAAGCATTCCATGGCGGTCCGATCACCCGCGTCCCGCGGGTGATCGTCGATGCTGCCGAGGTGGATGGAAACGCGCTGAACGGTGGCTGGGTGCTGGCGTACGCGTGGCTCACGCGCCTCGTCAACACGGGTGAAATCGCCGCGGCGCTCGATGCCGCCGGAAAGCGCCTTTCGCGCCCCCTCCCGCTTCAGGGAGACGGCACGGCGTTCGCCTTCTACATCGTCGAGACCGAGCAGTTGCGGGACCAGGACGTCAACCTTGGCCCGGCTCTCGTGGACGGTCGGAGTCGACTCCAGCGCATCAGCCCGGCGGCGTTTGCTCGATTCCTTGGGCGGGTCGCGTAGGGTCGCCCTTAGAAGCCCGTGACGATGGCCTGCATCGCCGCGCCGAGATCGCGCGGCGTGCAGTCATCGTCAACGTCGGTAAGGCCTTCGTACACCCCGCCGCTTGCGTCGGCTATGTCCTGATAGCGCTCGACGCCCCACGTCGTGGAACTGTTCAGGCACGAGCCATCACTCCCATCCCATACGGGACCGATCACCGACACCTGCCAGTCCCCGGAAACGGCGTTGAATGCGTCTTGATAGACCGTCGTATCATCTTGGCCGTTGCTCAGTCGGCGAGAGCTGTCTCCCTCACTGGACACGATCACGATGCGGAGGTTCGCGCCGTCACGCAAGAAATCGTGACTTCCCGCGTCGGCGGCCGTCAGCGGGCCAGCGTCCGTCACGCAGTCACCGGGCATGTCGCCGTACGACCGACACGCGGCCGAAAGTGCGGATTCGAGACCCTCTTCCGTGCCCGAACCCGGCTGGGTATTCCAACCGTCGTTGCCGCACACACAGTCCAGCATCTCCAGCGAGGCTTCCGTGTACGCATCCCCGCAGGTGTACTCGCGATCGTGCGGGATGCTCGACTCCTTCCAGGCGATTCCCTGACAGATCACGGCGGCGGCGACTTCCGCCGGATCCGAGCGCGGCGCGATGAGCAACGTTCCCGCCTCTCCCGCGTCGAGCCCGTCCGTCGGACCGTCCTCGATGTTCGCGGACGTCGTCGTGATGCCGACGCGCATACCTTCGGTCAGCCAGTCCGCTATCGTGAGCGCCACCGCCAACATCTCGTCCGCACTGTCCTCCGTGTTGTCGGCTACGAGCAAAACGTCGTGGTTCAGGTCGTCGCTACCGCTGTCGCCGAACACGCTGCCCGAGTCATCGCCATCATCACGATCCCGCCCGGGGGAGCATGCAAGGAAGAGGAGAAGGAGCATCGCCGGAATCTACCCCGTCACTGGCTGCGGTCAACGCTGCGCCGGTCCTGAAGCGCAACATCGCGTGAACCACAGGCTCACCTCACCCAGCCTTGATCAGCCCCGCAACCCCTAGCAGTCGGACGAACACCGCCGTGAGGGACTCCCCCGCGATGATCCCGCTCGATGCTGGGATGATCGACTCTTCCGCCTTGGCGTTTCGCCGCGTCATTGCCAGCGCCACGAGGGCGCCGAGGAACATCGAAATCGAATTGGCGCCGGGGGTCGTGAACCCAAGTGCGAGGCCGGCGGCGGAAGGCAGCCACCGCTTCGTCCGCGGAACGTAGCGTTCCAAAAGCACCATGGCGACGCCCAGAACGCCGCCGATGACGATCGAAAGTTGGGCAGTCGGATGCATCTGACTGAGCCCCTTCGAGAGCATCACCGCGACGCCCTTCCAGGCCTGTGCGGCAGGCGCGGGCCACACGGTGCCGAAGTCCTCGGGGCCTGTGATGAGCAGATGCCAGGCCGGAACGACGAACACCGCGCCGGCCAGAACGCCAAACAGCTGCCCCCAGAACATGGCCCGAGGGCTCGTTCCAAGGAGCTTCGCCGATTTCAAATCCGTCAACAGGTCCGCTGCGTGCAACCCGACGCCGCCTCCGACGTTGGCGGTCATGAGGTTGGTCGTCGAGTTCCCTGGATCAAGGATCCCAAAGGTAATTTGCGTGATCTTGCCAAGCGCTCCGCTTGGGGTGGTATCCGTTTCACCCGTGACTCGGCTCGCCACGATGGCGATGAAAAACGAGAGCACGACCGAGACCACCCCGAGCCACGGCTTGATGCCGAAGATCGCCCACTCCAGCGTCACGACAAGGGGCGCCGCAATGGCAACGCCGACGACGAACCACGTCATCGGCACCTCTGTCGACGCGATGGTGGCTGCCCGGTCGCGAAATGCGGAAACCACACTGGTCACGGCGTTCACGACGCTTCGCCACTGGAACGCGAACGCGGCAAGTCCGCTGGTGAGCATGAGCGCCGAACCAAACCACACGCTCCACTGCACGATATACTTGTAACCAAGCCGATCATCGATGATTCCGAACGCGTACATGCGCGGTACGAGCACCGTGTAATTGATGAGCGCGCCCAGCAACATGCTCCACGCGGGCCGCCACCCCATGATGCTGCCCGCCGCGGCGAGAATCAGGCTGGTGTCGAAGTTGAGCGTGTAGTCGGTCAGCGGGCGCCCGCGCAGCAACGGTTGTGCATCCAGTACAGCAAGAGTTGCAGCGGATAGCTTCCCGCGGAGCCACGTTTGCAGGGCCGTGGGCAACAACAGGAGCGGCGCGCCCAGCGCGTACGGCAGGGATTGCGGTAAATTCCACGGCAGCCAGGACGCGTGGGCCTCCCGGAACCACCCGACGAAGATGCCGACGAGCGCACCCTTTCCAAGCAGGCGAGACTGTCGTGCGCCCTCGGCGCCGCCGTGGAGTGCCCGCAGCGTTTCCGCCGCCGCAATTCCACTAGGAAAGCGCAAGTTCTCGACGTCGATCATCTGATGTTTCATCGGAATTGCCATCACGACGCCCAAGAGCGCAATGGACGTGACCCAGCCAAACATGGGCCAAGGATCCATGCTTTGGCCCGTCAGCATCATCATCGCGGGGATGGCGGCGACTGTCCCGCCGCCGATCATGTACCCAGCGCAGCTCGCCACCGACCGGGCGACATTGTTTTCCCGCAGGCCGAACGGAGTCTTGAGGAAGCCCATTCGGTCGAGCGCGCCAAACAGCGCCCAGGCCAGTACGCCGGCGGTGATCGCCGCGCCGAAACTCCACCCGATCTTCAGGGCCGTATACAAGTTGGAAAGGCACATAAATCCGCCGAGCAGCATGCCGGCGATCACCGCACGGGGCGTGAGTTGGGCGTCCGTCGCGGTGGTCATTCGGGCACTCTACCGAAAAGTGCGCTCCGGCGGAACGGCGTCGCTGCGAACGAAGACACTGCGGCCACCTCCATCCCGCCCGACGCCGGCTTGCTTCCCGTCGCTTCGACGTCGGCCGAATGCGTCCGGTATTTTTGGGCGGCGACGACGGTCAACGTGGATTGCCGACTCGCCGTGAGCCCGACAAGCCGGCCAATCACGACGGTCACCCGAACTGTGGTCGCGCGGCGGCGTGCGCACGCGATTCCAATGTGGGCCAACCAACCACTGGTGCTGGTGCTGGTGCTCGTGCACGCGCTCCTTCCCAACGGCCAGCACGCCAGTTGTTGTGGAGCGCTGCGCCCAGCCAGACGGCGGCGGCGCTCACGCATATACGGACGACGTGCGCCGGGCACGATCCCGCCGTGATCCTCGGGCCGCGCGCGCCTGTGACAACGGGCTTCGCCACCGCCGGGATCGCCCTGGCGTGGGAGGACCGGAAGGCGCCCGCGCGCGCCGGCCGGGGTCGCGGCACGGACGCCGCCCGGCCGTCCGCAGATCGCCGGGTCACCGCTCCGCGAGTCGTCGGTGTCGTAAGGCAAGTGCGTTCGGGGACCGAACGCCCAACTCCCCGGAAACAAGATACGCTGGAGGGCATGCTCCTCATGGCCGGTCGCGCCCCCACCACCGCCACCCGCGGAGTGAGCATCGGTCGCTACTTCGGAGGTTTTTTCCTTCCGATCCTCGCGGGTTGCTCGTCCGGCCTCGTCGTCGGAGGGAGTGCAGCGCCGGACGAGGAAACGGCGGCCACCGAAAACGTCATCGAGGACGTGGGCGACGCACCGCGTGACTCGGATGCAGCGGACACGGACACCGACTACGGTACCTTTCCGCTTGACGACGAAGGCTGCCCCTCCTACTACGCCCAAGACGTCCTGCCCGAAATCGCCCTCACGTTCGAACCCAACGAGCTGGCCGCGCTCGAAGTGGATCGACGTAACTACCAGCAAAACTACCATCCAGCGGTGTTCACCTATGAGGGTGAAACGTGGGAGGTGATGGTGCGCCTGCGTGGCAACACGTGGACGCCCAAGTATGAACTGTCGATTTCCTTCAACGAGATCGATCCCGACGGGCGTTTCCACGGCCTGCGCAAAGTCTCGCTCGATGGCGCGTCCTACGAAACGACGATGCTCCGCAATCGCGTGGCCGCCTGGTGGTTTCGGCAGTTCGGATTGCCCGCCTATTGCGTGAACAATGTCAAGCTGACGATGAACGGTGCCTACTTTGGTTTGTACTCGAATACCGAGGACATCGATCACGAGTTTATCGAACGCAACTTCCCTGACGATGCGTCGGGGACCAACTACAAGGATGGCTCGACCGCCAAGTCAAACGCGGAAAACTCCGTTGCCGAGCACGTGACGACCTGGGCCACAGCCTCCGATCCGAACGCGCTGGCGGCCGTGCTTGACATTGACGAGGTGATGCTCGCATGGGCGGCAGAGGCAGCTCTGCCCAACACAGATGGTTTTGTGTACGGATTACACAACTACTACCTCTATGATCACCCGGAGCGGGGGTTTGTCTACATTCCCTCGGATTTGGACTTCTCGTTCGACGGCTCCCAAGCGCTGGACGTCCAACCCTACACCGTCGATCCGCTCACCTACGCCCGCGTCGGCAACGGAGCGCAGTTCGTCGTGTTTCGGAACGACCCGACGTGGCGCGCGCGCTACGTGCGAGACATCGCGACGGTCGTGGGCACCATGGACGCCGACACGTTGAACGCCAAGTGGCGAGAATGGGATTCGCAAATCCACGAGGCCCTTGAAGCCGACCCGAATCGCGCGTTCACGATGAGCGCGCACGACCAGCACGTA
Source organism: Klebsiella pneumoniae (assembly GCA_945861635.1). GTDB lineage: Bacteria > Myxococcota_A > UBA796 > UBA796 > SXON01 > CAMAWH01. Next base: position 1,216 of record CAMAWH010000094.1, on the reverse strand, counting down.
ACGGACGTACAAACGTTCGTTGAACGCCGTGTTTCATTCATGCGGGAGTGGGTGGCGGCGCACCCGGGCTGACGACTTTCGGCGTCGCGGGCGCAACCGCGCTACGTTTCCGCGCGGTGCGACCCGACTTCCGCAGGCTCCTCGACCCCGGCGATGCGCACGAAGCCGTGCGGCTCGTTCGCGCCGCAATCGGTTGGCCCGGCGGACCTGGCTGGCAGGGCCCACCCTGTGGTCCCCCAACCGGGGCGGTGGATCGCGGAGATGAGATGGTGCTGGAACGGACGGCGCGCCTGGATGCCGGAGGGGTCGTTGCGTCGATTGCGCTATCGGCTCGTTCCGGCCTCTCGCTCTACGATCTGCATCAGGAGTGGGCGGTAGGGTTGAGCGACCTGGAGGATGAGGCCGGGCGGGATGCGGCGGTGCGGCTGGTCGGCATCGCGCACCTGGTGGCGAACCTGTGGGAAGGAAGCGGGGAGGCGAACGCACACGGTTTTCGAGCCTTAACGGCTGGAAAGTGCGTAGTGGCGTGGATGGGCGCCATTGAAATCGCCCTGCCACTCACACCCGTGGACGAGTCGTTGAGTGATTCGGCGGCAAGCGATCTCGTTCGGACGTGGCGAGATCATGCGATGGAGGCTATCTCTGCGACGCCGGCAACGATGGCAGTTTTGGCAAAGATCCTTCCGGCCATAGACGCAGCGGCCTTGGTAGCGAGCCAGAATTTGGATGCGATCGCCCATGCGTTGCGGGGATCACTGGGCACACTGCCCAACAACGGGCGAGATGCGCTGGCAGAAGAGGCGGGCAGAACGCCAATCTTTGGGTATCTCGCAGCCTTGGTCATCGGGGAGGCGCGGGGGTGGCCCGCGGGGGCGCAGGGAGAGAGCGGGGGGCGGAATGTCGGCGGGGAAAGAGCTGTCGGCGGGGTGATGGATGCGGACGGGGACAGACGTGGGCAGGAGGCCAGACTTGCGGAGGAGGCCAGACTTGCGGAGGAGGCCAGACTTGCGGAGGAGGCCAGACTTGCGGAGGAGGCCAGACTTGCGGAGGAGGCCAGACTTGCGGAGGAGGCCAGAGTTGCCGAGGAAGCTCGCGTTGTTGAAGAAGCGAGAGTTGCCGACGAGGCCAGAGTGGCGGAGGAAGCTCGCGTTGTCGAAGAAGCGAGAGTCGCCGAGGAGGCCAGAGTTGCCGAGGAAGCTCGCGTTGTTGAAGAAGC
>CAMAWH010000093.1 GCA_945861635.1 Klebsiella pneumoniae | reverse complement strand
GGGAGGGCGGCGGGTGCGCGGAGGGCGGCGGCGGCGGGCGCCGTGGCGGGGAGGGCGGCCGGTGCGCGGGCGCCGTTCGCGTCGCAACGCCGACCCTGGACGACATCGACGGCGCCTGCGCGATCGGCGAGTGCGGCCTGGATGGCGCCGTTCCGATTGCGATGGACGTCCAGATGGCGATTCTGGAGGCGCACCTGGCGGTGGCGCGCGCTGCGGGGTTGCCCGTCATCCTGCACTGCTGGCGCGCGCACGACCGGATGGTGGCAACGCTGAAGCGGTGGGCGCCGGTTGCCGGCGTGATGCACAGCTATTCCGGCGGCGCCGAACTGGTGGGGCAGTATGTCGCGATGGGGCTTCACATCTCGTTCGCGGGGGCGATTACGCGGACGAACGCGCGCCGGCCGGTCGCCTCCCTGCTTGCAACGCCGAGCCACCGCTTGTTGGTCGAAACCGATGCGCCGGATCAATGCCCTGATCCTCGCCGGGGGCGCAGCGAACCCGCGTTCTTGCTGGACATTGTCGCGGCGATGGAGCGGCTTCGGGGGGAGGCGCTGCGCGAGGTCGTCACCGCAAACGCGGAGCGGCTGTTCGGGGCACGGTAAGGGGCGCGGTTTTGGGCCGGCACGCGGGCCTCGGCGAACCGCGGCCACAACTCCGGGCAGATACCGTATCTGGGCCGACAATTGGCCGCGCGGCGCAGCGATTACGACGCGGCGGGCACGAGCGACACGCCGGTTGCGACGGTTTCACGCGACGCCGCGGCCACAACGCCGGGCAGATACCGTATCTGGGCCGACAATTGGCCGCGCGGCGCAGCGATTACGACGCGGCGGGCACGAGCGATACGCCGGTTACGACGGTTTCACGCGACGGCCCGGCCACGACGCCGGCGATCGCACCCGCAACTCCTCCCCTACGACAAAAACAGCATTTCCCGATACTTCGGCAGCGGCCAACTCCCGTCCGTGACGAGCGCCTCAAGCGCGTCCGCCGCATCGCGCAGCGTCGCGAGGGCGGGAACGACGGCGGCACACAGGTAGGCCGCCTTTTCCATTTCGCTGTCCATCGGAACGTCCGCCAACACCTTTCGGAGCGACTCGCGCGCGTCCTCTGCGGTGCCGAGACGAGAATTGATACGTGAGAACCGTGCTTTGGCCGCGCCTCCCGTCGTCGCAGAACCGGAGTTGATGACCGAAGCCGCCTGAGCCGCCGCCGCCGCCTCGGCAATGGCAATCGGGAGCACCTGCGTGTCGAACAACTCGGCCAGCACGTCCACCTCGATTTCGACCTTCTTGTTGTACAGCTCGACGCGAACGTCGTAACGCGAGTGAAGCTCGGCAGGGCTCAGGATGCCGGCACTATCAAAGAGATGCTTGGCTGCTGGCGTGTGCAGCGCCGCAAGGGCTGCCGGCGTATTTCGCGTATGAGGCAACCCGCGGCGCTCGGCCTCAACCACCCACTCCGCACTGTAGCCGTTGCCGTCGAAACGCACGGGCGAACTGTCGGTCAGCGCCTTGCGAATCGCGCCCATGACATCCAAACCACCCGCGATCCAGGTGCAAATCTGCTCAATGCCGTCTACCACGGCGGCATTGAGACACACGACCGGGAAGCTGATCGACGCGCTGGACCCGACCGCGCGAAACTCAAACTTGTTCCCCGTGAAGGCGAACGGCGAGGTGCGATTGCGGTCGGTATTGTCCTTCGCGATGGCCGGAATTCGTGCAACGCCGAGTTCGATCATTGCGTCTCCCGGGGAGAGACTGGCAACGGAGCCGGAAACGATTCCATCCACGATTTTCGTCAGGAAGTCCCCAAGAAAGACGGAAATGATCGCCGGCGGAGCTTCATTGGCACCGAGCCGAAAATCGTTGCCGTGCGAGGCAATCGAGGCCCGAAGCACCGCCGCATGACGATGAACGCCGAGCAGCGTCGCCGCCATGAACGCCAGAAAGCGGAGGTTGTCCTGCGGGTCGTTGCCCGGCTCCAACAGGTTCTCTCCGGTGTTGGTGGCCATCGACCAGTTCACATGCTTACCCGAGCCATTCACGCCGGCGAAGGGCTTCTCGTGCAGGAGCAGCAGCAGGTCGTGGCGCGTCGCAACGCGACGAAGCGTCTGCATGACGAGCTGATTGTGGTCGGCGGCAAGGTTCGCCTCGCAGTAGATCGGTGCGAGTTCGAACTGTGCCGGTGCAACCTCATTGTGGCGCGTTTTCGCGCTGACGCCGAGGAGGTACAACTCCGCCTCGACCTCCTCCATGAACGCCTGCACGCGCGGCGGAATGCTGCCGAAGTAATGATCCTCAAGGCTCTGGCCCTTCGGAGCGTGGGCACCCAGGAGCGAGCGGCCGGCAATGACCAGATCCGCCCGAAGTCCGGCCCACGCCCGGTCGACGACAAAGTACTCCTGTTCCGGGCCGACGTTGGCCGTGACGCGATGCACGCCCGTTCCGCCCAACGCAGCGATCAGCTTGGTCGCGGAGCGAGAGAGCGCGTCCATCGAACGTAAAAGCGGCGCCTTCTCGTCGAGCGCCTGGCCGTGGTATCCAAGGAATGCGCTGGGAATGACGAGCGTACGGCCGTTGGCCGATTCCATGATGAACATCGGCGACGTTGGGTCCCATGCGGTGTACCCGCGCGCCTCGAACGTGGACCGCATACCGCCAGACGGGAAGCTGGAGGCGTCGGGCTCGCTCTGGATGAGCATCGAGCCGGTGAACTTCTCGATCGCGCGCCCGTCTTTGTCAAACGCCAGGAAGGAGTCGTGCTTTTCCGCCGTGGAACCGGTCATCGGGTGGAACCAATGGCAGAAATGCGTGCAGCCGGACTCAATCGCCCATTCCTTCACCGCGTGCGCGATGGCGTCGGCAACGGGACGCTGAAGCCGGGCCCCCCGATCGACGGTTTCGTGCCATTGCGCAAAGATTTCGGGCGGCAAACGCTCACGGAGCCGTTCGGAACCGAACACGCGCGATCCAAAGTACGCGCTGATGCGGGCCGGGCGTCCGGACGCGTCGGAAGGACGCGGGAAGGAGCGGACCTGACGCGACGTTGCGGCGTTGGCGGCTTTCTGGCGGGGGGTAGACATGGGGGGCTCCAGCGAGGGCGCGCGCTGTCTACCACGCCTCTCACCGCGCGGGGAGGTCCGCCGGGCCGCAAATTTTGCCGACCGTCAAACCTCGATTATTGGGTGCAGCCGCTCTCCCACCGTAAAAACGCCTCCCGCATGCCGTCTGGAGCGCTGTACACGACCTCCCCGCTGGCGACGAGGGGATCGAGGCCATCGGCGAAAAATGCGTCGTAATAGGCAAGGTCTTCGGCGAACGCGACGCCGTCGAGGTAGTCGTCGGTTTCTGGGCGGCCACCGCCCGGACCGAAACCGTCGACATGGAGCACGAAGTACCAGACGTTTACGGTGTCCTTGCGAGCGTGCGAACGAACCTGCGAAAGCACGCGGGACGCATACTCCCCGAACCGGGAATGATCCGTTTCGCGACGCGACGCGCCCGGGAGGAAAACCAGCGGTCCTTCAGGATCGTGCGCCTGAAACGCATCCGGGTCCGGCGAACCGGCGCCATCCGCAGGCCGCCACGGCTGCACGTGGGCGAGCGGCAGGTCGGACTGCGTCTCCTCGTCCTTGTATGCCGATAAACTCGCGTATCCAGCCTTCTCGAACGTGCCCCATGGAGCCAGGCTGAAACCTGCATTGATGTCGGCAACGCGCACGCCCGCCTCCGCAAAGCCGCGCCGCGCATCCCGTACCGCAGACTCCAACGTCTCCAGGTCCTCCCCATCCTTGTGCGCGTGTACCGACCACGACGCACCTTCCTCGCTTCGCGCGGCGACCCAATCTTCGTCCCATAAAACTGCCCCGCGCACAAAGCTGACGTCCACCTGCAACGTCAGGGCAGCCCCGTGGGAGGCCCAAACAGCAGAGAGAGCCTCCAAAACACGTGCACGGCGGGTCCAGCGGTCGGACTCGGCGGTGAACTGCGGGTCGGATTCCACATGGATGAGGAAGCCGAGTTGGAGGGGGCCAGCTTGGTCAACGGCAACAGCAGCCCACGTAGAATTCGTCACCGACAGCGAGACCACGGTCGCCGCTTCCGCAAGTTCGATCGAGAGGTATTCCCCGACGCGCGCGGGCGTCACTTCGAGGTCGATGAGGGGTCCGGACACGGTCGCGAGCGTTTCGACCGAGCCGGTGGTCGCGTGTTCCCGGACGGTGACGTCGTCCGCCGCGCCGGTTTGCATGACGATGTGGTAGGTTTCTCCTCGGTCGTAGGCGAATCTCGCTTCCACGTTGCCGGCGTCGTTGGGCACCCAGCGCGCCGACGCCTCGTCCAACCGTGTCTCGTCCGCCATCTCCGGCTCCCAACCCTCCGTAATCGGCGAGGGACATGCCGGGAGCGGGTCGGCAGGCGCGGCGCAGGCGAGCGCGAACAAGATCATCGCGAAAAACGATCGTCCACAGGGGAAGTTCCTGCATGGAACATCACTCCCCGCTCGTTTGCGGCAAGGCGGCGGAGAATGGCGTGGATGGCCCGGACATCGGAAGCGCCAACACGTTCGGCCAGCACGACAGACGTGGTGGGGTGGTCGTCCAACGCGGCAAGAAGGGGCGCCTTGAGCGCAACGACGGCAGCGGCTGCGCGCTTCCCGGCCTCGACCCCCGGCTGATGGTAGGCGTTGACGCCGACGCGAAAGGCATACAGTCCGACGGCGCGTTCGTAGAGGGCGATCAGCGCGCCGATCCGCACGGCGTCTACGTGATCGAGGGTGATCGTGAGCGAGGGGTGCCCGCCCTCCGACAGGGCTCGGCGCGTACCATGGAGGAAGCCCTGCAAAAAATCGCCGCTGTCGAGGCCGAGTTCGACGTCCACAGCACCGTAGTACCCGTCGTCAAGAACGGCGAGAAACGTCGCGAAGTAGTTGTCCGGTCCGTCGCGAAGTTGCTGGACGTAGGCGTGCTGGTCGGTGGAGCCCTTGTTACCATACACCGCGAGCCCCTGACGGACGACGACACCCGCCAAATCACGCTCCTTCCCCAGTGATTCCATAACGAGCTGCTGGAGATAGCGCGAGAACAGCACCAGGCGGTCGCGATAGGGCAGCACGACCATCGCCCGAGTGCCGACACCGCCGCCAAGCCGATGCCAGGCGAGCGAGAGGAGCGCCGCCGGGTTGCGACGCAAATCGGGGACGCGGGTCCGGGCGTCCATCGCCGCGGCTCCGGCGAGAAAACCGTCCACGTCGAGCCCCTGAAGGAACATCGGGAACAGGCCCACCGCGCTCGTAAGCGAGGTGCGACCGCCCACCCAATCCCACATCGGCAACCGCGCGCGCCAGGACGCCGCCGCCTGCCAGAGGTGGCTCCCCTCCCCCGAAATCGCCACGGCGCGCGGCCCGAATTCTACGCCCGCCCGCTCACACGCCGCTTGCGCCTCGATCATCGCGTTGCGCGTTTCCGCGGTGCCGCCTGATTTCGAGATGCAGACGAACAGCGTTTCCTCGAGATCGAGCCCGCCGAGGACGCGCGCAATGCCGTCGGGATCGGTGTTGTCGATGAACCGAATCTGCAAGCGATCGTCTGGCTCTCCGAGCGCGTCCGCAACAAACTGCGGGCCCAGGGCGGAGCCGCCAATGCCGAGAACGACCACCGTGCGAAACGTGCCATCGCGATGCAATTCGAACGCGAGGCGCCGCGCGGCCTCCCGCGCGGCCGTGATCGCGTCGGCGACATCGGCCGGAGCGAACTGCGGCGCGCGAAGCCAGTAGTGCCCCACGCGACGCTGTTCGTCCGGGTTCGCGATCTCCCCGGCTTCGAGGGCGCGCATTGCGATGAACGCGTCGGCGAACTCCGCACTGTCGAGGTCCGAAACCGTGACTGGCGTATCGACGACGTCGATGGCAACACCGAGATCGAGATCTCGCCACGTCAGTGCCTCCAGCCGGTCGAGATCCATGGCGCCTCCGCGCCGTCACCGTAGCCGACCCAGGCAGCGCTTGCCGCGTGCGCTCCGGCGAGGACCGAATTAGCCGCCGGCGATGCTGTTCCTCATCCTGCTCGCGTGCGCGCCCTCCACCGACAACTCCGCCGAGAACTCGGCGGCACCCGCATCGTCGCCGGCGGGCCACAAGCCGGCTGCCGGGGATTCGCGTCGGGCCGCGGGTGGCAAGTCCGACATGGGGCACGTGGACAATGAACATCCCACGTCTACCGAGGGGTTTTCTCCGACTACCACGTCAACGGGCCTCACCTACTGGACGCTGAAGGAAGGCACCGGGGTGACGCCGACGACCGGGCAAACGGTTGCCGTGCATTACTCCGGGTGGTTGAAAGATGGCGGGAAGAAGTTTGATTCTTCGTTGGACCGCGGCCGCCCGATCGAATTTGCCGTGGGTACGGGTGGGGTTATTCCAGGCTGGGACGAAGCCGTAGGCGCGATGAAGGTCGGCGAACACCGAATGCTGGAGATTCCCCCGACGCTCGGCTATGGCGATCGTGGCGCGGGCGGCGTGATTCCCGGCGGAGCAACCCTGTTGTTCGACGTGGAACTGATGGCGGTCCAATAGGGGCTGCCTATCCGGGCAACACGCGCACCCTCACGACCCCTTTGACCGCTGCGCAGCCGTCCTGCCCCGGCGGCACGAGCACCCTGAACGGGCCCCCCTGATCGTCGGGCAGCGGCGCGCGGTCGAGGCTGTGCACGAGGATGGCATCCCCAACGGCGTCGATGTCGGCCGCGGAGGAGGCGAGCCCGTCGGCGGCACTCACCACAAACCGCGTGCCCGGCCCCGCGAGCGCGAGTAATTCACGAAGGTAGACGCCGCTCCCCCTGCGACCGGGCACAATAGTGGACACGTCGGCGACCTGCCCGGGAAGCGCCATGAGCGCGCCCCGCGTCATCGGGAACAAGTTGCCGTCGGCGTCCACGAGGGCGACGGCCGACTCGTCACCGAACAGTGCATCGCCTTCGGGCAGGATGCATGCGCGTAGGCCGGCGTCGAAGTGATCGAGGTCGCCTTCGGACTCGAGAATGACGTCCGCTCGACTGTCGCGACGGAAAGCCGTTTGGCCCGGGGTGATGATGCCGCCCGCCCAATCGAGGCGAAACCACCCGAGTTCGGTTCGGAACAGACCCTTGAAGCGGGCGAGAAACGCCGTGTTTACGACGAGCCTACGCAGTTCGTCCCAGGCGAAGACGGTGTCCGGGGAAAACACGAAGGAACGGGCAACAAAACCCTCGGTAGAATGGGCATGTTCATGCGCATCGACCTCCGCAGCACGGGGGCCCGCCCCCGCCGGCCACGCGAATGCCTCGGCTGGAATGTCCCCGCGATGCACTTCTCCGGTGACCATCGGCGCCGGCCAAAGTGCCCCTGCGTGCGCGTGAAACGTCGTAAGGCTTGCCTCACTCGCCAGGTCGGCGCGCGCGGCGAGGAGCACGTCCGCGCCCTCCATCTGCTCGCCCACGAGCGGGTGATCGAGCCTCTCGACGTCCACAAGCACGATGGCGGGCATGATCGCGATGCGGTCACGGGTGACACCGCGCGTGAGCATGTCCACGATGTCTCGCGGGCGAGCGAGCCCGGACGGTTCGATGAAGATCCGGTCCGGCTGCAGCGTATCGAGGATGGCCTCCAACGCCGGCGCCAGACCCTCGGGGGCCGTGCAGCAAACACATCCGCCCGCGATAGAAGTGAGCGCCACCGCGCCTCCGAGGAGCGTTGCGTCGATTTGCGCGACCCCGAAGTCGTTGACGATCACAGCGCTTTTTTCCTTTCCCTCACGCGCGGCAAGTTGGGCCAGGAGCGCCGTCGTTTTTCCAGTGCCGAGGAAACCGGCGACAATGTGAACGGGGGTCCGCATGCCGCAGGGCTAACCCGCGCCCACCCACGACAGCACCCGCCCAACATCCGCCCAACGCGTAAGTTTCCCGTCGGCTCCGAGCAGCGTAATGACCAGTCGGCGGCCGTCGTCCGTCGTCACCATCGTCGTGAAGCAATAGCGCGCGGTATCGGTATAGCCGGTCTTGGCAGCCTCGATCAGTAGATCGTCGCGACCGATCAGCCTGTCCGTGGAGCCCAGCCGGCGAATACTCCGGCGGTTGGAACGGTGCAGATCCCAGAACGGCGCCGACGCAACCGGCGAGAGCACGGGGTGAGTCGCGACCGCCAGCGTGGCCCGGGCGATGTCGCGGGCCGTGGAGAGATTTTCATCCTCCAGTCCCGACGGATCACTCCACGAAGAGTGAGACATTCCGAGCGTGTGGCTCACCTCCGTCATCCGGTCCACGAACGCGTCCACCCCAACGCCACCGGCGGCGGCGAGGCTGTACGCCGCGCGATTATCGCTCGCGACAAGGGCGGCGCCGAGGACATCCCAACCGGTCGTACAATCGCCAGTGGACAGCCGACTCCGCGCACCCGACCGCGTCGGATATTGCTCGGCGCCGATGCAAAGTTCCCGTTCGAGGTCGGGTTCCAGACTCATCAACGTCAGCGCGGACACCAGCTTGGTGATCGACGCGACGGGTCGAATCTCGTCGGCGTTTTTCTCGAAAAGAACGCGACCCGCATCGACATCAAACACAAACGCGGCGCGCGCGCGAACGCTCGGCCCCTTTCGCGGCCCCTCCTCGTCCATCGCCGGGATGGCAAACGCGTCGGCCGACACCGGGTACCATGCCGGCGGCATCCATTCACCCTCGGGGAGACTCTGCCGCCACGCCGTCGTCGAAGGCCCGGACCAACGCGCGATACTCGCAGACGCAACGGGCGAGCCGATGCCCGGCGTGCCGGGGGGCAGGAAGACGACCACGGCCAGAGCGGTGACGCCCAGAACCATGCCCGTGGCAATCGTGCGGAGAAGGAGTTTCACAACGAAACAGTAGACCGATTTACTCTTGCCGCGTCAAGGGTCTCACTTTCCTTCCCGCCGTTTTCAGCTCGGCGACGGGTACGATGTCTACCGGGTGGACGCCATCGCGGAAGGAAAGACCCGAGGTATCCCGCGACCCGACCTCTCCCTCAACATGAAAGACGCCCTGCGCCAACGAAGTCGGCTGGCCTTCACGAAGGAAGACGAAAACCCGCTCACCCTCCGCCAGCCACGGCGCGCCGCCGACGGTGAGGCACACGTCCCCCACACACCCGCCGGGGATCCAGACGTCGGCTTCGGCGTCGAGATCGGCCAGTTCGAGTGTAGCAACGGTCCAAATCATTCCCCCTTCCCACGTCGTGCGAACGTCCTTGACATCGCCGAAAACAGCCGCGTCGGACAGCACCGCCAGCGCGGCCGGCTCGAGCGCCCGATTGACGACCGTGGCGTACGCGGGAGAAGCGAGAAAAGCCAGCGCGACAAACATCATGCCTCCTTACGACGGCGAGAGACGAGCGAGAGCGCTGCGATCGCGCCGATAAAGAAGCTGCTTTGCGGTATTTCCGCTGAGAGCACGTTGCAGCCGGGCCGGTCCGCGGCCATCGCGCCGTCGGCGTCCGCACCGTCGCCGCCCGGATACAGGAATGCAGCAATCTGCTGGTCGCTCACGTCGAGGTCACGCTTCATCGTCTCCCCATCCACCGCCACCGGGTACATCGTGGCCGCGTGATCCTCGCCGTTGTGGCCGATGCCCAGCGCATGACCGAACTCGTGGCTCACGGTGTTCCAGAGGTCCGTGGCGTCCGATTGGCCGTCCAACGTCCACGCATGGTCTTCCGCGTTGATCATCATGTCGAAATCCACGATTTCGCCGTCCTGACGCGACCAGGTCTGCGTGACCGCAAGCAGGTCGGGGGACCACTCCCACACGTCGCGGAACATGACGACATTGACGTCGTCGTAGCCCGCCTCCAAGCCGACCTTCGCGCCACGGAAGCGCGACGAGATGGCGGCGCCCGCCGCGCCGCTCCATTGGCCGCCGGCTGACACGACAGCGCTGACGACGCCGCTCTCGTCCAGAGACAACGAGTTTGTTGGATCCACCTTGAATTCGACGGGCATCGTTGCCCAGCGCATCGTCGCGCCCGCGGAATTCGTCATGACCTGCGCGTCGAGCGTGTCGCCAAACGCCAAGTGTGTTGCCAGCAGGATCATGGAGCCGCTCCCATCGCCCAATGGAATCGGCTCGACGTCCCCGAAACATGACCCCCGGCGGGAACGCTGGCGCCTGTGCGCTGGGTGAACTATCATCCGAAGCGGAGGTACCATGCGCTCCCAGCAGAAGAGTGCGCCCGCGAAACGGCGCCGTGGCGGCGGCAGCGGCAGCGGCGCGCCTTCCCTAGCCAAACAATCGCGCCTCGGAAACTCCGCTCTTGCCGAAAAGTCGGGCGCCATCGGGGGCCAATCCGGCGTCACTAACGACGAGGCCATGAGTTGGCTTTCGACCGAAGACTCCATGGCGTCGCGCGAAGCCAACGGCGCTATCGACGGCAAGGGCATCAGCCGCGCCGACTCCATCCGAACGGGCATGAGCGGCGCCCTCATCGGGGAAGGCGAAATCAGCATCGAAGCGGCCGGTGGCGCGTTTACCGTACAGAGCGGCTCGTGCTGCGAGGTGATTGGTACCGAAGGAGACAAGCTGAAGGTGCGCCTGCGGGTCGGCACCGAAAAGAAGGAAGGCTTTGTTGACAAGGACGTTTTCTCGGATCAGCCGGGCCTCGGCAAAGACGACGAACACCCGGGACTTCGCGACGATCTGGTGTACTCCCCCTTCGAAGGAGATGCTTCGCCCTCCGCTCCCACGGGAAAGGAAACGGCGCAGGGCGGTTTGGGAGATTGCTATTTGATCGCGGCAATGGCCGCGGTCGCCAATGCAAGCCCGAACGTCATCAAGGAGGGAATGAAGTACAACAAGGCAAACAACACCTACTCCGTGCGCTTCTATGAAGAGTCCGGCTACGGGCAGGCGCGCAAGGCGGTGTGGATCGAAGTGGACAGTTACCTGCCGACGACCGCGTCCGACCGAAACGATCCCAAGTACGCCGGAGACTCGAGCGGGCCGAAATGGTCCGCGATCATCGAAAAGGCATACGCCAAATGGAAGGGCGGGTACGACAAGATCGGCGGTGGTGGCTACGGCGAGCAGGCGATGGAGGAATTGACCGGCGGGAAGTCAACCTCGCTCAACCCGTCGTCCATGAAACCGGAAGAGGTCATTCCCTTTTTCGAGAAGGCGAAGAAAGACGGCAAGGCCATCTACGCTGCCGTCAAGCACCACAAGTCGAGCGCGGAGCAGGCTCCGTTCTCGGGCAGCGGCGATGGACCGTATACGGCGGCGTTCAAACAGGATCATCGCTGGAATCACCTCCTCCCCGGTACGGTGAAGGTCAAGGACAAGGAGCGCGCGAACGTCCGCATCACCGACGATGGAAAGACCGACGATCTGAAAGGAAAGTTACGCGGCACCGGTGTCAAGGACGGCGAGGTGACGTACAAGGACAACAAGGCAACGTTGACGTTCGAGGTCGGGGGTGGACCGAAAAAGGCGGACGATCTCGTGGCGAACTTCGACTACCAGGGCGCCTACAACCCCGAAAAGGTCATCGTCACGAACCACGCCTACGCGTTTGAAAACGTCGTGAACGGCAAGGAGTTGCAGTTCTACAATCCATGGGGGACGTGGCAACCGAAGCCCATCACGACCGCTGAATTCCTCGATGCGTTCTCAACCATTTCGCTGAACACGCCGCCCGCCGGCGCCGCGCAGTCGTGACGCAACCCGCGGACATGCCGCCGTGCAGCGTCCGCGTTGCCGCGGGCGAGCCGATCGCGCCGCACCTCGTGGAAGGCGCCGTCGTGTGCCTCGGCGCGGGCACCCACGCCGGGCCGCTGACCATCGACGCCAACCTGACATTGCGAGGGGAATCGGGCGCCATTCTCGACGGCGGCGGACGGGGTCCCGTGATTCGCATCGACGTGGACCAGCTGAAGGTGCGCGTAGAATCGCTCTCGATCGTCCACGGCTTCGCGGAGGGCGGATCCGGCGTTGCGCTGGCGGCATGGAGCGAACTCGACGTCGTGGCGTGTACGTTTGGTGACCATCAGCACGCCGCCGACGGTGCTGGCGGCACGGCGATGGCGGTGCGGGGGAGGCTCGTGCTTACGGGGTGCACGTTTGGCCCGGGCGCGGCGCGCGGCACAGACCTCGTCGTGACCGGCGCAGCAATGGTGGAGGTAGAGGGCGGGGAGTTCGCGGGTGATGTCCACGCCAGAGAAGGCGGGCAGCTCACGGTGCGCAACGCGCACGTGCACGGGCGCCTCGACCTGCGGGGCACCACCACCCGCGCCCCGACGGTGGCTGTGACCGGCACCGTCGTCGATGGCGGCATCACCAACGACGCTGTCCTTCCCGCCAAGCTTACCGTAACACCTTGATTTTCCTCCTTCCTTTCCTTGCCCTTGGGGCTTGTACGCCGGTTTCCGGCCAGCAGAAGCCGGCGCCCGCCGACGCCGACGCCGACGCCGATGCGGATGCCGATGCCGATGCCGATGCCGATGCCGATGCCGATGCCGATGCCGACGCCGATGCCGATGCCGATGCCGATGCCGATGCGGACTGCTCGCTCCCCCACACCACGACCATCACCGCGACGTCGAATGCCGATGGCTACGCGCTCGTGGATCTACCCATCGACAGCGCCACCGACGCGATGCTCGTGCAGGCCACAAGTGACGCGGCTCTGACGATCGACTACCTCTACGATCCCGATGAGGCGGTCGTCCTCGACTGGGAGGATTGGTACGATAGCAAGGATTCGCTGACCGACGCGTTCTACATGATTGGCGGCATCAGTACGCTCGGCTGGCCCATCCGGACGGAAGAAGGCGACCTGCGCGCGGGCACCTGGCAGGTATGGGTTGCGACGCTCGACGCCGAGGGGAACTTCGTCCCTGCCAAATTGGTGACGACGTATTTGCGGGCGCGGCGCTGCAAGGGTGCGCCGCTGGTGCTGCCCATCACCATCGCGTGGGCGGAAACGCTCGATCTGGACGCAGCGCTCGTGGATGCCGTGCAGACAGCGGTGTTGCGTTGGGGGGAAATCTATGCCGCCGTAGGCATCACGCTCGACGTCACGTACGTGGCAACGACGCTGCCGAAGCGCCTGCCTGAGCCGGGGTTCGGCAAGGACGTGTACACCGACGCATACGCCGCATCCGGAGCAACGGGGATGATGATGGCCATCGGCGATTCCATTGCCGGCGATCTGGAGACCTACGGAGAAGCGGGAGCGGTGCCGGGTCCCGTCATCGCATCCCTGGTGTCCACGGTCGCGATCAGTTGGCTCGCCCACGCGGGCACCGATGCGAAATTCACGGAGAGCGAAGTCGAAGTCCTCGCGGAGACGATGGCCCACGAAAGCGGGCATTACCTAGGGCTTTATCATCCGGTGGAGGACGGCTGGCGGTTCTGGGATGCGCTGGCCGACACCGATCACTGCACCGCCGCCAAAGCGTGTGAAACCGCACTGGGGACGAACCTGATGTTTCCCTACCCGCTCTGCCGAGGCCCGGATTGCGCCGGACAGACGGAGTTGACGGCCGACCAGTCCACGGTGTTGAACCACTACGCTGCGGCGTATTGAGGCCCGATGCTTCCACTCATTACCCTGCTCTCCGCGCGTGATGGCGTCGACTGCGCGAGTCTTGGCGCTGCCGACGAAACACTGCGCACGTCGCTGCTGGCGCTCGTGGTGGCCGCGGACGCTCCGCCAACGGTTTCCATGCGCGCGGCAAGCTGCCTGCTCACCGTCTATCCGACTGATCCCGTCGTGGTTGCGGAGGCGTCCATGTGGATGCGCAATCCGACGCAGCTCGGCCTTGCGCTGCTCGTTGCGTCCCGACTGCCTGAGCTACCGGTGGTGCAAGCGCGGACGCTCGCCGCGGCGGTGGAGGGCAACCCCGACGCCGCCGTTCGGACACAGATTCGTTCACGGCTGGCCGATGATGCGCGGTTGACGGTGAAGTAGGAACACCGGAGGCCGATCAGCGCAAGAGCTCCGCCAGTGCCGCCCCGAGGGCCGCGTGCCCCGCAATCGTGACATTGACCGGATCCATATCGCCGAATCCGGCGACATCGTCCGGAAGCGTGCGCAACGCCGTCAGGCCGGAACCCACGGGAATGCCCCGTGCCACGAAGCGCGCCGTCGCCGCGTCAAGCTGCTCGGTATGCCAGGCACACCCGTAGCGACTGTGCAGGTGGTCATTGCAACGCACCACGTCGGCAGACGCGACGATTGCCGGGGGGAGGGTGAAAACGGCGAGCGGCACGGTGCCCGCGGCCGAAATGACGTCGGTCACGCCTTGCTCCAGCGCCGCGACGTGCGCGCGGTCCGCGTTTTTTCCCTTCGCCGCCACCGCTGCCGCCTGTGCCGCGAGCCCCAAGCGCTGCCGCATCCAGGCGGAGTGCGCGAGCACCCACGCCGGCGGGCGTGTGACGCCCGCCGGCGGCACGAGCCCCACGAAGCGGACGCTGCCCAACGCATCGGGATGGACCAGCACGCGCGGATGCGCGTCGTCCGAGGTGAAGGCGTAGACGATGCGATCCGGCGACCAGCCTGGAACCACCGTGCGAATCATGCGGGCCGCGGCGTCAATGTCGTACCCGGGAACGCCGAAGTTCAGCACCTCGATCGAACGTCCGTCCGCCCGAAGCGCATCTTCCGCCACGCGCGTAAACGTCGCGTCGCGAGGAACTTCGAGTCCCCACGTCAAGGCGTCCCCCACCACCACAACGCGCGTGACCCCTGACGCCGCAACCGCCGTGCGCTCGACGTCGTGAAAGCCCGCTGCGTTCGTGCCTCGACCGGGTACGGGGACGTAGGGCGGGCCGGCGGGATCGCTCGTCAGCCGAATCGCCCAGGAGGCCTCCAGCGAGCGAGCGGCAAACTCGCCGCGTAGGGCCATGATGACAGGGAGCCCGAGCACGACAAACGCCATCATGCCTACGACGTTTCG
>CAMAWH010000092.1 GCA_945861635.1 Klebsiella pneumoniae | reverse complement strand
CATACGCCGCAATGGGCTACGCCTTCATCGCGGACACGCCCTCAGACCGTACGCGTGCATCCGCAGAACTGCGAGCGACCGCGGAGTGGGCTTCAGCGTTTTTACCCCGCAGAGAACCCGCGGCCGGGCAATCTGCGAATATCGTGCTGTTGGACAGCGAGGCCGCCAAGGCACCGACGACCTCGGGCCCCGTCATCGCTCTGACCGCCCGCAGCGATGCGCACCTAGCCGGCGTACTAGCGGGAGCACCAGATGTTTGGGCCGTGATCTCGTCCTCGCCGCCACCAACGCTTTCCGATCCGGCGGTTTCACTGGTCGACGGCGTGCCCGTGTTGCGGCCAACACCAAAAGGAAAGGAGTTTGGCGTGCTTCGCATTTGGGAGGAAGGGGCCGATGTATTGCCTGCCGAGGTCACCACCATCTCAGCCGACAAGACGCTGCAGCTTTTCCACATCTCTGCGGGTCACCATCGGATGGATGTCGAGTTCCGACGGGTGCCCCGCGAGACGGCTGACCGTCCAGACGTGGACGCCATTCTCACGGAAGCCGAGGCGGACGCCGTTCGACTCGACGGGGCCGATCCCTCTGCGGAGTGGGAAGGGCAAACCTACGCTTCCGTCGGCGCGTGTGTCTCCTGCCACGAACCCCAAGCGCGGAGATGGCAACAGACGGGCCACGCTCGCGCTTGGGTGATGCTCCAAGCCACGCACGACGACCAGAACCTCGATTGCGTTGCCTGCCACAGCACCGGATACGCTCAAGAGGGCGGATTCCTCCGCCCGCAGGCGGTTGGCATGCTCAGCGACGTCCAGTGCGAGGTGTGCCATGGGCCGTCCGTGCAACATGTCTACGCGCCCGAGAACGTCCTCCCTCCCCGCCGGACGCCCGATGCGTCGGTGTGTTTGGGGTGTCATCAGGCAGATAGATCCCGACCGTTCGTGTACGCGGAGTGGTTGCCGCGGGTTGCATGCCCCGTCGTGAGTGTGCCGTGATGGTGAAAGCACGTTTCGCGATTTCCGGGTTCGCTCTCGCGGTGTCCGCGTGTGGGGGCGAGACGCGCGCAGCGTACGAGGTAGAGCGGTCGGCCGCCGTCGAACGGGCACCTTCCGTAGCCGAAGATTGGGATCCGGATGTCGCCGTTTCGCTCTCCCACTCCGCCGCCGCGACGATCACCGCGATCGCGCTGGAGAGCGCGCTGACGGAGCGGGCGCCAACGGTGCGAATCCCTGTGCTGGGTGGGGTGGAGGTCGAAGCGCGGCCCGATCTTCGGCTGGCGAGTCTCGACCTCCGAAAGGATCCGTCGTGTGACGCCTGCCTTACGACGATTGCGCACCTTGCCGGTGAAATACACGGCGGCCTCGGTCCGCTCTCGGCCGCCCTGCCGGTGACCGCTGAAGTGCGTGGGGCAGCGGCGATTCGCGCATCCGGGTCGGAGTTGATCGGAACGATTTCTCATGTCGAGGTGACAGCGCTGACGGTAACGGCATTCGGAATGGAGTTGGGACCCGATGCTGCGCTGGTTCGCCGGCTCTCAACAAATTTGGCCGAGTTGACGGTCACCACGACCCTTACGACGATTCCCGATCTTGGCGTGCCCCTCCTCGCCACGCGCGCCGTCGTTACCGCCGACTCAGTCGGCATCGAGGCGCGGACGGACGCGCTTGGGAGGTTGGCTTGTCGCCCTCCGCGTCAGGAAGCAGACCGAGCAGCCATCTCGCTCGCGACGAGTACGGTGCTCGGAGTGCTTCGGCGGCGGGCGTTTGAGAACGGAGTCGACTCCGATGGATTTCTGGCGGTGCCTGAATCTATTTCGCTGGCGCAGCGTCGCTTCACGCTTGGGCTCCGCGTGTGGCACTTGAGTCGGTGGATGAGTGGCCGCCGCGACTTTGCGGCCAGCGGAACGATTGATCTGTCGGCAACCGGCGTCGGACTTCACGTTGACAAAGTTGCGGCCAGCGACGAGGGCGGATGCGGCGCGGGCGCAGATCCGACGCTGCTCGTCGGCGCTTCGACGATTGCAGAACAGATCGCCTCCCGACTGGCGCTTACGTGGACGCCCCCCGGAACCGGGAGCCTGCCGGTCATCCGCCCCCTCGCGATTGGTGAGAGCGCAGGGTGTATTCAGGCGAGTTTCGCGGTCGTGGCGCCGTCGGTGGGAGGGGGATGATGGTGCTGCTCATGGGTGCGTTAGCTGCCCGTGCGGCGGACACGGCTGCGGTTGATGCGTTGGCGCAGGAGGTCGCTGAATCGGTCGCGCAAGCCGTTGGCGAAGATCCGGTGGCGACGCTTGTGCGGGCGGAGGGCAAGACGCCGGCGTGGTTTCATGCTACGGCGTTTGAAGGCATCCTAGTATCCAAGTTGCCGGAAGGATCCTTTCTTGTCGCAATGAAGGTCCAAGATGCTGACAAACTTGTCAACGCGAGCGACTCCGTACGCCGACGTAGCCAACTCGGCGTGGCTCCGGGCGGGCCCGCATGGTTGCTATACGTCGAGTTGCATCCAAACGAGCAGCGCGTCGATGCCGACGCCGAGTTGTACCCGCTTCGGGCCGGTGGCGAAAAACGCATATACCACGCAACGTATACTCATCAGGATGCGGCGGCGGCAGCGGCAGCGGCAATGGTCGCTCCGGCGGCGGCCCCCTGCAACGTGACGGCAGCCCGTGTTCATGCGAGCATCGCGGCTGCGCTCACCGGTGCACAAGCCGCGCACCCGGGCGAACGCCGCGATTTCCTCCTGCATGGGGCGCGAGACATGTTCGCCGAGTCAGCAGACGCTGACGCCTCTCTGGCCTGCGCTTCCCGACGACAGATCCTGTGGGCAGAGTGGTTGGAGATTAGCGGCGACATGGCACTATGCGCCAGCGCACTCGCCGAATGGCGCGGCCACCCCTCTGCCGAAGCAGAAGACTTGGAACTCGCGGACCGGCTGCAAATCCATGTACAGCGGTATGAAGCGGACTTGGCTGAGCAGTCCAGTCTCGATCACGCCGCGGCGGAAGCCCTCCAGCAAGCAGGAGCAGCGCAGCTCGCAAGCGATGCCCAAAACGCGAGAGTTGCCGAGTTGAAACGCGCCGAGGACGAGGAGGCTCGGGAACGCGCAAGGCAGGCGGCCGAAGCAGCCGCCGCGGCGCGCTCCGAGGCGCGGGAACGCAAGGCAGCAGCACGGGCCGCAGCGTCGACCGGCGGACACGGGGCCCGATACGCCGGTCTTGCGGTGGGGCTCACAGGGCTAACCGGCGTCGGCGCCACCGCTCTGTGGTACGCCGGGACCGAGAGCACGACTCAGGAGACTTGGTCGTCCATGCAGGGCATCAACGCTGCGGGGTGGGTACTCACTGGCGTGGGGGTTGGGTTGGTTGTGCTGGATATCGGTATCCATCAGCATATAGCGGTGACCCCAAGGGGACTGACTTACACAGGGCAGTTTTGACTGTCGTGCTGGGGCCGCTTGGGTGCTTGCTGTTGGCTGATCCGCCGGTCCTTGACACGTCCAGTGCGGCGGGGGGCGGGATATTCGATGGCGGGGACGGCGGTTGCGACGACCTCTGCAGTTCGAGCGCAGCTACGACCTGTTTGGCAAACTATTGGGATGGGTACGGGGGGTACCGCGATTGTAGCGAGGCGTGCAACGCCGTTTTCGACGTCGATTGCATCCTTTCGTGCGGTTCCGACTGCAACTGCATGTGTGACAACTGTTCCGTGTCGCTGGCGGAGTGCCTCTGAAACGCGCACCGTCGCAAGGCAGGTGCTTTTATTTAGTCATTCCGGCCTTTCTACCAGCGTGCCTGCTCTTGGCGGACGCACCACCATTCGGGACGCCGGCCGACGGGAGCGGTGACAGTGCGGCGCTGACCTGCGGGCCTTCTGGCGAGGTTGCCCTATCTGAATACCCTCGCGCCGACGGTGAATCGTACGACAGCTACTTCGGCTTTGCACTTGCTGTTTCCCGTGGTTCGACAAGCGATACCGCCTCCCCAGTCGTCGTCGGGGCACCCGGATGGGAGAGCGACGCGGGCGCCGTGTACCTGATCTCAAGTTTCCATTCACGCCCGCCCCTGACGCAAGCGAGGATTTCCGGCGAGCGGGGCGATCTACTTGGTGACTCGGTGGCGGTCGTCGGCAGTGGCGCGGAAGCGATGGTCTCAGTCGCCGCGCCCGGAATCGGCACGGTGTACCTGTTTGATGGCACCGTGTCGGGAGAGCTTTCGACTTCCTCAGCCGCAGGCACACTCGCGTTCGATGCTTACGGAATCGTTGTCGGCAACGCCGGCGATATTGACGACGACGGAACCGACGACATCGCCGTAGCGTCACCGTGGACTGAAGCCGCGCAGAATGGACTCGTCTGGCTGATCTCCGGTCAGGCGCGAGAACTTACCGGGGACGAGGTGGAGATAACGGCGGCCCACGACGGGCAACAGGTTCGCTTCGTCGGCGGTGGCGACGATCTCTCGGGCGATGGCCTCGACGACGTGGTGATCGGCGACCCCGGCGCCGGCGCCAACAGCGCGGGTGCCGTCTATGTTGTCCACGGCCCGATTCGAAATTCGGCCTCGCTGGATGACGCGGACGCCAAGCTCACTCGCGAGAACTCGGCTGGTTCGGAGACGGCAATCGCGATTCCGGGCGACGTTGACGGGGACGGCCAGGTTGAGTTGCTCATCGGCAATCCCGGATTGGACGGGGAGAGTATAAACGCTGGAGGCGGTGCCTATTTACTGCGCGGACCGGTGAATCGCAGCGCGGACCTGTCCGACTCCGCCGCGATCCTCTATGGCGAGAATTCTCGAAAGGCGGGATGGTCGGTGGCGGGAGGTGACATGAACGGGGACGGGCTGGCAGACGTCGCGTTCGGCGCGCCAACCTCGGGGGCGACGTCCTACGAGTTCTACGGCTTCTCTGGACCCGGGTCTGCGCGTCTTTGGTTTGGCCCCCTGAGTGGGACATACGACGCGACGACGGCGGATTTGGTTCTTCGCGGAGCAGAAAGCGATGACGCGGCTGGATTTTCCGTTGCTATTGGATCAAACGACGACGGCGTGACAAGGTTATTCTTGGGCGCGCCTGGGGAGCCGATCGACGTTGCCAACGACGGCGATCTGGACCGCAACGTTGGTTCGGTCTTCATGGTCACGTGTCCGTGAAACGTGCGCTGACCCGGCCCCCCGACGAAGCCCCTCGCAATCCTCACATTGCAGGGTCCTCGCATGGCGCGGCGAGGGCGCGCGACTCTGGGCGGTGCACCCTCGGCGCTCCCCGATGACATCGTGACGTCCCGCTCCCGCTCCGGCGTTCGCCTTCCCCGGCGGCGGAGTTTCTCCTCCTTGGCCCGGCCCATTCTATCTCGTGGCATCGGTCTTGTTTCGGCATTCTTCGCCTCCACCGCCGCCGCAGCCGACGGCGAATATTCATCGCAAATTGGCCGCGATGCGGTTGCAGAGGCCGGAATCGGTCGGGGTCGGGTTGTCTACTATGCCCATGGTCTCGGCGTTCTCCCCGACTGGTTCGATCAGATGGAATTTGAGGCTGCGGTCAGCACATCGCTCACCGCTGAAGCTGTGTCGGCGCAAACACTCCTCGGCGAGGATCGCGCCCTGGATCTCATCGACAGCACCCGCCGAGCCGAGATCCACGGGGCGCTCACGACGCTCGGTTTCGAAAAGTTGCTGTACTTTGAGCTGTTACCCAGCGGTGACCGTCTCGACGTATTTGCGTACCTGTACGAACTTCCCTCCACGAAATCTCCACCGCGTAAGGAAAGATTCGAGTATTCGGGGCCGGGTCGGCCCGGACGGGAGGCCCGTCGAGAAGCGGCTCCGGATAGCCTGAAAAGCGTTGAAGTTCGCGAAAACGACGACGCCAACCCGCGTCCGAACAATTTGGCAGCGGCAGAGCCCCTCCCCGAGCCGCCGCGTGACCCAGTTCCCGAAAGCGCCCCCGCGCAGCACGCATCAACCGGTGGCGCCTCCCTCGACCGCTCGCTTATCGATGCAGTCATCAAACGAAACATGAATCAGATCCTGCAATGCTATCGGACGGAGTTGAACTATCGGAGAGAGCTGAAACAGAAGCCGGACCTCGCTGGAAAGGTGACCGTTCGGTTCGTCATCGCGAACGACGGAACGGTCTCGTCGGCGACAACAAAGGCCTCCACACTCGGCAGTCTCGCAGTAGAATCCTGCCTGAACGAACGCATGAAGCACTACCTGTTCCCGTCACCGTCCGGTCGCGGTAGCGTCATCGTCACCTATCCGTTCGTCTTCACGCCCGGATAGTGGCCAGATACCCATGCTGAAGGCGACGACAGTCCTGCGCTCGTCTGACTCGGTGAGGAAGTGATGCCATTTCTGTGGATGGCGGGCTGCTTGCTGCTGGCGGAGCCGCCGGAACTGACGTCATCGTCTCCGTCCGGCACAGCGGCGGCGTCCGACACAGGGGCTGTCAACGACGGGTTTTACTCGTGCGCTGATTTTTGCGGTGACCCAACGACGACGGGCTGTTGGGAGGAGCTACTGAGCCACTACACGGACCAGGGTTACGATTGCGAGTCGGCATGTGCGCGGTACTTCAACGACCCTTTGATGCAGTGCATCGAGGGGTGTGACGGTGGGTGCGCATGCATGGAGGACCAGTGCGGAGCGTATTGACCACGCCGTCCCTGGGTATCGGAGTGCTGGTAGCGGCTCTCTGCGTCTCGCGAGCGGCCCCCGTCGCCGACCCGCGGGCCTCCGCTGGCACCGACGCCGTGGTGGCCGCCGCGATTTGGCCCCGAGCCTTGCTCGGCGCCGGGGGTGTGGATTTTCAACTGAGCGTGAAGTATGCATCAGTCACGACGATGTGAACGTCGGGATGTGACGCGCTTCCGGTAGGTCTTCAGCACACGTTCGATGGCGGCATCCCAACGCGCGGTGGAGGAAGTGGCGACGGCACGTAGGCCCATGATCGCTTGGGCTCCGTCGGGACGCCAGCGTGCTCCGGGGCGCTTCATTCGGACCTGGACAATCGCCTTACCCGTGGCCTCGACGGTGCCGCTGCCGATGGGCAAGCCGGACGCGCGCGCCGTCGCATACCGTAGGCGTTCTCGGTGGTTTTCGACGTAGGTGAGGGCCCCGTGTAGACCCTGCGGCAACGGAGTGCCGACGTGGTCGCTCGCCCACTGTTTCAACTCGGACTCAATCCCGTCGATCGCGCCGTCGTCATGGAGCAACGCGTATTTCCAGTCAGCGAGCGTGTCTGCGACGTGGTCGTGGACGGCGCCGATGGCGTGGGCGAGGTGCTCGGCGAGGTGCCAGACGTCGACGAGCCGCGCGGCCACGGGGATGCCCACCGTCGCGCGGTCGAGAATGCCCTGCATTTCGGGTGCACCGTCGGCGAGCGTGACGACGCGGAGGCCGGGGCGTCGCGCCAGCAGCGCCCCGAGGTCGGCGCGGAAACTGGCCTCCATCGCGTCACCTCCGCCATCGGGCAGATGGGCGTAGCGGACGGTCGAGACCGGGTTGGCGTCGACGTCATACAGCGTGATGGCCCCCACGTAGGCCATGCGGTAGTTGACGTTCACCGGGTGCTTCACCCCTTTGTGCTCATCCTCGATCGTCACCGCTCGCGGCTCCGCCATCGCGAGCGAGATCCGGTCGACGGCCACCGCCGCCGTGACGACGGCGTCGGGGAGGTCCATCTCCGCCACCAGCTCGGCCTCGGCCTCGGGGCGCAGGACTTCCCAACGCTTTCCAAGCTCGATCCCCACGTTTTGCTGGGAGGCGCGGGAATGGGGGAGCACGCCCGCCGACCGACACACCACGTCGGCCGACCGCGAGGGCATTTCTTGCGCCAGGGCTGCCGCGACCCGCGCCGCCGCCGGTGTGTAGTGCCCGCCCACGAAGCCGGCGAGCAACTCCAAAGGCACGATCGTGGGTCCGTTGCGAACGCCATCCTGTCGGTAAAGCCCACGTTCCAACCGAATGTTCGCCCGTAAACCGGTGTAGGTCTCGGCGGCGGGTTGGGCCATCCGGCGGTACGACTTCCCCTCGACGGTCACTGTCTCGGCCTGCGGGTCCATCGCCGCGAGCATGCGCCCGAGCACCGAGCCTTCCGCTCGCGCGACGAGGGTCGACAACTCCAGTTCAGCCGAGGCGAAGTCGACGTTCCCGCCCGCGCGGCGGGCGCGTTTCCCGAACGACTCGGCGTGCGACACGATCGCCTTGAGTTGGGCCGCCAGCGCGGCGGGAACCTCGATTGAAACGGTGTCGGTCTTGGTGGGTTTGCGGGGCATCGTGGGGAACCTTGGCGGACGCACAGCAGACGCCGTCCGCGTGCAGAAAACAACCCCCGCTGGAGAACGTTCGGGATGCAAAACGATAATCACGTATGCAGCCTTCTCCCTCGATCATGCCCATCGCGGTGCGCAGTGTCGTGGCCACACCCAACTGTTTCGCTGCCGGGGCAGTACCTGTGAAGCCACCAGTCGCTGTTACGCCCAACCCGCCCTCGCCGGCGCCATACCCGAGCACCGTTGCGGTAGCGATAGACAGCGGCCCGTGCCAGAGGCTGGCCCACAAACTTTCCTCGGCAGTCCCAGCGGTCGCGGCGGTCGCGGCGGTGTCGGCAGCTTCGGCAGCTTCGGCAGCTTCGGCGGCGCTCGCGGCGGTCGCGGCGGTGTCGGCAGCGTCGGCAGCGTCGGCAGCGTCGGCAGCGTCGGCAGTACCAGCGGCTGCAACCGACGGAGTCTCGCACGCGAGGAGGAACACCACATCGCGACCATGATAACTATGATAACTCGAATTGCGCCTTTGGATTACCTTCTCGCCGCGTCGGCGGCCGATCGTGCGCCACAGGAGGCGGTGGAGTTTCATAGGATATAACTGGTTATAACGAGCGGCGTCCGACAGCTATGACGAGGAGTGGCGAACCGATGTGTCGGAGCCCTGGGTCCGCGCCCGTCTCGCGACAATCTCGCCTTCCACCTCTCTGCACGACATCGCCCCGACCCTCGCCGCGGGGCACCTGCTCGCTTTGACTCCGCGGGCCGCGACCCGGCGTACTACGTTGCCGCATGTGCATCCTTCTCGTTCTCGCGCTCACAGCCTGCACCCCAACCCCCGAATCGTCGGACGACGCCTCACAAGCAGCGGCCGACACCGACGCCGATCACGACGGATACGCTGGTGTAGAGGACTGCAACGACGGGGACGCGTCGGTCTCGCCGAGCGGCCTGGAGATTTGCGATGGGATCGACAACGAGTGTGATGGGGTGATTGACGATGGCGTGACGACGACCTGGTACGCGGATGCCGACGCGGACGGGTACGGCAATGCCGGAGCGCCAACGGAACGCTGCACGGCAGGAGAGGGAGTGGTATCGACCGCCACCGACTGTAACGACCAGAACGCAACCGCGTACCCGGGACACCCGGAGGTCTGCGACGCGATCGACAATAACTGCGATGGTCTGGCCGACGAGGGCCTGCTCTCGACGTGGTTTAAGGATGAGGATGGGGACGGCCACGGCGATCCGGCTTCCGCCGCCTATGCGTGCGTTGCGCCAGAAGGTTGGGTGAGCGCGCGGGACGACTGTGACGACGCAGACGCCTCCGCGTTCGACGGCGCCGACGAGGTGTGTGACACCGTGGACAACGACTGTGATGGCGAATCGGACGAGAACGATGTCTGCCTCTACGACCTTGGCGACGCGGACGCGCGCATTCTCGGCGCGACCGCGTACGCGAGCGTGGGTGCGGGGGTGGCGATCCTGCCCGATCTGGATGGGAACGGGGTGGGTGAACTCGTTGTTGGCTCGCCCGAAAACACTGGCGGAACGCGGGGCGGCTTCACGGTCTTCAATCACCTGCCGTCGGGTGACCAGACGACGGACGACGCGGACACGACGATCTCTTCAAGCGGTTCGGAGATCCCCGTGATGGGCGTACGAATCGACGGGAGCACGGACGTCACAGGCGACGGGGAGGACGACCTTGTCGTCGGGAGTCAGGGGGATCATGTGTATGTGTTCGCCGGTCCCAATTTCTCGTCGGGGACTGCCACGGCTGCACACGCCACCCTCGACGTCAATTACGAAGGCGACATCGGGAAGGGCGTTGGCCCCAGCGGAGATGTGGATGGTGATGGCATCGCGGACCTGGCAATGGGCGGCGCGGGACGCGATTTCTCCTACGTGTTCCACGGGCCCTTCGCGGGGAATATGGACGCGGACGATGCCGCCGCCCGCTATGAAAGCGGCGGGTACGTTAGCACTGGGGCGATAGTCGGCGACACCGACGGCGACGGCCTCTCCGACGTGGCGTTCGGTGATCAGGGATGGGCCGAGGTCGCCTTGTTTACTGACGTCCTGATCGGCGACGTTGAGCGGACCGACGCGACAGCAACGATCCAGTCACTCTCGGCAGAGTCCGCGATCGGGGTGCGGATCGTTCCGGCCGGCGATGTCGATGGTGATGGTCTCGCTGACTTCTGGGCGGGCGATGGCCTGGATGCCAGCGGGGAGAGTCGAGCGGGCAGTGCCTTTTTAATCGGAGGCGGGCTGGTCGGCGAGTCGACGACAGCCAGCGCCCTTGCACACCTCCAGGGCACCGTCGCCAGTGAATATGTCGGCTACTACCTCGACGGCAACGAGGATGTCGATGGGGACGGGGTGATGGACGTGCTCTTGGGCGCGAGCCTCCGCGCAGGAGGCGGAGGCGCGTACTTACTTTACGGCCCTTTCGCCGGTACGATCGATGTGCAAGCGACGGCACGCACGTTTGCCGCGGAGCGCGCCGGGAGTAATACCGGATATGACGTTGCGCTCGGTGACATCGATCTCGACGGACTCGCCGATATCGTCATCGGTGCGTCGGCTTACTCGGAGTCGTTCGAGTCCCAAGGCATCGCGTATCTGGTGTACGGGGCCGGGCTGTGAGGATTACGAACGAACTCAGATGCGGCCACCGAGGATGACGTAGGCGGCACCCGAATCGCCGAGGCCGGCGTCGGCGGCATAGGCGCCGATGACCACATCTGACACCCCATCGCCATCGGTATCCAGATCACCAAGCAGCGCGTTGCCGGAACCGTCATACCCCTCTGCGCCGTCGAAGAGTGCGTCGCTGTCAGCGAGTGCCGTGGTTCCCGCGAATGGGCCGAGAACCAGATACGTTCGACCGGAGCCTACTGCGGAGAAGTCCGCAGCAGCTGCCCCGACCAAGATATCCGGTGTGCCGTCACGGTTGATGTCGCCTGCACTACTGACCGCGCCTCCCGCGCTGTCATACGCCCGTTCACCCAAGAGCTTTGCGTCAGCATCAGACAACGAGGCTATCTGGAGGGCGTTGGTCGCCGTGAGCACGTAGGCAGCGCCAGCGTACGATGCCGTCGTCCCCTCGCCCTCGGCGCCGATTCCTATGTCGGGGAGACCATCGCCGTTCACGTCGCCGATGCCGGCCAGGCTCGATCCTGCGGTGTCGTACTTTTGCTCTCCGGACCAGATTCCCTCTGCGTCCCCCGCCGTGCGGTTCTCGGTGAGCGGGCCGAGAAAGATGCGGACCGCTCCTGTAGACGGGGAAGCGGTACCTTCCTGACGGGACGCGACGATCAAGTCGTCAATCCCGTCGCCGTCGAGATCGCCGGGGGAGGCGACCTGGGATCCGAAGTAGCCGGCTTCCGTTGCGCCCGTGATCCTGCTCGTCGCGTCTGTGGTCGCAAGGTCACCAGTGAGCGGACCTGAAAAGACGTAGACCCATCCCGGCCCACCCAAGGTGGGGAGGCCGGCGACCAGGTCGGCGTCCCCGTCCCCGGTCACGTCGTGGGTGCCGCACAGCCCATAGTAGCCACTGCCCTCTGAGCCGTCGAACCAGACGCTTGCGCTGTCGACCAAATTTACGGAGCCAGTCGCACTTGCCGACGCGACGAAGACGTCACCTGCATAGTTCCCAGAATATATCGCAGCTGTCAGGTCAAGAATCCCATCCCCCGTCAGATCGCCGCCACCCGCGAGAGCGGGGAAACCAAGGTGCATGCTCACGTCGCCGACGAAAATGCCGGCCGCCGTACGGATGTCGATATCCCCGGAAAACGGACCCCGGACGAGGTAAATCGCACCGGCGTTCGCACCCCCGTCCGATGCGCCGAGGGCTCCGATCGCCAAGTCATCCGTACCGTTCCCATCGACATCACCGATCGAAGCGATCGCTCCCGCCGCTTGATCCCCCCGCCCGCCCCCAATCAACCTCGCATCCGCCCCATCCAACGTACAGTTATCGGTCGTCCCATCGCAGTCGTTGTCTGCGCCATCCAGACACAACTCAACGCCATCAGGGTAGGAACTGGCGTCGCCATCATCGCAGTCCGTCGCGTTGGTCACGTACCCGGGTTGGTCCGCGCACGCCGAGACGCCGGCTGCGGGATCACCAAAACCGTCCCCGTCAGTGTCGGCATAGCCAATCGTGCCTCCGAGCGAGCCAACCTCGTCCACCTGTCCCTCACAGTTGTCATCGATTCCGTTACACCACTCGGCGGCCCCGGGATTGATCGACGCATCCCCATCATTACAATCCGCACCACCCAACTCCACCGCCACATACCCATCCCCATCGCCATCCGCCTCCGCCACCTCGAACACCAGCGACCCTGAACCGCTGGCGCCAAAGGTGTCGGTGACGGAGGTGGTAACGGAGTACGTGCCAATCGCAAGATCGGTGAAATAAAAGTCTGCGGTGCCGTCTGAGTTGGGTGACGTGGGCAGCCCGACCAGACTCGCCGCGTCGCCGCCCCAGACGATGACGAAGGCATTGAGACTCTCATCGTTGGCGTCCGCAACTTGAACCTGTACATGGGCAGGGGAGCCGAAACCTACCTTTTCCCCTGGTGCGGGGTCGATAAACGCGACCGTAGGAGCCTCGTTCGCAACCACAGTGAACCCGACGGAGTCCTCGCCCGACGTGCCCCCAGCATCGACAGCCACGACCGTGATTGAGTGCTCACCCGCCGCGAGCCCCGCCAACGTGAAAATCGCGCCGTCCGACGTCAACTCGGGCGCGCCCGGCAGGGCACCGTCGAGCGTCGAGGTCACCGCAAATTTCAACTCGTCGATGCTCGTCTGCGCGTCGTCGACCAGCACCGACAGCGTCACGACCTCTCCCTCCGCAAACATCGCGCCCGCCGCCGGAGACGCGATCGTCACGCCCGGCGCCGTGTTGTTGACGGTGAGCGAGTTGTCTCCGCAGGCGACGAGATTCAAAAAGAAGTGCATCGGGAACTCCGGGGTCCGCTGTCGGTAACCGCCGCGGAGTGCCCCGTCCACACCCCACCGCCTACCTCACTTTGCACAGGGTGAACGCGGCACGACACACCAGCGTCACCTCCCCGCCGGCGGGCACATCCACACTGCCAGCGACGACCGGGCTTGCACTCCCGAACGTCGCCTCGACGCTGTAGCCGCCGGCCGGAACAACGCCCGGCGAACGGCGAACACCGGCAGAGATCAAGTCGACCCGCGTGGCATCGCCGGTGACGATCACTCTGCCACTCGCCGCCGTTTGGGCGGCCACAGCGGGGATCAGTCCGGTCCGATCCCCAGACACAGAGGGTGCCGTGCTCGCACTCCCCGGACGCCTCGGTGAGGCACGAACGGGCACCACGGGGGTAACACTCATCACCGGCGGCGTACCTGCCGCCGTGGCAACCGGTGACTCCCTCACCGACTCGACCGACACCGCCGGCGGCGCGGCCGTCACTCCCACCCCATCGCCGGTCCGGCGCGTGGCTAGCCAGATCCCTCCAACCGACACTACCGCCACGCCTACCGCCCCAACCACACCCAACGAGGCAACCGCGCCCGCCGTGGAGATAATCGGCCGAGGAGGCGATGGAGGCCGGCGCATCGTCACCGTAGGCGGCGGCGTCACGGCCTCTGATCCGCTGTGTTCGACCAACATTGTCCCCGCCAAAGCATCGTCCAGATCGCCACGATTCGCCAAAATGTCGGGCACATTCCGCTCTGCCCAGTCTCTGAGGGACGGACCCCCGTCCGCCCGGCGCAACTCGTGGCAGCGGCGCTCGATGTCGCGGGCCACAGGTCGAACCCGCGGGTCGTACGCCATGACTTCCGTCAGCAGGTCAACGACGGCTCCGGTCACGCCAGCGGTAAGCAGGCCGTCGAGCGCTTCCTCCAGCCGTCGGAAGTGCCGGTCCTCATTGGACGAGGTTTTCCCGAAGGGTACACCACCAATCAACTCGAACAGCACAGCGCCGAGCGCGTATACGTCACCTTCAGGACCGTCGATAAAATCGAGCCGCTCGGGCGACATATACCCGACCGATCCAAACATCAGCGAGCGTGTCTCCGCCTCGCGCGCGTCGAAATCCGCGCGGGCGACACCAAAGTCCAGCAACTTGGTCTCCCCCGCCGAGGTGACTTGGATGTTGGAGGTTTTGATGTCGCGGTGGAGGAGGCGCAGCGGTTTCCCATCACTACCGGCGGTGCTGTATGCGACGTGCAGCGCACCCGCCGTCTCCGCGACGATCTCCAGCGCCGGTCCGATCGGCACCACCCCCACCGCACTCACCAACTGCTTCAGATCGACGCCCTCCACATACTCCATCACCACTGTCCAGCGGCCCTCCAACTTCACCAGACCATCGACCTGCACGATGGCGCGATGGCGGAGGAGTCCGAGGATACGCGCTTCGTCGCGAAGGCGGCCGGCGATCTCCGCGACGTCGGCCATGTCGGCGTTGAGCACCTTCAACGCGACGCGCTTGGAGAAGCCGCTTTCCCCAAGTAACTCTGCTCGGTAGACGGTGCCGAAGCCGCCCCGCCCTACTGCCCCCAGCACTTTGTACCGGCGAGCGTCGTTCACCACTCCACCGTCAAGAGCGTCGCTGTGAGAAGCCCCACGGCGACGACGCCGATGCCCCCAGCCCCATAGACCAGCCCGTTCGTGCGCGCCCGCAGCGCATCCGCGTCGTCCAACGGCCCGTTGTCGT
>CAMAWH010000091.1 GCA_945861635.1 Klebsiella pneumoniae | reverse complement strand
CCGGTTAGTTCCCCATGCCGCCGTTCCGTCGGCTCCCGGAGCCATGAAACGGAGCGCGGCATGGGGAACTGCGGGGATGGGGAGAGGGCCACGCCCGGCGCGTTATCCAACGCGCCGGGCGCCGCAGGCCGGAAAGCGCAGCTTGGAGGGCGGAGGGGCTGGCCCGGTAGGGGAAGGGGCGGGCGACGCCCCTTCCCCTGTTTCTTGATAGGGGCACGCGCTCCGGAGGATCGCTCGTTGGGAATTTCGCGCGCCGCATCCGAGGGCATCAAGGTATGGCTCGCGCTGGGGGGCGGCGGGCTGGCCCTCGCGTGGCGATTCTTGCCCGCGAAGCTGGCCCGCGCCGTTTTGGTGATGACGGTGCTCGCGGCGGGCGCGGTGTACGCGCGATTCAACGTCGAAACACTGACGAAACGCCTCGATAACTATGACCTGATCCACTACTATCTCAACGCAAAGTACTTCCCCGAACTGGGCTACTACGACCTGTACCCCGCGTGCCTCGTGGCGGACAAGGAGCAGGGTCCACGGTGGGAGTCGGGGCCAACGTACATGGCCGCAGGGGAGGATGGCGATCACTTCGCGCCCATCGCCGGCGCGTACACACGCGGCCGCGAGGTGAAGGCGGCCTTTACGCCCGAGAGATGGAAGGCGTTCACGCACGATTTCCTCTACATCCAACGGCAGGGAAAGGGCCTCGGCGCGGACCTCTGGCGGCAACTCATCCAGGACCACGGGTACAACGGCACGCCAGCGTGGACCGTCGAGGCGATGCCCATCGTCAATCTCGTGCCCGTCGAGTACCTCAAGTGGGTCTGCTACATCGATGTGCTCCTGCTCCTCCTCGCGCTGATGGCGATCTGGTGGGCCTACGACGCCGATGCTGCCTTGTTTGTCGCCCTGTTCCTCCTGACCACCTACTCCACGCGCTGGCCCCTGATCGCAACGGCCTTGCTTCGCTATGACTACCTGTCGGGCATGCTCATCGCCATGTGCATGTTGAAAAAGGGGCAGCCGCTCGTCGCCGGACTGCTCACCGGCTGGGCCGGCACCCTGCGCATCTTCCCGGTCGTCTGGATGTTCGGGCCCGCCATGAAGGGGGTGTTCGGGCTCGCCCAGGGGCGCGTGAGCAAGCCCTTGCTCGTGCTCGCCGGCGGCTTTCTCCTCGCCGTCGCTGCGGTGGAGGCCGGAAGCGTCGTGGTTTTGGGTGTGGACGCGATCACGATTCACACCCGCGATATTCGTCAGCACGCGTCGGCCGCGGAGCTGTCCTCCCGTCGGGCGGGTCTGGCCCTTGCCCTCCCGTTCCGCGGGGACGTGGAACCCAAGAACATCACCAAAGTCATGCGGAGGCAGGTCGAGGAGCAGAAACACCTCCGCTACGGAATCGCCGCCGCCTTCCTCCTTGCGCTGGGGTGGGCGCTGCGAAGGGCCGACGATGACGAAGTCTACGCGTTTGGGTTTGCGCCCTTCTTCGCGCTCACCACAGCGAGCTACTACTACTACGTGTCCCGGGCCACGCTTATCCTGGCGCACGCGGCCCGCCGCACATCATGGCGCCATGCAACGGGCCTTGCCATGCTCTTCGGCATCGACGCATTTTCCAACTGGGCAGAGGTCAACCATCCAGAGCACCGCGTGTACCTCATCGGGTACCTTGGCTGGATGCTTTGCGGCTATTTTCTTGTCATGTTGGTGTGGGCGGGGGCGGAGAGTATGCGAAAGTCCACGGTGCGTTCGGACTAGCGCCGCCCGTGAATCGTCTCCATCACCGCGTGGACGCGTTGCGACGGAATGTACGCGAGGAATAACAACCACATCGTGAGCGAGAAGGGGCCAACCGGCAGGGTATAGTAGAGCACCGCGTGGAACAGCATCGCGATGGGGATCAGGACGCGATGTAGACGCGGCACCCACAGCAGAAACGCGAGCGTGAACTCAAGCACGATGGTCCCGATGGCGCTCACATGAAGGCCCTGCACCAGCCAATTCGGCGGGTAGTCGGAGCCGGCGTACAGAAACATATAGTGGTGCACCATCCGTGTGCCCTTGACGAACGTCGGATTGCACTTTTCCCAGGCTCCCCAAAAATAGACCAGCGAAACCTGCGTTGCCAGGATGCGCGTGCCCCACAGCGGGCCGACCTCTTCGGGGAGCGGAGCACCGGCTTGCTCCGCACGACGCACCGCAACGAACCGATCCCAGGAATACGATTTTCCGCAGGGAGTGAGGGCCAGCAGGCAGACCGCCACCGTGATGAGCCAGGTGTGGTGATGCGTGTAGGACTCGACACCCTCCCCATACCCGATCTCAAAATATACGCCCAGCAATGCGACGCCTGTTGCAGCGGTGGCGACCCGGCTGTAGACGCCGAAGAACATCATCGCGCTCGCGACGATCAGGGTGAACCCGATCACGACGTGATTCGTGTGCAGGTTTCGGAAGAGCAGGAAATCGTTCGCCCAGCGATTCCATGTGAGTGCCGCGAGGCCAATGCGCATCAGGCCAACCGCGCGCGTGGATCCCTCTTCGAGGAGGGTCCATGCCCACAACCGCTGCAACGCGGGCATCATTTGGACGCACACGCGTCGTCGTCCGCGTTTCCGACCCGACGCCAGCCCTTGCGCGTGGACGCGCAGCGCACACTCATGCGCAGCTCTGTACCCCGACCGAGCTTTCGACATAGCGAGCGAGCCACACGCTGCGCGCCTTCCGCGTTGGGGATCCTCCGCAACGAACGCGGAGCGTCCAGCGGATCGTCGTAGCCAAGGACATCGTAGCGATCGACAGGCTCCAACGCTCCCCCCGGAAGCACGCGGGTATACCGAACGTCACAGACAGCAACGCCGAAGCCGGAGAACATCACCCAGTCTCGCGCCCACGGCGCCTTGTGCCGAAGCACCTGCTTGTAAAACGGCGTGAAGTTGATGAAACCGAACGCCGAAAAAAACACAAGGGCGCGGGCGGCGATGACCCAACGGGCGGACATGACGCCCCGTTATCTCGGTCGGCGTCGGCCCGTCCGACGGCGAGCCGCACCCAGCGCCACGAGGGCGAACCCGACCGCGGACGCGCCCGGCGCGAGCGGCGATGCGCACCCGCACCCCGGCTGGGTCACGTCGTCCGCTAACGCTTCCGTCGGACAGACATCGTCATCTCCCGGTGTCCAACGCAGCGTCTCCGACGCCGACAACCCCGAATAGGTCACGGTGAGGGTGGCGGTCTGCGGGAATCCGATTGCGTGTTCCTCGATGCAAGGCGCAACCAACACCGCGTAATCGGGACCGAAGGTGAAATGACCATCCCCACCGCCAGGCCCTACGCCCAAACCGGCATCCACCTCCCAGACCACGTTGGCGCCGTACACGAGCTCGCCGGCGACATCCCGCACGATCGTCCGGCTGTACGCCGGGGTCGTGACCGTCGGCTCGCTCTCGCTGACCGTGTAGATCACCACGAGGTCGAGGCTGGCGGCGTCTTCTGGGTCCACGCCGACGATCTCCCCGAGCGGGAACGCTGTGCCGCCGAATGCCAGGCCAAAGTTGGTGTCTGAACCGGCCGTCGGGGCCAGCGCCGCGGCGCCGACAGCGGTGACAGCGGTCCACGTCGGCACGTCACCGGCCAGACTCTCGAACGTCCACACGTCCGCCTCGTTCCGCCACGCCACGTTCACGTCGTCCAGCGATCCCCGCGGGTAGATCACGAGGTAGCCGTCAACAAAAACCCGCCACGGCGTGCCGTCTTCGTGGGTCCAGTCGTCGGGTATGTCTCCCCGCGCCGTGCCATCGGCAATGGCCTGCTCCACCAGCGCCTCGTAGCCAGGGTCCAGTGCGAAGGTGACTGCCGTCGGATCGACAACATGAAGGGTCACACCGTCCGACGCAACGTCGCCGAACTCACACGCCCCCGCCTCAAACTCCCAGCGAACATCCCCAGGTTCTGGGAACGTCGCGCATCCTTCGTCGTCAAACGACCCCGAAGTCAGCGATTGAACGTAGCACGCCCCCCAATCCAACTCGGCATCCACGCCCTCCGCGTTCGGTCGCGGCGCCCCACACATCCGCGTCCCCGCGATGAAAGCGTGGGGAACGCTGTCCTCGTCGGAGAGCGTGACCATGACGTCGTCCTGAACGACGATGAACTCGTTCTCTGTGTGAAAGGACTGACCGCACGCGATCATCAGCGGCAACAGCATCCGCCTACTCTACCGTGGCGCGCCGAAACGCTCACGATTTCCCGAATTAAAATGGCGCCTTCGACTCCAACACGACGCGCGCCACGAATTCGGCGAGTGGCAGCGCTCCGAGATCCGCATCCCGCGATTTGACGCTGACCGTGCCGTTTTCCTGATCGCGCTCCCCAACGACCGCGAACCAGACCGGCTTTGCGTTGTGCGCCTCGCGAATCTTGGCGCCGATCTTGTCGTCGCGATTGTCAAAATGAACGCGGACGCCAGCCGCCTTGAGCGCATCCGTCACCGTGACTCCCCACGCCTCACTCTTCTCACTCACCGACATCACCCGCACCTGCTCGGGTGCCATCCACGCGGGAAAGGCCCCGGCAAAGTGTTCGATGAGGATGCCAATGAAGCGTTCGAAGCTGCCGAAGATGGCGCGATGAATCACGACGGGCGGGTGGTCCGCGTTATCCGCGCCGACGTAGGACAGCTCGAACTTGAGCGGCACCTGATAGTCCAACTGGATGGTCGCGCATTGCCAGGGGCGGCCAAGCGCGTCGATGACATCGAAGTCGATCTTCGGGCCATAAAACGCCCCATCTCCCGCATTGAGCTGGTAGTCCAGCCCATTCGCCACCAACGCGTTCCGCAGCGCATCCTCCGCGCGGTCCCACAGGGCGTCATCCCCCAGCTTGTCCACCGGTCGGGTCGACAGTTTCGCCTTGTACCCAAGCCCAAGCGCCGAGTAGACCCGGTTCACCAGCTCGATGAGCGCAGAAACCTCAGACTCAATCTGTTCCTCCGTGACAAACAAGTGAGCGTCATCCTGACAGAACTGTCGGACGCGCGTCAGGCCGCCGAGCGCGCCCTTCACCTCGTCACGGTGCAGGACTCCCTGATCATGCAGGCGCAGCGGCAGCTCACGGTAGCTGCGCTTCGTACTCTTGAAGATCAGCATGTGGGAGGGGCAGTTCATCGGCTTCAGCGCGTAGGTACGGCCTTCTTCCTCACCCTCCTCGTGCTTCTCGATCTTGAACATGTTGTCGCGATAGTGCGACCAGTGCCCGGAGCACTCCCACAATCCCTTCTCAAAGATCATCGGCGTACGTACAGCAAAATAGCCCTCGCGGAGCAACAGGCTGCGCATCGCCTCGGACAGCGTGTGATAGAGAACTTCCCCCTTTGGAAGCCAGAAGGTCGCGCCAGGTGCGAATTCGTGGGTCATGAACAAGCCCATGTGCCGGCCAACCGTCCGGTGATCCCGCTTCTTGGCCTCCTCCAGCCGGAACAGGTAGAGATCCAACGCTTCCCGCGTGGGCCAGACCGTGCCGTAGACCCGTTGCAGCTGCTTGTTCCGCGCATCTCCGAGCCAATAGGCGCCAGCCACCTTCATCAACTTGAAGTGCTTGGCATTTCCGGTACGAGGCACGTGGGGTCCGCGACAGAGGTCCGTGAACCCGCCCTGCTCATACACCGTGAGCTGCCCTTCCAACCCGGCGATACGCTGGAGCTTGAACGGCTGGTCGGCGAAAATCCCCTCCGCTTCTTCCCGGCTGACATCCTTGCGCACGAACGGAGAGTTGCGCTTCACGACGACGCGCATCGCGTCCTCGATGGCCGTCAGGTCACCTTCCTGAATCGGGCGGGAGACGTCCACGTCGTAATAGAAACCGTCTTCCACCGGTGGTCCGAACGCGAATTTTGCGCCGGGAAACACGGTAGAGATGGCTTCCGCCATGATGTGGGCGGTCGAGTGCCGCA
The DNA here is from genome assembly GCA_945861635.1 of Klebsiella pneumoniae. GTDB lineage: Bacteria > Myxococcota_A > UBA796 > UBA796 > SXON01 > CAMAWH01. The sequence goes on along the minus strand of CAMAWH010000091.1, from coordinate 9,286 downwards.
GCGCGTGGAGGCGGTAGGTTTCATCGTCGGCAAAGGCCTCACGGCCCTTTTCGTGGTCTTCCATGGCAGCTTCCTGAGCGGGGGCGCGCTTAACCTGTGCACCGGAGCGCGGACCGACTACAGCTCAAACAGGTAGACGGCACCGGCGTCCACGAACGCGGAGTCGCTCGAGTAGTCCGTGACGAGCAGATCGTCCTCTCCGTCACCCGTCATATCGACCCCGCCCCCGAGCCCCCAGCCGAACGTGCCCGTAGACGCCCCTTCCAGGATCAAGTCGGACGCGGTCGGGTCGTTCTCCCCGCTGGTCAGTCCGACCATCAGATACGCGGTTTGATTCAGGTGATCTCCAAATGCCACGTCACCCGCGCCGTCAAAGTCAAGGTCACCGAGCCGCGTCAGGGGCGCCTTTCCGAAGTTGGAACCGGTGGGTCCAGTGATCGTTGCCCAGGCGATGGAGGTCGGCCCGTCCACCGGCACAGCTGCACCCAGAACGACGAACCATCGGCCCGGACGGTCGGATGCGGCGGCCGTCGCCGCCCACAGGCTGCTGCCAAGGCCCATGTCATCGAGCCCATCTCCATCCACATCTCCGAGGTTGCCCACGCGATGCCCGAGCGCGACGTAGTTGACATCGGTGTCGTAGACCGTACCGTCACATGCGGACGAGGGGTCCTGTCCTGTCCCCCCGGAAAGCGGGCCGTAGCAGACCCAGGCCTCGTCCCGGTAGTAGCTGGCGGCCAGCAGATCGTCGGCGCCATCCCCGTCGAAATCCCCCACCGCAGCCGAGCCGCCGACATAGCCACCCGCATCGTAGAGCGACCACGTCGCATCCGTGGCCAACCGCTTGCGCGACGTGATCGGGCCCGCCACCACCGCGAGCGTGTGGGACTGGAAATTGCCAACCACCATGTCATCGTACGCAGAACCCACGAGGTCACCCGCGAGCGCGTGCAGGCCGATGCTGACCGAGCTCGATCCGACGACGCAGGCCGCACTCGCATCGTCCGGGTTGGGGCTCTCGAAGGCGCTGCCGGTGGCACCACTCACGACGCACGACGCACCCTCCTCTCCCGTACTCGCAGCAAATCCGCTCGCCGCTACGATCCACTCGTCCAGTCCGTCCCCGTCCTGATCGCCGATGACACCGACGGCCGATCCCAGGCGATCGTCCGCAGTGTACCCATACAGTTTGAGCGTGTAATCCGCGAGCGTCGAGGATGCGTCGAGGGGAGCTTCCAACACCCACGCGGCCCCGGCATAGGCCCCGCCCGACGAGTCGGAGCGCGCCCCGACGAGGATCTCGTCGTTGCCGTCACCATCGAGGTCTCCCCCGGCCGCGCCGTAGTAGCCAAGCGCGATCAGGGCCGACGTACCGAGCAGCGTGCTCGTCGCATCCGATGTGGTGTACGTTCCCGTCGGGTAGCATCCCGTTTCCTCGGTTCCACTACAGTCCTGATCGATGCCATCATCGCAAATATCGGTGCCGTCCGGGTTGGTGTCGGCGGCGGCGTCGTCACAATCGCCGGAACAGGTGGTGAACGTGTCTTCATCGACGTCGTAGCCCTCGTCCGTTGCGCCATCGCAGTTGTCGTCGGTGTCGTTGCAGGACTCCGTGGCACCCGGCGACACGGCCCCGTCCGCATCGTTGCAGTCGGTCCCATCGAGAGAATAGTCGGTAGCAAGCACACAGGTGTAGGCGATGGACGTTGCATCACCGTAGCCGTCGGCGTCCGCGTCCGCGTAGGTGGTGAGCGCGCCCTCGGCGTCGTCTTCGTCCACCGCGCCGTCGCAATTTTCGTCGGCGCCGCCGCAGACCTCGTCAACGGCAGGGTTCGCGTCCGCGTCGGAATCGTCACAGTCGAGTGCGTTTGGAACCGAATCCGCAGGTGCCGTGCATGCTCGCGTCGGCATGCCCGCGCCGTAGGTGTCTGCGTCGGCATCCGGCCAGAAGTCGTAGCCGTCCGTATTGGTTTCATCTGTATCGTCACAATCCGTACCTTCCGCGACATAGTCCTCCGGAGCCGCACACCCGGGGGTCGTTCGGTCGGAACGCCCCACACCGTCTCCGTCGGCATCGAAATACCAGATCGTCTGATCAACGGCGGAGTTGTCTGTGACCTCGTCGCAATCTTCGTCCTTCCCGTCGCAGTGTTCATCGGCCCCCGGATGGACGTCGAAGTTGGCGTCGTCACAGTCACTCGAATTGGCGACCCAACCCTCGGACACCGCACATCCCAGTGTGGCGACGTCCAAATCTCCGAAGCCGTCCAGGTCAACGTCCGCGTACAGCGTGAGACCGTCCGAAGGCTCGTTGTCGACGTCACCGTCACAGTTCTGATCCACCTCGTCACATGTCTCGACCGCGTCCGGATGGACGCCCGCGGCCGCGTCGTCACAATCCTCGGCGTTTTCAGCGTAGCCTGCGGGTGCCGCGCAAGCGATCACTGACGACGACGCCGCACCATACCCGTCCGCGTCCGCGTCCGCGTAAAACGTTGTGCCATCCGCCGCATCCTCATCCACGACGCCGTCACAGTCGTCGTCAACGGAATTGCACACCTCCGCCGCGCCCGGGTAGCTGGCGGCGACCTGATCGTCACAATCGTCGGCGTTTTCCGAGAAGCCGGTCGGCGCATCACACTCCGACACGGTTTCGGCGGTACCGCCGTATCCGTCGTGATCGTAGTCGAGGTAGAAGTCGTGCGGCGTGCACGCGCCGTTCGGGTCAACGGCCTCGACGCAGGCGAAGAGTAGGGTCAGGAGCATCGCACCAGTCTACGCCAGCCGTTAGGCTCCGCCAGCCACCGCAGCCCCGGAAACACCATGTCCGACACGATTCCCTCCCGCCTGATGTCTCGCCGCGAGTCCGACGCGCCCGCCTACTATGTTCGGGCGCCGGACGGCTGGAAAGAAACGCCCTGGCGGACCTACGTCAGTGAAGTTCGGGGCGCAGCAAAAGCCATGATGGCGCTCGGCGTGGAACCTGGCGGTACGGTCACCATCCTCGGCTTCAATCGCCCGGAATGGACGATCTTCGATCTTGCAGCCATGTGCGCCGGCGGCGCGCCGGCCGGCATCTACACGACGTGCCCGGCGGAGGACGTACGCCACATCTGCAAAAACTCCGGGGCCAGGATCATTCTCGTGGAGAACGCCGCGCAGCTGGAAAAGGTGGAGTCCGTGCGCGCGGACCTGCCCGAGTTGGTGCACACGGTCATGATGCGCGGAGGCGTCGGGGGCATGAGCTGGTCCGACTTTCTAGCCGCAGGGAACGGCGTCACGGACGAAGCACTCGACGCACGCATCGCGGCCCTGGGCGATGATCAGCTTGCAACGCTCGTGTACACCTCGGGCACGACCGGATTCCCGAAGGGAGTGATGCTCTCCCACAAAAACCTCTCGTGGACCGCGAACACCGCGCTCGCCCTCGTCGATCTTCGGCCACTCGACTGCGTTCTTTCCTACCTTCCCCTCTCGCACATCGCCGAACAGATGTTCTCGATCTGCATTCCGGTCAGCACCGGCGGCGCGATCTACTTTGCGGAATCGCTTGAGAAGGTGCCCGACAATCTAAAGGAGGTACAACCCACCCTGTTCTTCGGCGTTCCGCGCATCTGGGAGAAGTTTCACGCCGCGATTGAGGGCAAGCTGGCTGTTGCGACGGGCGGGAAAAAAGCGCTGCTCGGCTGGGCGCGTGGCGTCGGCACGCTGTGGAGCGCGGCAAAAAACGAAGGAAGGGAGCCGGGCACATGGCTGACCGTGCAGCACGCACTGGCCTCGAAGCTGGTGTTTGCCAAGCTCAAGCCAGCCATCGGGCTGGGCCGCGCCCGCACCTGCGTCAGCGGGGCCGCGCCGATCTCCAAGGAGGTGTTGGAGTTCTTCGGCAGTCTCGACGTGCGCGTGCATGAGGTGTACGGCCAAAGTGAGGACAGCGGGCCGACGAGCTTCAACGTCGCAGGGAAGAATCGTTGGGGAACGGTGGGCCCCGCCATCCCCGGGGTCGAGGTAAAGATCGCGGCCGACGGGGAGATTCTCGTACGGGGCCCGAACGTCTTCCTCGGCTACTACGGCGACCCCGCGGCCACGGCCGAGACGATGGACGGAGATTGGCTGCTTACTGGGGATCTGGGGGCATTTGACGCCGATGGTTTCCTTTCCATTACGGGAAGGAAGAAGGAGATCCTCATCACCGCAGGCGGGAAGAATATCGCGCCCATTCGCATCGAGTCCGCGCTCAAAAACATCCCGCTGGTGGGAGAAGCGGTGGCGATTGCCGACCGCCGCAAGTTTGTCAGTGCGGTGCTCACCCTGGAACCCGGAGCGGCCGAGCGGTTTGCGGTCGCCAACGGGATTTCGGTCGCGGACCTGGCCGGCAGCCCGGCACTCAAGGCCGCGCTCGACAGCGCTATCGCAGCCGTCAACGCCAACCTCATGCAAGTCGAGCACGTGCGGAAGTTCACGGTGCTCCCGCGCGCCCTGACCGTCGAGGACGGAGAACTCACGCCCTCCCTCAAAGTGAAACGGCGCGGCGTCAACAAGAACTGGGAGAAGGAAATCGACGCGATGTACGCAGAAAATGCCGGGGCCGGCAACTGACGCATGTACCGCGTCCTGGATTTCACGCGGGTGCTCGCCGGCCCGTGGGCAACCCAGGTCCTCGGGGATCAAGGGTTCGACGTCATCAAGGTCGAGTCGCTGGAAGGCGATGAGACACGGCGATTTCTGCCCATCGTCGATGGCGACAGCGTCTATTATGCCTGCACCAACCGGAATAAGCGCTCGATCGCCATCGACTTGAAACACCCCGAGGGCCGCGCCCTGGCGCTCCGCTTGGCGAGCAGGGCCGACGTCGTGGTGGAGAATTTCCGACCGGGTGTGATGGATCGCTTGGGACTTGGGTACGCGGATCTGGGTGCTGAGGCGCTGGTGTATGTGTCCATCTCCGCGTTCGGGCAGGATCTTCCGGCGGCGGGGTACGACCTGGTGTTGCAGGCTGCAGGCGGAATCGCGGCGCTGACCGGCAATCCACCTCGCAAAACCGGGCCGTCCATCGCGGATTTGGCCAGCGCTGGCGTCGCCGTGCAGGCCATACTTTTTGCGCTCCTGGAGCGAGCGCGCACTGGACGCGGAAAGCGCGTGGACATCAGCATGCTGGACGTCCAGCACAGCCTGCTCGCCTATTACGCCTCGGCATGGCTGAACGCCGGGCAGGCTCCGCCCGAGCCGAGCAACGCGCATCCGTCCATCGCACCGTACAACCTGTATCGTTGCCGAACCGGGTGGCTCGCCATCTGCTGCGCGAACGATGGGCTCTGGGAAAAATTGCGGGGGACGTTGGGGTTGCCCTCACCGGAGGAATGGCGCGAAATCCAAGGGCGCGTCGCCGACCGTGCACGGCTGGACGCAGCGATAGAGTCGGCGCTTGCTGAGCAAGACGCCGTCGAATGGGAGCAGACGCTTGGTAGGGCCGGAATACCCGTTGCTACCGCGCGGACAGTGGGGGAGTCGTTGGCGCATCCGGCGGCAAAACAGCTGCTCATCGAGCATTGGTGCTTTCCGATGCCACCGCTGGCTCCAGTCGTCGCGCGCCGGCCCCCTGCGCTGGGAGAGCACACCGACGAGATTCTGGCCGAGTGTGGCGAGGACGCCGCACGATTGCGGGCGTTGGGCGTCGTGACGTGACCCGCGCGGTGGCGTGGCTGAGCGGGCTCCCGCGCTGGGCCCGCGCGATCGGTTGGGCGCTGCTCGCGGTTGCTGCGAACGGATACGTCCTGGGCAGCACCGACCAGTCCATCCACCTGACCTTTCTTCGCAAGCTGATCGACCCTTCCTTGTTTGGCGGAGACCTCGTCGGCGCGTCCGCTGCCGCCCACCCAAGTCTATTCTGGCAGGTGCAAGCGCCGGTGTTTCGCGCGCTAGGCTGGGAGGCGTTGCCTGCGGTCTACCTCGCGGCGTGGGGCTTGGCGTTGTGGGCGAGCTTCTGGATGTACGAGGCGTTGGCGCTTTCGCTCGGATCGAAATGGTGGGCGCCCGCCTTTCTGGTGGTATTTCACTGTGTCCCGGGGCACGCGCGGACTTTTGAGCCCGAATTCATCAATCGGACAGCGGCGCACCCGTTCGTCCTCATGGCGCTTTGGTTGGGAATCGCGGGAGAATTGCAGTTGGCGGCAATGGTTGCGGGGGCTGCGTTCCTCCTCCACGCAACCACGGCGACCCACGTTTTTGGGATCCTGTGTGTGATGGCTCTGGCACGACCTCGCGCGCTGTTGCCGATGTTCGCGGGATTTGGGCTGTTTGCAACTCCGCTGTTGCTCGGGAATCCGCCAAGTGCTTTCTGGGTGGACGACGCGTGGATGCAGGTGCTGCGATGGAGAATGCCGCACCACCTGTTCCCATGGACCTGGCCGGCGGGGGTGGGGGGGGTGGCCGCGGTGCATCTCGCGTTGGCCGTTGGGAGTGGGCAGCGTGCCGTGGTGTGGGGCGTGCTCGTGTGGTCCGTGGTTTCGACGATCGGCTGGCGAGTGGCGCCGCTGCTCGCGCTGCATGCTTGGGAGGCGTGGATCTTACTGGCGATCGTGGGGTTGCTTTCGGTGCCGCGGTGGCTGGTGGGTGCGCCGCGGTGGGCGTGGCTTGCGCTGGTTCTCGCGCTGCCCTGGGAGGAGCGCATGATGGGACGAACGGTGGTGCGCGGCATTGCGTTCTCGCCACCGATCGATCACGCACTGCTCGCGCAGGTCAGAGCGGCCCCACCCGGCCCCGTTCACGTAGCGGTTGATGCCCCGCCCTGGCTCCGCCCGTGGAGTGGACGAGCGCTGTACGTGACGACGAAAGACGGCGGGGAGGCTGTATTCAGCCGCGAGTTTGCGTTGGCATGGCGGGCACGCATGGCGGTCGCGTGTGGCCACGATGTCCTGGCGGGTGAGCCGACCGACTGGCTTGGGTACCGGGGGGTGCGGGTGGCGTGTGGGGGGTGAGTGATGTGGGGGGAGTGATGAGGCGCGACGCGGCGGCGCCGCCCCCTAAGGAATCTCAATCGTATAGAACTCGTCAACGAATACATTCGGCCACGGACCATCATAATCCTCGTCGTAGCAGTCCTCCCCATCGCAGGCCGAGTGACACACGGGCGTGTTGAGCACCTGACTGTCTCCGCTGCCCCAGAACAACGTGAGCGAGTCGAGGAACGCACGGCAATATTTCTGGTCCGTCGCGATGAGTTCGATCTGGTCTCCCACGAGTGCCTCAAACTTGATGGGCGCGAGCGTCGATGCCTCTCCGGAGGCATCCCGGTAGATGCTCGTGCCGTTCACTTTCACCTCCAGATCGTCGTCCACAGAGATGTAGTCGAAAAGGGAGAAACCGCCGGAGATCACGTAGGGGAGTGGATCCTCGGGGTCGAAGACCTCGACACTCACAATGTCTTCTCCCATGGCACCGACGCCGTCGAAGCAGCGCAGCGCGATGTCGATCTCGCCAACGGGGAGTGTCGCGTTGGACGCAACGTCTCCCTCTACCGTGGGCAGGGCCGCCGCCACCGGAGTGCCGGCCGCGTACCAGGTACACGTGAGGTTGGTCGCGGCCTCGTCCTGATCGTAGACGTGCCCGGTGAGTGGAACGACCGTCGTCGTAAGAAAGTGTTCGCCGGTGTTGGGGTCGAGGATCTCGACCACAGGCGCAACGTTCGTCAACGGATCATCGACCGTGTTGCCATAGAGGTGAACGGCGACCTGCTCCTCGTCCGGGTCATTCGTCGTGACCAGGATCTCTCCCGTGAATTCGTCTGCGCTCGGAGGAGCAAACGTCACACTCAGCGCGATGGAAAATCCGTTCGCGAGCACGTACGGTTCCGCATACTCGGTGGGGAGCGCAAACGTGTACGCGGCATCCTCCTCTCCCGCGAACGCGATGGACCGGATGCGCAGGTCTCCCGACCCCGACGCGCTGATGTGCACGGTCTGCGTCGCACTTTCGCCCACGGCAAGGGTGCCGAAATACAGCAATTCGGGATCGACGTCGCAATGGGGACGAACTCCCGTGCCTTCGATGGGGATTTCTACGGAAGGATGGTCCGGATCGTTGGACGTCAGCGTGACCGAGCCGAAATCCTGACCTTCGATGTCGGGCTGGTACTCCAGCGTGAGGATCCCCGCCGCGTCCCGTGAAACCGTCGATGGAAAATCTACAACGCGGAGGTCGGGAGAGGAGATGTCCGACATGGACGCCGCCGCCACCTCCAACTCCCCGATGCCGTTGTTTTTCACGTTCACGCCGATCTGCGACGACGTTCCGACCACAACTTCCCCGAAATTGACGGAATCCGGCGAAACGGCGACGCTCGGCAACCCCGCGTGCACGGTGTTGTCGACGCAGGCCGAAAGAACGAACGCGAAAATCATGAGCCTCAACCGAAGCCTCGCATATATACGGCGGCGTCCATGACCCGCAACGACCCGAGCGCGTTCGCCACCCTCAAGGCCCGCCTGTACGCGCGCGTTTTGACCCGGCCCGACGAACTGGCGCTTGCTGCCCATCGCCTCGGCATCGACGCGGCTAACTCTGAAGAACGTTGGTCCGAACTGCTGGATTTCTTTGTCACCGAGTGGGTGGACAGAGAGGGCTGGACGGAAGCGGAGCGGGCGATGCGGGAAGGAGCCGCGCCGGGCATCGTGGCGCGTTGGCCCGGTGAAGTCGTGACGGCTTTGTGGGTTGTGGACGGGTGGGAGGGTCCACTCGTGCTCCTCCGCGACATTGCTACGGACGCAGAGATCGCGGTGCTCGCGCCTGACGCGGTCACGACGTTAACGCGGCGCACCGTCCTGCGCGCGCGGGTGTTGCCGTGGGGAGATCACGCGGTATTTTCGGGGGAGCCGGATGTGTACGATGAGATGGGCGTCATTGCCCGCCTCGACCTGCTGCGACAATGGCGAGAGGGGCCGGAGCCGGAGTTGCACGCCTCGCTGACCCAATTGCGGGCGGCGTTTCGCAGGCAACGAGAGGAACGTGAGGCGTTCGTCGCGCACTTCGGCGCAGACCTCGTCGTGTTCAACTCGGCCACGGCGATGGAGGCGGCACTCCCGCATTTCGCCCACTTCCTCCTCAATGAACACCGGCCGGCCTCGCTCGGGGGGCGAACGCGGGCAGAAACGGCTCGACTGCGCAGAACGACGGGCAACGCGTCGGAGCCAACGGCATTGAGCCTGCGTTTGGGCGAAACACTGCGCGGACCCGGGCGGCCAGGTGCCATTTTTGACGAGGTGGAGGGCATTCACTTCCTGCCCGCGCTGGG
>CAMAWH010000090.1 GCA_945861635.1 Klebsiella pneumoniae | reverse complement strand
ATCGAGCAGTATGCGATGGCGGCGCTCGAATTGACGTCGCGCGTGGCCCGCGATTTGCTTCGCATCGGAAGGAGCATGCCGGAGTTGCCGAGGCTGAACGCGGCACTCGCGGCCGGTGAGGTGGATTGGACGAAAGCGAGGGAAGTCGTTCGCGTCGCGACCGCAGAAACCGACGCTTCGTGGACCGAGCGCGCCAAAACGATGTCCGCTCGCGTGATCGAGCGCGAGGTTGCCGCCGCCCGCATCGGGGATCCCGCTCCGACCGGCGATCCCGACCCCGAACTGCGCCTTGCGCGAGCCCGCCACTCCTTTGAGATGGAAGCCGCGGACGCCGAAGTTCTGTACCAGGCGCTCGCCCTGCTGCGCGCTCGTAGCGATCTCCGACGCGAGGAGATCGACGACGGCGCACTCCTCGCGTGTATGGCGCGCCAACTCATCGCCACCGCCGACCCCGCAGACACGGCCACCGCAACGGCGGAGACCCCCACCGGCGAGCGCTACCGCATCGTCCTCCAGCAGTGCCCCTCCTGCCAGCGAGTTGACGCTCCCGACGCCGCGGTGTCCGAGACGATTGCCGCGGAGGCGGCCTGCGACGCCGAGATCATCGACATGCGGCCGGGGCCGAACGAGGGCCACGCGACCCGCGCGATTCCACCGGTTCTCCGCAGGAAGGTGTTGCACCGAGCGGGTTGGACATGCGCGGTACCGGCCTGTCGAAATCGGCTGTGGTTGGATGTTCACCGCACGGAGCCCTGGGTCGAGTGCCGGAGGCACGACGTTGGCAAGCTGCTGGTGGTCTGCGGCGCCCATCATCGAGCGATCCACAACGGGTTTTTGTCGGTGTCGGTGCAGCCGGATGGCCGCGTTGCCGTCGAGCACGCGGACGGGCGGACGTGGGTCGGTCCGGCGCGGGATGTGCGGGGAACGATGTCCGTCCGATGACCAAGCGCACCACGTCCACGAACGAGGGTTGTCCGCGCGCGATCCCTACTCAGAACGGGGGGGGCGGCGTGCAACCCTCAACGCCTCCCACCGCGCTTGACGTGTCAGGTATGTTAGCGCCTATGCCCCCCCCGACGCCGTGCAAGCCCGCGCAGCGCACTCGCCGAGCGACGCGAGCGAGGGCCCGCCAACAGAGCACGCGCCGTTTCCTGATCCATTGCCGCAAACTCGGCAAGTTGTGCGTCGGTGAGCGTGGCGATGCAACCCGTCCGGAGTTCGCCGCGTGCCGCACGCAGCGCGCGGAAAAGCGATTGCCGCATCGCTGGCATATCGATGTCGGATACGGAACGTACACCATCGATGAATCGCCAGACGAGTAGTCGTCGGGCCGGCGGATCGTCGCTCGAAAGGCACAGAAGTCGGCGGGCGCAAACGCGGAGCACGGAGCGCCGGAAATCTCGCGTGGACGCGGCTGTCCAGCCGAATCGCTCCGGCTCGAAGTCGTCGTCTGGCCATCCGATCGGCGCGACCTGACCCAGCCACGCGCGCAACGCCGTTCGTCGCCGTCCAAAAATAACTGACGCATTCGGCCGCCGTCGCATCCACGATCGCTGCGTTGCGCCCAATCGCGGAGGGTCACGGCGTCGCGTAACGTGTCCTGTCGCCAAACCTCAAGTGAGCCGCGATACGCACCGATGAACGCCTGCTCGGCCACACCCGACGTGGTCACCAGACCCGCGAGTGCGCTCGGAAGCATCCATGGTGACTCGGAGTTCGGCGCCAGTGTGACCCCGGTACGGTTCGGAGCATCGCACACCGACGCCCGGTTCGCAAGGCGCGGGCAATGGCCGGGTGCAGGCCACGATCGTTGGCTGAAGGGCGCCACGCAGGCATCCGTGGCCACCCGCGCCGCGATGATGTACTATCGACGCCATGCTCCTCGCCGTGCCCAAGCCCGCGACCTGGGCCTGAACGATGCTTTTTCTGGGGCTCCTTTCGTGCGATCCGCCGCCTGGGGCGCCCACCCAAGCGGCCACTGCTGCGGACTCTGCCGCCTCCACCGATTCCGCCGCCGATCCAGGGACGACGCCGCTGGACGACGTCGCGTACCTCGCCCGCCTTTCCCTCGACTTGCGAGGTACGCGCCCAAGCGCGGAGGAAATCGCGGCGGTGCAGGCGGATCCCCGCGTCCTGATCGCCGACATCGACACCTGGCTCGCGGCGCCCGAATTCGCCGGACGCATCGCGTGGATCTGGAACGACACCTTTCACACCGCAGTATGGGCCGACGACTACGATCGCTTCGATGCGCCCACGTTTGCGGAATGGCAGGCGCTGGGGGGCGAGCCGCTTGAGATGGTGCGCGCGATCGTCGATGAAGACCGGCCGATTACCGACCTGGTCACCTCGAACCAAACGATTGCAAACCCGACGCTCGCGGCGCTGTACGACCTGCCGTACACGGGAAGCGGAACGGAATGGGCATGGACGACGTATACCGACGGGCGGCCGATGGCGGGCGTGCTCTCCAGCTCCAGCCTGTGGCTGCGCTACAGCGCAGATGCGACGAACTACAATCGTCGCCGGGCGAATGCGGTCGCCGGTCTGCTCCTCTGCACCGACTTCTTCGACCGGGATGGCGCGTTCGAGTTCGGCATCGACGAGGCGGCGTTGACCAACATCGAGAACGCCGTGCGCACCGAGCCCAATTGTCTGTCCTGCCATAGTTCGCTCGACCCGATGGCGGCGTTTTTCGGGGGCTTTGCCGAACGGTCCGAGGACGCGGACACCATCCAGAGCTACACCCGCTACAGCGCGCACACCGCGGACTGGTACGTCGCGTGGACGCCGCCCGCCTACTACGGGCATCCCGGCACGGACATCGAGGACCTCGGCGCGATGATCGCGGCGGATCCTCGGTACGCATCGTGCGCCGCCCGACGGGTCTACGAGGGGCTCGTGCACGCGCCCTTCCCGACCGACGGCGCGCTGGTGGAAGCGTTCATCGACGAGGATGGCCAGCGCGTCCGCGCGTTCGCCAAGCGCGTGGTCACGAGTGACGCCTACCGCGCGGATGACGTCCGCACACTCAACACCGAGCAACTCCACACCGCGTGGGCAGCTTTGCTGGCCTGGGATCCGGGGTTTGAGGCGCTGGACGGACTGAAACCGCTGTCGTGGTCCGACGAACACCGCGTTTTGGGTGGCGGCACCGACGACGACACCGTCGTGCTCCGCAACCCGGCACCGGGCCTGGGCACCCAAGTCCTGCTGGAGTGGACGGCACGCCAATCGGCAGCCGCGGCGATTGCGGCGGATCGGGCGCGCAACGCCGACGACCGGGTGCTTCTCACACGAGAAGAAGACATCAACGGCCAGCTCGCCGAGTGGTACACCCAGTTGCTATCGTCGCCGGTGGCGCACGATTCGTCGCAAGTGGCGGGGTTGCGGGCTCTCTACGACGCAGCAGGCGGCGGGGATGCAGGATGGGAAGACGCGCTGAGTGCGCTGATCCGGCACCCGCGGTCGGTGATGTATTGATGCACTTCCTCCCCCTGATGCTCGGCATCGTCGCCTGCGCAGATCCCGCGAAAGCGCCGACGTCCGCTTCCCCCGACGACTCCGCTGATACCGGCCCCTGCGGCACCTGGCGAACGGTCGGGCAACCGTTCACGCTCACCTATTGCACCGGCTGCCATGCCGCCGGTCGAGAGGGCGAGGCCCGCCACGGTGCAACCGTTGACGTGGACTTTGACGCGTTGGCGTCGGTTCAGGAACACGCCGCCGCCATCACGGCCAACGCCTCAGAGGGCGGGCCGATGCCCCCCGGCGGCGGGCCGACCACGGCAGAACGCGCGCGCATGCTGGCCTGGCTTGCGTGCGGGGCCCCGGGTGACGAGGCGACCCTCCCGCACTGGGACGCGCCGGGCGCCGGAGTCGCGGAGATTTGGGAGTCCCGCGTCACGAACGAAGCGGACACGTTGCGTGTAGAACGAACGGTGGATGGAGAAGTGAAGGAGCGGGAGTGGTACCGGGTGAGCCGCGACACCGCCGCGTTCCTCCGCTGGGAGCACTACGACACCGACGGTAACGTGTTCCGCGGCGAGAGCTGGAATCCGCCCCTTCCCATCTGGACCGCGAGCGGCGGGGGTGCAGTCATCGCAACAACGGCGACGCTCACCGAGGACGGCGGCACGACCACGCGTGAGGAAGAGTGGGTGATCTCGCAAGGAAACGCCGTGGATGTGGACGCCCGCGCACAGGATCAGTCGCCTCAGGAGAGCGTGGCAGTAGAGGCGGGGGGCGAGGCGTGGGGGTGGCAATACTCCGACGAGGCTGGGCCCGTCGCGAGCTGGCACACGCGGGGGGAGCACGCTCAGATGCTCCTGCGGCAGGAGATTGCGCCCCCTCCAACGGCAGACACGCCCTTCCCCGTCTCCTCCGGCATGTTCTGGCCCGATCGTGTCGTGTCGACCGCGGAGGCCCCGTGAGCCGCGCCCGGCCCACACTCGCGCGGCGGGCCTTCCTCGGCGCGGCCGCCAGCGCGGGTCTGTTTGCCGCACTGTCACGTCACACCGCCCGCGCTGCAGAAGAGCGCTACCTCGTCGTCTATTGGATGAAAGGCGGGTGGGACCCCGCGTTTGTTTTTGACCCGCACTTCGAGAGTGACGTCATCCACCGTGACCCGAGCAGCACGGAGGCCAGTCTCGGGGGCCTGAGTTTCGCAGACGCCGCGACCCGACCCAGTGTGCGCGCGTTCTTCAACACCTGGGGCGCAAAAACGGCTTTTGTCAACGGGATAGCCGTGGGTTCGATCTCCCATGATGGCTGCACTCGGCTCATGCTCACGTCGAGCCGCGGCACGACCTCGCCCGACTTTGCGACGCGCATCGCCCACGGCACGTCCCTCCCCCATGTCGTGATTTCCGGCCCGCGCTTTCCGGGAGACCTGGGAGAGGTCGTTCTCGCCGTCAACTCCACGCTGATCGGCACTGCGGACGGTACGCTGCCCACTCCCCGGAACGACGATTCGGAGGCGAGAATCCAAGCGTGGCTGGCCGCGGAGGCAGCGGAACTCCCCGCCTCGCGGCGGAAAGACCAGTACCTCGACGGGCTCGGGCGCCTGCCGGACCTGCACGAGCACGCCGCCGACTTCAGCGGCGCCATCAGCACGAATGACGCGGATATTTTCGGAACGGTCGCCGACGTGTTGGCAGCGGGATTGGCCAGAAGCGTCATGCTGGAGGGCTCACTGCCCATGTTTGGGAATTGGGACTCGCACGTCAGCAATGACAGCTTGCAGGACAAGGCCTACGAGTGGGGGTTCGCCCGGTTGGCCGAGTTGATGGAGCGACTCAAGACCACGGCGGCGCCAGGCGGCGGCGTACTCGCCGATCGGACGACGGTGCTCGTGCTCTCGGAAATGGGACGTTCGCCGGTGCTGAATAGCGCCCAGGGCAAGGATCATTGGCCGTGGACAAGCGCCATGCTGGTGGGCGCCAGCGTGGCCGGCGGGCGCGTGCTTGGCGGCACAGACAGCGGATTCGCGGGAGAGAACGTCGACCCTGTGAGTGGCGAAGTGTCCGCCACGGGAGAGGCGATCACACCGGCCAGTCTGGCCGCCGGCCTCCTCACCGCGTTCGACATCGATCCCACCGAGGCCTACCCGGATGTGACGCCGTTTACGGCGCCGTTTCAGGGGTAGGTTGCACCCAGATCAATCCATTCTCCGATGCGCTCGACCTCGGCTTCCGAGCGGTAGTCGAAGATGCGCGGCATCCGGTCTCCAAACGGCACCGCCGCAGACGCCAACTTGACGTAGTACAGACTCGCGTCCGGATCCCCCGGGACAACGAAGGACCAGCCGCCCGCCTCTTCCGACAGCAGCGTAGCGTACAACTTGCCGCCCATCTGCCATTCCTGATGGCAGCGACTGCAATCGTGGTTCTGAAACGACGTGGCGACCGCACTGTCGAACGCCGCGTCATCTTCCGCGCCGTCTTCGATCCACGTGCGAATGGCGGCCAACTCGGCCGTGGTCAACACTTCAAGCACCAGCGGCATCCGCTCGTCGTCCTCACGGTCGAGGCTTTCTCCGCTCAGCTTGGTATAAATGGCGCTTTCCGAGCGCGAGCCCGGCGTGACGAGCGGTCCGTATTTTTCGTCCACCATGAAATTCATGATGCCGTTGTAGACGCTCTCCGGGTCCTTGACGTCTCCGAAGCCCTGATGACAATCCCCACAGTCGGCCTTGAAGATGGGGAAGAAGTCCGCGGTGAACGTGGCGACGTCGGTGTCTGAGTCGGTGTCTGAGTCGGCGTCTGAGTCGGCATCGGCATCGGCGTCGGCATCGGCGTCGGCGTCGGCATCGGCATCGGCGTCGGCGTCGGCATCTGCGTCGGCATCCGTGTCAGCGTCACCTCCCGAGTCATCGACCGAGGTGTCAACGACGCAGTTCCAATTGCCGTCATAGGTGTACCCGTCCGGACAAGGGGCTTTGCGTTCGACTTCGCAGCCGAGGGTGAGGAACAGGACCATCGCGAAACCATACGCGAGCCGACCCGGGTCCGCCACCGGGCCGATGCGAAATCCGACGGGAGTGCCAAGCGGGCGCCGGCACCGGCACCCGTCGTGATCGGTCGTTGAAGTCGACGGGCGCCCGCGTCGAACGCGTCATCGATTTCGCCACAGCTATGCACCCTCGACAGCCGGCACGCCGCGCATAGACGCATGCCGCGCTGCCATATATTCCGCCGATGTCGCCACCCGCCGGCGTTTGTCACGTTGATGTCGCCACGTTTCCGTCGTGTGCTCCATGCGCTCTGCATCGTGGCGAACGTCGGCATGCATTCGCACCTGAGTTCCCAGTGCGCGAGAAACCATCAAGGATATTCGACCGATTATCAAATTGTCATGAATTGTCACGAAACCTGGCGGGGCCGGCCGGGGGGGCCGGCTATGCCCCTACCATGACGCCATGGTTCGTTGCCCGGATGAACGATGCGCGTCGCCGATAGGTCATTCCGACCGCTGCCTCCAATCTGGAGTCTTTCATGGCCGACGCAATCGTTCTTACCCGCCTGCCGGTCCGCGTAACCGTCTCCGGCGCCACCATGTCGCTTGCCGAGGCCATCGACGTCGGCAAGTACGGCATGGCGGTGCCCGGAGGTGCCTGCTCGTCGAGCAGCACGCCGCGCCGACGCTAGGGAGCGCGCCCGTCCACACACTCCGCTAGCGTCTCCGCCACGATGGCATGCCCCTCTTTCGTCCAGTGACCATCGAAGCGGAAGTAGGGTTTCTCTCCCCGGGCGATGGCAGCCGCGAGCGGGGGGGTCAGGTCACACGTCGTGATGCCGAGCCGCTGAAGGGTGGCGACAACGGCCAGTCGTGGCGCGCCGAGGTCCGGATCGGTCACCTTGAACAAGTCCAGCAGTCGCCGCGCCATGTCCACGTCCACAGCAAACGAAGGGGGCGCAACCGCCACGATCAGCGCATCTCCGCGAGAGCGCGCCTCCTCTCGCAATTCGCGCAGCGCCGCGTCGGTCGACGGAAGCAGCCGCTCCAACTGCGCCCGGCCGTTGTGGGAGAAAATCTGCAGCTCCTGCTGGAAACGCTGGCCGTCAAAGTCGTTGCCGGACTCGACCAGATGCCGCTTCCATGCCACCCTTCCGTACGCGAAAAGCACGCTGTGGGCGAACAAGAAGTTCGTCACCGGATCGAGATCGTCGTGGAACGATGCATGACCGCCGGGGGCTCGCGGCCCGCGCAACAATCCCGGCATGCGCTCATTGTCGTCGAGGTCATTCCCAAGGAAATACGTCAATAATACTGTGTCCGTTTCGGCCGCCCTGTCGAGTTGGCGGTACCGCAACGTCGCCTGCCAGGTCGAATAGCCATCCACTCCGCCGTTGAGTACCTCCACCCCGAGTTTCGCCCCCAACCTGCCCTCGAACGTTTCGTCTTCCGCCACCTGAGCCGACATCGTGAAGGAGTCGCCAACGGCCAACCACTTTCGCCCCTTGCCAACTTCCGGCCCGCGCAACCCAAGCGAGTTGATCCGCAAAAGCACGCTGTACCCAAGCGAGCGGATCGTCCCCGAAAATCCCGGATTGGGTTCAATCAAAAGTGTCGTCGAATCTCGATAGAGCGCCGCCGGAGCCGCATCGGGCGCATTGAACAACAGCTCTTCTCCCGGAGTCGGAGAGAGCAAGCGCGCCCCACATTCTGCGACGAGGAGACCGACGACCAACCCGCCGAAAACAGCAACTATACGTCGCGCGCGCACCGGAATCCGCTCGTCTTGCGACGCAATTCCACCAAAAAGCCATTTCGCTCCCCCGCCGGGTTGGGTCGGAGGTCGAAGAAATACGCACCGCCACGCACCGCCGCGTAAAACCCAACCGTGCCGGTGTGAGGGTTCACGATCACGTCCCCATCACGCTCGCCCAGCGTGTCCTCCCACGATGGGACGCGAAAATCGCTCATCCACTCCCACGCATTTCCAAAGGCGTCTTCCAAGCCGTACCGGCTCGCCCCGGCTGGGTACGTGCCGACCGGAGAGGTGTGAAGGTAGCCATCGGAGTCGTCGTAATTGGGCATCCACATCTGCCCGTGGTTCAGCTTGTTTCCATCGTATTCATTGCCCCATGGAAACACCCGTTCATCATCCTTGGGGCCGAGCACGGCAAGCTGCCACTCCGCCTCTGTGGGAAGCCGCTTCTCCGCCCACGCGCAATAGTCGGTCGCGTCGTACCAGTTCACCAGCACGACCGGATGATCCTTCTTGTCCGACGGTGGTTTTCGACCGGGCCAATTCCAGGCGTCCTCGTTTGCCCAGTCCTCGTTGACGAACGGCGGACGATAGCCCGTGACCTCGACGAACTCCTGATATTGGGTTTGGGTGACCTCGGTGACATCGATCCAGAAGTCGTCCACCCGCACGTCACGGGCATCGAGCGGATCCGGCATCGGACGGCTGTTCTTGTCCAATGTCACCCCCGGTGCGACGCCGAGATCGGGGGGGGGTACGAAGCCGGGCGTCGCAAGGGGGGGGCCGTTCGGAGGGGCGGCACCGGTAGGCGCCTCCACGCTGTTGGGGTTGGGCGCGGCGGGGGGCGAGGAGGGAGGGAGCGTGCCGGCCTCGGGGCCGGCCGCTTTGGCGTCGGGAATCAGCGCCGCCAACGAGAGACGCGGTGCGAGCGGCGCCGCCGGCAGGTGCAACGCACCCGAGGTGCCAGGGGGTGCAGCGCCTCCCGGAATCGGATTTTGGCCGCCCGGCGGTGGACCACCGGGCCCGATACCCGGGGTCGTGGGCATCGTAGACCCCGGCGCGCCCCCGGGATTGGCGTTGGGGTTCGCCTTCGGGTCCCCGGCTTGTAGCGGCGGACCGCCCGGCATGCCGGGTGCCGGCCCCCCCGGCGTCATCGGCGTCGCGGCGGCCTGTCCCCCGCCCGGAGCGCCCGGAGCGCCCGGAGCGCCCGGAGCGCCTCCGTCGACGGGCATTCCGCCGGATCCTGGCGCGCCCCCAACCGGAGCCCCCCCCGCGCCGACCACTCCCCCCACTCCCGGACTACCGATGTGTCCCTCATCCACCATGGGCGGCTTGAAACCCGCCACCGGGTTCATCTTTTTGTAGCCCAGCCGCACCAGATCTCCGGACACCCGGACCATGTCGGGGCCGTGCTCCGACGCAACGAACGCGTGCTCGGTGGCCCCCGTGCAGCCGGCGAGAACGACTACAAGGGATAGGCGCATCGAAACCCCGCCGTCAAGCGCACGCTGTCGGGCCGCGCCGGCTCGCGATGCGTACAGGTGCAGGAACTCGGCAGGTTCATGTACGCGCCGCCCCGCATCGTCTTCCACGTTGAAGCTGCCGTGTTCACCGGATCGCCAGCGGGTAGTGTTGCGTAAGCATCGTTCGCGTAGCTGTCACGTGTCCATTCCCAGGCGTTTCCAACGGTGTGGTACAGGCCGAACGGTCCTGCCAACGATGCGTCCTGCACGCCCGCCGGTTTGGTGTGGACCCCGGTGATCTGGCCCAACTTCCCTTCGTTGAACCACGCGGCCGCAAAGTCTTCTCCTTCTCCCCACGGATAGCGCCGACCGCCTTCCCCACACGCCGCGTGCTCCCACTGCGCCTCCGTCGGCAGACTTCCCGCCTTCGACGAGCAATAGGCCTCCGCCTCAAACCACGTGACGGCAATGACCGGATGCGTCGACTCCCGCCCGGAGGCGCGAAGCTCTGCCCCGGCGCCGTCGGCATTCGCGGCAAGCCATGCGGCCCCTTCTGCGCTCCACCAGCGAGAATCCGCGTAGCCACCGCTTGCGACGAAGGCCTCAAACTCAGCAACGCTGACCTCTGTTCGATCGATCCGGTAGGCTGCAAGCGACACATCGCGCGCGGGACTCTCGTCTGCGACCTCGTCATTCCCCTGCCGAAACGTTGCCGCGGGTACCCCCAGCGGCTCCGCATGCGCTACGATCACGAGCAGAAACATGGCACAACACTATACCGCATTAGCGTTCTTCTTCCTTGTCGGCTGCGCTCCTGACGAGGCGGCCGCGCCGGGGGGATCCATGCCGCCGAACGGGCAGCAGGGGCCGAACGGGCCGATGCCGCCGAACGGCACGATGGGGCCGAACGGGCCGAACGGACCCCCGCTGGGGCCGAACGGACTGCCCGGCGGACCCGGCCCCATGAACGGTCAGATGAACGGTTCCGGCGGCGCAATGCAGGATCCGACGGGGTTTCCGTCGTTCCACGACATGCCCTCGCCGCCAGGGCCGGCCCCGGAGGCCGCGGGCGCGTTCACGAAAGCAATTTCGCTCGCCGCGCGGCCGAAGGGCGGGTACCGCCCACAAGTTGCCGTCGGCCCTGGAAACGTGCTCCACGCCGTGTACTACGACCGGGTGACGTCGGGAGACGTGATTCGCTATCGCCAGTCCGCGGATGGCGTGACGTGGTCCGCGCCCGAAGACGTGTCCCCGACGGAAGGAAGGAACTGGGGGCCCGACCTGGTCGTTCGCCCCGACGGCAGCGTGGTAATCGTCTACGACCACGCGGAGCCGGACTTCCGCTCGCGCGGGTGGTTGCGCACGCGCTCGCCGGCGGGCGTGTGGGAAACGGCCACGCCCCTGACGCCGGACGGGGACCGTGAAATGGGCTCCGGCCACGTCGCCAATGCTACCGGTGAAGACCTGGCGTACATCTCCATCGGCAAACCCCTTGGCGAAAAGAACCGCTTCGTCGCCACATGGGCGTGGCGGACGAACGGCGCGTGGAGTGCCGATGAAGCGTTCTCCGACGGTACGGAAGACGCCTGGCACACCAACGTCGAGCGTCGTCCGGACGGCTCCGTCCTCGCCGGCTACGACCTCGGAAACGGTGGCGCGGAGACGACGCTGTACACCGTCAACGGTGCAAATGGAAAATTCGATCCACCGGAAAACATGACCGCAACCAGCCATCCGGGGGAGCGTCCGCACTTCGCCTTCCCGCCGGGCGTGGACTGGCTCGTCTGGTTCCACAAGGTCGCAGGCGTGCCCACGCACGTCTATGCGCGCAGCGGGAAGCCGGGCGCGTGGGGCGCGGTATCCGAGTTGGGGGAAGGCCTGGGTGGCTTCCATTTCGACCCGGACATCGCCGTCAATGCCGCCGGCGTGCTGTGCTCGGTGTGGGGATGGGACGCCGGCGCCGACGCGGAGTTGGTCTACAACCTCAACCGTGGCAACGGATGGGAAGCCACGAAGAAGGTGGCAGACGTCGATTGGGGCAAGCCGGGGTTGCCCAGCATCGACGTGGACTCCGCCGGCGCGTTCCACGTCGTGTGGAATCAGGGTATCCGGGGGAGCAACGAGGTGTATTACGCGAAGCTGACGCCGTGAACGGCAACGGCGCGGATCGCTCGCGCCGTGCGGCGGTCCGACCGGACAAACGCAATCGCGGAGCGATTGCCCAAAACTACTTTACCAGTTGCATCTCCAAGCCGCCCTGAATGGTCATCGTGATGTCGTTGAAATCCTGATCGCCGCCGCCCCAGGAATCCTCGAAGCCGACCGTCCACTTACAACTGCCCAAGTAGGTTACCGCCGAATGAAGTGTATTATCTCCATTTCGTGAGGCCGGACCCGAGTAGAACCACCAATCTTCATCCGTGACGCGGATGGCGAATACGAGCTCCGTCGCGAGCTTGAATGTCCCGAGGTCGACGCGCGTGCCAGCCGACGAATTGTGGCCGGTTGCGATGTAGACGGACGGGCTGCCGGTGAGCCAGAGTTCACTGGTGTAGCCCGCGTCGCTGCCGTCGTAAGTGGCCGTAATCACGGAGGTGTCGTCGATCACCACCAGACCGGCGGCGGGGTGCTTGTCGTAGGCGCTGGATGGGTCGTAGCAGCCATCCCCCGTGCTGTCGAGTTCGACCGGGAGGGCAGGCTCGTCAGGGTCGTCACTCTCAACGAGCAAGGTGCCCAGCGCACTTCCGGGGTCCAACGGCGAAAACGTCACCACCACGTCCTCCCCTGCGCTCGGCGCCAGTGTCCACGGCAAGGCGGTCGTCCACGCCGCGGTGTACCCGCGATCTGCGCCCACGGACAACGACACGGCCGTCACGGTAAGCGCTGCATCTCCCTCGTTTGTGACGCGTACGACCTCGTTGCGCACCTCGCCGTTGTCCACCACTCCGTAGCTGATCGACGAGGGGGTAGCCGCGATGTCCGGGGCCGGGTCGGCGTGGTCGGCAGGCGTGCCGGAATCACCGGCCGGCTCCGCGTCCTTGGGGCCGGTGGAAAGATCGTAGTCCGAACAAGCGGACAGCAGCATCAAACCGGGGAGTATCGGCCGCGTCATTCACGTCTCGCGTTTCGGGGAGTGTAGTCCCAAACCGGGAGGGCGTGGGGCGAATGGTTGCCGCCATCCCGGCCGGATCGCCGATTCCGGCCCCGAATCGGCGCTACAACCTCCACCACACGACCGCATCCACCCCGGCCTCATCCCCGGGATCACTGCCGGTCGCCGCACCGAACGCCGGCACCATGGCCGCCTCGAAAACGCCTTCAGCCCCAATCCTTTTCTCGAGATCGGGGTGGACCACGACCCACCCGTACACCGTGCGGAGGTGCGCGATCGCCGCGGACGTCAGCGGGCGAATGTTGAACGCCATCCTCTCGCCGGGACGCCCCATTGGATGCGGGAAGATCTGAAACGTGAATGCGTCCCCGCTGGAGCCGGCACGCGCGTCCGGCGTCCACGGCACGGGATGACGATGGGTGAGTTGGAACCAGAAGTAACGACTGGTCGCCATCGTCGTTCCGACCTCGGCGGGCAAGTCCAGGACGGCCCGCGGGTCCGGGTCGTCGGCCATGGTTGCGTAGACGGCGGGCGTGTGGGTCGGCGCAGACGGAATCGGCCACGTCGCGTTGGAAGCGAACAGGGTTTCCATGACGACGGCGACACCGGCAGGAATCAGCCACCGTGGCCGATCACGCACCGCCCACCCGGCCAGGACGCACACGATGGCCTGCGCGCCGATGGACAGGCGCAGCGGGTGGGTGATGGCAAGGTCCGGGACCAAGCGCTGCAACCACCCGAAAGGCAGCGAGAACACGCTCCCACCGAGGCGCACCCAGTCCCCTCCCCACCACAACCGGGGCCCCAGGCCAAGCACCAGCGACGCCACCGCCATCATTACCCACGGACGCGCCTCCCGACGGCGCGCCACCATGCCAGCGAGCAACAGCACGCTCCAGCGCAGGTAGCCCGTGTGGCGAAACGGCTCACCATACAACTTTTCAAGGTCCACACTTGTGAATTTGAATGGGGTGACGTAGACGCGCGGGTCGACCGCGTTGTGAGCCATGAGTTGCACGTTCAGCTCGGCCGATCGCCGCACCAGCGCGTCTGGGGCGCTCACCGAATACCGAATGGCCGCAAACGCCGGCACTGCGAAGATCAGCGCGACCGCTCCCGCGATGCAGGCGCCGCGCACGTTGCGGGAGGACCCCAGCCACCATCCCCCCACCAGAAGCGCGACCGTGAGCGCATAGTAGAAGTTCGCCCACGCACACGCGCCGCCAACCGCGCCGAGGAGTACCCACGAGGCGTCCGCCCCGAAACGAGCGAAGCGCGGCCCGAACGCCGCAGGTGGGGGTGCCGCACGAAAAGCCCGTGCCGCCAGCCAAAGGGTCGCGGGGATCCACCCCGTTGCCGCCACCTCGGTGATGCCATTCGCCAGTTCGCAGAACAGGAACGGCGTCGTCGCGTAGGCCACGCCGGCCACCCACCCATGCTTCCCCGGCGCCGACACCTCCTCGCAGAGCGCGTGAGCAAACCAACCCGCCGCTGCGACGCGACCGACCAGCACGGCGTCGAAGCCGACGGCCGCACCGAACGTCCACGTCAGCGGAAGCGCCAGGATGGCGCCCGGTAAGTCCACGAAAAAAAGCGTCCCGCCACGCGGCGCGCCCAGCCAATTCGTGTGCCAGGGGAGCCGGCCATGCGCGAGGGCGTCCGCCACCCACCCGTACCCCCAGACGTGATTCCACACGTCCACGTCCGGGTTTCCGATCAATCCCCGCGGCAACAACATGACGATGGCAAAGGCGACATATGCGGCGATTCGCTTCGCCGCGTTCGTGGTCGGCGGGCTCACGGTTTGACCTTCAGACTCTCCGGATGCGCGACGAGGTAGGCGAGAAGCGTTTCCGCCATCACCGCAGCGCCGTCAGGGCCCGGGTGGACAGGGTCGGTAAACAAGCGCTGACCGGGCCCATTCGCGGCGGCAAACGCTTCCGGCATCGAGACGATGCCGATGCCGTGGCTCGCGGCATACTCCGCCATCGCCTTTCGATACGGGTGCCACGGCAGCACCTGACCTTCCGTCGGCCGCGCCAACGACGGCACCGACCACTGCCCGACGTCCCACTCTTGCGCCAGCGGGGCGACCACCATCCCGGCGCCGTGCGCCGCCGCAGTTGTCCGCATCGTTTCAAGATTTTCGACGTAGCGCGCCAACGGCACACGCGACAGGTCCACCACCTGATCGACTTTCTCCAGAATCGTGGTATCCCGAGGTACACCCGGCATCAATACGCGATTTCGTTCCTGATTGGACGTGCTGTACCACTGGGCGTACACGTTCCACAGCGCGCAGTACGTCCGCGAGGCGTGCAGCGGACTGTCCCCAGAGTTCACCATCGCCAGCGCTTTTTCGTCTTGGAAGGTGTCAATATTGCAATCGCTGAAGATGTTGCTGACGAGCAGGAGGTCGGGTTCGTAGGACCAGCCCACATCCTCCAGCAGCCGCAACGATTGGACGGAGCTGTACCCGGGGACTCCGAGGTTGACGACCTCGAAGTGATACCGCGGAAACGCACGATTGAGGCCGTTTTCCAGCAACTCCTGGTAGGTTTTTCCCGATGGCACGCCCCATCCGTACACGCTGGAGTCTCCCGTGGTGAGGATTCGGCGTTCGGCGGAGCCTTTCGGCCGCGGCATCAGCGAATCGCGCAGGCCCAACCCGTTGATCGTGGTGTTGCCGCCGGGCGACTGGATGACGTAGCCGGGCGTAAGGCGCCACAAATACCTCTTGTCCGCCTGCATTTCCTGCCACGAGCCCGTGGAGGGCACCGGTGCGTGGCAGGCGCACACATCGAACAGGCGCGACACCACCTCGAACATGACGAGGAGCAGGGCCATCGTCGTACTCGCGAAAAGGAGCCGCCGCCGCCTCGTCATTTCGCCGGCGCCGCCCCCGAAAGCGGCGGGCCGCCAGGCGCACCGGGAGGGGG
>CAMAWH010000089.1:0-16195 GCA_945861635.1 Klebsiella pneumoniae | reverse complement strand
CGTGGACTTCTACGCGAACCTCGACGGACGAGATGCGCGCATTGTCGGCCTCGATCTGGATGCGCCTGCGGGTGTCGATCTCGACCTCGACGGCACCACCGGTGAGCTGGGAATCATCGTGGACATCGATGCATCCAAGGTCACGCCGACGGTGAGCTACAACGAGATTGCCGCAGCCGCCAACGCCACCATTGAAGAGAAGTTTTCGGGGCTGTTCCAGACGATTCTCGACACCCTCGTCGGGAGCCTTCTCGACTCGCTGGCGTTCGCGCTGCCGTCGTTCAACGGCATTGGTCTGGAGCGGTTGGAAGTGTCGGCCGCAGGGTCGCAGGGTGACTGGCTGGGCCTGTTCGCGTGGGTTGGCAACGTCACCTACGGTGCGGACGGCGGTTGTGGCGGCTGCGGGGGAGATAGCAGCAGTTGCTCGGGCGGCGGGTGTTCCACGAGCCCTGCGGCTCCGTTCGGTCTGGCGACGCTCCTTGCGTTTGTCCTGTCGCGCCGCCGGAAGTAGCGCGTCCGTCCGATCCCGTTCGGCTCAGTTCCGAAACCGCCAACCGGCGAGGATGGCGTCCGCGGCATCCCTGCCGGTCGTGAGTGTTCCCGGCGGCAGCACTTCCTCCGCCGCGTAGGCGACACCGTCACGGGCCACGAAGTACGCGATGATGCGCGGGTCGTCGGGGTTCTCGGGGGTGCACGTTGCCGTCAGGATGGCCTCGCGCACGCGCACGACGCGGTAGTGACCGATGTCGGTGAAGCTCCATGCGCAGCCGGGATGCGGGCGCGGCGTCGGGTCACCCACCCATGCGTAGAAGACGATCTCTACCTTGGTCGCGGGATTGAGAAGGGTCATCCTGGTTTCCGCCGCGCCTGCGCCGAGCGTGACCACCCATTCGTCGGGGACGCGCACGGCCAGGGGGTAGTTCGCATCCACATACAATCCGTCCATGACCTTGCCCGCGGGCATCGGGCGCGGCTTCTCGACGGGCGCGGTCAACGTGGCGGTGTCGGGGGGCAGCATTGGTTTTTTGACGCAAGCCAGCGCCGCCAGCAGGAGCATCAGCGTTCCAGCGCGGACCGGTGCGCCGGCCCGCCCCAGAGCTCCGCAAACGCCGCTTCCTCTGCCGCTTCTCCGCCGAACGCGATGCGTTTCGCCGCACGGACCGCCTCCGGCGACAGGGAGGCGATCCGTGTTGCGAGCGCATGTGCACTCACGACAGGATCGTCCGTGACGGCGTCAAAGAGTCCGAGGGCCAGCGCATCCGCCGCCGACAGCAATTCGGGGTCCACCATGAGTCGAAGCGCCCGAAGCGGGCCGACGCGCCGCACGAGCCGTTGGCCCCCGCCGAACCCCGGCGAAACGCCTAGCTTGGCATGGACGAACCCGATGCGCGCAAGCGGACTGGCGTGGACGATATCGCAGCTGGCCGCCAACTCGGCGCCGCCGCCGAGCGCGAAGCCGTTCACGGCGGCAATCACGATTCCGTCGACCGCCAACAGGCGGTCGAGCGCATCCTTCATGAAGGCGCGAAAAACGGCCCCCGCGCCGGGCGTCGCGAGGTGATCGCGAACATGCTTGAGGTTGCCGCCGGAGCAGAAAGCCGTTCCTTCTCCACGGAGGACGATCGCTCGCGCGTTTCCGACGGTATCGACGGCGTCTGCGAGCGCAACCATCATGTGCGGGTCGAGCGCGTTCTTGCTCTCCGGGTGGTCGATGACGATTTCTGCCACGGCGCCCGGCGTGACGTGCACGCGGCCCGCCATCGGTGGCAGCGTCGCGACCCACGCGCGGAAGTCCGTCATTTCGTTTCGCCCGTGCGCCCGGCACGCAAATCGGCCTCGACGGAGGTGCCGGCGATCCGCCGCCGCGCTTCGTCTCGCGCGGTTTCTGCCACCCGATCCAGCCACGCCGCAACCCGCCCATCTCCCCGACGTTGGTGCCACGCCGCCAACCCCGCTCCGCAGCACCATTCCAGATGCGACGCCAACGCCACCACAACCGCGTCAACTCCTTGGTCCTCACCGGCGGCCGCTGCGAATACGGGTGCCTGCCATCCCGCGCGGTCATCGAGGTGGACGGATTGCTCCAACTCTCGCGCCAGCGCGTCGGCTCCGGGCCGGTCCGCCTTGTTCACGCAGAAAACATCCGCGATTTCCAATAGACCGGCTTTCATGGCCTGGACGGCATCCCCACTTTCGGGGGTCAGAACGACCAGCACCGAGTCCGCGACCTCCATGACGCCGAGCTCCCCCTGCCCGACCCCCACCGTCTCCACGATGACGAGATCGAAGCCCACCGCGTCGAACAAATCCACCACCTCGGCCGCCGCCCTGCACAAGCCGCCACTGTGCCCTCGTGCGGAGAGCGAGCGAATGAACACACCGTCGTCCTCGGCATGTCGTTCCATGCGCAATCGATCGCCGAGGATGGCGCCGCCGCTGAACGGTGAGGACGGGTCCACCGCAACCACTCCCACGCGGCGGTTCTGGGCCCGGGCCCGCGTCACAATACGGTCTACAAACGTGCTTTTACCGGCGCCGGGGGGGCCGGTGATACCGATCACGTGCGGATGCCCAGGGGCAAACGCCCGGCGAACGGAAAGCGCAGCCAAGGCAGCCGCGGCGCCCTCGACGCGCGCCTCCAGGCTGGAAATCGCCCGGGCGAGCGCCCCACGGTCACCCGCCGCGGCCGCGGGAAAAAGGTCGGCGACGGCGCTGGACACTCGGCCGCCTAACTCGCCGGCGCGCCGTAGTCGGGATAGCCGGGAGCGTTCAGGAGGTCCGGTGGCGACGATTGCACGGATCGCGGCGTTGGCCGCGGGGCTGGCTGGCGCGATAGCGGTCGTGGGCGCGTCGGGTTGCGTGTCTGCGGAGGCGGACGTGTCCGGAACGGCCGGCGGCGTGGCATGGTCCGCCACCACGTCCGTGTATTTCGGAGCCCGGTACGTCGTGATTTCGCAGCTCGAGCTTGGCTGCGATGGCGTGGATTTCGTTGCGCGAAATTACGATGAGGGCGTTGCGCCGACGGATCGGGACACTCAGCTCTTGCAATTCGCCTTCTCGAGCGACGAGGTGGAGAAGGGAAAATTCGCCGTGGACGTGGGGGGTGAGGTGCAGTCATCCATTGTCGAGATCCATGATGGTAACTTCACGGAATCGCTGGCAAATGGCGGCACGTTCACCGTGAAAGAGATCGTCGCGGAAACGACCGTGACCGGCACGTTCGACGCGATCACGTTCGACGGGGAAGCACCCGGGACGGTCACGGGCACTTTCACAGCGGCCTGGTGCCGCAACCTGAAGCCATGATGTTCGGTGTCATCGGCATCGTGGTGGCCGCCCTCATCGCGGATTCGCGCGCGGCCGATGTGCTCGTTCCCGAGGCAACCCCGGCCTCCATGGGTGACTTCACCGTTGCCTACATGCTGTACGACATGGTGCAGAACGCGATTTCAGACAGCGGCCTCGCGGTAGACAACGGTGAGGTGATCACCGGCTGGGCCAACGACGCCGCCGATGGTTGTTTCGACAACGAGGAATGCCCGGCCAACCTGTGGGATCAAACGGACGCTCGTCTCGCCGTCATCATGGGCGTCGGTCAGGGCAGCAAGGGCATGCAGGTCGAGGTTCGGCTCGTCGGCGCCAACAGCGCCACGCCGATCAAGGTCATCCGCGAAACGGTCGCCGCAGGAAAGGAGATTGCGTTCGCAAAAAAGGTGGCCGGCGTTGTGAACGAGGTGCTGCCGCTGCTTCCGGTGCGCAAACCGGTGTCCAACGATGAATTTGGCTTGGAAGAAGACGACACGCCGGCGGTGAAGCCTCAGCCGAAGAAGGTCAAGCAGCCGGATCCCCTCGACATCGACCTCGACGCGCTCGACGAGGATTTGCCGCCGCCTCCGAAGAAGAAGAAGGCCGTGGTCGAAGAAGAAGAGGAGGAAGAAGCGCCTCCCCCGAAGAAGAAGAAGGTCGTGGTCGAGGAAGAAGAAGAGGAAGAAGCGCCTCCCCCGAAGAAGAAGAAGGTCGTGGTCGAGGAAGAAGAGGAGGAAGAAGCGCCTCCCCCGAAGAAGAAGGAGGTCGTCGCCAAGAAGGAGCCGCCCCCGAAAAAACAGGAAGCGCCGAAAGAAGTCGTCAAGAAGGAGCCGCCGCCCAAGAAGGAGCCGCCTCCCCCGGTTGAAAAGCCGCCGTCGGCGCAAGAACGCTTCGCCAAGGACGCTGCGGCGGTGGATGAGCGTCGCAAGATGGGGGTGCCCTGGTGGGCCTACGCTCAGTATCGTGACAGCAAGATGCAACGCGATGCCTGGCTCAGGGAAAAGAGAGTTCGCGCCGGTCACATCTACGTCGAAGCCGACGGCGGATACACGATTTTCGGAGACGTGAACCGTGCGTATTCGCAGCGGGTCAATCTCGACGAATCGTTCAAGACGACGGACACCGCGTCGTGGACAGGGCCGGGCACGGGTTCTGGCGCAACGGGTCGCCTCGCCGTCGGCTACGTGCCTACCTGGTACCTCGATACTTCCCTTGCGGTGGGCATTCAGTACGGCGTGAAGAAGATGGACGTCGGCTGGCATTGCGGCGCATGTGACGCGCCCCAGGACGACATCACGACCTACGCCGACGTCGATGCCGTCCGGTTCGTGTTCGAGCCGCGCGTGCGCGTGACGCCGATTGCGTTGGGCTTCGTAAAACCGTATGGGTTGGTTGGGTTTACCCTTGAAGCCTACGACGGCTTTACCGTTCCCGACGCCAACGCCACGGTGGACTATCAGGACGTCGGCGGTGGGGCCGACTTCGGCGCTACGGTAGGTGCGGGCGTCATCATCGACCCCATCTCCCCCATCTCGATCATCATCGAGGTGCCGTATACAATCATGCTGTCCGAGGGCACGGCCGCGCAAACCAATGAGAACGTGGCCACGGCGCCGTCGCAATTGGAGTCGATGGGCATGGCGCTTCGCGTCCTCGGGGGCGTGGCGGTGCGATTTTGAGCGCGTCTCCCGTCGTCGGCATCATCATGGGGAGCCGATCGGACGAGGACGTCATGCGAGCGGCCGCGGAGATGCTCGACCAGTTCGGCGTTCCGCACGAGTTTTCCATCGTGAGCGCGCATCGAACGCCGGCGCGAATGGTCCGGTACGCCGAGGAAGCCGCAGGCAGGGGCCTGCGCGTGATCATCGCGGGGGCGGGCGGCGCGGCCCATCTTCCGGGGATGGTGGCGGCAAGTACGCGGCTGCCGGTGATCGGTGTGCCGGTGAAGTCGCGGGCGTTGCAAGGGCTCGATTCCTTGCTCTCGATTGTGCAGATGCCCAAGGGCGTTCCCGTGGCGACGGTGGCGATAGACGGGGCGGCAAACGCGGCGCTCCTTGCGATACGGATCCTCGCGACGACGGATGCATCGCTCGCGTCGAAGCTCGACGAATTCGCTGCAGCGCAGGCGCGGGAGGCCGTGGGCGAGCCGTGATTCTCCCCGGCGCGACCATCGGGATCCTGGGCGGCGGCCAACTCGGTAGGATGCTGGCGGTGACAGCACGGCAGCACGGCTACGGCGTCATCGTCCTTGCCCCGGAAGGAGACGCGCCCGCCGCCGGGGTGGCTGACCGCTGGTTGCGTGCTTCGTACGAGGACACTGGCGCGGCGCGTGCCCTCGCAGAGGCGAGCGCGGTGGTGACCTACGAGTTTGAGAATGTGTCCGCCGACACCGTTGCCGCCATCGCGGCCCGGACCGCCACCGCGCCGTCCGCGGAGTTGCTCGCGATCACCCAGGATCGCATCGCCGAGCACGCGTTCCTGCACCGCCACGGCGTCGCAACGGCGCTGGGGATGGCGGTGGTCGGCCCGGCCAGCCTGCGCGGGGCGGTCGATTCGCTCGGCTTGCCCGGCCGGGTCAAAAGCGCGCGGGGCGGGTACGACGGCGGCGGGCAACACCGCATCCGGTCGCGCCTGGACATGGAGGCACTGGAGTCGCGCGTCGCGGAAGGTGAATGGCTCTACGAGCGTGATGTTGCCTTCGAACGCGAGTTCTCCGTCATCGTCTGCCGGAACGCCATTGGGCAGATTGCTGCCTTCCCGTGCTTCGAGAATATGCATCGTGACGGCATACTCGCCGAGACGATCTGGCCGGCGGCGGTGCCCGCTCGGGTGGCCGCCCGTGGTGAGGAGATCGCGCGGACGCTCGCGGAGGCCGTGCAACTGGTCGGTACGCTCACCGTCGAGTGCTTCGAGGTGGATGGAGATGTCCGCGTAAACGAACTTGCGCCGCGCGTGCACAACTCCGGCCACCTTACGATTGAGGGCTGCACCGTCTCCCAATTCGAGCAGCACCTTCGCGCGATCTGCGGGCTGCCGCTCCGCACCCCCGCTCCTCTGGCTCCCGGCGTCGCCATGGTCAACCTGCTCGGTACGGCGGACAGTCGGCGCGTTCACCTCGAAGGGGCTGGCATAGCGATGGATGTTCCCGGTGTGCATCTACACCTCTACGGAAAGTCCTCGGTGCGTCCGCGTCGGAAGATGGGACACCTCACCGCCCTCGGCGCCAGCCGCGAGGACGCACTCGATCGCGCCAGACGGGCCCATGCGGCGCTCTCGTTCCGCGCATGAGACTCCGCGCATGCTGCTCCTCGCGCTAGGCTGCATTACGACGCCGATCGACGACATCGAGGTGTCGGAGGCCTGGCTCACGAACGTGAGCCTCGCGGGCGTCGGGATCTACACGGATCGTGTCTGGGGTGACGGCACGCTGCACGTCGTCTACGCGGAAGATGGTCGGGAGGTCATCATCCCTACGACCCTGAGCGGAAGCGGGTACGGCGTGTTGCTCACTGCGGTGACCCTTACGACGGAGCGCGTCGATCTCGGGTTCGAAGGCGTCGTGACAGGAGACGCAATTTTCGGCGAGTATGTTGGCGGCCGATTGGGTGCGGCGTTTGTTGCCGGCCTGTCTCGCACCGACCTCACCAACGACGCTGGCGTTCACCTGTTGATCGAGGAGCAGGCGTGGGGCCTGGAACTGTTCGCCGGACTGGCTTTCCTCAACGTCGAACCGTTGAAATAGCGGCGGTGCGGACATCGACCCCTGTCGATCGCGCCGGTGGCCGTGTCACGCGGGATGTGCAAGGATAGGAGCGCATCCTCTGGAGCCTCCGATGACCCGCGCCGTGATGTCTGCATTCCTCCTTCTCAGCGGTTGCACCGGATCTACCGGTACGCCGGCCGCGCCCCCCGATTCGCTCGTCGGAGATTGGGCCGGCGCTTTCTACGCAAAGGGGCCGCAGGGTGATCCGATGTTCGAGATTTCTATCGCGATTTCCGACGACGACGGCGCCGACGTGACGGGCGGGTTCGTGACCTCCAGCGGTGACGCCATGGCGGGGGATGCGTCGGGCACGCGTGACGGCGCGGACGTGGCGTTGGACCTCGTGGGTACAAAGGACGACGACGACTCGGAGGTTGCTTTCACGCTTACCGGCACCGCGTCAGGCTCGACGATGCAGGGCACGTGGGTCAACGCGAAAGACCACGCCGGCTCCTACCTCGTCGAATTGCAGTAGTTCCAGCGGTCAGTGCGCGGCAACGAGCGCGTCGGCGAGCGCACGCCCGAGCAACGCATGGCCCTCCCGCGATGGATGGACGTTGTCCACAAACGCCAGGATGGAGCCTTGCGACAGAAAAATCGCGGGGCCATCGACGATGGGCGCCCGGGCGGTCACGGCTACTTTCCGCATCGCCGACCGGTACGCCGCGACGGATTCAGGCGGCGGTGTCCGATCGAAGTCCATGGGGGCGGGGAGCATGACAAATGCCGTGCGCGCGCCGATTGCATGGGCATCCTTCACGATGCCCTCCAGATTTCGGACGTAGTCAGGCAACGACGTTCGCGCCGCCAAGCCTTCAGAATCGAGCGTGCCGACGTCGGAGGCATTGTCGATCCACTTCACGCGTTCACTGGCGAGCCACGGCGCGAGTTCCCATCGCAAAACCCGCCACGTTGCGAGAGAGCGGAACGGGCCCACCAGCGACCGTCGGTAAAGCTGCTGGTTGCGATCGTCATTTCGGAACAGATCGCTCCAGATCGCGCCGACGACAACCCAGTCGGGATCGACGCGGCCGGCGATCTTTCCGAACAGGTCGCGGGCTTGTGCGCTGTCGTATCCGGGGACGCCGCCGATCACCGCGGTGACGGACTGGCCACGTTGTTTGGCCATTTCCGCGGCGGCGATGGTGGACAACACGTATTTCTCCTCCACGTCCGTTCCGAATATGGACGAGTCACCGAGGGTGAGGATGCGGAC
This sequence comes from Klebsiella pneumoniae, assembly GCA_945861635.1. GTDB lineage: Bacteria > Myxococcota_A > UBA796 > UBA796 > SXON01 > CAMAWH01. Next base: position 7,910 of record CAMAWH010000089.1, on the reverse strand, counting down.
TTCATCCTTCGCTTTTGCCTCAACCTCCGGCCCGCGCAACCCGAGGCTGTTGATGCGGGCGAGCACGCGTCCTTCCTTGTGCACGCTGCGTGGCCTGAGCGTCCAACCCAGCGATTCGTCCTCCACCAGGCCGATGCCCTTTTCCGCGCGGCGCTGGTCCAGCCGGGTCTGGAACGCGCGGGGATCGGCAACGCCGGGCGCGTGGGGTGCAGGCAGCGGGATGGTGCGCGGCGGAACGAGGCGCGGCTCCAAAAAATGCGCGGTCAGCTCAACCGCGCCGAGGACCAACGTCGTCGTCACGAGTGTGAACGCGAGCCGACGAAAGTTTGATCCGATGCCGCGGGAGCGCACATCAACGTAATAGCACGCCCGGGAGGTGGTCTCTGTCCGTCAGGATGCGCGTGGCTGCGGTCAGCATGGCTTTGGTTGGGTCGCTGCTGGGCGCGGAGGTGGTGCTCCGCGTGCTGGGATTGGGCAGCCCCATCGATGGAAATGATGTGGTGCAGTCGTGGGAGCCCGCCGACATCTTTCAGAGCGACGCCGACCCGGAGATCGGCTTCCGTCTGAAGCAGGGGTACGTCGGCACCCAGACGTACCGAGGGAAGCTGGACGGTGACGTGGTCCTGGCACCGGTGACGCGGGTCGATGCTGACGGCTTCCGCTTGGAATCCACGCGGACGGCAGGGAAGCTCGTGCTCGCTGTCGGCGATTCGACGACGTTTGGCGTGGGCGTAACGGACGGACAGAGTTGGCCGGGCGCGCTCGAGCGCCGGCTGCCGACGGCGTTTCGGGTCCGCAACGCGGGCGTGCCCGGCCGGAACCTGCCGCAGAGCCAACGATGGATCACGACTCATGCTGCGGCGTTTTCGCCCGCCGTCGTTCTACTGGCGTTCTACCTGAATGACCTTCTGCCTGCCGTGGACGTTGCCGGGGACGTCAGCGCGCGCACGATGCCAGCGCCGGTGTGGGCCACGCGTGAGGCGGGAGTGCGGCGGTGGTCGCGCATCGTCAACCTCGGATGGCGCTCGTGGGAGCGGCGTCGCCTCGCCCGGGCCGTCGGTGGAGGCACCCTGGAGTACATCGACGAGATCAATCGTAGGGCCCGATCCGAAGACATACACAGGGATTTTGAGCGTTTTCGGCGCGCCTGCCATGGAATGCGCGCGAAGGGGGCGATCGTGCTGCTGCCCGTGCTGGACGTCTCGGATCCGCGCGCAGCGGACCCGATCCTGCAACTCGCCGCAGAGGTCGCGGGCATCCTCGACATTCCGGTGATCGCCGCGCAGCATGCGCTCGACCAGATGGACATTCCCGACCGCATCGTCCTTCCGGCCGAGCGCCACGCGAGCGCCGCCGGAAATGAAGCGATTGCGGCCGTGATCGATCGCGAGGGCGCACGGTTGAAGCTTTGGTAGGTTGATTGACGCGCGCCGCTCGCCCGATAGGCTGGTTCATGTTCGCGATCGTGAGGCGTGCGGGGATCACGATGCTGCCACTCACCGTCGCGATGGTCCTGGCGACGATTTTTACCATCCGCTTTCACGGCCGCATGCCCGCGGACCTCGATCATCGCATGCTTGCGGGAGGTTTTCACTGGGGGCACGTGTGGTGTTTTGACCACGTTTGGCGCATGGTCGCCGGGCTCGACGCATGGGGGGTGAACACGACGCGGCTGGGGTTCCCGCTGACGGGGGCCGCCCGCTGCCTGGCCTTGACGCCGGCGCTTCTGGTGGCGCCGTCACGACTCTTCCTCTCGTCGATCGGGGCCTACAATCTGGCGATTCTCTTGACGCCGGCGGCGGCCGTCGCGACGACATTTTTGCTCGTTCGCCGGGTCACCGATCTTGACCGTTGGTCGGCGGGGGCCGCCGGCGTGATGTTTGCGGTCAGTCCCTACGTACTCGGCTGTCTTTCGGGCGGACAGACGTGCAAGGCGCAGGTGTGGGGGGTGCCGTTGGTGCTGTGGGCGCTCGCGGGTGCAGTGCGCGGGCCGTCGCGGTTTGTCAGCATCGTCGCCGCCGGATTCTGCGGTGTGCTGCTCGCCGGGACAGAGCCAACATACGCGTTGATCGTGCCTTTTGTGGCGGGTGCCTGGGCCATCCTGCTCCTCCGGAGGCCCATCCTTCCGCACCTCGCCGGCGTGATCTTCGGACTTGCGGCGTTGGCGGCGGGTCTTGCAACGGCCAAGCTCTATTATCAGGGCGCGGATACCGCATCGATGCTGGAGGTCTTTGAGCCGGCCAACCGCCTGAAGTCCCACGGTATTCCAATTCCCACGCCGATGGCCCAGCCGTGGCCGACGCTACTCGGGCCGCCGCCGCTGCAGAAGGGGGCGGGGGAGCCCAACCACGTCACCTACCTTGGCGTTCCCTTGTTGGTGGCGCTGACCTTGGGGAGCGTGCGCGCGTGGCGGGGGCGCTCCCTCGCGTGGGCAGCCGTCGTGATTGGTATCGTGCTTGCCCTTGGTGAGGTGCTGGTGAGCGAGAATGCGTACGTGCTTTCCGGCAGTCAGAAGCTGGGTCTTCCTGCCCTACTCTTGTCTCGCTACCACTACCCGCTGTCGGAAAGCAGCATGTATTATCGCAGCATCGTCGTCGCCTCGCTCGGTGCGGCCATCGGCGCCGTGGGTTGGGTGGGTGGGAAACGGTGGGGCCCGGCTCCGGCGTGGGCGCTCGTTGCGATCGTTCTGTGGGACACGCATCGGGTGATGGCGCCGGTGTGGCCGCTACAGAGTCGCGTGCAGTCGATGGAACTCTACAGGTGGATGGCGGCAGATACCGATCCCGGCGCGGTGGTGACTGTGCCGCTGGTGTCCTCGCAATCGGATGGTGCACGGATGATGTTTGACGGCGCGTTCACCTCGCGTCGGCTCAGCGCGCTCGACCGTTTTTCGCCGCCAAGCCAGGCGAATGTCGAAGCCCTCCGTGGCTGGTTTGCGGAAGCGGCGGCAAGCGCGGACGCAAGCGCGAGTCTGTACGGGCACGGCATCCGGTACGTCACGACCTTGCCGCTCGGCCCGTTGCCGGAGCGGGCGGAGCTAACGGCGCTCCTCGGGCGGCCGTACATGATGGATGGCCGCGCAGTGTGGCGCGTCGGGCCTGCACAATGAGCGGTTGGCGGCGTGCCGGGTGGGGGGCGGGCGTGGTGGCTTTGGACGTCCTCCTCCCGGCCGTCGCGTTCGCTTATGTGCTCCAAACCATCGCGGCTCCGCTGCTGGCCAATCCGGACACCGTGGTTGCCGCGCCCCTCTACATCGGCACGGGGGATGGGAACGGGGAGGCGTGGTTCTACTGGTGGCTCCATCGCGCCGTCGTGAGCGGTGTCGGCATCGAGCACCCGGACGTCGTCTGTGCGCCGCTCGGTTTGGACCTTGGCAACAACTTCCCGACGCGAATCGATGCCTGGTTGGCGCTCCCGTTCTTCCATTGGCTGCCCTTCCCGCGGAGCTTCAACGCGGCCGCCATCGGTGTGCTGGCGGCCAATATGTTTGCCGCGTGGCTCGGCCTGCGCGCAACGCGAGCGGCAGCGCCCGTCGCCGTACTCGCGGCCGCGGTTGTCGGGTGCTCCGAATACGCCGTTTTCGACATCAGTCTTGGACACAACGCCAACGCTCTGATTGGGCCTGCGCTCTGCTTCATGGGCGCGTGGGCGGCCGTTGCGGAAGGGAGGGTCGGGTGGGCGCCCGTCGCCGCGCTGGCCGCGGTGTTGACGGTCTATGCGTACCCACCGTACGCGCTTGTCCTTGCGCCGATCGCGGGGATGCAGGCGCTGGGCGGTGTGGTGCGCAGAGAAGGGAGGTGGCGTCGGTTGGCGGGAATGTTCGTTGCCGGCGTCCCGGCGCTCTTGGCGGCGCGCTCCGTGTCCGCCGATCTCGCGACGCGCGGATTTTCGCACACGCTCGGCACGGTGACGTCGGCGAGTTGGAAGGCCTTGCGCGCGGACTCGCTGACGTGGGATTGGCCGGTGCACATCGCCACCGACTTCAACGACCATCACGCGTGGTTGCCGCCCGCGTTTCTGCTCGCTGGCGGGCTCGCCTTGTTCGGGCGGGGGCGCGGATTCGGATGGATGGTGGCGGTGGTTTACCTCTACGTCATGAGCCTCGGAGTCGTCGTCCTGGCGGCCGGGGAGCACGGCGCGGTGTCCTTGCGCTCGGGGTCCGACGTGATTGCGTTGCCGTTGGCCGCCGCGGTGAAGGCGTGGCCGACGTTGGTGCAGCTTCGCCCGTATCGGTTCGCACCGCTCGTCGCCGGGGCGATTGCGTTTGCCATCGCAAGCGCAACCCGGTGGGAGGGTGCATCGGGCAAGGATGCCGGCGCTTCCGTCAGGCAGGCGGGAGCGGCCTCGTGGTGGCGGGTGTTTCCAACCCGATGGGCGTTCGCGACGACACTGGCGACGGCCGCCCTCGGGCTCGCGTTGAAACAGGCGCGCGATGGTGGGCATCTCGCGCTCACGACGCAGCCGTGGCAGGTTCCGGCGGCGATCACGTGGTTGGCCGAGCAGGAGGGGGATTTCGCGATCATCGAAATGCCCATGGGCATTGGACAGGGCTACGGCGCGATGCAGGCCGTCCACGGGAAACGACGGTCGGATGGACATCACGACGTTTCAGAGCACAGCCGCCGTCGAGTCGAGCCGCCGACGGAATGCTACACCGACGACCTTGTGCGTGCGTTGTGGTCGATGGAGCGCGGGAGTTCGCTGCCGGCCGACGCGACGGTGCTCCGCGCCGGCTCGTCGAATGCGGGGTTCAAATACGTCGTCGTCTACCGCGCCGCTTGGCGGATGCAGCGGGATGGAAACGCGGCGTCGGCGCGGGTGTTGGCGGGGCTGTCGGCTACGTTCGGGGCGCCCGTGCGAGACGACGGTGAGGTCGCCATCTATGCGATAGCGCTGCCGTAGCGGCGCCCCTCGCCGTTATGGCGAATACGCCGTAATCACCGGCTTCAGCGGCAGGTCGGAGTCCTTGATGGTGCACCACGCGACGACGTCAATGCCGTTATTTGTAGCGTTGGACGTATCGATATCGTTGCCGTACGTGAACGTGAGGTCGGCGATGCCCTTCGCGATGGGGGAACCCGCGTCCAACTCGACCGCGTAGGTGAAGATCCCCTCGTCGTTGTCAACGGGGAAGCCGTAGTACGACGTGCCATTGTCCACGTTTTCGAGCCGCGTCAGCTCCTCCATGGTGTCGCTGTCGTCGGCGAACCGGGTCATGTCGTCGCCCTGGAAGATGATGCCGAACCCCTGCGCGGAGAATGCCCGCATCGCGTCGATGGTGGCGTGATCGTCGGGGGGGCGACCCGGGTTGGAGAGGATGACGGTGTCGTATCCCGCCAGGTCGTTCACGCTCACGCCATTTCCCGGCTCCTCCAAAAGCGTAGCGTGCCAGCCGTGGTTGTTTATCCACGCGACGATGTGATCGCTATCATCAGCATTTTCGTCGCCGGCAGCGTCGTCACGCAGCACAAGCACTTCCGGCGTCTTCTGCTGCGAAACGAAGTGCACTGCGTTGTTGATGATGCTTTCCGCCGTGGCCGCCGGAACGTAGTCGTCAGACAGTGTCATCAGAATGGTGACAACGTTGCCGTACGGTTCCGATTCCCCTGGATCGTTGGGATCGAAGCCGTGGTCAGGGGGAGAGTCGGTGTCGTCCGTATCCGTGGTGTCGCCGGTGTCGCCGGTGCCGGAGTCGGACGCGTCGTCGGTGGCGCTGTCGGTGGGTTCGGCGCTATCGACGTCGCGGGCCGGCGTCGCTCTCGTGCCATGGTTCAGATCGTAGTCAGAGCATGCCAGCGGAAAAAGTAGGAGCAACATCGCGCGGGGGAAAGCACGATTCGTGCCAGCACGCGATCCGCACGGGACGGGGATCGTTGGCAGAAGTGGGGCACGGATGGGACAAGCACGGGGCGCCGATGGGGCAGGCCTCAGGCACGCGGGTCCGAGGGACCTATTGCCGGACGGTCGGCCGGAGGTCGAGGTCGGCGCTTTTTCCGCGGGAACGGTCCAGGCGGTCGCCAAGGCGCTCCAGCGCGTAGCGCTCCTTTCGACAGGAAGACGGCACGTCTATCCACTGGTAGATCGCCCCGGTGAATTCGAGGTTTGCGGAGATGATGTCCTTCTCGACCTGTTCGTGGTTGCGAACGCGCACAAACGTCCGCCCGTTCTTCTGTCCGATGTCGATCCCCATCTTGAACCGCACTTTTTCCGGGATGCGGGTGCCGGCGTAGACGTTGAAGATGTAGTCGGAATTGTCCACCACCCACTCCGTCGTGAGGCGGCCCTGATCCTTCTCAATATCATCGAGCGGGTAGGCGTCTGAAAATACCGTCAACGCCTCTTCCCACACGGCGTCGAAATCGGCGTCAAACGTCGCTTCGACCGGTCGCTCTTCGTACAGCGGCAGGTTGTCTTCCGGAAACGGCGGGGGCGGGCAGCCCGGAAGGACGAGGAGGAAACAGGGCAAGGCGAGCAAAACGGCGGGGGAGGGGGCGAGGGAGCGGCGCATCGTGCGTGAATCTACCGCATCTCGCGACGCGGCGTTAAGCGCGGCGGTCTCGGAGGCAGCGTGAACATCACCGTCGTGGGCACCGGGTACGTCGGTTTGGTCGTAGGCGTCTGCATGGCGGACATGGGCCACACCGTCATCTGCCTCGATAGCGACGAGGGAAAGATCAGCGCATTGCAGGCGGGAAGAGTACCGATCTACGAGCCGGGTCTCGATCAGCTGATGGAGCGAAACACGCGGGAAGGTCGCCTCTCGTTCACCCGAAATCTCGCTGGTGCGCTCGCCCACAGTCGGATCGTGTTTGTCGCCGTAGGCACGCCGTCGGCGGCTGACGGGAGCGCAGATTTGAGCGGCGTTTTCGGCGTCGCGCGTGACGTGTGCGCGCACGCCCATGGAGACGTGACGCTCATCATCAAGAGTACCGTGCCCGTCGGCACTGCGGATCGCGTCCGCGCCGTGCTCGCCGAAGCCAGCACGCATCCCTACGACGTGGTCAGCAACCCCGAATTCCTCAAGGAAGGCGCGGCGATCGACGACTTCCTCCGCCCCGACCGAATCGTCTGCGGCGTCGCAAGTGAGAATGCTCGGAAGGTGATGGAGGCGCTGTACGCGCCGCTCGTTCGTACGGGCAAGCCGATTCTTTTCATGGACAATCGCTCGGCGGAGCTGTGCAAGTACACGGCGAACGCGTTTTTGGCGACGCGCATCAGCTTCATCAACGAGATTGCGGCATTGTGTACGCGGGTCGGGGCGGACGTGGACGCAGTGCGGCGCGGCGCGGGGAGTGACAGCCGCATTGGCAACCGCTTTTTCTTCCCCGGCGCGGGCTACGGCGGCAGCTGCTTCCCGAAGGACGTGCGCGCGCTCGTGGAGACGGCGCGTGAACATGGCATGGAACTGCAGGTCGTCGGCGCCGTCGAGGCCGTCAACGAGCGCCAGAAGCATGTGATGGCCGAGATGGTGTTCGAGCGCTTCGGCACTGATCTCAGCGGGTTGAAGATGGCGATTTGGGGCCTGTCGTTCAAGCCGGAGACGGATGACATGCGGGAGGCGCCGTCGCTCGTCGTCATCGACCGGCTGCTCGCCGCCGGCGCGGAGGTCATCGCGTACGACCCGGAAGCGATGCACGAAGCGAGGCGGATCCTGGGGGATCGGGTCAGGTTTGCCAACCGCCCGTTGGAAGCGGTGGCGGGTGCCGACGCCCTGATCCTGGCCACGGAGTGGAACGAGTTCCGCAGTCCCGATTTTGCACAGATTCACGCGTTGATGAAGCGGCCGGTAGTGTTTGACGGGCGCAACATCTGGGATCCGGCGGTGATGCGCGCGGCGGGATTTTCGTATCAATGCATCGGGCGGCCATAGCGCTTCCGGGCTGATCGGGCCGTCATCATCGACCCGAGGA
>CAMAWH010000088.1 GCA_945861635.1 Klebsiella pneumoniae | reverse complement strand
ATCGCCCCGTCCATCTGCGCCGCGCCCGTGATCATGTTCTTGATGTAGTCCGCGTGTCCAGGGCAATCCACGTGCGCATAGTGACGGACCTTCGTCTCGTATTCCACGTGCGCCGTGTTGATCGTGATGCCACGCGCCTTCTCTTCCGGAGCCTTGTCGATCTGGTCGTACGCCACGTACGTCGCGCCGCCCGACTTCGCCAGCGTCTTCGTAATCGCCGCCGTCAACGACGTCTTGCCGTGGTCCACGTGACCGATCGTTCCGATGTTCACGTGCGGCTTATTGCGCTCGAACTTTGCCTTGGCCATGACTGCGATCCTCGACTGGGGAAGTGGAGCCCTTGACGGGACTTGAACCCGTGACCTCCTCCTTACCAAGGAGGTGCTCTACCACTGAGCTACAAGGGCGAATGGACATTTTCGGATTGGAGCGGGAGACGGGACTCGAACCCGCGACCCTCAGCTTGGAAGGCTGATGCTCTACCAACTGAGCTACTCCCGCGCAAAAGAACGGTAGATGGTGGGGAGAAGTGGATTTGAACCACTGTAGGCGTAAAGCCGGCGGGTTTACAGCCCGCTCCCATTGGCCACTCGGGCATCTCCCCATGAACGGATGGAGCTGGCGGCGGGACTTGAACCCACAACCTGCGGTTTACAAAACCGCTGCTCTGCCAGTTGAGCCACGCCAGCGACGCGCCACCCAGCGAGCCCGCGTTTTATACGCGCCGGCCCTCCTGTCAAGTCCAGCGGCGATTATCCGGGCTTCGCGAACACGCCGGAAGCGGCCTTTGCCGGGACGTCGAGCGTGCGAACGGTGATTTCCTCACGCCGGCCATCCGCCCGGGCAATGGACACGCGCGCAGGAACGAGCACGCCCGGCGCCACGTCACGGTACCCCGAAAGCGAGAGGCGTATCGGTCCGCCGTCGGAGATGTAGCGCACCGCCACGACCCGACCGCTCACGGGATCGAGGTCCACGAAGGAGAGGCCAGGATCCTCCTCATCGACCCCTGCGCCCACGCGAACGACGCCTTCGGCCCCCTCCAACCTCCGAAAATGAGCGACTTCCGGCCCGGCAAGGAGGCGATCGACTTCCAGCGCAGCCGTCAGCACGGCTTCCGGAGCGAACGCATCGATCGCGCTGATCAGGACGCCGAGATCGCGCGACTCCACCTTTCCGCCGACGACCATCCACGCGCCATCGGCATTGCCGATGGCGACGCTGTCCTGCCCCCCGCCGTGCGTGTCGACCGCAAGGCGCCGCGCGGCCCCCTCGCGCCAGTAATCATGCGTGACGACGACTTCCTTCCCATCCATCGTGAGCTTGCGATCGAATACAAAGTGTACAGCCGCGGCCCTGGCCAGCGCGGCCGCACCGCCCGTAGCGCCGCCATGCGCCGCCCGCGCGCGTGCGAGCCAATCCGGCGCGCCCGGCGGCGGCACGGCGGCGGCAGTTGCGGGCGCCGGGACGGCGACGCCCGCCCGCTGCCCTTCGTCGAGCCGAAACGCCTGGAGGGCGCCGCCAAGGCTGGTGCCGAGTCGCGTTTGGGCGTCCGCCGCCGCTGATTCGGACGCGAATCCTTCGACCAGCACCACGAACTCCCAGCCATGCCCCAGGCGAAAGCGCTTTACAACGCGCGCTTTCTGTCCAGCGGCGCCGGCGACATCCGCGAGCCTGGCCGCGGCTGCGCGATCCGTTGCGGGCGCCGTTTCCAGATACCAGGTGTCCGCGCGAGCCGACGCGACCAATGTCAGTAGGAATGCAAGCATCGCCGGCCCAGATATCACGGCCCGAACACGTCCTGCTCCATCGGCACGGGGATGAACGTCAGCACGAAGAGCACGAGCACCGCGACCGCAACGAGGCGGGCGCGCAGCGAGAGCCTGCCGCTGTCGGGCACGCCCTCCATGGGCCGGGCCGCACCCATCACGAGAAGCAGCACGAGCCACACCCACCACCCATGCCAGAGCACGCCGAGCGCCGCCACGCCGCCAAGCACGGCGTACCGGTGCTGCGGCACCCGCCGGCCAAGCAGCGCGTTCAGGACGTGCCCCCCGTCCAGTTGCCCGAGGGGCACCAGATTCATCCCGGTCAGGAAGCAACCGACCCAACCGGCCCACATCCCAGGGGAATACAGCGCGTATCGGCTCGGCACTTCTCCGGTCAGGCTCCATCCGATCGCCTTCACGAGCAGCGGATCGTTGAAGATGCCCATCTCCGTTAGCGGCGGAAAAATCGTGGGCACCGGAGCGGGTCCGAACGAAGCGATCAATACGGCGACCGACACGACGGCCCCCGCCAACGGCCCGGCCGCCCCCATTTCCAGTAAAGCCTCCCGCGAGGAGGGCAGGCTCCGCAACTGAATCACCGCACCGGCCGTTCCAAAAATGCTGGGAAATGGAATGAAAATCGGGAGTGACAACGAAAACCCGTGGCGACGGGCAACGACGTAATGACCCATTTCGTGCGCGACCAGAATCGTCATGAGCGCCGCCGCGAAACGCATTCCCTCTGACCACGTCGTGCCGTGGAAGGTGCGGAACGCCCACGTCGAACTACATAGGGTCAACCCGAAGAATAGAGCGCTGCGACCGATCTCCGTGCGCGTGTGCGCAGCGGCGTTCATGGCACCTGGCGGACCACCAGTTCGTAGTTGCCCGTTCCCGTGCTTGCGCCCACGACAATCAGGTAGCGAACGCCGCCCGGCACCGTGGGCTCGATGAAGCCTTCTTCCGCATCCTCTCCCGAACGGCCACCGAGGTTTTGGACGTAGTCCTTGCTGAAGTCTTCATCTTCGTCCAACTCGTCCGCGTCGAGCCAGTCGGGATCGTAGATATCGGCAGGCATCACGTTGCCGTTGATGGTGCATTGGAGCACCAGTGCCTGCCCGTAGAACGTGTCCGGGTTCGGTTCATCGGCATCCAACACGCCATCCCGATCCCAATCGTCATCGCACGTTGTCGCCGTCAACGATTGAGCTCCGCACGACGCCTCCGCCGTTTCCGAGCCGCTGTACATCGTGGAAGAGAGGAAGATCTGGTAGTAGAGGTACTCAAGAATCGTGCCTGGGTAGGCAAAGTCGATGCCACCGGTGCACGATCCGCGTTCGACGCCGCCGACGGTCGGCTCCGGCACGATGTCCAACGGCGCAATGGCCACCCACGGGTCCTGCGGTCCCACCTCTCCATCCGACGAAGCGAAGTGGCGCTTCAACCAAATCGCAAGGTGAACGTCCTCCGTCGGCGCACGGTCCGTGAGATCGAGCAGCCATCGGTCGGTATCCGGCACGTCCGCGGGCGAGCCGTCGTCATCATTGCTGGTCACCACATCGACGGAGCCGACGGCCGTGAGATCGCCGACGCCGTGAATCGCCGTTCCATCCGCCGGAAGTAAGGGCAACTCTACCGAATTCGCATCCGTCGGCGAAAAGACATTCTCGATCGCGTAATCCCGCGGCACGGGATCGTTCCAACGGATGATCGTTCCGAGCACGTCTCCGCTTTGAACCTGAATCTGCACGACGGCTTCGTCGTACGGAATGCCGGTCAGCCGAATGATCTCCGCCGAGTAATTCTCCAGCATATAGCCACTAAAACTGAATGCAGGGTTGTAGATGAAGGGGTCCGGACCGCCCAGACGCACCGCCCGGCTCGTGAGCGAGGTCGGCGCGTCCGTTTGCCCGTCGGAGGCCGGCGTGTTGTCACCGCGCAGGTTCACCCCGCGCTGGTAGCCGTTGGCACCGTAATGGTCATCCCGATCTGCGGGGATCGACGAAATCGTGGTTGCCGTGGTGTAGGGGACGAAATCGGCGCTCGGCTCGATCAGGGCAGAGCCATCCGCGCCCAGCACGCCCGTCGTCAAGAGCGCGGTTTGCCAGCCAACAACGAGATCGTCGAACTCCGGCCCATCCATTCCCGCAACCACCGAGTCGACGCCCGTCTGGTCGTTCTGCACCATGGCATTGAAGGCCACCGCTCCACCGGCACCCTGCGCCTCCGCATAGTCCCAGAGCCAAAGCGCGAACAGGTATTGGGGGCCGTGCGACAGGGTTTCGAGGCTGCCGGACGAGCTTTCTGCGACAAGCGGGTTCAGGTACGGCGCGTCCAGGTAATCCCAGGCGTCCTCGTAGAACGCGGCCCCAAATCCACAATAATCTGCCGCAAACGTGCCGAGTGCGTCATTCAGCCAGTCATCTTCGACGCTGCCCTCGGCCACCTCGACGTGCTGATTGTAGCTGACCAGCGTCGTGAACGAGCGCGCGATTTCCGCGAGCACCTGATAGCCGGTGTACGCCGAGATCGATGTGACGGCGTCTACGTTGTAGAAGCCGTAGGGGTCGGGCGCAAAGACGTAAATGACCTCCCGTTCATCACTTCCCGGGTTGGAGCGCAGATCGTAGTCGGTGAGATCGACCGCGGGTTCCGCATAGGACGGCAGCACGCTGGCGTAGTTCTCTTCGTCTTCACTGGTCCGCGTGATCGAGTTCATTTCCGGCGTGATGAATACGTCGACGCGCCCGTCTGCGTCGATGTCCGATTCGTCACCGTACAGCGCCCGCACGTTCGGAATGACGTTGAAATCGACGATGTCGGCAATGGTATCGAGGTCACAGTTATCGAACCCAAAGCTGTCATATTCGGCGGGAACGTCGATCAGGCCGTCACATTCGAAGTCCCAATCGATCGGTACTTCGTTGTCCACCCAGATGGCCACGGAGGTGCCCAGGGCCCATAGTTTGGCGTCCTTCACCGCATAGTCGTCGGCGTCCGTGCTGTTCATGTCCGTGCGAACGCGGAACGTGTCCACGCGCGAGCCGACGTCGGTGTCCTGAAGGATCGGACGGCGCGGCGGCGTGGCAACGGGTCCTCGCATAAAATCGCCTTTCACGAGATCGCCGGGCTTCGCCTTCGGAACCCGTCGGCCGTGCTTTGCGTTCGGCGCCGGCGGACCTTCGGCATCCTCGACCTGGTCGGCCTGCAGATAGCGAACCGTAAACGCGGCCTCTTCCTCGGCCCGGTTCACCGCGATCAAGTAAAATTCCTGCCCCTCGTTGGACTCTCCGCTCGCGTCCGTCAGATCGACGCTCGCCACGTCTTCGGACGCGTCATATCCAGTATGATCGCCGGGTTCGTCGAAACCACCGGAATCGTTGCCGCTGTCGATCGGGGTCGAGTCGATAATTCCCGATTCGGTATCGCTATCGGAATCGGTGTCTGAATCCGTGTCGGCATCCGCGGAGCCCGTGTCTGTATCCCCATCGTCCAACGACCCGGGCGCGCCCCATTTTGTGGGAATGAGATTCGAGCATCCCACTAGAAACAGGAAGGGAATGCCGAGACGTAAACCGACCATATTGCATCCTCCGAACGGAACGCGCTGCTTGCCGCGGGTAGGCTACCACGGACGCGGCGCCCTCGTCCATTGACGGACGCTCGGGTGGACGGAACGGCCCGCGGGACCTACCTTCCCGTCGGAGCCGACCCACGATGAAAGACCTGTACACCGTGCTGGGTGTCGCGCGGGATGCGGACCAGGCGGCGATCCGCAAGGCCTTCAAGGCGCTGGCCCGCACCTGGCACCCCGACGTGAACAAAGCGGCGGAGGCGGAGGGACGTTTCAAGGAAATCTCGGCCGCGCACGAGGTGCTTGGGGACGATCAACGGCGGCAGCTGTACGACGAATTTGGGGACGCCTCCCTGCACTCGGGGTTCGACGCCGACCGCGCCCGGGCGTACCGCGGCATGGGCGGCGGCATGGGCGGCGGCGGCGGCGGAATGCCTGGATTCGGCAGCGGGGCCGGGGTCAATCTCGATGACGTCCTCGGGGGCCTGTTCGGGCGCGGCGGCGGTCGTCCGCCACCGCGAGAGCGGGCCGGTGCGGACGTACAAGGTCGGATGCGCGTTTCGTTTCTGGACACGGTGCGCGGGGGTGAGGTGCCCATCGAGATCGTGCGCCCCACCCGCTGCACGACGTGCGAGGGAGAAGGCGGGACTGGCCGCCAACCCTGTAAAAGCTGCAAAGGCAAGGGGCGGCGCTTGATTCCAGGGATGGGCGGGAACTTCGCGATGCCGTGCGATGAGTGCGGCGGCACGGGCGTGACGTGGGCGGACGAATGCGCACGATGCGCAGGCACCGGCCGCACCCGGGAGCGGCGAACGGTGAATGTCCGCGTGCCTGCGGGAGTGACGACCGGTCAGACCCTCCGGCTGCGAGGGCAGGGTGGCGAGGGACCGCATGGCGCGCCCGCGGGAGACTTGCTCCTCACCGTCGAAGCGATGGACCACGCCTTCCTTCGACGCGTCGGGAAAGACCTCGAGATGGACCTGCCGATACGACTGGGAGAAGCCATGGAAGGGGCCGCCGTCGAAGTGCCGACTCCGACCGGGCGGGTGCGCGTGCGGATTCCTTCAGGTTCCGCCAACGGACAGCGCCTGCGCGTGAAGGGGCGGGGAGTGCAAGAGCGCGAGGCGCCCGGAGACCTGTTTCTCGTCTTGCGGCCGGTGCTTCCACCGCCCGATCCGGAAGCCATCGAGTTGGCCCACAAGCTCGACGCCCTCGCTCCGGACGATCCAAGAGCGGCGATCACACTCTGAATTGCTTGACAGCCTTCGTTCCCGTCTGTAAAACCCGCTTCCCTGTGAACGAGGCCCTCCCATGCGCGCGACTCATCTTCTCCTTCTTCCGTCCCTCCTCCTCGGCTGCGCCGGTGGTTCGGGCGGTAGCGACACCACCGATACCGACACGGACGCTGGCGGCACCGAACGCACGCAGGAAGACTTCATTTTCACCAAAGAAGAGTACATCGGCGATACGACGTGCAACGGCACCGAGCAGGGCGTGCCCGACGCCGCGATGCAGACGCTCGCAACGCTGAACGGGATCATCCAGGACTTCCAAACAGAAGACGAAGTCAAAGAAGCCACGGTGAAGGTCTGGTATGGTGACGATATCGCGGGTGCGCCCGACCAATCGACGGACGCCGACACCAACGGCGCCTTCACGGCCGAGGTGCCCATGTGCACCCCGATCGCATACGGAACGTTGACCCCGCCAGACTGGGAAGAGACGGTTGACACCTACGAAGTCCATCAGGTCTTCGACTACACGGACGCCGGCTCGTTCTCGGCGACGGTGAACAGCGTCTCCGAGGCCACGGCAAAGATCATCCCGTCGATCATCGGTGTTGAATGGGATCGTACCACCGGAATTATCGCTGGAACCGCGTATGACTGCAATGAAGACGGCATCGGTCACGCGCAGGTGTACCTGCACGACGCCGATGGAAAGGCGCCGGCCACCGGTGACATCTACTACTTCGACGACAACAACTTCCCGGCGGCACACGACAACTACATCGACGCCAACCCCGAAAACGGCCTGTGGGTCGCGATCAACATTCCGACGGGCACCTGGATCGCGGAAATGTGGGGCTACAACGGCGCGACGTACGACCTGCTCGGCAGCACGGTCCTGCAGATCAAGGCCGGTTCCGTGAACATTTCCAACATCTTCACCGGGCATGACGACGGGATTGCGTACCCCGACTCCTGCTACGCCGAATGATCGCCGCCGGCCTCTGGCTTGCCCTCGCAAGCCCCGCGCTCGCGGAAGCGCCGGACAACTGGAAATTCACGCTGGACGGCTACTATCGGGCGCGCGGGCATGCCTTTTACGACCTCTACGATGGGCAGGCCGCACCGGGCACGTACATCACCAATCGCATCCGGATGCAACCGGGCCTCAACTTCGAGGATCGTGCGAAGGTATTCATGATGTTCGACGCCATGGACGGGGTGGTGTGGGGAGACAACGCTTCCCTTGCCAGCACCTCGCTGTTTGCCGCGGACCCCTCGACAACCACGATTGAAGGCACCGAAGTGGTCCCGTTCCAACTGAAGCGGGTGTGGACGGAGTTCAAGGTGCCGGTGGGCCTCTTCCGCGTCGGGCGGCAGGGGTCGAACTGGGGCATGGGCCTCCTGGCCAACGAGGGCAACGGCTTCGACGATACGTTTGGCGAAAACAAGTACGGTTCTACCTACGATCGCATCATGTTCGCCACCCGACCGATCACGGTCGCAACCACCATCGCCCAGATGGCGGGCGGGAAGGGAAAGGTCCACGACGTGCCGCTGATCACGGCGTTCGGCGTCGATCGCCTCGTCGAGGATCCGCTCATCCAGTACTACGGGTACGGCTGCGATCCGGAAAGCCCCGACGATCGCGCCGCAGGATGTAGCGCGGACGAAGATCACAGCACCACCGTCGAGCGGGATGCCGAGCGGCGAACGGATACCTGGTGGGTGGATAACCAAGACGATGTCTACGAAATGGTGTACGTCCTCATCTACCGAGGCGAAGGCACCCGCCTCTCCAAGGATCTCGTCGGCGACATCACGGCGGGCGTCTACGTCGTCAATCGCTTGCAGGGAGAGACGTCGAGCGACGTTTTGATCATCGACGGCTACGTCAAGACCGAGATCAAAAACACGCTCTTTGAGGGAGAGATTCTCCACATTGGCGGGGACACGCGGGCCATCACCCTGGCGAACCCGGACCCCGACGCCAAGGACCCGCTCGCCAAAACGGCGGACATCTGGGGCTATGTCCTGCGCGCCGGGTATCAGGACGAACACTGGACCGCGCTGATGGAGCACGGCTACGCCTCGGGGGATGATCAGCCGACGGATGTGGAATTCACGGGCCGACCGCTGCATCCGGACTTCAACGTCGGACTGTTGCTGTACGAGGAGGTCATCGCGCGCACCACCGCCAACGCGTGGGGTCCGAGCGCCAAGGGATTGTGGAGCAATGGAGGCGTCTACAACAGCCGATACATCTTTCCGAATGTTCGCTATCGGCCGATCGAGAACTGGGAGTTTTCGGCGGCGTTCCTGATGGCGTGGCCGGACAAGCCCGACGGCAGCCGCATCCTGTGCAAGGAAGGCGACGCGGTGACGTGCACGACCTACACCGCATCCAGCGACTACCTCGGCTGGGAGACAGATGTGGCGATCAAGCACAACTTTGCCGACCACCACATCAACCTGACGCTGGAGGCCGGCATGGCGCACGCCACCGACCGCCTTCCGCTGGCGAGCGCCCGCCTTGCCACCGACACCAACGACAAGGGGGAAGTGTTCGGCCAGTACTACACGATCCAGTCCCGCGTCGCGTACGAGTTCTAGGTGTTCCTCCTCGCGGTCGGCCTCGGCTTCGCCGGCGTTCCCGAGGATTTGCATCTGGCTGCCGATCGTGACCAGCCATTGGCCCTGCGGCAGGAAGCGTACGGCCGGCTTGCGACGGTCGACGTCACGGCGGAGGTGCTGCGCATGGCGCGGTCCAAGGACACCCCCGCGGTTGAACGGTGGGTCGCCGTCCGGGCGCTCGGCACGAACCCCTCGCCGGAAGCGCGCGCCGCGCTGATCGAGTTTCTCGACTCGCCGAACGCGCCGACCCGAATGGCCGCGCTCGGCGGCATCGGAGAGCGAGTGGATCGCACGCTGTCGGGAAGGGTCGCCTCTAAACTGGCGGACCCCGCGATTCTGGTGCGGGCGGCCGCCGCGGACGCACTCGCGCTTCTGAAAGACGCGTCGACGGTGCCCGATCTCGCGCGAGCCCTGAAGGACCCGACAAACACCTACCGCGGGCAATCGCTTTGGGTACGCCGACATTTCGTCGATGCGCTCTCCGCCATCGGTTCGCACGATGCGGCGCCGGCGCTTGCGGCGGCGCTTGAGGATCGCGATCCCGCTGTCGCGACGTCGGCAATGCACGCATTGGAACGAATGGCTGGATTTTCCTACCGAGAGGGGCGCACACCGGCGGAAGAAAGAGAAGCCTGGAAGCGTTGGGCAGGGAAGAAGTAGGCGCTCGCATGCTGCTCCTCACCATGGCCCTGTTGCTCGGCGGATGCGCGGCCCCGGAAACCGCACCAACGGAGCTGGAGGACCTGATCGGGTGGATGTTTGCCCACCTCGATGACGACGATCCCGACGCTATCGTAGAAGGCAGCACGACGCTCGACGGCTGGATGAACGACAACCTCGACCAGACGCTGGAGGGATACGAGGTGACCGTCCTCGACGACGAAACGATCGCCACGCTTGGCGTCGACGAGCGCGATCTCGACGGCCTCCAGGGCGTTGCCGTCGGGTACGAGCACACGAAAGACCTCGGCGAGCTCGCCGATGCCGTCATGCAGGACCCCGAGGAGCTGCATCCCGACCTGTACGTCGAGTACGACTACGAGGCGATTGACGGGACAAAAGAGTGCTTCGCCGATGGCAGTTGCAACCGCTTGGAGATCACGTGCCACGCGCTGGAAAATCTCGGAATGGGCATTCAGCTCGACATTTCATCGCAACTGCAGTTTCGCCGATACGACACGCCGGATGGTCCCGCGTTCGCGTATCGCTATTGGACGACGGAGCCGCCGACCGTCACGACGGATCTATTTTCTCTGGACCAAAGCTACTTTTTCTGGGCATTCGTTCCGCATGGCGACGTGATCCGCTCCATGCAGGCGAGCTGGGTCGTGGTGACGGTGCTGGCGGACGACCTCGACAGCGATATCGTGCTGAACCTGTGGGTCGACGGCATGATCAAGGGCGCGAAAGACCTCGACGAACGCGAGGAGTAGCCGCGCCCGCGCGCGGATTCAACGTGTGACGTGCAACTTCAGCACGGTCTTGCCGATGCCGATGGTATCCCCGCTCTGAAGTCGGTTTACCGACGTTCTACGGCCATTGTGATAGGTGCCATTGGTCGAGCCGAGATCGCGCAGGAAGATCATGTCACGGCCGAAAACCTCGATGACGGAGTGACGGCGTGACACCTCACCATCCGAAAGCGGAACTTCCCCCGACTTACGCCCGATATTGACGTTTCCGCGGGTAAACCGAAACACCTTGCCGGTGTCCTGACCTGCGACGCACTCGACCAGCGCGTTCAGCCCGGGAGGCAGGCGTAGTTCCTGCCCAATCACATCGGCCGGCGAGCGCGTCCGCTCCGGATTTCCCGCGAGCTCCACCAATTCCTCATCGAGGAGCCACGCAATCTCCGCGTTGGACACGGGCTCGCGAATAGCGGGCTCGTCGGCCTCACTCTGGGTGTCCGTGCCGCCCGTGAACAGGATGAGCCGCGTACTCCCGATGGCAATTTCATTGCCGGGTTTGAGCACGACTTCTTTGACGAGGCGCCCATCCACCATCGTGCCGTTCGTGCTGCCGACATCCTGCAGGACGAATTCGTTCCCGCGGGGCACGATCTGGCAGTGACGGCCGCTCACGAGCGGGTCGTCCAAGAGCAGCTCCCCCTCCTTCCGGCCGATCAGGAGGGGCTCCCGCGTCGGCAGCGGAACGTTGAGTCCCTGGCGAGCGCCGGCGATGATCTTGAGGAACGAGCGAGACATCTACGCCGACCGGGACTGCCCGACGCGTGGGCGCTGCGCCGCCCCCCGCCAGTAGCGGTGGTAGCGCCCGGCAAGCTCTCTTCCCAGGGTGTCCGCCGCGAAAATCCCCGCATCCGCAAGGGCTGCCAGGTTGATGCCCGTACCTACGCCCATCGCCTCGAACATGTGGACCAAATCCTCGGTCGCGGCATTGCCCGACGCGCCCGGGGCATAGGGACACCCGCCAAGGCCAGCAACGGAGCCATCGAACTGGGTAATCCCAAGCTGCCAAGCGGCCAGCGCGTTGGCGAGGGCGGTACCGCGCGTGTCATGAAAATGCATGGCCAGCCGGGCGAGCGGAATGCCGGCGTCCGTCAGGCGGGTCACGAGGCGCTCCACGAGGACGGGGTTGCCCATGCCCGTCGTGTCTCCGAGGGCGATGGTGTCTGCCCCGGCCGCAAGCAGGCGCTCGGCAAGACGCAGCGTTGCATCCACCGAAACGTCTCCTTCGTAGGGGCAACCGAACGCCGTCGAAATGTACGAGCGCACGCGAATCTGCTCATCCCTGGCGACGGCGATGACCTCCTCAAGGCTCGCCATGCTCTCCCGCACCGTGCGGTTGAGGTTCTTCTTGTTGTGCGTCTCACTCGCGCTCAAAAACGTCGCGACGCAACGGACGCCGCTCTCCACCGCGCGTTCCAACCCGTGCATGTTGGGCACGAGGCCCCAGTAGCGGACGCCCGCCACCGCAGGCAGCACCGCCACGAGGTCCGCCGCATCCGCAAGCTGCGGAATCCAGTGGGGGCGCACGAAGCTGGTCACCTCGATATCGCGCACGCCACTGGCAACAAGGCGAGCGATCAGCTCGGCTTTTGCTGCGGTGGACACGACGGTTGCCTCATTCTGGAGGCCATCCCGCGGGGAGACTTCGTAGATGTCGAGCATCGGCATTACCGTAGCACGCTTCGCAGGGGGTCCGCCTGAAGCAGGCTCCACAGCACCGCCGCAGCGGCGTCAGCGCGCGCCCGCGATTGCAACGGCGCCAGCCAACTCGCCTCTTCCGTAAACGAGCCGCTCAGCTCCGGGCCGCGCCGCTCGGGAAACCGGTGCAGGACGACCACGCCGGCGCGCGCCTGACGAACGGTGTGCCGCTGAACCGCGAACGGCCGGAAGCGCTCAACGGCCGAAGCGGGCCACGGCTCCACATAAATTGCATCGGCGTCGGCCACCGCCTCGGCCAACTCCGTCGTCACGAGGACGAATCCGCCCGCGATGGCCGCGCGGTCCCGCGCGCACGCAACCTTTTCCGCGCCGGGGGCAAAACCGACCGGATGCGCAACCGCTACCGATAGCCCGCACGTACAGCCAGCAACAAGGAGATCGTGCAGCAGTCCCGACGTGTCCCCCACCCACGCCAGCTTCTTACCGTCGAGGCGCCCGAGCGCTGCCTCCAACGTCGCAAGATCGGCGAGTGCGCCGATCGGATCTCCCGAGGCATCTCCTCCGTTGAGCACCGGCGCTGGCGACCGCTCACCGAGCGCCGCAAGGTGGCCGGGTGGCATGCCGACGCCCACGATACAACTGTGGAGGCGTCCCAAACGGTCACCCGCTACGGACGGATCGCCAAGCGCAAGAACCTCGTCTGGAGAGTAGGCCGTGACCTGCGCCCCTATCAGCGCCGCGCCCGCCTCAATCGCCGCGCGAACGTAGGGAGACGGCTCCGCGAGGAGCAGGGCCACGGTGCCAACGTGACCGACGTCTGGCCGATGTCCACGCCGCACCGCGAGCGCCCGATCACGCAAGTCACGCAGGGACGCCGCCGATAGGCCGCCGAGGTGGTGGAGGGTCGGACGAATGGGCACTCCGGGAGGGACGCGGGGGATCTAATCGCCTGCGCGGTCAGCGTCCGTCGAACGGGTCCGAGGAACGGGCACGCGGATGGCTCGCCGGCGATAGACTCGCGGAATGCTGCCCCTGCGGCCCCTCCCCGTCGGCCTCTGGCTGGTGCTCGGCGTGACGATGGTCGCATGCGCCGACGCGCCCGTTCCCGTCGCGACGCCGGCGCGTATGCCGATCGTCCTGATCTCCATGGACACGCTGCGCGCGGACCGTGTCGGGGCCTACGGAAACCCGAACGGTCTGACCCCCAACCTCGACAAATTCGCCGCCGAGGCGGTCGTCTTCGACCACGCGTACAGTCAGGCCACCCAGACGGCGCCCTCGCACGCGAGCGTTTTCACGAGCCGATACCCAAGCGAACAAGCGGGGATCGACTACCAACCCATCCTGATGCGGGAGCACCCGACGTTGGCGTCGGTCCTCTCGCTGTACGACTACCAGACCGGCGCTTACGTCGCGGGCGGCGATCTGTCCTCCCACCGAAACCTGATGCAAGGCTTCGCTTCCTATGGTTCGGGGCCGGACTTCGGGTCGCTCCACCACACCACTCCGCTTGCGACGGCGTGGCTCGACGGACTCGATCGCTCGCGGCCGTGGTTCCTGTTTCTGCACGGCTACGATTGCCACGCCCGCTACCTGAAGCCGACCCCGTTCGGCTATTTGCATGCGGATCTTGCCTACAAAGGCGTGGGCCAGGAGCTTGCCCGCACCGCGACAGAACGCCTGATCGACGGCATGGTCTACAAGGAATTTGCCGGCATGCTCCGGGCCCACACCACCGTGTTGCGACCCCGCTCGGAGGACGGCCGCGCGCAGCTCGCGGAGATCATCGGCGAGCACGACAAGCCCGTTCCTGTCGAGCAAGCCGATCTCGATGTCATTCGCGGCGCGTACGACGGCGCCGTGGCCTATGCCGACGCGATGTTCGGCATCGCAATGGCCGATCTGGAAGCGCGGGGCGTACTCGATCAGGCGCTCATCGTCGTGTTTTCAGACCACGGTGAACAGCTCGGGGAGCGCGGCCTGTTCGGCCATTGTTGCGGCGCGGAAGAGGAAGAAACACGCGTGGTCCTGATGGCACGGATGCCCAGGGGAGATCGCGGCGGCCGACACGTCGATGGGCTGGTCGAGCTCGTGGATGTGATGCCAACCCTGGTCGAGCTTGCCGGCGGCACAATTCCCGCCCGGGTGCGCGGGCGTTCTTTGGCGGCGGCCATTCGCGGCGAGCCGTTCGAGGGCCGGCCCTACGCGCACACAGAGGGGAACCAACTGACGCGCCTCGTGACGGTTCGCGGGCCCGCGGGCCGGCTTTCCTACACGGGCCTCTACACCGTGGCCGCGCTCCTGCCCGACATGCTCAGCACCGCCTCCCTCACCGGTCCGGGGTTCACCACCAGCGTTGGACTTCCCGAAAGCGAGCGGGAACCGATGCGACAGGAGCTGTTGACCTGGCTCGCTTCGTTGGACCCGCCCCCGAGTCGTCGCTCGGCGCCGCTGCCGGAGTCCCTGAAAAAGTCGCTGCGGGAGCACGGCTATTTCGATGTTCAGCCATGATTTCGTTCATGGTACTGCTGGTGGCGTGCGGCCCGGCTGCACCGACGGCTCGCTGGACCGTGGACGGCGCGTTGGCACCGACGTACGCCGCGGTGGATACCGACCACAACGGCGCGATCTCAGAGCCCGAATACGCGCGCGTCGCGTTTTCCGGACCCAAATTCGCAGAGGCGGACGCCAGTGCCGACGGGCAACTCGACGCCGGCGAGTTTCGCACGCTCGTCCTCGACGCCGACCCGCTTACCTTCCATGCCAAGGCATACGACGGAAAGATACCCGGTTCCAAGAAGAAGAAATCCTCAGAGGGGGGGAGCGGACCAGCCGGAACTCCGGGGGGATCCGCACCGGCACCTGGCGGGCCAGGCGGGCCGCCTGGACCGGGAAAGGCGCCCGGCACTCGACCCGGCGGTCCCGGCGGACCCGGCGCTGGACCCGGCGTTGGACCCGGCGTTGGACCCGGCGTTGGACCGGGTGGGCCGGTCAGTACCAAACGGAAGGGACCCGGCCGGATGCCCGACGCGTACTACGTGTTTCAGATCATGCGGGAAGAGGTACTCGCCGCCGACCCCGGTGCGCGGGTGCCGGATGTCGGGCGCGTGACGAAGGTGGGCGCGGCGGGTTCCTTCCACTCCAACGACGCGAAAACACTGGAACGCGAATTCGAAGTCGCGTACGCCGCGGCCGGTTTGACCTACCCGGAGCGCCTCCGTGCGAGCGCAGCGATCACGCCTGCCACGGCGGGACCGCCAGACGGGGACCCGGGACCGTGAGGGGGCGGTTGGGCGCCGGGGCTCCTCACGCGCGCGACAAATAATCCCGCGGGACAAACACGTTCCGAATCCGAAACACCGGCAGCGACTCCAACATCAGGCGGAGTCGCAACGCAAATCCGCGGGCGCCAAACGCGAAAAACGACTCTGGACTCCCCGTCGTACCGACCCACGCGGGCACCGCATCACCGACCACACGCGAAAGCGCGGACACGACGGCCGCGACAGCCCGGCCCAGCCATCCACGCGCTCCGCTGCCTCCGCAACCCTCCTGCCCTGCACACCGGATTCCGCACGACGGAAGTCGTCGGTTTCGCCAAACAAGCGCGTTCGCAGCGCGAACGCCCACAACCAACGCCGCCTACTCCCCCTCCGCCAAAGCGAGCGCGACCGCTGCCCGCACCCCGGCGTCGGGATCATCCAACAGTGGGCGCAGCGCCGTGCGAGCGAGATCGGACCGTTGTGCCCGCGCCGCCGCCCGCCCTAGCGCACCCACCGCAGCGACGCGGACATCCGCATCCGTATCCCGCAGGCACGACGTCAGTGCCGAAACCGAAGCCACCAGACCAACAAGTCCGAGTGCCGACGCCGCAGCCCACCGAACCCGCGGCTCCGGGTCGGACAGGAAGCCGCGCAGTCGCGACGCCCAATCGCTCCGCCCCGTCGCCGCGGCGAAGAACGCCAGCCCCTCCCCCACAGCGGGATCGGTGCCCGGGCGCCAAGCCCCTGCGAGTCGCGCGACGATCTGCGCGTCGAAGCGTTCGATGCTGCGCACCACGGG
>CAMAWH010000087.1 GCA_945861635.1 Klebsiella pneumoniae | reverse complement strand
GAGGCGCGGTGGTACGTGCCGATCAGACCGGCGCCGATCGCAGGCGTCGGGAGGCGAGACCGGCGGCGTAGAGCCAAACACCGCCTCTATCCTGCACGGGGGGCCCGCCGCGGCGGGCCCCCCGACGAAACACCGTCCCATTCGCCGCTCCCGGTGGTCGCCGATGGGATGCGGGTGGCGATCGTGGGATGCGAGGGCACGCCAGAGGTTGATTTCGATGGGATGGGACAGTGAAACCAGTCAGGCGCAATTGTCGGCGCAGTCAGCCGGTGTCACGTCGTCTGACGCGGTCGGCGGCGTTCGTCTCCAGCCAGCGACCATCGCGACGATCACCCCGATCGGCCGCGCTGCGCTGCTCCTCTTGGCGCCCCTGCCGCTGCCGCCCGTTTCGCCTCGCGGGTAGCGGGCCTTCTCGCCGTCGAAAGTGACGGTGTGCAGGCAGGCAATCCCGACGCGGCCGGACCTCCCATGCTCGCGGGCGCGGTCAAGACGATTCCGGAAGTCGGTACAGAAGTGCGCACAAAAGTTGCGCACAAAACCGGCGGAGCTAAGTGAAAAGCCCCTTAGAACTTGCGTTCTAAGGGGCCAGTGTGGTAGTCCCAAGGGGATTCGAACCCCTGTCTATGCCGTGAGAGGGCACTGTCCTAGGCCTCTAGACGATGGGACCGCGGAAAATCAGATTGGTTGAGGTGCTAGGGGTCGAACCTAGAGTCTTCTGAGTCAGAGTCAGACGTGTTGCCAATTACACTACACCTCAAAGGTGCGCCGGCAAAGTAGCGCCCGGGAGCCCCTCCGTCAAGCGCCGCGACCTCCCGCTGCCCGCATCCGGCGAAGCGCCGTCTCCTTCCCGATCAACGCGAGTGTCACGAACAGCCCCGGGCCGGCCTTCTGCCCGGAAAGGGCGACGCGGACCGGCTGAGCGACCTTGCCGAGCTTCAACGACCTTACGACGCAATAGGCCTGAACGGCGACCTCAAGCGCGGCTTCCACCCACTCAACGTCGGCCAACGCCTCCGCCAGCTCGGCCAACATTCCGGCGGCCGGCGCCAGGATCTGCTCGACCGCCTCCGCGTCGCGGGTGACGGCCGTGTCCGCAACGAAGAAGAACGCGCTAGTTTCCGCGAGTTCGACCAGCGTTTTACTCCGCTCTCGCATGGCAGCGACGACGGCTGGGAAGCGCTGATCCAGCCGGATGGCCCGCGCCTCGAAGAAGGGACGCGCCCGATCAACAACGGTTTCGATGGGCAACTGACGCATCCAATGGGCGTTGACAGAAGTCAGCTTGTCGATGTCCCATTTGCTGCCGCTGAGGCCGATACCTTCCAGAGAAAATGCCTCGACAAACTGGGGAAGAGTGTAGAACTCGTCGTCTCCGTGCGACCATCCGAGGCGCGCGAGATAGTTCATCAACGCCTCAGGGTGCATGCCGAGCTCGCGGTATACGGCGACGCTGGTTGCGCCGTCGCGTTTGGACATCTTGCTGCCATCTTTGCCGAGAATCAGCGGCACGTGACCGAAACGCGGCGCCGCGGCACCGAGCGCCGCGTAGATCAGCAATTGCTTCGGCGTGTTGTTCAGGTGTTCGTCGCCGCGCAGGACGTGCGTCATTTTCATCGCGACGTCGTCAAGCACAACCACGAAATTGTACGTCGGCATCCCGTCCGTGCGAACCAAAATAAGGTCGTCGATCTCGGCGTTGTCGTACGTAACCGGCCCCTTGATCAGGTCATCCACGATGGTCTTGCCCTCTCCGACCCGCAGCCGCACAACATGAGGGCCGCAATCGGCTTCATGGCGGCGGACTCGGCAGTGGCCGTCGTAACCAGGTCGCGTTTTGTTCGCTTCCTGATCGGCGCGGACGGCGTCCAAACGCTCGCGGGTGCACGTGCACCGGTAGGCCCGCCCGCTCGCCAGCAGCCCTCGGGCGGCCGCCGCGTATCCCTCCATGCGCTCCGTTTGCCGGTACGGGGCAAAAGGGCCGCCGACATCTACGGATTCATCCCAATCAAGGCCGCACCATTTCAATTCCCGCAGGATGACCGCTTCGTACTCCGGGGTGGACCGGGCGCCATCGGTATCCTCGATCCGCAGCACGAACGCGCCGCCGTGCTTGCGTGCGAGCGCCCAGTTGAACAACGCTGTTCGGGCGCCGCCAATATGTAGATCTCCGGTCGGAGAGGGAGCGAAACGGAGTCGGGTCGTCATGGTATTCTCACGCGCCGGCGCCTAACCCGCCGCCCCGGTCATCAGGGTCAACAACTCCTCCACGGAGAGCGTGCCGCCGCCCCCCGTCCCGTCGAGAACCCCTGCAACAAGATCTCGTTTGGCCTCATGCATGGCGATGATCTGCTCTTCAACGGTGCCGCGTGTGACAAGCCGGTAGATCGTGACCGCGCGGGTTTGCCCGATTCGGTGCGCGCGGTCCGCCGCTTGGTCTTCGACGGCGGGGTTCCACCATGGATCCAACAACACCACGTCGCTTGCCGCGGTGAGATTCAGGCCTGTACCGCCCGCTTTGAGCGAGAGCAAAAAGACATCGCCTTCACCGCGCTGGAACAGGTCCACCTCGGCGCGCCGATCGTTCTCAGGCGTGGAACCGTCGATGCGGCGCATCGAAAAGCCAATCTTTTCGAGCGCGGTCGCGGCCAGGTCAAGGTGGCGCGTGAACTGCGAAAAAACAAGGGCGCGGCGGCCTTCGTCGCGCAACTCGCTGATCAACTCGGCGAGGCGGATCAGCTTCGCCGACTCTCCGGTCCACGTGTCGTCGACGAGGCTGGGATGGCACGCCAACTGGCGCAGGCGGGTGAGCGCAGCGAGGACCTGAAAGCGGCGTTTCTCCGGGGGAACAGCGGGGTCCAGTCCGGCAAGGGCCGCAAGCGTCGCCACGCGGACCTGATCGTACCGTTTTTGCTCGGCCGCAGACAAGACGACATCCACCTGCACCTCGGTGCGTGAGGGCAACTCACGGGCAACTTCTCGCTTCAAACGTCGGAGGATGAACGGTCGGATCGTGTTTGCAAGGGCGGCCCGGCGCTCGGGATCGCCGTCTCGTTCGATGGGTGCAGCGAAGCTTTCGCGAAAACGCTCCCAGCTTCCGAACAGGCTGGGGCTGACGACGCGAAATAGGCTCCAAAGCTCTGAAAGACGATTTTCCACGGGAGTGCCGGTGAGGGCAAGGCGAAAACCGGCCTGCAGATCGCTGGCGGCGCGCGCGCGATGCGTCTCGGCATTCTTGACGGCATGCGCTTCGTCGAACACGACCGTCCCGAACTCCACGCCAGCCAGTACTTCCGCGTCGCGAACGAGGAGGTCGTACGAGGTGACGAGAACGTCGCCCGGGCCGATGTTCCCGAGTGCGCGCCCCTTGCCGCGGAGCATGCGGACGTTGAGGGAGGGGGCGAACCTCTCGCATTCCCGCAGCCAATTGAATCCGACCGACGTTGGCGCGATCACGAGCGCGGGGCCGAGTTCGCGTCGTCGTAAGAGCAGCGTGATGGCCTGAACGGTCTTTCCGAGCCCCATGTCGTCCGCGAGTACGGCGCCATCCGTCCAATGGGCGAGCCGGGCTGCAAACTCGAACCCTGCGCGTTGGTAGGGACGCAGTTCAGCCAACAGTCCCTCCGGCAGCGGGATCGCCATCTCCACGGCCTCCCGGAAGTTCGTGATCAGGGCCGACCACTCGATGTCGGATTGCACGTCCGCGCCGATGTCTGCGAGGGCGTCCACAGCCGCCGCGTGCACCGGGCTCACATTGATCGCGCCGTGGCCATCCGCCGCTCTGTCCGCGAGCGCTCGGAGATGCGTTCGAAGCCGATCCTCGATGCGAACCCAACGATCGCCGCTGAGCGCGACGTAGCCACGCCCCTCGCGCAGCGCCCGCAGGAGTTCACCGAGCGGAACCGACCCTCCGTCCACCTCCAACGCGCCCCCCAGGCCGAACCAGTCGCGCTTTGAACTCACGGAAATGCGCAAATCAGTCGCGACGGCGGTGCGCTCGACCCGACGGGGCGCGGTCGCCCACTCTACGATCGCGCCGTGGTCGGCCTTCTGGAGGCTCGCGAGCAGGTCCAGCGCTCGGTCAGGGTCGGCCTCGAAGAAGGTCCACGCCTCGGTCTCCTCGCCCAACGCATGTTCCGCCCGCCACGAGGTGGCTCGCGCGACCTCGTCGTCGTGATCGCGCACGCGCACATGCAGGGCACCATGGTTGACGTCAAGCAGCTCGACACCCCCTTCACCGGGGATCATCGGCAGACCGCCAGGTTCGCGGACGCGAAGGGTCGTCCGGATCCCCATGCCCTCAGCGGCGAGGCGAACGACGAGGAGCATGTGCGCCGCAACGCGCTCCCGGGAGAGCGATGCGTCGGTCCGAATGGGCGCGATGGTCGCGAGGGCAGGAATGCGCTGTACGACTTCCGGCAACGCACTGTCAGGAAGCAACGCGCCGCGGCGGTGGAGCGTGCGAATCGTTCGGGCGAGGCTGTCGGTGATCGAGGCGATGACGATGTCGCCACCGGCTGCGACGGCGGCGATTCCATCCGAAACGCAGAGGGCGGAGGCGGCAAACACCTCCGCCAGGGGCACCGGCGTCCCGCCGACCATCACGGTGAATTCTACGTTTCCCGCGGCATGCCCGAGTACGAGTTCGATCGAGCCGCGCCGCACGCGCACCCGTTCGTCGGCGAGGAAGACGCCGCCATGCCCGACGAGGCGGTCGAGCGCCGGCACCACGCGTTCGGCGTCAGCGACGGCGTGGCGTGCGCCAGGCATGAAAGCGGCCGTAGGTACCAATGTCCGCAGGACTTCGCGATCGACGGCGGAAGGGAGCGTCGTGATCGATTCTCGGAGCCCGCGCCAGTCCTCTCCAACGAGCTTCACGCCTCCCTTTTTCGGATATTTCATTCGCATCGGCCGGAGCGTCCACGCGCCGTCGGGTTCACGGCGCACCTGCCACGCGAGCGGTTCGTCGCGAGGTGTCGGCGTTGGCAGCGCGGCACCGAGGTCGAGTTCGTCGAGCATGCGTAGCCACGGCGGCCGGCTGAGCGTATGCGCGAGCGTCTCGAACTGCGTTGCGTTTCGCGCGTCCGCGAGCGTTGCCATTGCCTTGGTGAGCGCTGCTAGCTTCAGTCCGCATGTTGGAAGCGAACTTCGCAGACAATTGCACGCCACAGCCGGGGTGCCCGGGTCGAGCGACATCCGCACGGTCGGAAACGCCTGATCTCCGCAAATTGCGTGGATGGACTCATTGTAAATGAGCGTTGGCGGGTCCAAACTGACCGCGAGGGTGTGGTGCGCCACCGGTCGCGGCGCCACCGCCTTCCGAATCTCCGCCCGGGCGTCACGCAACTTCTCCCACGCGGCAACGAGGCGTGGGTCGGCTGGGGGTTCCGGTGGGGGAAGTGACGCCTCCGCGGCGGTGGCCGCCAACGCCTTGTCCGCCGCTTCTTCCAGCAAATCGATCACGGCGCGCTGGACGGCGAGCGGCGGCCGGCCTTCCGACCAACCCGCGCGCGCTGGCGCAGTCGGCGAGGAGATGACCTGGGCAAGGGTGAGGGGCGTCTGCCATGCGTGCGCGCCCCAGATCCGGGCCACGCTTGCCGTTATCTGGGCGCGCGTGAACGGAATACCGGCGTACTGTGGGATCATCTTGGCCGCGGTCCAAGCCACAACCTCGGAAACCGGCATGCCCGGTTGAAGGCCGGGTGCGCCCGGGCCCATGCGCCGCTCGCGTAGATCGTCGCTGACGTACGCCAGCACGGCCGTGCGAACCGCTTCCCGATGGCCCGGAATCAGCGCGACGGCAAGTGGGTCCACTAGCCAACCGCGCAGCGACTTTCCGTAGTGGGTTCGGTACAAAATTCGCACAGCATCTGGCGTGAGGGTCTGGCCGCTCGGGGTATCGAGCCAGCGTTCCAGGCGAATCAGCAGCGCAGCGCCGGCCCCCGCCTCATCGGCGCGCGCGACGAGATCCGGCAGGGTGCGCGCCTCGAAAAGCCGTAGGATCGCCGCACGCGACACCGCGCCCTACGGATATTGCGCGATGACGAGTCCGTACTCACCCGCGATCGCGTTTGCGTGCGTGAAGTAGCGCTCCTCATCCAACTTTGACTGGAGGTTTCGCTTCTGTGCGGCGTCAAATGCCGGGAGGTCGCCGACCGTCCACGCGTCGGCCATCGCGTGGTAAGCACCGGACCGGTCGGTCCACGCCTTGACGAGGATGGAATGGGCGTCCTTCAGCTTCGGCGTGGACGGCGCAATGGCAGCGATCTCGGTAACGAGCGCGTCCGCTTCGGGAACGAGTTCCCCAGTTAGGACACCAGCGATTTTTTCGCCGCTGGTCTCGCCCTTCTTCACCCCGCTTGCAATGTCCAGAAAACGCTGTGCGAGCGCCTGATTCCTTTGCAGCGGGGCGTCCATCGCAACGGCGTAGGACTGCACGTCCGCAGCCACCGGATCGCCGCCACAGCTGAAAAGGAAGAGGGAGAGCATTTGCCGCTGGCAATCTAACCCGGCTTCGGTGACTATCCTTCGTCAGGACCGAGAATCCCGACGAAGGGCAACTCCCGGTACTTCTCCGCCAGATCGCAGCCGTAGCCGACCACAAACGCGTCCGGAATGGTGAAACCCACGTGATCAACCTTGAGCGGCACAGCCCGCCGCGCGGGCTTGTCCATCAGCACCGTTGTGGTAATCACGGCAGCACCACATTCCATGAGGTGGCGGCTCGCGAATTGCAACGTTCGGCCCGTATCGCAGATGTCGTCAACAAGGATGACGTGGCGTCCGGCTACGCTGTGCATCAGGCCCATTTCAAGGCAGACAACCCCGGAAGATTCGGTGCCAGCGCCGTAGCTGGCCAGCCGGAGAAAATCGAAAACATGGGGTAGGCCGCATGCCCACAGCGCGCGCGACAAGTCTGCCATCACGACGACGCATCCCTTGAGGGGCCCCACGAGGACCACGCCGTCTCGACGTGCGGCGTCCGGCAGAGAAGCCACGATTTCGCCCGCGAGTAAAGGCATTCGCGCCTGAATGTCCTGAGCGGTAAGAAACGGCCTGAGCGCGCGGGGCATGCGGTCCTCCATGGGGTCCACGCCGGCCCGATAACGTGCGCGCGGGGGTTTGCGGGATAGGCAGGGCGCGATGATTGCCTCCGCGTCGGCTACTTCGTGAAGTTGCTTGAATCGCTCATCATCCGTGGGCGCACGCGCGCGCGCGCACGCCTCAATCGCGGTGAGCGGCCGGCACGGTTGGACATTCGACTGGACGATCTCGACGCCCCCAACGCGGTTCCGGATGCATCGCTGGATCTGGACGGTTGGCAGGCCCGAATCGTGGAGGTTGTCCAATGGGCGGGTGCGATGTCCGTGCGAATTGTCGCTCGGGCGGACCACGCTTTGCTTCCCGACATCATCCGATTTTGTCATCGTTTGGAAATGCCGACGTCGCTACGCACGAACGCGCGTGGGCTCGATCGTCGTAAGGCGGAAGAGCTCGTGGATCGCGGGCTGGGTGAGTGCGTCCTGCGGGTCGCTGGTTTGGATGACGCGATCCAGGGGGCGGTGCTCGGGGATACGGCGAGTGAGGCGGATGCGGCAATCACCGCGTTGGTGCTCGCACGTCACTCCCGGATTGCCCAGATCGGCGTCGTCATCGAGATCCCGTTCGATGCGCGGACGGCGCGCGGCGTGCGCTCCCTTATCGCGTGGGCGCGGGGGAAGGGCGCCGATGGGGTCACTCTCGCCTCCCCGTTCCGGGGTGAGCCGCCGGACGCCTACATGAACGAAGCCATCGACGTCTATCAGGCCGAGTCCGCGCCCTTTCGCCGAACGAGTCGCACCATCATCGAGCGCATCGAACGCTTGGACGGTGTGGGCGCGCCGCGGACCCGCGGCCGGTGTCCGGTCCTGTCAAGATTGGAATTGCTTCCCGACGGAACCGCACGATGCTGCCCGTTCAAAGCGGGACGTGGCGAAGGGGCGCTTGCGGTTGCTTGGGCAGATCTGGCCCCCCATCGGGAGGACGTCGCACGGTGCGATCGCACCTGCGGCCACCCCGAACTCAGCTAGCATCGGCCTGGGATTGACGTGGCTGCATCCGCGCGATAGTCGCCGCGGCTCTCGCAGTCTGTCGTCTTTGGCAATCGGAGGTCCGGCGTGATTGTTCCGCTCGACAGCATCCCGACCCGCGGCCTCATCATCAAACTCGGTGATTGGGCGCGCGTTGGCGCGGCTCAGGGCCTCGGCGGCCCGGTGACCGATCTCGCCGGCGAGCTCCGTGTGGCTCGATTGGGCCGTCATCTCGTCATTCGCGGGGAAATTGCCGGCGCCGCCGGTGTCCCATGTGACCGATGCGGAGAACCGTTGCCTCTCCTCGTAAGCGCGGACGTGAACTGCCTCTATTCACCGATCGACACCGTTCCGGAACGTGCCGCCGGTGACGATGCGGATGAGCCGGCCGCACCGATCGAGGTCGACCCGCCCGTCGCGGAGTACGGCGAGTTCGACGGCGTTTCCATCGACCTCGCTGGGGTTGTGCTGGAGACGTTCTGCGTCGAACGCCCCGTTCGGTGGCGGTGCGACGACGTAGAGCCATCCGAAAGTGGCCCCTGCATCGAACGGTGGCGGCGGGCCGCTGGCACACCCGACTCCGTTTCCGTCGATCCCCGATTCTCTGTGCTTTCTCAGCTCAAACCGTCACGATAGGAAAATCCCATGGCCGTTCCCAAAAAGCGTACTTCCTCTTCGCGCCGCGACATGCGGCGTGCCCACGACGCCATCGTCATCACCATCGCAACCGAGTCCTGCCCGGCCTGCGGTTCGGTGAAGCAGCGTCATCGTGTGTGCCCTTCGTGCGGCACCTACCGTGGCGTGAAGGTGTTCGCCGATAACGACGCCGACACCACGCCCGCAGCCGAATAGCCCGCGCCGGTGCCTGATCTGCGCCCCGTCGCGCTTGACGCGTTCGGCGGGGACAACGCACCCGACATCGTGATCGAGGGCGCGACCATCGCGTTTCGGCAGGGCGTGCCTGTCGTACTCGTTGGCGACGCAGAGAAGCTGCGTGGAAAGGTTCCGAGCGGCATCGACGTCGTCCATGCGCCCGAGGTCGTCGGGATGGATGAGCCTGCGTCGACGCCGCTGCGCAAGAAACCCGACGCGTCCATCCGTAGAATTTTCGAGATGGTGCGAGACGGCTCGGTGGTCGCGGCGGTGA
This sequence comes from Klebsiella pneumoniae, assembly GCA_945861635.1. Classification (GTDB taxonomy): domain Bacteria; phylum Myxococcota_A; class UBA796; order UBA796; family SXON01; genus CAMAWH01. The sequence goes on along the minus strand of CAMAWH010000087.1, from coordinate 7,311 downwards.
CGTGCGGCCACTCCGGCGCCGCGATGGCGTGCGCGCTCCACATCCTCGGTCGCGTCCCAGGCGTGGATCGCCCCCCCTTGGCGACGGTCGTTCCGCGCCGAGATGGCGGCCAATTGGTCCTGCTGGATCTCGGCGCCAACGTCGATTGCAAACCGCAACACCTCGCCCAATTCGCGGTTCTCGGTGACGCCTACGCCCGCGCCGTCCTCGGAATCGAAAAACCCAAGGTCGGCCTGCTCGCCAACGGCGAGGAGCGAGGAAAGGGAAATACACAGGTTAGAGCAGCATTTCCAGAACTGGAGGCGCTCGACATCGACTTCATTGGCAACGTGGAGCCGCTCGGTGCCCTCCGCGGTGAGTGTGACGTGCTCGTCTGCGATGGATTTGTTGGAAATGTGATGTTGAAAACCGTCGAGGCCACCGTCGAGGTGTTGGGCCGCGTCCTCCGTGAGGAGATTCGCCGTCGTCCAGGTGCACAATTCGGAAGGTGGCTCCTGCAGGGTGCCTTTCGCCGCTTTCGTCAGCGCACCACGTACGACTCCATCGGCGGGGCGCTGTTACTCGGCGTCGACGGCATCGCGGTCGTCGGGCACGGACGTGCTGACGCGCGGGCCGTCGCGAGCGCCGTCCGGTACGCACATTCCTGCTCGGAGGCGGGCCTGCTTGCCGCGATTAAGCACCACGCAGGCAGCCGCCTCGTTAACGGGAACTGACCGGGTGGCTTTTTCTCGCGACATCCGATAGGTGCCGGCGCTTCGGAGAGTGCCCCATGGCCAACGAAGAAATTGTTCGCCGCGTAAAGGACCTGATCGCCGAGTCGCTCGGCGTCAACCAGACGGAGGTCGTTCCGGCCGCATCGTTCATCGATGATCTCGGTGCCGACTCGCTCGACATCGTGGAGCTCGTCATGGCGATCGAGAAGGAATTCAATATCGAGATCCCGGACGAGGACGCGGAGAAGATCTCCACGGTCCAGGACGCGATCAACTACATCGACAATAAGGCAAAGTAGGCGCCGTGTTTCGCAGGGTCGTCGTAACCGGCCTCGGCGCGGTCACTCCCTGCGGCAACGACGTGCCTTCGACGTGGTCTGCAATGGTGGAGGGCCGGTCGGGCGTCACCACCGTCACGCGTTTCGACGCGTCGGGTTTCCCCGTGCGCATCGCGGCGGAGGTGAAGGGTTTCGACGCCGAGGGCAGGCTCGATAGAAAGCTGGCGAAACGTCTCGATCTCTTCGCCCAGTACGCCGTCGCGGCGACGGACGAAGCGTGTGCCATGGCGGGCATCTCGCCGACGGAGCAGGGTGACCCGCGCGTCGGCGTGTACGTTGGCAGCGGTATCGGTGGCCTGCAAGAGATCGTTCTCGGAAGCACGCTATTCAACGCGGAAGGATACCGGGGCCTGTCCCCGTTCTTCATTCCGCGCGCGCTCACGAATCTGGCCGGTGGGCACATCGCCATTCGGTACGGCGCGGAGGGTCCGAGCCTGTGCGTCGCGACCGCCTGCGCGACCGGAAACCACTCGATAGGCGAGGCCTGGCGCGCAATTCGGATGGACGACGCGGACGTCGTGATCGCAGGTGGCAGTGAGGCGGCGATTACGCCGGTTGGTCTTGCAGGTTTCATGGTCATGAAGGCGCTATCCAAACGCAACGACGACCCCACCACCGCTTCCCGCCCGTTTGATGCCCAACGTGATGGTTTTGTGATGGGCGAGGGCGCCGGCATCGTGGTTCTGGAGTCGATGGAGCATGCGCTTGGGCGCGGCGCCCACATTCTTGCGGAGATGACGGGGTACGGGTTGTCAAACGATGCCAATCACGAAACCCAACCGAGCCCGGGTGGAAAGGGCGCGATCCGATGCATGGCAATGGCGCTCCGCTCCGGCGGAACCCGGCTCGACGAGATTGACTACGTCAACGCCCACGGCACCTCGACGCCCCAAAATGACTCCACCGAGACGCAGGCGATCAAAACATTTTTTGGGGACTACGCCGCGAAGCTGGCTGTTTCTTCCACCAAAAGCGTCACCGGGCACATGCTGGGTGCTGCCGGGGGCGTCGAAGCAGTGGCCTGCGTCCGGGCTCTGGAAACCGGCATTCTTCCTCCCACGGCCCACCTCCGGAACCCCGATCCTGCGTGCGATCTCGACTACGTGCCTGGCGTCGCGCGCGCTACCCATCCTCGCGTCGTATTATCGAATTCGTTCGGATTCGGGGGCACCAACGCCTCTCTCGTCTTCAAGAAATGGGAGGGACCGTGAACATCATCGCCGGATCTGATCATGCGGGTTTGAGCCTTCGCGTGGCACTCGTCGAACGCTTGCGGAAACAGGGCTTCCATGTGGACGATGTCGGACCCAACGAAGCGTCCAGCGTCGACTACCCCGACTACGCGGTGAAAGTGGGTCGGGCTGTGGCCGCAGGCTCTGCGACGTTCGGCCTGCTCGTTTGCGGCACCGGACAAGGTATGGCCATGACGGCGAACCGGATCCCGGGCGTGCGCGCTGCCGTGCTTTCCGACACGTTTTCCGCCCGCGCGACTCGGCAACACAACGACGCGAACGTGCTCTGCCTCGGAGAGCGCGTGGTCGGTGTCGGCCTTGCAGGAGACATTGTGGACGCGTTCATTTCGACCGATTTCGAGGGTGGCCGCCATTCGGGCCGAGTCGCCAAGATGATGGCCGCCAAAGGAGACTCGTGATGACCACCTCACCGCTCGGTCTGCAGGACCCCGCAGTCTGGGCGTGCATCGAGGCCGAAAAGCGGCGCCAGCGTGAAGATCTCGAGTTGATCGCCAGCGAAAATTACGTGAGCGAGGCGGTTTTGGAGGCCCTCGGTACGGTCCTGACGAACAAATACGCGGAAGGCTTGCCGGGAAAGCGCTATTACGGAGGCTGCGAAAACGTAGATATCGTGGAGGACATCGCGCGAAACCGCGCCATTGCGCTCTTCGGTTGCGACGGCGTGAACGTGCAGCCGCATTCGGGTGCGCAGGCCAATGCCGCTGTCTACCTCGCGGCGATCAAGCCGGGGGATACGCTGCTCGGCCTCGATCTTTCAAACGGTGGACATCTGACCCACGGGTCGCCGGCGAACAGCTCCGGAAAGCTGTACCGGGCCGTCTCGTACCACGTGGATACGCGCGGATTCATCGACTTGGACGAGGTGCGTGACGTCGCGTTGCGGGAACGACCGAAAATCATCGTCACCGGGGCGAGTGCGTATCCGAGGACGTGGGACTTTGCTGCCTTTCGGACGATTGCGGACGAAGTGGGCGCAGTGCTTCTGGCGGACATCGCGCACGTTGCCGGGCTTGTTTGCACGGGCCTGCATCCGTCGCCGATTCCGCATTGCGACTATGTCACGACGACCACGCACAAGACGCTGCGCGGTCCGCGCGGTGGAATGGCCATGGCGAAGGCGGATAAGATGAAGGGATTGAATTCTGCAGTGTTCCCCGGTTCGCAGGGCGGCCCGCTCGAAAATGTTATCGCGGCCAAGGCCGTCGCTTTCGGGGAAGCGTTGCGGCCGGAGTTCAAGGTCTACGCGCAGGCGGTGCTGGACAACGCTCAGGCCATGGCGAAACGCCTTACTGAGCGTGGATTTTCGCTGGTCTCCGGCGGCACGGACAACCACCTCATGCTCCTCGATCTCAGTGGAAAGGCCTACAGCGGCAAGGATGCAGAAGACGCGCTCGGCCATGCAGGAATCACCGTGAACAAGAATACGGTCCCGAACGAGAAGCGCTCTCCGTTCGTGACGAGCGGCATTCGGATTGGCACGCCCGCGCTGACGACGCGCGGGTGTGACGCCGCGGAAGCCGTCCAGATTGCCGACTGGATTGTCGATGCGCTCGACAATTGGCAGGACGCGGACCGGTTGGCGCGCATTTGCGCGGAGGTCCACGCCCTGACCGCGAGGCACCCGGTCCCCGGCACGTGAGTGGAGTGTCCCGCCTGCCAACACGGTGACAGCAAGGTTGTGGACTCGCGTGACGCAGGCGACTCCATCCGTCGTCGTCGTGAGTGTTCGGAGTGCGCACATCGATTTACAACGTTTGAGCGTGTCGAGTTTCGCCTTCCTGACGTCGTCAAAAAAGACGGCCGGCGCCAGACCTTCAATCGCGACAAGCTGCTCGCGGGATTTCGCCTGGCATGTCGGAAGCGCCCCGTGACGGAGGAACGGCTGGAGGAGGCGGTAGCCAACGTTGAACGCGACCTTTCTCGGCACCCCGTTGAGGTGACGACGACGGAAATCGGGGCCATGGCGCTCGACGCGCTGCGGGAGTTGGACGACGTTGCCTACCTGCGCTTCGCCAGCGTCTACCACTCGATGCGCACGCCGGCCGATTTCCTTGATGTACTCAAGCCGCTCCTGGCCCGATCGTCCGCCAAACCGGAGCCCTCGTGAGCGCCGAACGTGACGCCTTTTACATGGGCATGGCACTTGAAGTTGCCCGTCGCGGCGCTGGCAGGACGGCACCGAACCCCATGGTTGGGGCTATCATTGTTCACGACGGCATCATCCTGGCCGAAGGATGGACGCAGCCGCCGGGGCAGCACCACGCCGAGCCGCACGCGTTGCAGCGGATGGGCGGCGTCGCAACCGGTGCCACGATGTACGTCACGCTGGAACCCTGCTGCCATCACGGTCGGACGCCCCCGTGCACGCACTCCATTCTGGCCAGCGGACTCTCTCGCGTCGTCGTCGGCACGGTGGACCCGTTTCCGCTGGTCGCAGGGCGCGGAATCGCGGAACTGCGGGCGGCGGGCATCATCGTCGACGTCGGCGTGCGGGAAGCGGAGTGTCTCCGTATCAATAGGGGATTTCTGCGCGCGGTCACGGAAGGGCTCCCGGAGGTCACGCTCAAGGCCGGCGTCTCGCTCGACGGGCGCATCGCGACGCACGCTGGCGAGAGCCGATGGATCACTGGGCCTGCCGCCCGCGATGCGGCGCACCGGCTCCGCGATCATCACGATGCCGTACTTGTCGGGGTCGGCACGGTGCTCGCCGACAATCCATCCCTTACGACGCGAATTGCCGGAGGTCGCGACGCCGTGCGCGTTGTTCTGGATACGGACTTGCGCACGCCGCCGCACGCCGCCATCCTGGCGCCGAGCACGCTCGTATATTGTGCGGAGGACGCGCCGGATGCCGGGAACCTCGGCGCAGTTGTTCGCGTGCCGCGTGCGGCGGGCGGCATCGACGTTTGTGCGGTGTTGCGAAGCCTGGCGGCCCGGGGTCTACATCGCGTACTTGTGGAGGGCGGTGGCCGAGTCCACCGCGCCATGCTCGACGCCGGTGTGGTGGATGGCATTGAGCTGTTCATGAATGGGCGCCTTCTCGTGGGCGGGCCGGGCTTCGTCGCGGGTCCGGGCTACTCGCTGGCGGACGCCCCGGCGTTCCGCCTCGTCCGGTGCACCCCCGTGGGAGACGACCTGCATCTCCGCCTGGAACGTTGATGTTTACCGGATTGGTGCAGGCCTTGGGCACCGTTCGCGCCGTTTCGCATCACGGGACAGGCCGGCACATCGTGATTGCATGTCCGTTTGACGATCTCGTTCTCGGCGAGTCGGTGGCGTGTGACGGGGTGTGCCTCACCGTCGAGAAGGTGGAGTTGGGGTCAGGGTCGTTCCAGGTAGTTGCCGGGGAGGAGACCCTACGGCGAACCACCATGAAAAACTTGGCACCGGGGAGTGGCATCCACCTGGAACGTGCCCTGCGTCTTGTAGATCGGCTCGGTGGTCACATCGTACAAGGGCATGTTGATGGAATTGGGCGGGTCCGCGAAATCAACCGGGGTCCAACCTTCACAAGAATCGTGATCGACCTACCAGCGCCGCTCTTGCGATATTTTGTGGAGAAAGGCTCGGTATGTGTCAACGGCGTGAGCCTTACCGTCAATAACATTGATGATACGTCATTTTCCGTGGGTCTTATCCCCCACACGCTGACGGTTACGAACCTCGATACCTTGCGATCCGGTAGTGTGGTCAACATCGAGATCGACGTTCTCGCGAAGTACGTGGAGCGCCTGTTGGCGCCCGGTCTCGCCGAAAAACTACGCCTGCACGGATTCACGACGGAGTGAGAATGGATTTCGAAGTCATGGCAGCAAGCGCCGAACGACGGGTGGAGGTCGCGATTGAGGACGTACGCGCGGGTCGTATGGTCATCCTTGTGGACGACGAGGACCGCGAGAACGAGGGAGACCTCGTGCTGGCCAGCGAAATGGTTACGCCCCACGCCATCAACTTCATGGCCACCCACGCCCGTGGGCTGATCTGCCTCACATTGACGGAAGAGAGGGTTGCGCGCCTGCAGTTGCCGATGATGGCCTCGAACAATCAGTCGCCATTTTCGACGGCGTTCACGGTTTCGATCGAAGCCCGGGCCGGCGTGTCCACAGGAATTTCAGCGGCGGATCGGGCGCAAACCGTAAAAGTCGCAATCTCGTCGGCTTGCGGTCCCGACGACCTGGTGACGCCCGGCCACATGTTCCCGCTCCGAGCGCGTGACGGCGGTGTGCTGGTTCGAACGGGCCAAACCGAGGGGAGCGTCGACCTCGCCCGCCTCGCTGGCCTGATGCCGAGCGGGGTCATTTGCGAAATCATGAACGAAGACGGGACGATGGCGCGGTTGCCCGATCTCGAAATCTTTGCGGCGCATCATCGCCTCCACATCGTGTCGGTTGCCGACCTTGTTCGGTGGCGGCTGTCGCACGAACGTCTCGTCACGTGTGAGGTCGATACGACGCTTTCCACCGAAGACCTTGGGGAGTGGAACTGTCGAATCTATCGCGCGACGGGTGGCGGCCTCCACATGGCGATCTGGCGAGGCGACGTTGGGAAGGCTCCGACGCTTGTCAGGGTTCAGACGGCGTGTGCCCCAGCGGACGTTTTCCGGGCAACAACCTCCGATTCGAGCGCGCAGATCCGAGGTGCGATGGAACAGATCGCGGCGGACGGAACGGGGGCGCTGCTGTACCTGCACATCGACGGTGGCGGGGAGACGACATTGGCCCGGATTCGTGAGCACATTGCGCCAGAAACCGCCACACCCGCCAAGGTGGACGCGCTTCGGGACCTCGGCACGGGAGCCCAGATTCTACGCGATCTTGGGATTCGGGAACTACGCTTGCTCACCAACAATCCCCGGAAGATCGTCGGCCTCGAAGGCTACGGATTGCAAGTCGTGGAGCGCATTCCTCTCCGCGTCGCGCCGCATCCGGATATGTCGGCGTTCCTCGCCTCCCGGCGTGACCACCTCGGTCACATCCTCCGTGGATAGGAGCCACTTTGCCGAAGAAC
>CAMAWH010000086.1 GCA_945861635.1 Klebsiella pneumoniae | reverse complement strand
AGCGCCGGACCAGCGGCGCCAACCGCTCCCGCACGAATCGGGGACCGACGGTTGTTCCCTCGTGGCGCACGTTGATGCTCCCGCTACCACCACCCGCCAGCCCTCCCCCGGAAGCCCACCCGTCGCAACCGCAGTAAACTCCCGTGCATCGACTACCCGCCGCGGATATCTTCCTCTCTGGAGGCTCTCAATGCAATCGCCCCGACTCCTGCTGCCGCTCGCTGGAGCCGTCCTCCCCCTCCTGCTTTCCGCTTGCACGGGTCCAGGCAACCCCGGAAAGACCTCGCCTGCTGACTCCGCCGGAGACACCGACTCCGGTACCGACATCCCCGCCCCCTGCGCGTCCGGGGATTGGGGGAAAGATCACGCTCGAGGCGGGCACCCTGCACGTCAATGATGACGCCGACATCGGGGGGGATGGGTCCGCGGAGGCGCCATTCGCCACCATCGCAGAAGCATTGGCCATGACCCGCGTGGAGGGTGCAGCGCGCGGGATTGCGCTCTGGCCGGGTACGTACGCAGAATCGTTGGCGCTCGCCGCGGATGTGGCCGGTTTGAGCGACAACGGACTGGCATTGCAGGGCTGCAGCTCCGCGGAAGTGACGATCGCGCCGTCCGACAAGGACGATCCGGGAATCAAGGTGTCGGAAGCCACCGGTGTACAGGTCGCCGGCCTCACGATTCAAGGCGGAAAGCGCGGCATCTGGGTGTGGCAGGGGGCAACGGTCGGGATTGCCGACGTAGCGGTCATCGGAAGCACCCGCGCCGGCGTCGTGATCGACGGGTCGAACACCATCGTGATCATGGATGAGGTAAGCGTCACCGACCCCAAAGCCGACGCGGACGGGTTCGGCGGGTACGGCTTTGCCCTGCAACGCGCAACCGTCACGATGACCAACGCCGTCGTCAACGGTGCAACCACCGCCGGCATCCTCGTTGATGGCTCCGAGGCTATCGTCACGATGTCGGACGTCACCGTGAACGACACCGCCGCAGTCGTTGACATGGCCACCTCCGACGAGTTCTTCGGCCGCGGCATCCAGATGCAGGGCCAGGCGCTCCTGTCCGTCACGCGCGGGGTGTTCACCGGCAATCACGACGCCGGCATCTTCGCGCTCCAGCCGGGGCTGCTCACCCTGAATGACGTCACGGTGTCGGACACCCTGGTTTCCGACATCGTGGACTCTGAAAACCGCGCAGGAGATGGCATCGTTGTCACCCATGGCGCCGTGGACGACAACTGGGAAGAGCCGTATTTCGAAGCGGCGCTCGATACGATCACCATCAATGGAACCGCGCGCTCGGGTGTGCTCCTTTCCGGAAATGGCGTCGGAGAAAGCCACCTGAACGTGACCATCGGCGGCACCGGCCCCGAAGACATCGGCGGCGGCAAGGTGCTGTCGCAGGGTGGCGCAACCGTTATCGGAGACGTCGAGCCCTACGACCTCGGCCTCGACATCGTTCTGGACTACACCCCCACCACCATCGAGACGGATCCGCTGGAACCCTAGTGCGCGTCGGCCCGTTTCAAATCGGCGACCTGCTGGGTACCGGCGGGTTCGGCAGCGTGCACCGTGGCGTGCACGTCGCCACCGGCGTGCCCGTCGCAATCAAATTCCTCCAACCCAAATGGGCCGCCCGCGCAAAGCTCCGCGAGTCCTTCCGTGATGAAGTGCGCGTGGTCGCCCAGCTCGACCACCCCGCCATCGTCACCATGCTCGACTACGGTGAGGTGGTGCCGGGTCCGGACGCGATCTACCCGGTCGGTACGCCGTGGTGCGTGATGGAATTCGCCGGGGGGCCGTCGATGGATCTCGCCCGCCGCCCACTCAGCGGAGAAGACACCCGTGACGTCGTCCTCGCCGTGCTCGACGCGCTCGCCCACGCCCACGCGCGCGGCATCCTCCATCGCGACATCAAGCCTGCCAACGTGCTCAGCGGCAGTCACAACGACCTCCGCACCGGGCTCATGCTCACGGACTTCGGCCTGGCCCGACTGTTCGAGGGCCTGACGGAAGAGGATGCCTGGCTTGGCGCCGGCACGCCGTACTTCATGGCGCCCGAGCAAGTGGAGAGCCGCTGGCGCGATCAGGGGCCTTGGACCGACCTCTACGCCGTGGCCTGCATGGCCTGGGAGTTCCTCACGGGGACGGCGATTTTCTACGACACCGACCCGAGAGTCGTGGCGCGCATGCAGGTCACCTGTGAGCCGCCGCGGCTACCCGAGGGTCTCGGCGTGCCCGTGGGTTTTGAGGAGTGGTTTCGCCGCCTTTTGGAGAAAGATCCGCACGATCGCTACCGACGCGCAGCCGACGCCGCAAAGGCGCTCGTCGCCTTGCCCTGGGCGCCCCGAGGCAGTCAAAAGACGGTGGTTCCGCGCACGCCAGCCGCCACGCTGCTGCTGGATGATGTCGACGACGACGATGAGATCCCGACGATCGGCGGGATGTCGGGGGCCAAGGACGCGTGGCGCTCGGCGCCGGCCCTCCGCCCCTCCACACGGCTCCTTGGCGCGGGGCTCGGCCTCTTCGAGCTACGCACCTTCCCGCTGGTCGATCGCGAACCGGGGCGGGAAAGGGTATGGCAGGCGCTCGCGCGGGTGACGGCCGAAGGTCGGCCCGCCGTGGTGACGCTGCATGGAGATGTTGGGGTGGGCACGACGCGCCTGGCCCGCGCCGTTGCCCAGCGGGCCGATGAGCTTGGCGCCGCCGAGGTTCTCACCGTCTACCATGACCTCGCAGCAGGACACGGACACGGCCTCGCGGCGATGGCGGAGCGTTGGCTGCGCACCGCGGGTCTGGACGGTGACGCGCTGGAGGAACGCCTCGGTTCCGCGCTCGGCTTCTCCGGCCCGGCGCCGGACCTCGTCACGCTCCTGCGGGGTGAGGCGCCCGTGCACGTCCCCGATGACGACCGCGCGAATTGGCGGCATCGCGTCCTCCGAATCTTGATCGCGCGCATCGCGGCCGAGCGGCCGGTCATCCTCGTGCTCGACGACGCGCAGTGGGGGCCGGAGGCCGTGGCGTTCGCCCGTTATTTGTTGGAGTCGGCGGGGCCGCCGCTGCGCGTGCTGGTGCTGGTCGTGGCGTCGGCCATGCCGGGCGCGCCGCCGGTCCCGGAGATCGAAGCGCTCGCGGCGTTGCCCGCCGTGATCCGCATCGACGTGGAGCCGCTCACGCCGAACTACCTTGCAGAGGTCGTTCGCACCTTCCTCGTACTGGACGACGCCACGACCGACGACGTCGTCCGCCGAAGTGGCGGCGTCCCGCTCTTCGCCGTGCAGTTGGTTCGCGATTGGGCCCGGCGTGGCGTGCTCCGCGCCGAGGCCCGCGGCTTCACGCCGACCGCCGCCGCCGCACGTGATCTGCCCGACGATATCGCGGGGCTGTGGACGGACGCCATCGATCGCGCGCTCTCCGGGGCCGGCGTGAATGGGCGTGCTTCGCTCTACATCGCCGCCGCGCTCGGTCAACAGGTCGTCGCGGAGGAGTGGTCCGCCGCGGTGCGCGCGCTCGGGCACGGGGTGGACGTCGCGTTGGTGGACGGCCTGACCCGCACGCGCCTGTGGGAGGGCGCGGACGGAGGTTGGCGGTTTTCGCACGGCCTGGTGCGGGAAACAGTGGAGGCGCAAGCGCGTGACGCCGGGAGTTGGGCCGACCTCAACCGGACTTGCGCGGAGGTGCTCACCGCGCGCGGAGCGGAGGCCGCGCGCATCGGTCGGCATCTTCTGGAAGCGGGGAATCTGCTGGGCGCGTGCGACGCCCTGCTCCTTGCCGCCCTTCGGCGGGTGGACGCGCTCTCCTTTCGGGAAGCGCTGCCGATCATCGAATTGCTCGAGCAGCGAATTCTTCCGCATGCATCGATGGCGGCGGGGGATAGGCGCCGGGGGGAAGCGTCGCTCCTGGGCGTCCGTACGCTCTCTGGCTTGGGACGCCTTCCCGAGGCAGAGCGTGCGAGCGCGCGGGCGGCAGAGATGGCGCGCCTGCAAAAGTGGCCGGATTTACGGGCGCGAGCACTGCGCTATCGGGGGATGGCGCTTGCCAAGGCCGGCTCCCTGGCGCTGGCAGAGGCGATCTTCACGCAGGCGCAACTCCTCGCCGAAGGCGCCGCGGACGACGAGAACCTCGCCGGCTGCCTGGAACAGCGTGGCACGCTTCTACGCCAACTCGGAGATCTGGAAGGCTCTGCCGCGCTGCTCGTGGAGGCGCTGGAGATCAATCGCAGGCTCGCTCAACCGCGGGGGCTCGCCGACAACCTCAAGGAACTGGGAGGGACGGAAGTCCTTCGCGGGCGTTTGGACGCCGCGCGGGCGTACTTACAGGAAGCCGCCGACCTCTACGCCGCGATGACGAGCGCGGGTGGCGCCGAGTGCCTGAACAACCTGGGCGAGGTCGAGCGCGCGTCCGGCCGCCTCGACGCCGCCGAGGCAGCCTATACCGGCGCCTACGACGTTTTCGCGGCCACCGGGCACAACGCTGCCGCCATCCCATTGCTGAACGTGGGCCTGATTCGGATCGCACAGGGGCGGTACGCGGAAGCCGGGATCACCTTGGAGCGCTCACTGGCGCTGGCGCACGGGCGCCGCGTGCTGGAACTGATGGCACTTGCATTCCTGACGCCCTGCCGCGCGTCCGCCAACGCCTGGACCCAGTTCGATATCGACCTGGCGCGAGCCGCCGTCCTCACCGACGAAACGGGAAACGTGGACGCCGAGGTGGCCGCCGCTCTGGAGTTGGCGGCGCTCATCGCGATCGAGGCGTACCAGCAAGAACGGGCGGACGCCGCTCGGGAACTGGCAGCGAGGCATCGGGGCGCGGGGTGATGGCAGAGGAGCGTCATGGAAATTCGAACATACGATATTCAGATTTCAATGATATTTTTGGACGACGACTTACCGTCGTTGCCCCTCGGCAACCACGGCCCGCTGGCCAGTCCGACCTCCACCAGCCCGCGGATCACCCACCACGAAGGGTCGAAACCGCCGCCGACCGCGTGGCGAGCACTCCGTGGGTAACGATGGTGCGAGTTATGAAACGCCTCGCCGAGCGTGAACGGCGCGAGCCAGGGCACATCGCGGGAACCGTCTCCAGTGTCGTGCGGGGCGCGACCGAATGGCCGGCCATGCCCAATCGAGTTGACCGCCCAGCTCGCGTTGGTGAGACTCACATGCAGCGCCCATAGCCAAAGGACCCCAAGTGGTCCGCCAACCGCCCACGCCGTGCCAAGCTGCACCGCGAACAATGCGGGGCAAACCAGCGGGCGTTCGAGCAGGGAAAGCGCCGGGTCGGCCACCAAATCCGGACACACGGCCAGCCACGTCGACGGGTTCTTTCCAAGCAACCGGCGGACATCGTGTACCAGTGTGAGTCCCTGCTGTCCGAAGCCCGACAGGGCAAACAGTGGGGAGAGGATCGCGCCGGCTCGAGTAACGGCCACAGGCCCGATCAGCCAGCCACAATGGGCCCACCAGAGGCCGCAGGTTCGGGGAGAATGCGGGTCCTCCACGTCGTCGGAGCGTAAATGATGAAGGCGATGGAGTCCGATCCAAAGCAGTGGCGGTCCGGAGTGGAGCGCCCCAAGTACGGCCAGAACCGCACGCAGGCTACGGGTGGCCTGAAACGCCCGATGCGTGAAGAGGCGGTGGTAGCCGACCGTGTTGCCAAGTCCGAGGAGGACAAACGCCAGGGGCAGCGTCGCAGCCGCGAGCATCTCTACGGCGCCGCGCGCCAGGCCGCGTCCGGCTCGCTGGCGTCGTCGGCCGCAGCCGCATCGGACCCGCCACCATACGACGCACCGTTGACCGCGTTGTAATCGAGACGAATGCGACCCTCGCCGCCATCCCCACCCACACGAATGTGGGTGGACTCGCCAAATCCACCCGAGGCGTCCACCGCGGCCATCGCCAGCGTCAGCGTGTCCGCAACGAGCCAAACGGAACCGCCGGCCCCGCCGCCGGCGCCGTAGGTCCACGCGCCCGTTGCCCAGTACGGCGTCGTGCCGCCCACCGCGCTCACTCCCGCCGCGCCGGCGACATCGATAGCACTCGCACCGATGTAGACGATGCCAGCACCATCCCCGCCCGGCCCCGGAGACGACAGCCCACGCCACACGCCCGCGCCGCCCGAACCCGGGAAAAGCGTCGTCAGCGCAGCGGTGCCATAGACATCGCCCGCCACCGACTCCGGGTAGCCGCCGTAGGTGCCGTCATCCCACCCATCGCCGTTCGTAGCGCCGCCCGCGTAGTTCCCTCCGCCGCCCGTGATGAGCGCGCCGCCGCCACCGTAGTTGGCGAGGTAGTACCCGGCGGCCCAATTGCCGTAGAAGCCCGACGAAGAATCGAGACCACCATCACCCACGCCGGCGTAACTTTCGCCCTGGTAGCCGTCCGCATTGTAGTACGAGCCCGTAGCCCCGCCCGCGTACCCAAGTTCGTCCACCGAAATCATGCCACCGTCGGCTACGCTGACCGTTCCGCTCGCCCGGAACGCCAGCACGCCGCCCGTCTCGCCATCCCACGGCAACGCCGTCAAAACGCCGCCGGCGGCTACACCCACATCGGTGTACTGGGGAACGCGAACGAGTTGAATGGCTTGATCGAGGAGATCCGTGTTGTCCACTTCGCCGTACGTTTCCACCACCGCGGTTTCCAACGTGACGTCGGCGCCGGAGACGGCCGCCACCCACCCAAACTCATAGGTCCCAACCCGCGAGTGAGCGGCGTCGCTGCCGTGCATGTTGATGATCAGCACTTCATCGCCAACGGCAAGGCTCACCATGTCGATCAGGGTCACGTCCGCTCCCGAAATCGCCGCAACCGCCCATGCATCGCCCAGGGTGGTCGTGCCGGTCACATCGAGGGCGCCATCGGCCCCGGTGCCGATCCAGGTGAACTCATCAACGCTCCCGTCACAGTCGTCATCCGCGCCGTCGAAACGCTCCACGGCACCGGGGTAGGCGGTCGCGTCGGTGTCATCACAATCGCCGTCGACATCGACCCAAGCGGTGGGCGCCTCACACTGCACATCGTAAACGGCCGCATTGCCCCACAAATCGCCATCCAGATCTTCGTACCAGGTGGTCGCATCGAGCGCATCGGGTTCGTCAACGAGCGAGTCGCAATCATCATCGTAGCCATTGCACAGCTCCGTACCGGCGGGGCTCACAAGGTCGTCGGTGTCGTCACAGTCATCGGCGTTGGTAACGTACCCGGCCGGTTGGCTGCACCCACCGTCCGTCCACGCCGCGTTGCCGTAGCCATCGGAGTCGTAGTCGATGTAGTAGGTGGTGGTGTCTACGGCGTCCTGGTCGATGTCTCCGTCACAGTCATCGTCGATGCCATTACACAGCTCCGTTGCACCCGGGAATACGGCGGCGTCGGCATCGTCACAGTCGGCGGCGTTGGCGACCCCGTCGGCAGGTGCATCACACGAAAGGGTCGCGGCGCCGGCACCGTAGCCGTCCGTGTCGCCGTCGGTGTACCAACGGTGCATATCCGAGGCGTCTTCGTCGATGGTGCCATCGCAATCGTCGTCCACGCCGTCACACGCCTCCGAGCCGCCGGGAAATGCGGTGGCGTCGGTGTCGTTGCACTCTTCACAGCCGAGAAAATGGTCCCCGTCGGCGTCCACGTCGTCGGGGGCGCCGTCGCAGTTCGCGTCCGCACTCGAGCAGGCGACTTCGGCGCCGGGATGGACGGTGGCGTCGTTGTCATCACAGTCGTCCGGGTTGTCGGTGCTGCTTTCGGGAGCGGTGCACGCGGCAACCGCCAGGCCAGCGCCGTAGCCGTCCGCGTCGGCATCGCCATACCAGACAGGCGCGTCGGTGGCGTCGGCCTCATCGATGGCGCCATCGCAGTCGTTGTCGAGGCCGTCACAGACCTCGGGGGTGCATGCCTCACCCGTGTCGGCGGTGTCGGCGGTGTCGGTGGTGTCGGTGGTGTCGGCGCTGTCGGCGGTGTCGGCGGTGTCGGCGGTGTCGGTGTCATCCGAAGCGTAGTCGTCCTCCGTCATGTATTTGGTGACACCGTCGGCGCGGCAACCGGCGAGCAGGAGGACAGCGAAGGGAAGGGCGTGCGTGCGCATCGCGGCAGCGTACCTCGAATCGACGGTCCGCCGCGCGGAAGCCTCAGCGGCGGGCGCCGTAGAACGTCGATGCGGCTTTGGGGCGCACGACCGTCAGGTCGCTTTCGGGTCCGGCGGCGATGTTGCCAAGGAGAATACGGTTGACCTCGTCATCCAAGCCGTACTCCCGCTGGGGAATCGTAGTGTCGGCGTCAGCCGCCTCCAGCACGCCGCGGACGGCCCCGAAATAGAGCGACACAGCACCGCCACGGCCCGCGACGACGAGGTCAACGGCGCCGTCGTCGTCGATGTCTGCGCCGCCCACGTCGAGCCCTACCCAACCATCGGCAGCATCGCCCTGGACCAGAGCCAACGTGACGGCCTCCCTCCCGATGTTCGCCCATGCCACCACCACGCCCGCCTCCGCCTTGCCGTCGACGGCCGCGCCGGCGTGGCCGGTGACGACGTCCGAAAGACCGTCCCCGTCGATGTCGGGCGTCAACGCCAGCGCGGTGATCTCGGCGCCGTCGGGCGGAAAGAGCGTCTCGATGGCGTCATCGGGCATCCGATCCCGGGCGAGTGGACCCGGGTAGACCATCGCGTATTGACTGAGGTTACCCGCGTACTGTGCGGCGAGGACGACATCTCCGATGCCGTCCCCATCGAGGTCCTCGCCCGACGCGATGTCCGACACGGCGATGGTCGAACCGTCCTCTGCACGCCATGCGGCATACGGGCGATCGACGATTGCCGCATCCCCCGGCGCAACGGCGTCGAGCACGTACGCAAAGATGGACTCGTCTGCGGAAGGCGCGGTTACGCCCACGACCAACTCGTCGTTCCCGCTGCCATCGGTGTCGGGCGCGACCGCAACCGCGTCCGCCTGCGAATCCGGAAGCCACACCGCACCGAGGGAGTTCTGCGCGGCGAACGGACCGAAGCTCGCAAAGACGTCCTCTCCATTTTCGCCGTAGACGAGGTCCGTGAAGCCGTCTCCGTTCAGGTCTCCCGACGCCAGCCACTCCACCGCCAGATAGTCTTCCTCTCCCGAGCCAAACACGGCCACGGCGGCGTCCACCAGTTCCCGAGACCCCGCGGCATCGGCCGATACGACATAGATGGCGCTTGGGTAGTCGCCCTCGCCGAACGAATATGTGCTCACGACGAAGTCCGGCGCACCATCGCCGGTGAGGTCGGCGTTGGGGAGCAATGCCGTGGTGATCGACGGCCCGCTGACCGTCAGGGTCGCGTCTGCGTCCTCCGCCGCGAGCTCGCCTTCTGGCCAGCAACCATCGACAAGATTGGGGTCGTCGTCCGCGCAGTCATCCGCGGACGCGACATACCCGGGAGGAGGCTCACAGTCGGAGAAGGTGCTCCTGCCGTCCCCATGCCCGTCCCCGTCGCGATCCAGATGCCACGTCTCCACTGCGCAGGCGCCGCCTGGGGCATTGGCTTCGATGGCGCAAGCCGTCAGCAGGGGCAGGAAGATGCGAAGCATGCGGGGGAGTATCACGGGGCGCTGGCGGCGCCGCCAACGCGACAAGACGTCGCGTTCATGCTGACATGGGTGCCCATCTGGTGACCAACGCGACATTCCGTCGCGTTGACGCATCGTCGTAAGCACAATGATGTATGCCGCCGCCGCCCGCCTGCTGGAGGGACAAATCCGCTGGACATCGGCGGGCCGTCGTCGGTGCAATGCCGCAAACGCAATCGCGCAGCGATTGCCCAACCGCAGTCGCAACCGGAGTAGAATTCGCGCATGGCCGACGAGACCTTTGAGCAGCGTGCGGCCCGCAGCCGCCGGACCTGGTCCGGACGAGTCTCCAGCGATCATCGCGCGATGCAGGCCTCCGAAACTACGATTCAGGAAAGAATCGGCCACATGGCGGCGCTGGCTGAATCGGCATGGGCCATGACGGGCCAGGCGCTGCCCACGTACACGCGGGCAGACATGCCAGGGCGGGTCATTCGGCAGGGCATCGACATCGACGCAGCGTGACACCGTCATATACGCGCCCATGCTCATCACCACCTCCGAAGCGCTCGCCGAATTCTGCGCGGCCCTTCGCGGCGCACCGTACATCGCGGTGGACACCGAATTTCTGCGCGAACGCACCTACTACGCCCAACTCTGCCTTGTGCAGGTCGCGCATGGTGAACACGCCGCAGCCATCGATCCCCTCGCCCCAGGCATCAACCTCGCCCCCCTTCGCGACCTCCTGCTGGATACGTCCATCCGGAAGGTCGTGCACGCCAGCAGCCAGGATCTCGAAATCTTCTTCCAAAAGCTGGGAAGCGTGCCGGGGCCGGTCTTCGACACCCAAGTCGCAGCAGCGGCGTGCGGCCTCGGCGAACAGGTAGGCTACGCGACGCTCGTCCGTGAACTGCTGGGAATAGAGATTGACAAGGCGTCGCAAGTGACGAACTGGTCGCTGCGTCCGTTGCAGCCCCGGCAGGTGTCCTACGCCATCGGAGATGTGACGCACCTGTGTGCCGTCTACGAGCGATTGATCGCCCACCTCGATCGGACCGACCGCCACGCCTGGGTGGCCGAGGACATGGCCGGGTTGCTCGACGAAGGACGGTACGCGGTCGATCCCGACGAGGCGTGGCGCCGGATTCGAGTACGGGGAGCGAAACGACGAACGCTAGGGGTCCTCCGTGCGGTCGCGGCGTGGCGGGAGCGCACGGCCATGGCGCGCGACCTGCCGCGGCCGTGGGTGATGCATGACGATGCGATCGCGGAGATTGCGCTCAATACGCCGGAAGATCGGGAGCAGTTGGGGCGCGTGCGCGCGCTCAAGGAGGGCTTCGTTCGGGGGGCCGACGGAGAGTCGGTGCTGGCGGCTGTCCGCCTTGCGTTATCGCAGCCGCCGAGTGAGTGGCCGGAGTTGCCGGAACGCCGTGCCACGCTCAAGGGCCACGAGCCGCTGGTCGCGCTCCTTCAGGCGCTGCTTCGGCTCCGATGCGAAGCCAGCGACGTCGCGATGGGCATGGTTGCCACCCGAGAAGACCTCGACCGCCTCGCGACCGAGGAGGCGCCCGACATTCATGCGCTGAAGGGCTGGCGGCGCGTCGTCTTCGGGGAGGACGCGCTCGAACTGCGCGCCGGCCGCCTTGCCCTGACCGGCCGGGACGGTGGGATTGTTGGGATCGCGTTGCCGTAGACGCGGCCCTCAGAAACACTCCGGCGCTCAGCTCCGCCCCACCCGCCGAGCCAGGTCCGTCTTGTCCACGGATCGAGACATCGCCTCGTCCGGCTCGATGAGCTTCTCCGCCACCAACCGCGCGAGATCCTGATTCAGGAGCTGCTGCCCATGGGAGGCGCCGACCTGCATCGTGCTTGCCAACTGGAAGGTCTTGGCCTCACGGATGAGGTTGAGCACCGCAGGCGTCGCAACGAGTATCTCCAACGCCGCCACTCTGCCGCCACCGATCTTCCGGCATAGCACCTGACACACCACTCCCCGCAGCACCTCGGCCAGCGTCGCCCGGATCGCGCCCTGCTGGTCCGACGGGAAAAGGTCCACCACGCGCTCGATCGTGGACGGCGCCGTATTCGTGTGCAGCGTCGCAAACACCAGATGCCCGGTGTTCGCCGTCTCCAACGCCATCTGCACCGTTTCGCGATCGCGTAGCTCGCCCACCAGCACGACGTCAGGATCCTCACGCAGCGCCGCCTTCAGCGCGCGCGTGAAGCTGGCCGTGTGGTTCCCGACCTCCCGTTGGTTGACCAGCGCCATCTTCGATTCATGGACGAACTCGATGGGGTCTTCGAGGGTGAGGATGTGGACCGGACGCGCGCGGTTGATGGCGTCGATCATCGCGGCGAGCGTCGTGGACTTTCCGCTTCCGGTTGGGCCGGTGACCAGCACCAGACCCTTGGGGTGGTCGCACAGCTTCTTCACGCTCTCAGGTAGGCCCAACTGTTCGACGGACAGCACCTTTGCGGGGATCTGGCGGATGACGGCGCTGACCCCGCGATTGTCCCGGAAAAGGTTGACGCGGAAGCGCGCCACGCCCTCGATGGCGGTGGCGAAATCGACGTCGTGGGTGGCGGCAAACTCGTCACGGACCCGCTGATCCATGACCGGCCAGAGCATGTCGGAGACCGTGTCGGGACCGAGCACCGGAAGGTCGGTGAGCGGGGTGATGTGCCCGTGCAGCCGCCACCGCGGCTGATGGCGCGCCGACAAATGGAGGTCCGAAGCGCCCTCCGAGACCATCCGACGCAGCAACGGATCGAGCACATCGGGCGCCGCCGCCCAGCTCGCTGCCAACTCGCCGCTCGTCGAGCCCAGAACGGCGTCGATCAAGCGCGCGTCAATGCGGACGGGCTGCACTTCCAGCGTTGGGATCTGCTCTGCAATCGCCGCGAGCACCGCGGCCGTGGGATCGCCGACGAAGCCGATGGTGATCGTGCGGCCTTCCATGGCAACCGCAAGGATGCGATGCCGTGCCATGAACTCGACGGGCAGGACGTCGAGCGCGAGCGCATCGACGGTAGCTGCACTTCCGGTCCACGCGATGAGCGGGAGTCGGCCGCCAGACGTCGCAAGCCGCTCGGCGATGAACCGCGCCACCTCCATGCCGAAGCCGGGCAGCCGCTCCATCATCCGCTTGAGGTCCGCGGAGGTGAAGGCCAGCAAGCGGGTGGCCCCCTTCACGACCAACGATGCCGTACGCGGCTCGTCGAGGAGCACGCCCACCTCTCCGGCTGTTGCACCGGCGGGGATGGTCGCCACCCAACGCTCGCCGCCCGCGGCATCTCTCACCAACACGTCGAGCGCACCGCTGAGGACGAGCCAGGCGGAGGCGGATGCATCTCCTGCACTTGCGACGCGCTCCCCGTCCTGCCACATGCTGGCCGTCGCAAGGCCGATGATGTGGGCGTGGTGCGCCTGCGGGACGACGCGGAACAAACGCGCGGTTGAGAACATCGCCTCGACTTCGGCGCGAAGCGGGCCCTCAATGGGGAGCGTCTGCACCGCTACGACGCTCCGCCGGACGCCAGCACCGCTTCTTCCACATCCGGCCGCCCCGCGTCACGCAGTAGACGCTTCGTGAGCTGCATCGCGTTTTCCATCGAATGATCCATGTTGTTGTACCAGAACATGCCCGTGCGCCCCGCCAGTTGGAGGTTGTCGTACTGCGCCAGCGCCTTGCGCGCCTTCTCCAATTCCTGAGGGTAGGTCCGGTGGTAGATCGGATAGGTATTCGCGACGCGCTCCACGCGAACATCATGGACAACCGTGCGGTTTTTCAACACGCCGACCTTGATCAGGTCATCGACGATCCAGTCGGTCAGGCGCTCCGCGTGCGTCCACCGCTCATCTCCCTTGCGACAGGTCACCTCGACGCACAGGCCAGTCGTTCCCGGCGGGCAGGTGTCGTCGGCAAAGAACTTTGGCGTGGAAACCCGTGAAAACACGATGTCATCGGCGCCGTAGTAGCACCACTGGTACTCCCGCGGGATGTCCTGATGGGCCATGACATTGTAGAATAGGGTCGCAAGGTAGGGGAGGTTTGGCGGCTCGATGGCGAGCTGCTCACAGGCGAGCGTGATCGGCGCCGTCCAGATGACGACGCTCGGCTCGATGCGCTCACTCCCCGCATACACCGCCTCGATGTGGCCGTTCGCTCCGGCCAGGCGGGCGCTCGTATTGGTCAGGATACGGCCGCCGTTGGCCTTGACCGCCTCGGCCACGATGTCCCACGTGACCTGAAGGCCACCGCCCTTGGGATAGTAGAAGTCGATCTCGGCCTTGTTGTACTGGAGCAACGTAGATTTTGCGAGCTGCGCCAGATTCTGCATTTGCAGCTTGTCGTCGATGATGGCGCGATTGATGCCGACCTTGGCCCAGTCTGGATGCGTATCCCGAGGATGAATGCCTAGAAACTTGATGGAGTAGCCCTTGAAGAAGTGCTCGTAGAGCGTCGGGCCGTACTGTTTGAGAACATAGTCCTCGAAGCTCTGATTTCCGTACTTCTTGCGGCCGTTGATGGCCAGGTCGATGGCGCTTTTGACGGCGAGTGCCGGCGGCAGTTGGACGAGGTTCTTCGGGTGGAGCGGCCAGCGATAATACTTCCCGGCAAAATACACTTCGGAACGCCGGGGAAACGACGTGACTTCGCCTTTCAGCACGCGGTCGAGGTAGGCCTTGACGTTGGGATTTTCGGTGTGGAAGCGGTGCGGGCCGCAATCGAACACGAAGCCGTCGTACTTGTAGCTCCGCGCGAGTCCGCCCACGCGTTCGAACTGTTCGATGACAACGACCTTGACGCCCGCTTCGGAGAGCAGGTGCGCGGTCACGAGTCCGGCCACGCCGCCGCCCACGATGACAACCGGCCGGTCGAAGATGGTGGTCTTGCTCAAACTGCGCTCCCAGACGTGGCCAGTTTGACCCGTTCCAGCCCGGAGGGAAAGGGGATCACGGCTACCGAGCGGTGCGAACGTCGCCCGGACCCCGGCGGCGCGGGCCCACGGGAATCGCTAGCGGGCGGACGGCCAGAGGCTGCTCGAGGGCGCGCGCCAAGCCCGTCTTCATCATGTCCGCCATGCCGTCCGCATCGATCGGGCGTGAGAAGTAGTAGCCCTGCCCGTACGCACAATGCAGGCCGTTCATGTGCGCCCACTGCTCGCCCGTTTCCACGCCCTCTGCGACCACCTCCAACCCGAACGCCGTCGCAAGGGAGAGGATGGCTTGCACGATGGCCTGATCCTCCTTCCGCCCCGGTACCGCCTGGATGAACGTGCGATCGATCTTGAGGCTGTCGATGGGAAAACGGCGCAGGTAGCTCAGCGCGCAGTAGCCGACGCCAAAGTCGTCGAGGTGGATGCGGATGCCGTGCGCCCGCAGGCGAGCAAGAACGAGCGCCGCATTGGCCGGGTTTTCCATGAGGGCGGTTTCGGTCAACTCCAGAACGAGGCGGCGCGGATCAAGACCGGTTTCCGCGAGGCAGGCCTCGACGATGGCCGGAAAACTGGCCTGCGCGAATTGGCAGGTGGAGACATTGACGCTGACCGTCAGCGCCTGGTCGTCAGGACGCGACCGATTCACGTCCGCCATACGACGACAGGCGCCGCGCAGCACCCACGCCCCGACGGCGTTGATCAGCCCCGTCTCTTCCGCGATGGGAATGAATTCCGACGGTTCAATCATCCGACCATCGGGGGCGCGCCACCGCACCAGCGCCTCGAACCCGACAATCTGCGTGTCGGCGAGGCGAACGACCGGTTGGTACTGGATCGCCAGCTCGTCGCGGTCGAGCGCGCGCCGTAAGCCGTTTTCGATGGCGAGGCGGCCGGCGGCGGCGGTGTGGTGGGCCTCGTCGAACACCTCGGTGGTAGCCCGGCCGGCGTGCTTCGAGCGGTACATGGCGATGTCGGCGTTGCGGAGGATGGTGTCGGGGTCGGTGACGCCGCCCGCGTAGCGCACGATTCCGATGCTACAGGAGGCGAACAACTGGCTCTCGCCGACGGTAAACGGCGTGCCCATCGCGCGGTGGATGCGCGCGGCGACTTCGTCGGCGCGGCCGGGGCGTTCCAGATCGGCGAGCAGGACGGCGAACTCATCGCCGCCCAGTCGGGCTACGATGTCGCCCGGACGCACACTCGCACGGAGGCGGGCGGCAACGGCCACCAGGAGTCGATCGCCGGCAAGGTGGCCGAGGCTATCGTTGACGACCTTGAAGCGATCGAGGTCGAGGAACAGGACCGCGCAGGAGCGAGCGCCCGCAATCGCACAGCGATCCACGGCCTGACGGAGGCGCTGCAAGAATAAATTGCGGTTGGGAAGGTTGGTCAGGGCGTCGTGATTGGCCTGGTGCAGGAGGCGCGCTTCGAAGGCGTGGCGCGCGGTGATGTCGGTCTGGGAGCCGGCCATCCGCGTGGGTTTGGCGTCGGGCGAACGCACCGCCAGTCCGCGCGTCAGCACCCAGCGCCAGCCGCCGTCACGGTGGAGCATGCGGTGTTCATGTTCAAAGTGGGGCCGGTCGGCGTACAGATGCGCGTCGAGCGCGGCGACGGTTGCATCGCGGTCCTCGGGGTGGACCAACGCGAGCCAGTCCTCCAGATCGGCAACGACCTTCGTGTCGCGATATCCGAGCATGTCCGCCCAGCGTTGCGACACGGTGATCGTGCCGGCGACGATGTCCCAGTCCCAAAGGCCGTCGTTGGCGCCGGCAAGGGCGAGGCGGTACCGCTCCCGGCTCTCTCGCAGCTCGCGCTCGATGACGCCGCGCTCCATGGCGTACGAAAGCGCGCGGCGGACGAGGTGCGCGGTGAGGTGGCGCTTGACGAGGTAGTCCTGCGCGCCGCGCGAGACGGCTTCGAGCGCAACGGCGTCGCGTTCGAGTCCGCTCTGGACGACGAAGGGAACGGTGGGGGCGGCCGCGTGGCACTGCAGAAACGTTGGCAGGCCGCGGCTGTCGTCCACGCAAAGGTCCACCAGGGCCACGTCGTAGGTGTCCATCGTCAGGGCGGCGATGGCGGCGGCGACGGAGGTCACGTGGGTGACGTCGAAGCCGTCCGCACCGGGCACCGACAGCCACGCCAACATGCGGGTGGCGTCGGCTTCTGCGTCTTCGAGGAAGAGAACGCGCGGGCGGGCCGTCGGGAGGGCGGCGAGGGCGAGGGGCGGTGCGGGGTTGCTGGCGAGGGACGGGGGGTCAAGGCGGGCGGCAGTGCCGAGGGCGGCACCACCGGAGGGTACGGGCGGCATGGGGAACTCCCACCGAGGATTCTGGGCAGGATGCTATTGCCATGTCAAGGGTTTTTAGGAAAAATATCCTATTCATGTGGATGGGGCGGGGGGGCGCGGCGGCGGCGGGCGCGGTAGGCGCGGTAGGCGCGGTAGGCGCCAACGGGCAAACGTCCTTCGCTGTCGCGACAGCATAGTGCACGCGGCGTTTCGGACGTCGCGCGTCGAGTGAGAGAATTCGTTCCATTCGAGGCCACTAGGGCAGCCAAGTGCCCGCCAATGGAAGGTTTTCTCTCATTCAAGCCGAGGCGGCGGCGCGACCGAGGCG
>CAMAWH010000085.1 GCA_945861635.1 Klebsiella pneumoniae | reverse complement strand
CCGCGCTGGCCCTCGATTGGGCGGGCGCGGCGGCTGGCGCGATCGCTCCCGAGAGCATCGTTGCTCCGGGAAGCGTGGCGTTCAACCTGGAGGGACTCTCGGTTGCGCAGTGGTTCGTGAGCGTCATGGCAACGGACGTCCTCGGCGTCACGACGGAGGCGCACGTCAGCTTCACCATCGTGGCGGCCGACGAAGACCACGACGGGCACGTGGACGCCGGTGCGGGCGGTGACGACTGTGACGACGCGAACCCGGCGATCTATACGGGCGCACCTGAGCTGTGCAACGACATCGATGATGACTGTGATGAGCAAGTCGATGACGATGTCGTCGATGGCATCGAGTACTTCTCCGATAACGACGCGGATGGCTACGGTGACGCCGCCTCGGGGCGGGGGTATTGTTCGCCGCCGGCCGGCCTGATCGACGTGGGCGGCGATTGTGACGACACTGATTCCGCCGTGAATCCCGCGGCGAGCGAGACGTGTGATGGCACCGATCAGGACTGCGATGGTGCCGTGGATGACTCGCCGATCGACGGTACCGCGTGGTTCGTCGATGCCGACGGAGATGGGTACGGCGGCGTGAGTCCGATCCTCGCCTGCGCCCAGCCGCCAGACACGGTGGCCATCGGGGACGATTGCGATGACGCTTGCGTGGACTGCCACCCGGGCGGCGCTGAAGTCTGTGACGCCGACAATCGCGACGAGGACTGCGATGGCATCGGAGACAACGGCGACACCAGCGCCACGGGGCGGACGCGCGTGTACCTCGACAGTGATGGGGATGGTCGCGGTGACCCGGCGGTGCACGCGGACTATTGCGATGCTCCGGCGGGGTTGGTCGCCACATCGGACGATTGTGACGATGGCGACGCGCTCGCGTGGACCGGCGCCACGGAGAGTTGTGAGGATGGTTCTGACAATGATTGCTCGGGCGGCGACGCAAACTGTACGGTCTCGGGGGTGGTGGACCTTTCCGCCGCCGATGCAAAGCTCACGGGCACCGCCACTCTGGACCTCGCCGGCACCGCAGTTGCGTTCGTTGGGGACGGGGATGGGGACGGGTTGGACGATTTGGCGATCGGCGCCTGGGGCTACAGCGCGGAGAAAGGCAAGGCCGTGATGGTGAACGCCGCCGGACTCAGCGGGGGGGCGCTGTCCGGCTACCTGACGTGGACGGGCGTGCTGGCCGGAGATCACGCGGGCGTCAGCGTGGCCGCCGCGGGGGATGTGGATGGGGACGGTCAGGAGGACGCCTGGCTGGGCGCCAGCGGGGCGAACGGTGGAAAGGGCCGCGCCTATCTGGTTCTAGGGGGGCGGAGCGGCGCGTTGTCGGCCGCCAGCGGTACGTTCAATGGGCCGCTCGCCTCGGGCGCCGCAGGCGTTTCGCTGGCAGGCGATGGCGATTCCACGGGAGAGGGCACGGTCGATGCTCTGGTCGGCGCCTCGGGCGTCGGCCGCACGTACCTGCTCCAGGGGCCCCTCAATCGGACGAATTCGGCCTATGGCACCTTCTACGGGGTGGTTGGCGCGGGCGGGGCGGTCGATTTTGCCGGTGACGTGGATGGCGATGGCATCGACGAGATCGTCATCGGCTCCTCGCAAGAAGCAAAGGTCTACCTGTTCTATGGCGGCTCCTCCGGCACGATCCTGCTGACCGCGGCCGACGGCACGTGGACGGGCATCGCGTCCAGCGATTCGACGGGGCAGTCCGTTGCCCGCGCGGGGGATGTAGATGGAGACGGCGCGAGCGATATGCTGGTTGGCGCTCCAGAAAATGATGACGCGGGCAGCGAGGCCGGGGCCGCCTACCTGATCACGGGCGCCGACATCAAAACGAAGGGCGGCTCCGTTTCCACGGTCACTGCGACGTTCACGGGCGCCACCGCCGGGGATCGCGCCGGCTGGTCCGTTGCGGGGAACGGCGACATGGATGGGGATGGCACGCCGGACATCGCGGTTTCCGCTTACAGCGAGGCGTCTGGAGGCGTCGGGGCAGGCGCCGCCTACCTGTTCTACGGTCCAGTCAGCGGCACGCTGTCTGTGGTAGCCGCCGACGCCAGCTTTCTCGGGGAGGGCACCGCGGATCGCGCAGGCACCTCACTGTCGATGCACGGGGACATGGATGGCGATGGTTTCTCCGACCTCGCGATCGGAGCGCCCGCGGAAGACGCCGGAGGCAGCGCCGCCGGGGCTGTGTACGTGATTTTGGGGGGAGGGGGGTAGACGGACGGAGTGAACGGCGGGCGTCGCTACTCCGACTTGTTCTTCGCCGCGTCTTCCATACAGTTGTTGTAGTCTTTTTCTTCGTCGGAGCAATCGATCACGTCGTCGTCGCAGTCGGACAGGTCGCCGTCGCCGTCCTTCAGTTCGTCGCACGTGAGCTCGCGGATTGCAGTCAGGCAGTCGTTGGCATTGTCAGCATCAAACGTACAGTACTTGCTTCGACACGCCGCGGCCTCTTCATTTTCCATCGTATTCTCGTAACTGTCGGCGTCGTCGTCGTAGCACTCACCGACGCCGTCCCAATTCTGGCTTTCAATCAAATCCTCGGATTCGTCGCTGCACTCAAAGTACTTGTCGCACAAGGCCTCACTTTGGCGCAGCCCGTAGGTGTTCGTGTTGAGGCAGGCAGGCAAAAGGAAAAACATCGGGACGGCAAAACGCATGGAATCCGCACTGCCTTGGTAGCTCGCGGACCGCGCCGACGCCAGCGCTGGGGATCAGTCCTCTTCCATCACGCATTCACCGTCCGTCGCGTATTCGCTACCGACGAACGACAGGGTGGCGTCCATGTCGTTGCCATCCACCTTGCCGAGCCAACGTCCCTGCCACTCGTAGTTGTCGGCGTCGAAGAGGAACTCCAACTCCACGTCTTCTCCCGAGCG
Source organism: Klebsiella pneumoniae (assembly GCA_945861635.1). Lineage (GTDB taxonomy): Bacteria > Myxococcota_A > UBA796 > UBA796 > SXON01 > CAMAWH01. Next base: position 14,781 of record CAMAWH010000085.1, on the reverse strand, counting down.
TGCCCCCTCAAAGTCGGCCGTGCTCGAAGCCCCGATTTCGGAGATCGTGAGCTCGCCCGACAGGATGTCCCACGCCTGGTCATCAAACTTCAGTTCGACGTCCAGCGCGTGCGACTCTACCGTGCACGTTCCGACCCATTGATCCTCCATTTTCTCCTGACACGCCATCAACGTGAGCAGCGCCAACATCACTTCACCTCCACAGGCGCGGCGGCCTTCGGATCGAGCGCGATTATCACAAACTGCACCCGACGATTGAGCGCTTTCCCCTCCTCGCCGGAGTTGCTCGCAATCGGAACGGATTCCCCGTATCCACGCGGGACGAGCCGGCCGGCACCGACGCCCTGTTGGATGAGCATGCGGCAAACGGCTTCCACCCGACGTTGCGACAACGAGAGGTTGCGTGCGTCATCTCCGTCACTGTCTGTGTGGCCCTGCACCTCCATCTGGAGGATTTCAGGGTGATCGAGGAGCACGTTGGCGACCTGGTCAACGATTGGCGTGGAGCCCAGCTGAACGGAGTCCTTCCCGACATCGAAGTAAATCGCTTCCTTGATGATGATTTCGCGCTTGGCGCTGTCGACCACGGCCATGGCGGGTTTGAAGGCGACATTCACCATCACCGGGTCCGTTTGTCCGGGCTTCACGACGATTTCGCGTCGCTCGGTGCCGCCGTTGTCCGTGGAGATGAGCATCCGCCACTCACCGGGGCGCAGGTCAAACGTGCCAAGTCCGTTGTCCCCGACGAAACGATACCCGAAGTCGGTCGGCCCCTCGAACCGGACGCGCGCTGCGACGGGTGCGCCATTCTGGTCGACCGTCTTGATGTGCACGGGCACCAGCTTAAAGCGCACGGTGACCGTGCGCTCGTTGGGTCCCTCCGCGAGCGGGTCGACGTCGAAGTACGCCTGTTCGTACACGGGGTGAACGACCGTGCCCGTGACGAGCCCCGGTACGACGCCTCGAAGCGCGGCGGCACCCGTGGAGTCGCTGTTCCCAACGATCCCGCCGGCCGTAACTGTGGCATCGGGAACGATGTGCTGGTCCTCGTCGATGACCTTCACCACGAGGTCGCCGAGCGCATCCGGGCAGCCATCACGGTCCTTGTACTTGTTCACGGTTTCGGGGTCCGCCTTGCAGCGATCGACGGCGTCGGTGATGCCATCGTTATCGGTGTCGGCAAGCGGCTCCTTTCCGATGGCGCCGCCACCGCCGACGAAAACGCGAACCGGCGACGCGCCCACGCCGGCCGAGATGGCGGTCGCCATGCCGGCGGTCCAGTTCAGCCCCCAAACATAGCTGCCGCGCGCGGAAATAATTGCTTCGCCGGGGCTTTCTGCGTCGGCGGGATTCCCCTTCACCAGCGATGGGCGATAGTTGACCTCTCCGCGAAGGGCGACCGTATCGCTGACCAGTGCGCCGCCACCGAGTGCCGCGAGTAGATGAGGTCCGCCGCGGAGATTTTCATTCTCAATCAGCGGTTGGTAGAAGCCGCCGGCGTTCGCAGTGACTTGCCATCGTGCCGACTGCCAACCCGCCGCGAAGGTCGTTCCGCCGCCGAAGCCTCGGTTTCCCAACCAATTCAGCTCATCGCCCGTGGGTGCATCAAGGTAGGGGACGATTGAAAACCCAAATCCTGAAGCGGAGCCGACGGGGGCCACCGGGTGGAGCGGGACGGCGATGCGAAGGTCTCCCCATGGGAGGTTGTTCCCCGGATAAACGGGCGCGCTCACGGCGAGCGCTACGCTGGGTGCGAACGCGAACGTGCCGCCAAGATTGACGGCCGTGAATCCGTCACGAAGCGCGTCGCGATCGGAATCATCGCCATTCTGACTGTAATGATCCACGGTGGGCGCGCTGTACTCGCCGAGCACGGTCATGCCAAACGACCACGGGTGGTGCGCCTGCGGGCGCCATGTCGACATCAGGTCGAGCGCGTCGCCGTCGTCGGGCGCGAGATTGAAGCCGTGCGCGTCGTAGCGCTCAGCTGCAAATGCGGAGCTTGATGCAAGTATTCCGATGGTGGCAAACGTGCGGCGGCGCCGAACCAGCACAACCAGCGCGAGTACGAGCGCGGCCACGCCGGGGACGGTTTGACCTCCCGTCGAGCAACTTGCCAAGCTGCGCCCCCGAATGAACTGCCGCTCTGCGTTTCCATCACAGTCTGAGTCATCTCCATCGTAGGGGTCGTCGGTCGCCCCGGGGTAGTGGAAGGCGCTCTTGTCGTTGCAGTCATCGGCGTTGTCGACGCGATTTTCCGGCTGCGAGCAGGATGTTTGTCCGTTTTCGGCGTTGCCATGCCCGTCGCCATCGCCATCGATGTACCACGTGGGCGCGTCGACTGCAGCGTCCTCGTCGACGTCGTCATCACAGTCGTCGTCGTGACCGTTGCAATACTCGTCGGCGCCCGGGTTGGTGTCGTCCTCCGTGTCATCACAGTCGCCCGTCTCGGAGATCCAGCCGTCCGGTGCGTCACATTTGGTGTCGCTCTGACGCTCGTCACCGTAGCCGTCATTGTCTTCGTCGGGGTGCCACGCGGTTGCGTCGCGGGCGGTGTCCTCGTCGATCTCCCCGTCGCAATTGTTGTCGATGTCGTCGCACAATTCGGTGGCGTCGGGGTTGACGGCCGCCACGTCGTCGTCGCAGTCGTTGCGCTCAGCCACGCGACCAGACGGTTGGTCGCAGGATACGACGCTGTCGGTGGTGACGCCAAATCCGTCGCCGTCGTCATCCAGGTACCACGTGCGGGCGGTGTCCAGGTCGACGGTTGGGTCGTCATTGTCGACCAGCGTGTCGCAGTCGTCGTCGATGCTGTTGCAGATCTCCTGGGCCGTGGGACGCACTTCGTCGTCCCCGTCGTCACAGTCGGTGCGCGGCTGGCTGGCCGTTCCCTCGCCCGCGTCGTAGCAGTCTGGGTCCGAGGAAATCGAGGTCGATTCACCCTCATCGACGTAGCCATCGTCGTCGTCGTCGTCGTAGCAAAGCTCCTCACCATCGCAATCTTCGTCGATGCTGTCCCCGGTGATCTCCGTTGCTGCGGGACTGATTGCGGCGTTTCCGTCATCACAGTCGGTGGAGACGGGTGCGCCGGTGCCTGAGGTACAATCGAGGCTGGAGCCGTCCACGATGGCGGTGGTGCCGTAATTATCCCCGTCGCCATCCCGGTAGCAGCTATCAAAGGTATCGCAGTCTTGATCGACGGCGTCGTCCACGGTCTCGCTGGCGGCGGGGTTGATCGCCGAATCGCCGTCGTTACAGTCGGTGTCCACGGCTGCTCCACTGCCGGTGGAACAACTCAGCGAGGATCCGTCGATGACGACGCTCGTTCCGTAGTTATCACCGTCACTGTCGGTGTAGCAGCTGTCGACCAGATCGCAGTCCTGGTCGACGCCATCGCCCGGGGTGTCGGCGCGGCCCGGATACACACCCGACGACGAATCGGCGCAGTCCGTACCGGCAACGACCGTTCCCGTGACCGTGTCATCCCCGTAGTCATCCGCATCGTCGTCGTTCATGCAGGACGTTGCCGAGTCGTTGGGTGCGGCGCCTGGGTAGGTGTCGTTGTCGCCATCGTCACAGTCTGTGGAGTTGGGTGCGCCGTCGCCCGTCGCGCAGTCGAGCGTCGAACCGTCACTGGCGACGGACGTACCGAAGTTGTCCCCGTCGGCGTCGGTGTAGCAACTGTCGACGTCGTCGCAATCCTGATCGATGCCGTCGTCGACGATCTCGGAGGCCGCCGGATTGATGTCTTCGTCGGTGTCGTCGCAGTCCGAGGTTTGGACGTATCCATCGCCGTCCGAGTCGACGGTGCTGTAGCCACGGTAGGTGTAGGCGCGTCCGGTGCTTGAGCTGTGCCCGTAGGCGCCGACGATCACGTCGTCACCACCGTCGTTGTCGACGTCACCGGCGGCGGATACGGAGGACCCGAAGTAGCTGGAGGTGGTCTCGCCGGTCAGGGTCGAGTTTACGGTGGCCCCGACCCCGGTGGAGGAGCCCAGGTAGATGTACGCCTGCCCCGTGGAAAGGAGGTACCCAGAAGCCCCGATGATGACGTCGTCGTAGCCATCTCCATCGACGTCCCCGGCGCCGGACACGGAGGTGCCGAAGTAGTACGTTGCTCCCCCGCCGGTAAGCGTTCGGGTAGGCGTGTTGGAAATGCCGGTGGTGCCGCCCTGATAGACAAAAGCCTGCCCGAAGTTCGTACTCGCCGCGTAGGCGCCCACGATCACGTCGGCGTAGCCATCGGCATTCACGTCCCCAGCGCCCGAGACGGAATACCCAAGTCGGTCTCCGGCGGAGCCGCCGGACATGTAGATCGCGGCGGACGTCGAAGCGCCGGAGGCGGATCCGTGGTAGACGTAGGCGCGCCCGGCTGACGAACTATAGGCATAGGCCCCCACGATCACGTCGTCGTAGCTGTCACCGTTGACGTCACCGGCCGCAGACACGGAGGACCCAAAATTGCTACCGGTGCCGGTGGCTGCGAATGTCGTGGCGTCGGTGGTGGTCACCCCCGCGGAAGAGCCGTAATAGACGTAGGCTGCCCCGGTGCTGCTGCTGTACGCTGGCGCCCCAACGACGACGTCGTCGTAGCCATCGCCGTTGACATCTCCGGCGTTCGATACCGAATATCCGAAGTTGGAGCTACTCGACGGCCCCGTTGGCGCAATGGCCGCGGTGGCGCCGATCCCGCTCGACGAGCCGTGGTACACGTAAACAGCGCCGCGCGACGAGCTGTATGCGAACGCGCCGATGATGACGTCGTCGTACCCATCGCCGTTGACATCACCGGCACCAGACACGGAGTAACCAAAGTAGTAGTTCGAGGATCCTGGAATCAGACTCCTCGATGCGGTGGATGAAACGCCAGAGCTTGACCCATGGTAGATGTAGGCGGCGCCGTCGAGTGTGTTGTAGTTGTACGCGCCGACGATCACGTCGTCGTAGCCGTCGTTGTTGACGTCTCCCGCGCCGGACACAGAAAAACCAAATGCGTCCCCCGATCCCTCGTCCAACGTCGACGAAATCGTCGTATACACGGGATCGATCTCCACCGGATACCGCGCGCCCGCATCATCCACGACCACCCGAAAGCCAGCCGTCGTTGCGACGAACCACGCATCGAGGGGCTTTCCGTCGGCGTCCCACGCCTCGGGTGCGGTGACCTGCCATTGGGCGCCGGCGTCACCGAGCAGCCACAGGTCGGAGCGCCCGGCCCTGTCCGGAAGGACAACGTCCGCCCCCCAAACCTCCACTTCCACGCTGAGGCCACCCACTCCGTCCGGCGCCGCGTCTACGGTCCAACCCTGCTCAAAGCCGTCGTTTCGGCTTACCCACCACTCCGTGATTCCATCGCCCGCGTAGGCGAGCCGCTGGACGCAATCCCCGGCCGGATCGACCATCTGCTCGACGCAGGATCCAAGCAAGGGAACGGACGGCAGAATCACCCATTGTCCGCGGATGCCCGAGGTTCGGACGCGACCGAACGCAACGGCCCGCACCCGAATCTCGTCGTCGTCGAGCGTGAGATGCGCGCCATCCACATCGAAGCGACCGATCAGGCCCCGCCCCGGCACCGCCGCATGGAACTCGGCCCCGTCAGGCACAAATACGTGCGCGCTATCACGAATGCCCGTCGATACCTCGGTCAGCCAGTCGGGACGCAGCTTTGCCGTTCCACCAGACGACTGCGGTGCGGGCGGGCCATTTGGCTCCTCCGTCGACATGTTGAGGCAGTCAAGAATGCGCGCACATGCTTCGTTGTCCGATGCGCTCCAATACGCGTCGCATGTGTCGGAGCCCGTGTCATCGAATGCCTGCGCGTAATCGCTGGCGCAATCCGAAATTTCGTTCTCCGAAACATCGCAGTTCCCGAGGCGATCGCCGACGCGGTCTTCGCAGTCCCCCATGACGATCGACCAGCTGCCATCGAGCTGAACGAGGTCGTCGACGCGTGCGATCGCGCGATGGCGGAGCATCGCCATCATCCGAGCTTCGTCCCGGAGGCGCTGCACGACCTGAGGCCGGGCGGCGTGTTCGGCGTGAAGGATCTTGATCGCGACCTTCCGCGCGAGTCCCGAACCTACCGCCTCCGCCAGGTACACCCGGCCGAAGGCTCCGGCGCCCAGAACTCGAAGCACGCGAAACTGCGCGGCGCTCAGGGTACGAACTCAGATCGAGTGTGGGCGGCGAACGGCATCGTTGGGAGTGTATGGCAGGGCGAGCCTGGGGGCGATGTGTGGAAACACGAACGCGGCCCGAAGTGACCGGGTGTCCCGGTCGAACGGCGGGCTTCGCCGGACGTGGTAGGAGGATCGTCATGTTTCTATTCGCGTTCTCGGCTTGCTTCGTCTCGGCGGGTCCGCCGGCTGCGACTGCGCCGGAAGCCGGCGCCTTGGTCGAGCCGGTAACGTCTGTGGCGATTCCGCCGATAAAAATGTCTGACGCCGGGGATGGGCCGGAGGTTCGGATGCCCACCGACTACTCCGCATCGCGCGCGCTGACGGCCAAGTCGCGGATTGCGCTGTCCGCGGCGCGCCGTCCAACGGTGGCTGCCATTTTTGCGAGCGCGGGCGTGCGCTATCCGCCTTCCACAGTCCTTCTGCGTGCCTACAAGGCGGAGAGCGAGCTTGAAGTATGGGCTTCGGACGGCGGTCCGGTCACGCGCATCGCGGTGTGGCGGATCTGCGCGCAGTATGGGTCGCTTGGTCCGAAACGACGTGAAGGCGATGGGCAGGTGCCTGAGGGCTTCTACACCATCGAGTCGTTGAATTCGCTTAGTTCGTACCACCTTTCGCTGCGTGTGAACTACCCGAATCGATCCGATCGCGTGTTGTCCGATCGCGAACATCCCGGCGGGGACATCATGATCCACGGGGACTGTGTGTCGATCGGCTGCCTGGCGATGAGTGACGAGCGAATTGAGGAGCTGTGGCAGATCGCAACGTCCGTGCGGGACCAAAAAAAGACGGTGTACGTGCACATTCTGCCCTCACGGGATCTCGCGGGCCTCATCGCCAAAGGAGTCTACCCCGAGCACGCGGCCTTCTGGACGAACCTCGCCGTGGGGGATGCGATTTTCAGGAACGAACGCCGACTCCCGGTCGTGACTGTGGGTGCGGACGGGACCTATTTGTTTCGGTGAGGACATCGAGCGTTGCGACGCGCCGTACTCGCCCTGGCGACGGGCGTTTTTTTCAGCGCCCCGCGTGCACCCGCTCAGAAATAGACGTTCACCCCCATATTCCCCTGAAACGCGCCTGCGACGGACGGATCGTCAACGGGCTTGTTGACGTAGCCCGTCCAGCGCGCGTCGAAGTTGAGCGACGCTTGCTTGCCCAGCCCGAATTCGATGCCGACGCCACCGGTCGGACCCCAGAGTGTTTGATTGGTCGTATAGGTCTGACCCAAATCAAAGTGCTCCTCGATATTGCGTTGGGTCACCGTCAGGCCAGCGAGCGCGTACGGGTTCACTTTCGTCCACGGGAAGGCAAAGAGTTGCACCGACGCCGTCAGCGGCTGCTCGATGCGCTCGCTGCCCTTCGTCCAACTCTGGTCGTGGTACGTCCACGCGAGTTCGAGGCCGACGGACTCCACTGGGCGATAGCGCGCGGCGATGCCGAGTCCCGCGTCGCCGAACGAGTCGCCGTTCTTGTACCCGCTGATGTACGAGCCGCCGCGGATGCCTACGGAGAGATCGCCCTCATGGTTGACGGCCCGCTTGGGGGCGACCGTTCGCGCCGGCTGGGGAGCCTCGCGCGCGCCGCCGCCAGGCCGCGCCACGACCGGCGTCGGTCCGTAGACGAACACACCGCGGTACCACGAGTGGGCGTGCCCGGGGCGCCAGACGCGAGCATACGTCGGACCGCGCGAGTGACGGCGAGCGGCACGGGTTGCGTGGTGCGCATGCGCGACGTGGCGCGAGGATGCGTGGTGGCGGGCTTCGGCGTGGCGGCCGGTGCTGTGGTGGGTGTTCGCGTGGCGCTCGGCGTTGGTGTGGCGCTCCGACGACTCGCGACGCTCCCCGGCGTCGTGACGATCGGAATGTTTGGCGTCGGACGTGCGGTGCGAGTCTGCGCGTTCGCCGCTCCCGCTGCTCGTGCTGGTTCCGGTCTTGCCGCTGCCACGTTGCGTGTGGGTCGAGCGATCCCGGCTGTCCGATCTGCTCTTTCCGCCGGCATGGTTGCCGCCGCGCGAGGCTCGCGGCCCCTTGGCGGCAACGTCCGTGTCGCCTTGTCCGTCCAGGACTGAACCCGCTTCGGAGGCATCTCCCTCCGACGCAAGGGCGCGGGTGGGCATGAGAAGCGAAAGCAGGGCGAGGGGGGCGAGGATGCGAATCACGGGTTCTCCTTGTACAGCGGTTGTACGCGCAAGGGTCCCTGCCTATTCGTCAGCCTCGGCCAAACGCCTTGCGGATTTCTCCAATTGCTTCGTCAGGAAGCAGGAAGATTCCCGATCGGCCGGTGGCCCGGAGGCGGGTCAGCCCGCGACCTTCCGGCGATTTTTCCCGCTGGCCGAGCTCCAGAACGAGCGGTTCGCCTTCCTTGAGCCGCACCGTCAGCTTCGTGCCGCTTGGGGCAAAGGCGTCATCCGCCGCAAACGAGGACCCCCGCAACTCGGAGAGCGCGGAGGCTACGAACGTGACCTGCCGCTGATCGGCGTCCATGTTCGCCGGTTGGGTGACGATCCACGTGCCGGGCTCCGTAACCGTGAGCGCAACCGTGATTCCACCTTCATTCCAGGTCAGGCTCTGCAGCTTCGTCTTGTCGAAGCGAAGCATCGTGCGGTCACGGAGCAGCAAGGTCGGTTGCAGCAACCGGGTGCGCAGTTGGGCGCTGACGCGAAAGACAACCGGCGCGTCGTCCACCCGGACAAACGCGGCGTTCGTGTCTGGCTTTGACCCGAGGACGATGCGATGGGTGCTGCCATCCTTCATGCCGAGGGTGGCGATAGCGAGCGGCGCATCGAGGCCCGCTTCGTAGTCAGCGTTGTGAATCTGGCCCGCGCGCAGGTGAGCGAGCGATTTCACGATCACCTCGACGCTGTCGGTGTCGATCGGAAAGGCAGCATCCGCCAAGGCGAAACGGCCAGGCTCCCCCGCCGATGCGCCCGCTCCGCGCGTGAACAGCAGGGTCTCCGCGCCCCGGTCGATTTGCAGCGTCAGCACGTCGTTCCGCTCGACGGCCAACGCGATCTTCTCGCGCCAGTCGGCGGCGGGCCGGTCGAAGCGCGCGCGGGCGCCGATGTCGGCGCGGTAGACCGTGCTTGCACCGGGCAGTCGCACGAACGCGGAATTATTCCCCGCCGTCCTGCCAACCATGACGCCGATCACCGGCAGCTCCGCGTCGGTCCACACTTCCGCAAGGACGCCGTGCTGATCGTCAACGCCGTAGTCTTCGAGGTTGCCCTCGTCCACCAGCGTGTCCATTCGGACGCCGCCCGACAGGCCCTTGATGAACGCTTTCACCGCCAATTCATCGGCTCGATACTGGATGGGAGCCGTAATTGCCCATGCGTCGTCCTTGCCGGGGCGCTCGATGATGAGCTTGTCGATCTGCGTCGAAACGGTGATCCGGCGCACGTCGTCGTACTGGACGTCGGCGAGTGTGGGCAGACTGTCCGCCGTCGCCCCGCGGTCCACGCGCGCAGCGAGAAGGTTGAAAGCACCTAAAACGAGGGTTGCCGTCAAGAGGAGGAGCGTTTTGCGCGTCAGGGTCACGCCGCCCTCCGAGCGCGCCGCCGGAACTGGAGTTGCCGGGCGGCGCCCACGCCAAGCAGAAGGAGCGGCGCTGCAATGAGGTTGAACGCCTTCCACCCGAGCTGGCCGCCCGCCGTGGTCGTCGAAAGCGAGGGTACTGTGGCGATCTTCGAGCGAATGCCAATCAGCGCCTCATCCTGAATGAGCCAATCACACATGTTCAGCATAAACGCCGGGTTGTTGGCAACAAAATCCGCCGACCCGCCGAGGACGACGCGCGTCGGAGCGCCCTCGATCAACTGTGTTGCGTCGGGTCCGATGCCGTCCTGTTCTTCGAGGACGTCCGGCACGGGATGGGGCACGGGTCGGGTCTCGAAGAACGAGCGGAACGAGCCCTTGATCGCGACGAGTACGGGGAATGGCCCCCGCTTTTCGTCGGGCTGCACCTCCCCCAGTTGGGTGGGGTCAACGGTCTTCAGCGTAACCACGGAACCCGACGCCGCGGACGTTCGAGCCAGGACGTCGAACGTTACGCCCTCCGGCGGGGGATCTGCCAGCGTGATCGTCGATGCAAAGGGAAACAGCATCGAGTCGAGGCCTGCCGTGAGGGTCGATGCCTTGGAGAGGTCGGTAGCCCTGGGAATAAGCGGATAGTTCACGTCCCGCGCGCTTGTCTTGTTGCCGACGCGGACGGGGAAGCGCATGGCTCCGTTGGACACGCGGTCGATGACAAGGTCCTTGTTGACCTGGACTCCGTAGTTGCCGAGCAAGGGTTCCAGCCCGCCGCTCACGCGCTGCGCTCTGAAATTACGCAGGTCCGGGCGATTGTTCGTGACGAACAACGCAGCGGCGCCACCCCGTCCGATGAACTGGTCGATTTGGTACAGCGCGCGATCCGGCAGCGGTGACTGCGGCCCGATGACCAGGAGGGCGTCTACGTCCTCATGCAAGAGTCCCGCACCGCCCAACTCTACGGGTCGAAGCACGAATTTCTGAGCCAACGCCTCGACAATCGCGAGCATCGGCCCTTCCGGCTTCGCCAGATCGGGCTCGCCGTGTCCGATCGAATATGCGAGCACAGGAATGTCTTTTGCCTTGGTCCGAAGTCGATGAATCGCAGACGACAGGTCGTACTCCAGACTCCCTAGCGACGCGAGCGAGGGCAAGACATCCACCCTGTCACCGTACAGCAGCACAGCGCCCATCCAGATCTTGCGCAGCTCCGCACGGTCGGCGTGGCGAACCGTGTATTGGAGCTCCGTGAGCCCGTACTTCTGCGCTTCCTTGAGCAGCTCGGGACTGGCTGTCGGGTCCACGACGGTGATCTTCATCTTCCCGCCGCTGTAGGCCTGAAACTCGTCGAGCTTGTCGGCAACGATCTGCTCGTTGTTGTTGTACGGCGCCTCCAGCCCGCGGGTAAAATACGCCCGCACCACGAGCGGGCGATCCATGCCGGCAACGATGCGCTTGGACGCGTCGTCCAAGCTGTGCAGGCGGTCTCTCGTGACGTCCAGCCGCCCAAACAAACCTGCAGAAAGCAGATTGGCGAGCACGACGATGATGACGACGAGCACCATCTGAATGGAGGCGTTTCCGAGTAGCGTACGGCGCGCGTCCACTAGGTCAGCCGTCGGCGTTCGAGGCTGTATACGGCGACGTGCAGCGAAACGGCCACGACCGACCCGAAAAACACGAGATCCCGCGTGTCGATGATGCCGCGGGCGAGATTCTGGACGTGGTAGTCGAACGACAAAAACTGTACGAAGGGGAGCAGATCGGGCGGAACTTTTTCGAGGAAGAAGCCCGTAGTGTAGGGAAAGATGCAGATGACGAGCGCGAGGAGGAACGCAACGATCTGGCTCGACGTCACGCTCGATGTCGCGGTGCCGATGCCCGCGAGCGCCGCCCCCATCAGGAACAACCCCGCATATCCGGCGAAGACCGGACCGAAGTCGAGGCCGGTGTCCGTGAATACGCGAATCACTGCGGGCGGTGCTTCAGCGACCGCGACTTCCGGCACGCCGAGGATCGCGAGCATGACCGGGTAGGTGAACGTACTGGCGATGCTGACCCCGACCAGCCCGAGCGCGGCGAGGAACTTGCCAAGGACAAGCTCTTCTTCTCGAATAGGGAGCGTGACGAGCAGTTCAAGGCTGCCGGTGCGCTTTTCTTCTGCGAAGAGCCGCATCGTGATGGCGGGGACGAGGAGGACGAGGAAAAGCGCGCTCCAGAAAAACGTGCCGCGCATGCTGGCGATTCCCGTCGTGAAGACGTCGTCGAACCAGAGCGAAAATCCCCCGACGAGCAGCACGTAGACAGGCACGATGAAGTAGGCCAGCGGGGAGTCGAAGTACGCTCCCAACTCACGACGGGCGATGGCGATGACGTTGCGCACGGCCGCCCACTTAGCCGGGAATGATGGAAACATCCTCCCGGCGGGCCCATCCCTGTGCTTCCTCCCACGACGCTGGCGGCGGAACTTTCGCCGTCAGCGCCATGCGGGCGGACTCGTAAAAGCCCTCCATCGTGCGGAACATGAAGGACGTGTCGATCCAACAAGCGCGCATGCATCCCTCGCAACTTCCCGCCTCCAACAGGCGCTTTCGTTCGTACTCGATCGAGTGGAAGTATTCTTCGAAGTTCGGATCGAGGATCGACACATGCTGGTGCAGGGTGCGATGACAGATGGCGAATTGTCCGTTCGGCGAGACGGAGAAATAGAGACGCCCGGCATCGCAGCCTTCCGCCGGAAAGCGTCCGGTTTTCAGGTACATCCGGCTGGCCTGAAGGTAGGGCGTGGAATTCAGGATAGGCCATCCGTCGGCCTTCATTTGAATGAGCGCGTCGTAAGCGCGGTCGATACGGTCCAGAACGGCCTGCGCGTTGTCCTCGACGTTCAGGCCCATCTCCGGACGGTACCGCACGAATCGTGCTTCCCAATTGCGGATGCCGTCCTTGGCGTCCGCGAGGAGTTCAACGGGAAGAAAGCTGATGTGAAAGCCGATTTTGGACGCGAAGCGTACGAGGTCCGGCAATTCCTCAAGGTTCAAATTCGACACGACACAGTTGATCGACGGCATCCCATCCGTGCCCTTCACGAGCGAGGAGACGAGCGTCATGGTCTTGACGGCCTCGTCCCAACTCCCCTCTTTCTCGCAAATGTAGTCGAAGCGCGCGGGGTACAGAGAGTCGAGTGAAATCGAGAAGTTTCGGACCCCATTGTCGACCGTTCGACGAATGCGCGCTTCGCTTACGCCTACGCCGTTCGTCAGCACGCGCGTGTTCAGACCAGCGGACGCGAACTTCCCTGCTGCGTCCTCCAAATACTCGCAAGCATAGGGCTCGCCACCGCCGATGGAGAGCTGCACGACTCCGAGCCGCCGCATTGTCTTGGCCATGGATTCGATCTGATCGAGATCGAGCTCCTCTTTTCGATTTCCGTACCGCCAAATCCCGCACATCTTGCACGTCAGATTGCAGCGGTGCGTGATGCCATAGTGCGCGTAGACCGGCACACGACGAGTGACGAAGGCCTGCGCGATGCGGGCGTACCCGGATACATCGAGTTTCATGAGGAACCTCGGGGCGAATGGACGAGCGTGCGCGCCGCGTCGAGCACGGTGGGCGCGTTGAGATTGTACAGGAAGTTGTATTCGGTGCACGCCGTCGATGTGCACGCGCGGCAGGAGTTGTCACGCAATCGGGAAAATGCCTCGTCGAACCCATCGGTTCGCACATTTCCAGCGGGGGTGAGCCCGACGCGCGGCATGCACGGGTACACCGAGCCGTCCGCGTCGATGGCGCAGTAGATCTGGCCGGCCATGCACAGGAGGTCCTCGTGCGGCACGGACAGCGAGGGGGTGGAAAAGTCCGGCCAGGTGAGCAGGTAGCGCAGAAATTTCTCGCTCATTGCGACCGGGCGCCCCGCGCGGCGCGCCTCCAGGAGTGACCGGACGGCCCGGCGCAGATCCTCACCGTCGGCCGAAAGCCTGCGCGCTCCCCGCGTTTCCGCGCGCATGACCTGGAAGATTGCGCCCACGCCCCAAGCCTCCGCCGCGCCGAGGATGTGATCGATCTCCCCAAGATTGTGTGTTCCAAGCACGGCAACGATCGCAACGTTCATCCCGCGTGACCGAGCGGCCTCGATGCCGGCGACCGCTTTGGCGTGCGCGCCGCGTTCCCGGCCGCGGTCGTGGCTTTCCGCTCGCCCGTCGTAGGAGATGACCAACCGGTGCAGTCCGGCGAGCCCGGCAATTCGGTCCGGTAGAAGGTGTCCGTTGGTCTCCATCGTCGTGAGCAGTCCGTGTTCGATACACCGATTCACGAGCTGTTCCGTGTCGCGACGCATCATCGGCTCTCCGCCTCCAAAGCCGATTCTCGCCGCGCCCATACCCGCGACGTGGTCAATCACGCCGATCCATTCGTGGGTCTCCAATTCGGCGTGTGCGCGCATCGGAACCGGGCAGTAGGCACAAAGCGCATCGCAGCGGTTCGTGAGCGACAGCGACACGTTGAGCGGCGCGCGATGCCCGGTGAGGCGGTATCGGGCCGCTCCCACGCCAGACTTCAACACCGCCCGTGTGACGACGTGTGCCGTCAATGCCCCGCCTTTGCCGCGAGAGACTTCACGGAAGAGCGCACGGCCTCGCACATGTGTGCCAGATCGCGCTCGTCGAGGGTGGGATGCACGGGGATGTGGAGTTGGTCGCGGATGGCGATGCCTGCGTTGGGGCAATTCCGCCGATAATCAGGGAATAAGGCATGATTCGAGCAGTCGCTCATGTACCCGACGGTCGTGTCCACGCCGCGCGAGCGCAACGCGGCCATCAGCGCCGCTCGTTGGGGATGATGGATCACGAAGCTCATGTAGATGGGCTCGGCACCGGCGGGGTACTGCGGCGTCAGGATCCCGGCCACGTTCGCCAGATTTTCGTCGAGATAGCGTCCGTTCCGCACGCGGGCGCCGTTCAGCGCTTCGATGCGTTCAATCTGTTTTTTGCCGACGGCCGCCTGGACGGCCCGGGGCCGCGATGTTCGGAACGACGCGGGCACCTCCGCGTAGAGCACCTCCGGCTCGCCAAAGC
>CAMAWH010000084.1 GCA_945861635.1 Klebsiella pneumoniae | reverse complement strand
GTGGACCATGGCCGAACGCAAACTCATCGAAGGCCACGTCGCGCTGCTTTGCGCCCATAGCCGCGCCAAAAAGCACGACCACCGCACATCGGCTTCGTTCAACGCCGCAAATGCACGGGTCGAGCACCGCTGTGCCGTTCGGAACGGAGGGCTACCGACCCGCACATTTGACTCATGGTTCGGGAACCGAACGCCCAAAAGCCCGTGACCAACCGTGAAATTATCCGCGGAATGCCGCGAGTCCGAGGCCCAGCAATTCCACGCCGCGCCGGAGTTCGGACGGCTGGCGAACGGCCGCCAGTCGAATTTCGTTGCGCCCCTTCGAAGGATCGGCGTAGAACCCCGGGCCTGGGGCGACGACGAGCGATTCCGGTCGGCCCGTCGCGTGGTCCCGGAATTCCGTCACCAGAAAGCGGGCAAACGCCTCCGTATCCGCGATCGGCAAGCGGACCATCGTGTAAAACGCCCCTTCCGGCCGATGGAATGCAATGCCGGGAATGGCCGCGAGGGCGTCCATCATCGCGTCCACCCGCTCCTTGTAGGTCCGGCGCAGATCGTCGTAAAAGGAGGGGGGTTGGGCAAGGGCCGCGATGGCCGCCATCTGGGCACGCGGTTGGGGGCCGAGGCGGGCCTGACCAAGCCTCTCCACGCGCTCCATCAGCTCCAGATTTCGCGAGATGAAAAAGCCGATTCGCAGGCCGCAAGCGGAAAACGTCTTGGAGGTCGAGTCGATCACGATGACATGATCCTCGTGCCCGACAAGCTCAAGCGCCGAAAGCGGCGGGCGATCGAACCAGATCGCACGGTAGACCTCGTCAGCCACAAGCCAGAGGCCACGGCGTTTCGCCCACGCCGCCACCCGACGAAGGTCGTCGGCGTCATACACCGCTCCCGTGGGATTACCAGGGTTGGCAAACAAGAAAATGCGCGTGTTCGGCCCCACCGCCCGGTCGAGCACCTCATCCGACGGAATGCGGAACCCATCGTCAAGCGAGGTGGGCACGGGAACGACCCGCGCCGCGGCCACCGTCGCAAAGCCATTGTAGTTGGTGTAGTACGGCTCCGGAACGAGGATCTCGTCCCCCGGATCGCAAAGGGCCGTGAACGCAAAAAGGAGCGCCTCCGACCCGCCCTGGGTCACGACGACGTGCTGCGGCCCCAGCCCCGGAGAGGTCCGCGAGTGGAACGCCGCCGCCGCCGCCCGACATTCCGGGAGTCCCGAAGCCGGTCCATACGCCAGCACGGGAGAGTCCGCCGTCGCGAGCGCAGCCATGACCGACGCGGGAGTATGGACGTCAGGTTGTCCGATATTCAGCTTGTGAAACGTGACGTCCGATGCACGTGCAACCGCCGCATCGAGCTTCCGAATGGCGGATTCCTGAATCACCTTTGCGCGCGTAGAGATGTGCATGGCGCGGGGGCTATCCAGAATCTCGCAGGTCGTCCGCGCGCCAACCTCAATGGACCATCGGCTCCGCATCGCCAGGCGGCCGCCAAGCCGCCGAAGCCATCGACATGCGCAGCGCCTGTTGCTCCGCGAGCAAGCGCGCCAACTCCTCCTCGCGGGCCCACCGGATTCGCCGCTCGCGATCACGCTTGCGGCGGCGCCACCACGCGACGCCAAGCGCCACGGCGCCGAGCCCCCACCACACGTCCGAGTTCACCAGCCCCTTGAACCACAATCCGGAGCGTTCCATCCGCTTGCGCCACGCCGAATCCAGGGCATCCACGCCGAGGCCCGTCGCAAGACGTGTGGCGTTATCCAGGCTCTCTCCGTGAGCCAGCGCCGAGATCATCGTGCGGAGCGCAGCCTCACCGTGGGTGGCTGCGATCCACGAGACCAGGTCCGCGCTCTCCGCGTAGGCCATGCGTGCGCGCACGGCATCGGCCGGGAAGCCGGAAGCGAGTTGGCGGAAACCCATCAGCCCGCCGCCGAACATGCCGTCACTGAGCTGATCTGCCAACTGGGGTCCGATCTCCCCGGCGTAAAATTGCGCCAGTCCTTCCTGCAACCAGCGTGGAACGGGGCGCGCTCCGAACGCCGACCCGAGCAGCACATGCACCAATTCGTGGTCCAGCACCGTTTCCAGCGTCTCGGCGGTGCCAGGCCGGAAGGTCGGCGACTTCAAAAAAATCAGCCCGCTCGTCGGCCAAGCCGTTCCGTCGGCCCAGTCGGGGGGAGCGCCTGGTTGGCTGCGAGAAAAACTCGCGGCGTCCGGAGCCACATACACCTCAATCCGCGCACCGGCCGGGACGCCCATCCGCGCGGCGATTCGAGGCACGGCCGTTGCCGCGTGTTGGGCTAAACGCCGCGTCACAACGCGGTCGGCCGGGCCGCCGTGCACATTGGCGTACACGCCGCTTTCCGTCCACCAGCCACCGTCGGGCGCGTCCACCGTCGGCGCATCCACGAATGCGTCGGGAGCGTTGTTCCACGCGGGGCCCGCCCCACCTGAGGCGGCGACCGAAGACGCAGACAGCGAAAGGAACAGCGCGAAGAAGAACGCGGCCACACTCCGAACCTACGCACCGGGCGTGCAGGCGCAATGGGGGGTGGCCTACAATGCGAACACGCATGCTCATTCTCGTCAGCGTTGCCCGGTCACTCGCGGCGGAGCCGCCGGTATTTTCGGTTGCGCGCGGACTCATCGAGGCCCCGATCGAGCTGACGCTCACCCCCTCGATGGCGGGCGGGAGCGTGACGTATTCCGTCGATCGTTCCACCCCTTCCGTACCGTACACGATACCGCTCGCCATCACGACGACGACCCTCGTCCGCGCGGCAGAAACCGATCCGGACGGCTCGACCTCGGCCATCGTCACCGCCACCTACATCCGCGTGGACGACGTGCTCGCGAGCCCGGTAATGGACGCGAACGTCGTCAATAACGCGACCTGGGGGCCGATCATCGGCGCCTCGCTTCGCACCCTTCCGAGCGTTTCCCTGCTGACGACGCTCGTTGCGGACGTGGAGTTCCCGGCGTCCTTCGAGTGGCTCGACCCCGACGGAGATGACGCGCAGGTAAACGCGGGCGCGCGCGTCGTCGGTGGCGCCAGCATCAGCCACCAGAAGAACAGCATCCGGATGACGTTTCGAGACGAATATGGTCCGGGAACCTTAGATTTCGACATCTACGGCGAGGATGTCACCGGCGTTTCTGCGTCCACGCACTTCGACATCCTCACGCTCCGAGCCGGAAACCATGACACCGCCTTCTACCTCGGTGCGCAGGGCCAGCACCTCCGCAATTTCTGGATGGACGAAACGCAGCTTGAAATGGGGCATATCGCGCCTCACGGCAGGTTTTCCCACCTTTACGTGAACGGGATCTATTGGGGCCTGTACCACGTACGCGAACGATTCAACGCGGCGATGCTGGCTGACTATCTTGGAGGGAGCGAGGATGACTACGAGGCAGTGAACGGCGGCTCTGTGTTCGACGGCTCCGGGTCCGCATGGAGTCGCCTGACGACCGCCGCGCCGCGCTTTGCCGACGCCGAGCATGACCTGGATGTGGCCAACTTCCTCGACTACATGGTGCTGAACTTCTACGCCGGAAACGCCTGGGATTGGAGCTACAACCACAACTGGGTTGCGGCGGGACCGACGGATTCTGACCACGGCGGTTTCAAATTCCACTCCTCCGACTCCGACATCTGTCTCTACTACGACTGGACCGTGAATGTGCTGGCGAATCCAGGTCCATCCTATATTTTCTACTACTTCCTGGCCGAACGGGATCCGGACTTCGTCGTGGCGCTGATGGACGCGATTCATCGCAACCTGGAGGCCGACGGCCCGTTGGCGGCCGATCGAGCGCGGGACCGGTACGCCCGCCTGGCGGCGCAAGCAGAGGACGGCATTGTCGCGGAGTCGGCGCGCTGGGGGTTTGGCTGGTGGGACCGCGACGGGGAGTGGATTCCCGAGCGGGATCGCCTGCTCGACGGTTGGTTTCCCCTCCGAACCGACGAGGTGTTGCGGCAGGTTCGGGCGGCAGGCTGGTATCCGCTCGACGCTCCGGTGTTCGACCAGGTCGCGGGCGTCGTAACGGCAGGTACGGTGGTGGCGGTCGATCTACCTGATTCCAACGACGCGGACCTCTGGGTGACCACCGACGGTGAGGACCCGCGTCTGCCCGGCGGCGAACCGTTTCCAACCGCGGAGGGCCCGACCCGGGGGACGCGGATCACCGTTACCCACGCCACCGTCGTGAAGGCCCGAATCCGCGACGGAACGGCATGGGGACCTCTCGCCGAACGGATCTATCAGGTAGACGAGGACGCCCCGATCCTGCTCAACGAATGGAATGCCGTTGACGATGAGGACATCGGCATCGATGCCTCGCTGGGCACGATCATGGGCAATGGCGGCGATTGGATGGAATTCGTGGTCGTTCAGGATCACGCAGATCTCCGAGGTTGGCTGCTGGAAATGGCGGATCGTAACGGCGAGAAGGGGGCCCTGACTTTCACCGATGCGCCGCTCCTGTCCGACCTGCGGGCCGGAACGATTATCACAATTGCCGAGGATCTTCCCGAGGACGAAGCGTACGATCCCGGCGCCGGGGATTGGCGGTTCCACCTGCAGGCGTCGTCGCAAGGGAGCGGACGCTATGTCACCGCCGCGGACTTCGATGTCACCCCGCTCGACTGGCAATTGACCGTGGCGGAGCCGGACGGGCACGGCCGGTTTGGACCGATCGGGGAGGGCGTGTCACCACAGCGCGGACTTTCCTCGCGCGAGGTTGGGCTACTGGCCGACGATCCGTCGTCCGCCATCCGGCCAGCGTCCGACGACTACCGGGACGGAGATCATTCCACCTTTGGACTGCCGAATACGTGGGGGGACCGCGAGCAGAACTTCGGCGCACTTCGCGCCGTCGATCCCGGCATCCTGGAGTCGCCCGATACCGGAACCGGTACTCCGCAGGCGGAGAATCTGGGCGTGCAGCGCGCGCGCTCGTCGGGGTGCACCTGTGCAACGCCGGGCGGCGGCGGCATCGTCTGGGGTCTCCTTGCCGCTTCGTTCGTTATCACCCGGCGCCGGCGCGGCCCGGGCACGCCGATCCCCGTTCTGGCCGTGTTTCTCCTTTCCTGCAGCACGACCATCGCGGAGATCACTGGAAAAACGCCGAGCGATGCTGCGGCTGACTCCGCCGCATCGACGGATTCCGCCGCCTGCGGAGCGCCCGAGATCTGCGATGGCGTGGACAACGATCGCGATGGTCGGGTGGACGCCGACGCCGTGGACGGACTGCCGTTCTTCGCCGATGCAGACGGCGACGGCTACGGCAGTGACACCATCGTCACCGCCTGCGCCGTCGAATCGGGCTTGGCCGTGCACGGCGGGGATTGCGACGACGGCGACCCGGACCGGCACCCCTCGGCCGCCGAAATCTGCGACGACATCGATCAAGACTGTGACGGGGCCAGCGGCGATGCGATCGGCGCGTCCTCAGACTGCCCAGCGGCGACCTGCCAGGCGATCCTCGACGCCGGCGGCGCGGCCACGGACGGCGCCTACTACCTGACACTCCCCAGCGGAACCCCCGCAAACGTGTGGTGTGACATGACGACGGACGGCGGCGGCTGGACGCTCGCATTCCTTCGGAACACGGCCAGCACCGGCAGCCAGGGCGACTTCGGCGGGGGCGAACGGGCCGTCGCGGACCTCGCCGAGGCCCCCGACGTCGCAAGCGCAAGCGCAACGGCTCGACTCGGTTGGCTCGACATGAACGGGTTTTCATGGGACACGTTGCGCCTGAGCGCCCATTATTCTGGCGCGCGTACCTACCTCTCGCGCGACATTCCCCGCACCGACCTCCGCACGGACTTCGGAGACGACGGGTACAAACTCTATGGGGCCGGTGGCTACTATTGGTGCGGGGGGGGCGCCAGCTACACCGACGCCGGCCTCGGCGCAGTGAACAACCCGGACGGCGCCCCCGCCGACTGCAAGGGCCACGGTTCGCTCGGCAGCGGGTGGGATTTTTCTGAAACGACCTGGGCGAACGCCGGCTTGACGCTATGCGGCGGGGACGCGTCGTACTTCCTTGCCGCAACGTGGGGAGGCACGTGGATCGGGTACGGCCAGGTCGGCGGCGCGCAGGCCATGTGGGTGCGGTAGGCCGTTTGGGTACGACAGGCGTACACTCTCCGCGTGTCCATCCCCATACTCCTGCTTTCGCTGGCCGGGTGCTCGAATCCTGCCGCCTCCGACGGAAAGGACGGTGACCCCGCCGACTCTGCCGTCGAGCCGGTGTGGGGCTTCGACGAACGCCCCGTGAATACGACGTGTGTCGCGCCGGCGCGACCGACGACAACGAGCAGCGTCCAACTGACGGAAATGTTCAACGGCGCCGAGTTCTACGTGCCCGTTGCCATGCCGCAGGCCCCCGGAGATCCCGATCATTACTACGTCGTGGAGAAAAACGGCACCATCGATCGCATGGATGCATCCGGCGCAGGAACGATTGCGCTGAGCCTGAAAGACCGAGTGCAGGAAACCGGAAACGAGGAAGGCCTTCTTGGGATGGCGTTCCACCCGGACTGGCCGCGCACGCCCGAGATCTTCGTGAACTACACGGCCGGTGATCCCGATGCGCCTACCAGCCGGATCAGCCGGTTCACCGCCGACGGCGTCGGCTTCGATCCCGACAGCGAAGAAATTCTGCTGACCGTGGAGCAACCCTTTTCCAACCACAACGGGGGCAACGTACTTTTCGGGCCGGATGGGTACCTGTACGCGGGATTTGGGGACGGTGGGTCGGCAGGGGATCCCGCCCGAAACGGCCAGTCCAAGGACGTCCTCCTCGGAAAGATGCTTCGCATCGACGTCAATACCGACGACGGATATTTGATTCCCGCGGACAACCCGTTTGCCGATGGCATCGGCGGTCGCCCGGAAATCTACGCCTTGGGCCTACGCAATCCGTGGCGCTTCAGCTTCGATTCGGCCGGCGGGGACCTCTGGCTCGGCGACGTCGGGCAAGGCAGATATGAAGAGATTGACCTCATCGAGCGGGGCGGTAATTACGGCTGGAGCACAATGGAGGGCTCCCACTGCTACCGACCGGTAAATAACTGCGACCAAACCGGCCTCATTCTCCCGGTCGTGGACTACAGCCATAACAACGCATCGGCCAGCGTCGTCGGCGGGTACGTTTACCACGGGGCAGCGATTCCCTCGCTCGCAGGGCATTACCTCTACGCCGACACGATCACGGGCAGGCTGTGGACGTTGGAACCCGACGCCGACGGCGGGCTCCAGCCCGTCGTGCTGATCGACAGCCTGGGCTTCTCCCCCACGAGCTTTGCCGAAGACCTCGACGGCGAACTCTATTTGCTCGACTACGGCGCTGGCAAAGTCTACCGCATCGATCCGGCCGCTGACGAGGAGACGGTTGCGCTCCCGGCAACGCTATCGGAAACCGGCTGCGGAGAAACGAGCGGCCTGATTCCCTACGACGTGAACGCGCCGCTGTGGTCCGATGGGGCGGAGAAGGAGCGCTATCTTGCCATTCCCGCCGACGAGAGCATTGCCATAGCGGAGGACGGGGAGTGGGATCTCCCGCTTGGATCGGTGCTTCGCAAGGACTTCATCGTCGAGGGCGAGCCGACGGAAACGCGCCTGCTTGTGCGCCACGATGACGGCGGCTGGGCGGGGTACACCTACCAGTGGGCAGGGGAGGATGCTTTCTTGCTGGCCGGGGCGGCATCCGAACAGGTTGGCGATACGACGTGGTCGTTCCCCAGCCGGGCAGAGTGCCTCCAGTGCCACACCGCCGGCGCGGGGCGTACGCTCGGAATGGAAACGCAGCAGTTGGCCCGGATCGTCGAATACCCGAACGGCGCGATTGCCGACCAACTCGAGCAACTGGCTCGGATCGGCGTGATCGCGGCGGTGCCGACGGCTCCGGAGGCGTTGCCTGACCCCGAAGGAGACGCCGCCCTGGACCTGCG
This sequence comes from Klebsiella pneumoniae, assembly GCA_945861635.1. Taxonomy (GTDB): domain Bacteria; phylum Myxococcota_A; class UBA796; order UBA796; family SXON01; genus CAMAWH01. The sequence continues at coordinate 10,242 of CAMAWH010000084.1, read as the reverse complement.
CGCGCGCGCATATCTGGCCGCGAATTGTTCGATGTGCCACGCGCCCGGCGGCACGCCCGCTGCCAGCTTCGACGTGCGCTACTCGACGGCGTTGGCGGACACGTTGACCTGCGGCGTAGCCCCTGATCAAGGCGATATCGGGGTGCCGGGCGCGCTGCTTCTCGCTCCCGGAGACCCGTCGCTCTCCCTGATCTCACTTCGTATGCACGCGACGGACTACAGCCGAATGCCGCCGATTGCTTCGCATGTCGTCGACGCCGTGGGCACGGCGTTGATCGACGCGTGGATCGCCAGCCTCACCACCTGCGAGTAACGGATCCGGCATGCTACGTTTCACGGCCCGGACTGGCCCAGATGATCCTTTCCCTTCTCGTGCACCCCGCCTTCGCGCAAGCGTTTTTCGTCGAACGCTTCGACACGGGCCAGCTCCCGGCCGGATGGAAGGAGGTCGTCGGCGCGCAAACCGGCGGTGGGCCCGTCAGCAAATACACCTTTGAGGACGGCACACTCGTCTTCCGGGCGACGGAAAAATCAAAGCGGTTTCCTAGCATCACCCACAAGATGGAAATTCGTGACATCGAGTGGTTGAAGGTGCAGGCCCGGATGAAGACCGAGGCGGTGGATCCCTCGCGCGCATTCTTTAAAAATTGCCAAGCGTTCGTCCAGTTCGAGGACGGACCCATCATCGCCTTACCGGTTGGCTCCGGCACGACCGAATGGACCGACGTCACGCGCATCGTGCCGGTACCAAAATCAGCGATGGAAGTGACGTTCGGCTTCTTTTTGTCGATGCCGGGAACGGTGTGGTTCGACGATCTCATCGTGGAGGCCGTGAACCCCGCGTGGCATGAGAAAACCCGCGGCCAATTCGTATACCACTGGCTCGGAAGCACGGACTACGCGGAAGAAGCGATCACCCAGAATGACGAAGACTACGCGCGAATCGCGGCGTTTCTCGGAATTCCGCCGTCGAAAACCGTGCATTATTATCGCTATCCGGATGCCGCGAGCAAGCTGGCGTACACCGGGAATGCCGGAAATGGGCATACGGCGGGAAATGCCGTGCACTCCCTGTTTCGGACGCACGCGCACGAGTTGGCGCATGTGTTGGCACGAGAATGGGGTTCGCCGAACCAGCTCTTGTCGGAGGGATTGGCCGTTCATCTTTCGGGCGCTTGGCAAGGGAAGGACATTCACCTGACCGCCCGCGATCTCCTCGCTGCGGGAGGGGTTCCGCTCCTCTCCGAACTGCTCGACGACCACCGCTTTGGCGCGCTGGGGGAAAACACGGCGTACCCGGTGGCGGCGGCGTTCGTCGAGTGGATCGTCGCAACGAAGGGCGTGCCCGGTCTGAAGGCAGCGTATGTGTCCGTCAAGCCCGATGCGTCGGCAGCCGAGCAGAAAAAGGTTCTCGAAGCGGCGCTAGGCATGAGTCTGGCGGATGCCGACGCGGCGTTTCGAGCGTCGATGTAGGCGGCCACGCAAGGGAGGCCGGCGCACGATACGCTCCCTGCCTTCGGGGAACCGTTCCGAATGACCGTTCCTCCGGTGATCATCGCGGCGGTAGCGTTGCGCATTCTCCCGCTGCTGCTCTGGCCGGATTCGCCCTGCACTCGCGACGACTGCACGTACCTCACGCTGGCGCATGGCCTCGTCGAGGGCAAGGGCATGGTGGGCACGCACGGCTGGCTCTGGGCACCCGGATATCCATATTTCTTGGCGTTTCACGAGCGTTGGTTCGGTGACGCCAACGCCGCGCGCTGGACGCAGGCGTTGATCAGTGGCGCGAGCGTGCCGTTGGTCGCCGCGCTCGCCAAGCCGTTCGGATCGCGCCCGGCGCAGGTCGCGGCGTGGCTCCAGGCGGTTTCGCCAACCCAGGTATTCTTTTCTGTGAACCTGTGGAGTGAGGGAATCTATACGACGCTCCTGCTCGGATCGCTTGTCGCGATGCAGCACTCCGTGAAGGGGAGCGCGTGGTGGGCGGCGGCGTCTGGCGCATTGGCCGGGGCCTGCATTCTTTTCCGGGGAATGGCGATCGGAATTCTGCCCGCGATCGCCATGGCATTTGACCGGAAGCGGCTGGCGGTGGCGCTGCTGGCCTGCGCCGTCGTCGTCGTTCCGTACAGTTTGTCGGCGTCCGCCCGATTTGGTGGACCGGTGCTGGCCGATCGCACGCTCGGCCAGATGATGTGGCTCGGAAACAATACGTTTGCTCCCGTCACGTTCGATTGGGAAAATGGCGCGATTACCGAGGAGCGGTACCGATTCGCCACGGCCGGGGGACGCGGCCACTGTGCGTTCGAGAACGATCCCTTGCGGCAGGACAGGTGTGAGGTTGAGGCAGGTGCCGACTGGATCGTGGGCCATCCGGCGGCGTTCATCGAGCGGATCCCCGTTCGCCTGGCGCAGCTGTTGAATCCCCATTCTTTTCTGACGCGGCACCTGCGCCTCGCGTATTGGAAGGGCATGCCGCATTGGCTCGACGAATTACTGATCGTCGTAACCGTCGTGGTGTCGTCGATCAGCATTCTGGGCGGAATCATTGGCTGGACGAGGCACGGCTACGGCGCCTTTGCGCGCTCGTCCGCGGCGCTCGTCGTTTGGCATGTGCTCGTCATCTCCGTCCTGGCGGGGCTGACGCGTTACCGCGTGCCGTTGGAGCCGATCGGATGCGTCTGGTTTGCGACGCTGTTTTCCGAGCGAGCACTCCCTCCAAGCAGTAGGATTCGGCGGTGGGTCGGCGGCGTGATCGTCGTCATGGCGGCCGCGGAAATGCTTTGGTTCTTGCCGAGCGCGTGGCCCACCTGGCGGGTGTGGTGAGCGCGTGACGCCGGCGCTCGATGCGCTTTCCCGCGGGGATGAAGCATGGTGGGGCGATCGCCGCGACGTGGCGGTGGCGGAGTACCGGCAGGCGGTCGAACTCGTAGGGATAGAAGCGCAGGATCGCGCGGCAGAAGCCATGGCGCGCCTGCGATTGCAGCGCCTCGGCGGGAGTCTCGCCCCCCTCTGGCAGGAGCGGGCCATCAATGCCGCGCTGGCCGCGTGCCCGGAATTGGAGGCTTGGTGCGGGATTGCACTGGCAGATTGGGAGTTGTTCATGCCAGCGTTCGCGGGCGCTGATCCGAAAAACGTTGCGAGCCTGCTCGCGCAGTCCACCCTCGCCGGACCCGCGGCGGCGCGGCGGGTGATGGCAGGGGCGGCGTGGAGTGAGCTGGAAGCGATAACCAGCGGCGGCGTACCTCTGGAGTTGGACGGCATGGGTCGCGGGTTGCTCGCGACGCGCACCCGTCAGCCTCCGTTTCCCGGCACGTGGGTGCTTGGGGTCGGCGCGGGGGGAGCGCGCGGCGCGGGCTTTGGCATTTCCGTTCGGTACACCCATCCCGACGTGGGCTGGCGGGGGCACCGCATCGATGTACTCGGGGGCGGCGACACGCGCGGCGGCGGGTTTCTGTCGGTACAGGGGCTGACCCACACCGCGCCGGCGGTGCAAGCCAGCGCACTCGCGGCGCACGCCGTGATCGACCGGTGGATCGCGGACACGCCACAATCCCACGCGTTGACGACGTTTCGGGGCACCGGCGGGCTGGCACCCCGCACGGGCGACGTTCTGGTGCAGTTCGGCGGCCTGGCCCGATCGGACAACGACCTCCTCGTCGCAGGAGGATATTCAAGCGTCACCCTCGGACGGGGCGCTTTCCTGAAGCTCGGGGCCGAGGTCGAGGGCGGAGACTACTTTCTTTCGGTGCTCAGTTGGGACGCGCGCGCCGCGCCGGCAGTATTCGGCGGCACCCTTGCCCTGCACGTAGGCGCCAGTTGGCTGCCATCGCCGGATGTGCCTTGGTTTCGGCTTCCATCCGGCGGCGGTGCTGAATTGCTCCGCGGGCTCCCCGTCGGGCGGTACCGTGACGCGGCGTTGGCGCTGGCCCAGGTGGAATATCGCCACCCGATTTGGGGGCCCGTGCACGGTGCCGTTTTCCTCGATGTTGCGGCGATTGAAGGGCTGCATTTTACGGTTGGCGGCGGGCTGCGGCTCGTGCTCCCTCCCGAGAAGGACAACGTGACCCGATTGGATATTGGTTTCGGCGAAAACACGTGGGGCCTGGTCGTGGGGTGGGGGGACGCGTTTTAGGCCTGGGCGCGCTACGGAAGCCCGTGCTCTGCGCTCACCATCCGACGTGTCCCGGCTGTCCGCTCCTGGACCTCGAGTATCCCGTCCAACTGCAGCGGAAACACGCACGGCTAGCCGCGGCGTTCGCGCACTATCCGCACCTGCCCGCCATTCCGCCGGTGGAGGGCGCCACCTTCACGGAGGGCTACCGCCACCGGCTGAAGCTTCCCGTCAGCATCACGGACGATCACGTCTCCATCGGACTTTACGAGCGTACTGGCGGAAAAATCCTCGACACTCCGGACTGCCCCGTGCTGGTGGAAGGATTGCGGGCCGCGCTGCCCCCCATCTTGAGTTGGTTGCGGCAAAAACGCGGCGTGCATTCGCTCGATTTGCGGTTGAGCCAGGCGAACGGGCACCTCCAGGCGGTTTTCGCGTGTGAAAATGGAGAACTGCCGGGCGGCGGAAAGGCGGCGCGCGCGCTGATGCACGCCGTTCCCGGACTGCGTAGCGTCGCTGTGAGCCGAGCCGAATCCGACGGCAAGCGCGTCATGGGGGCAGGCGCTGAAATCGTTGCGGGCCAGCCGGTTTTGGAAGAAACGATCGGCACCACCCGATACCACCTGCATCCCGGAGCATTCTTTCAGGTGGACCCTCGCCAGGCCGTACGCATCCACGCGTTGGTAAGGGAGTACGTCGGAAGTTCGCCCCGCGTGCTCGACCTGTACAGCGGAGTCGGGGCCTACGCGCTGATGTTGGCCGTCGGGCGAGAACGGGTGGTCGCCGTTGAGGAATTGCCCGCAGCTGCGCGTGCGGCAAAAGAAATGGCGCCGGAAAATGTCGAAATTATCAATCGGCGGGTGGAAGACCTCAATCTCGAAGGAAAATTCGATGCGGTCGTCATCAATCCGGCGCGGCGCGGCGCGGATCCCGAGACCTTGATTCGTATTTCTCGGATCGCATCCCGGCTCGTATATGTCTCGTGCGGACCCGAATCATTGGCCCGGGACCTCGATTGTCTCGCCGCACACGGCATGCGCGCCACCGCGATTTCTCCGGTGGACTTGTTTCCACAGACAGGTGAGGTGGAGACGGTCGTATTGTTGGAAAAGGCCCCGCCACTATCCGAGTGGTCGGTGCCCGGCGGAAAGGCTGTTGGGCCGTGGGGAGCAGCGCCTTCAGGCGCCAAGGGGCGGCCAACCCGCGTGGTGGTCATGGTCGTCGGAGACCCGGGGCAGGCAGGCGCCGTTCCGGGCGGAAAGTGGCGTCGCGTGGGCATGGTCGCGACCCATGCCGTGCTCCGGCTCGACCTGGACGGGCCCATGATTCCCGCGCTCGCAGGCTTGGCTCGGGCCGGTCATCCCGTCGCCGGACGCGACCCGCGAACACGACGATTTTTTAGCGAAAAGGCCGGGTTGGTACGACCGTTCGTACACGTCGAGGAGGCCGGGAAAGTGCGTGTGCCGCTGCACGGCGATCTGGTCCAGGCGCTCGAAACCCTGGGCGCGGGCGCAAAAGTGTTGGCGCGCGTCTCCGGCCGCTCCGGCCCGCCCGCTCCGGACTAGCCGAGAACGAAGCGCACGCGTGGACCGATCGTGACTTCCAGCGACTGCCCGCCCTGATGAAAATCGCCATCGACCATGTAGGTGATGGGCCGCTCGGAGCGCATGACCAGCCGATGCGGAATCGCCTGAAGGATATCTGGATCGGACGGAATACGGGCCATCCAAATCGAGGGCAGCGCCTTTACTACGCCCAACGGCGTGCACGCGAGTCCGATGGCATGCATACGCCCGGGATGACGCACACTCTCAAAGAATGGACGGAAACCCAGCCCAATGTCGTCTACCGTTCCGGCGGCCACGCTAAGAAACGAACGGGCCGGCCAACGCTCTCCGTCGGCCTCGACCTCCAATTCAACGGGCCGCATGACCCGGCGTATAAGCTCCCCATTGATCACCGCGGAGAAGATCCCTCGCGCCAACAGCCATGCCGCCTTGGTGGGAGAGGGCTCGGCGCCCTCGTAATATTCTTCGAGAAAATTCGCGATCAATCCATTTCCAAATAAAAATCCGTACTGCGGTTCCTCCCCGCTCACCTTCATTAATGAGCGTTCCGTCGTGGGAAACGGCTCCCCTGTGTGGTACCGGACGATCAGCTTTTCCAACAGCGCACCGGGCGCGCCGCGAATGCCCATCCCGCTGGCTACCGTATTCATCGTGCCGCCGCGAAGCAGCGCAACCGGCGGCAACGGATCGTCCCCATACGCTTTGACAAACGCCGTCAGTACGACGTGCGACGTGCCATCCCCCCCGTTGATCGCCACCACATCCACGCCCGCGTCTCGGAAACGGCGAGCCGCATCGACCAACTCCGGCAGGGTCTGCGGCTGCGCGACCTCTCCCTTGGTGCCGAGCATGTACGCGAGCTGACCAGCCAAGCGCGGATGGCGCCGATTCTGGCGAGAGCGCGGGTTGGTGAGGACGGCGATTCCGGGCATGGTGCCGCAGGTTTACCACGCGCCGGCATAGGGAGCGGAGATGGCACCGCTCGTGCTTGTCACCTGTGACCGTCGCGACCTGGGGCCGAGCCACGGTGCGGCGAACCGTATTCGTCCCGCCCGTCCCGAGGTGTTTGTCGGGGAAAACGTCGTGATGTGCCTGACGCGGGCCGGGGCGCGCGTAGTCCTCGTACCGCCGGGTCAAGATGCGGTGCCGTTGCTCGATCTCGTCGATGGCGTCGTGATCACCGGCGGCGCATTCGACATTCATCCACGGCACTACGGCGCGGCCGTGATCGCGCGGCTCGACCGGGTGGAAGAAGGGCGAACAGAGACCGAGCTCGGCCTGGCCGCCGAATGCGCCGCGCGCGATATTCCCCTCCTCGGCATCTGCGGTGGAATGCAGGCGATGGTCGTGGCACTCGGCGGCTCGTTGGTTCAGCACGTCGATCACCACGAGCAGCCGACGGACCCCGAGATGCCGTGGCACCCGCTGGTCCATTCGCACCCGCTCCTGCCACATTCGGCCAACTCGACCCACCATCAAGCGGTGGAGAATCCTGGTACTCTGGTCGTAATCGCCCGAGCGCCCGACGGTGTCGTGGAGGCCGTGGAGGCGCCGGGGGCCCGCTTCCTGCTCGGCGTCCAGTGGCATCCGGAGCTGACCGACGGATTGATCTTCCCCGCGTTCATCGCCGCGGCCACGCGATATCGCGCCGACCGGCGACTATGGAAATGTGATTAACTGGCGGTAGACATGGGTTGGACCCAACTGTCCTTCGTGCCAAACCGGATCATCCCCGTCGATCGGCGAGCTGTAGTTCGTCACGCGCCATCGGCCCTCTCCCTCGTCCAATGCCGATGGGAAACACGTATCCCCTTGCGACGGAAGGTCGAGCACCCATGTCACGATCAGCGTGTCGGAATCAACCTCCCAGAGGGAGCACCGCTTGGGTTGGTTCCAATATTCTGCCTCGTAGAACAACGTCTGCTGCGCAAACGAGAGGTCGCGCCGACCGAGATCGTAGTGTCCATCGTCCGTGACATTCCGACGCCCAATCAACCAATTTCTACCTCCCTCCCGAAACATCAGGGGCGAATCGTATTTCCGTGGGTCATTCACGCACGCCCAGGCCGCAGGGTCGCGCCCCGAGGAGCGGCAGATTTTGGAACCCCAGCCGGTTTCATCTCCGGCCTCGTTTCGCGTCACGGCCAACACCCCGCCGTCGTCCAAAAATACCCAGTCCGTTTCGCTCCCCCCGCCGACCTCGACCGTTCCGTCACCCGCCACCGGAGCCCACGTCCGGCCGTCGGTCGAGGTCAGCCACTTCACTTCGATCTTCGGTGTTCCACCGTCATAAATGTCGGCGCCGCCCGTGTACCCGACCAGGTACGGAACGCCGTTGACGACGCGAGCGCGCCACGGAATGAAGGTGTCGTCAAACATCGAGGCCGGCGCCGACCACGCGCCATCCGCCGAGCGGACGGTCAGCATTGAACCCTGCGGTTCAAAGTCCGCTGGATTGGCGCCGAGGACCGCAAAGTACAGCAGCAGTTCCCCGTTCCAGGACAAGAATCGCGGCTCCCGGAGGTCGGTTTCCATGCGCACGGCCGTCTCGAACGCCCAACCGGATGCCGACTCCCGCAGCACGTAAAGCTCGGTTTCGCTGCTCGCAAAATGCGTCGGCGCCGTGCGGAACGCCAAAAATGTCTCGCCGTCATGGACAACCACGTCAAGATTATTGTTGGACGGTTGATCCACGACTTCGGGCGGGAGGTTGCCGGCGGGGATGAGTTGTTCCACCTCCGAAACGACCGGCAGGGCCGACGACGCTGACACCGGGTCCGGGATTGCACACGCAAGGATCGAGACGAACACGGTGTTCGGATAACAGACCGCATGCTGTTGTCGCTGCTCGCATTCGCCGGAGAAACTCCACTCGATGAGTCCGGACCCTTGGAAATTGGGCAGGCCGCGCTGAAAGCGAAAAAACCCGACGACGCCATCTCCGCCCTCGCCGGGTGCGCGGACGCGAATCCGGCGTGCAGGTGGCAGCTTGGCTGGGCCTATTGGCTCAAACGGGACTGGGTGCAGGTCGTCACGACGTGGGAGCCGCTGCCGGCGGACTACGAGCAGGTCGCATCGCAACTTCCCATCGCGCGTGGACAGGTCAAAGCCGGGGAATTGGCGGCGCAACTCCGGCGTGACGCTCCAGCATCCTTCGTCAGCGGCGCGCCCTCAACGGCGACGCTGCGCCTGCGCGCCGTCGGCGACATGATGATCGGCACGGCCTTCCCCGACGGACATCTACCGCCCGACGCCGGCGCGTCGGCCTTCGTCAACGTCACGGGCCTACTCCGCGATGCCGACATGACCTTTGGCAACCTCGAAGGCCCGCTCTGTGACGAGCCGGCGCCGAGCACGAAATGCCGACCAGGCGCCGCCGAAGGGAGCTGCTACGCGTTCCGCTCACCGACGACCTACGCGCGTCGGTACAAAGACGCCGGCTTCGACGTGGTTAGCACGGCAAACAACCACGCATCCGACTTCGGCGAGGGCTGTCGAGACCAGACGCACGCCGCGCTGTCCGTGCAGGGCATCCTCCACAGCGGCCGTCCAGGCAGCGTCGCGCGGTGGACGACGGAGCAAGGATTGAAGGTAGCGCTGATTGGATTTCACAGCGCGCCTTCGGGGCACGATCTCAACGATCTGCCCACGGCGACCGCTCTGGTCGGCGGGCTCGCCGCCGATAGCGACATCGTGATCGTGAGTTTTCACGGCGGCGCGGAGGGGTCGAAAGCGCTGCATGTCCCTGTCGGGCACGAGACCTTCTACGGCGAAGATCGCGGAGATCTACGTGTGTTCACGCACGCGATGATCGATGCCGGGGCGGATCTGGTGCTCGGCCACGGTCCGCATGTTTTGAGGGCGGTGGAAGGGTACAACGGGCGGCTGATCGCGTATTCTCTGGGCAACTTTTCGACGTATGGTCGGTTCAACCTGACTGGAAATCAGGGGATCGGAGCCGTGCTCGAGGTCCGCTTGGACCGTGAAGGTAGGTTTTTAAGCGGACGAATCTTCGGCACGACGCAGGAGGGTGAAGGAATCCCCACGCCCGACGCAGCAAATGCCGCGGCCGACCTGATGCGCATGCTCACGGTCACCGATTTTCCAGAGTCGGGCGCACGAATTGCCCAAGATGGCACGATCGCGCTTCCCTGAACCGCTATCGGGAGGCCGGGGTTACCATTCCTCTCCGCCGCCGGCGTCACCGCCGCCGCCGGCCCCGCCCGTTCCGTCATCATCCCCCGCGTCACGGTCGTGGTTTTTCCGCCCCTTCCGGCGTTCCCACTTCTGGGCCTCACGATTCCTCTCTTCGTTGAATTTCGCTTCTTCTTCGTTGCGGCGTCCACCGGCACCACCGCCGCCGCCGCCGCCGCCTCGAAAGCCGCCGCTCGGGCGTCCGCCGCCATAGCCGCCACCCGGAGGGCGATCACCCCACGGACGCGCCGGAGCGCCGCCGGGGCCTGCGGGTCCGCGGTATCCACCACCGCCGCCACCCGGCGCACCGCCGCCATAACCGCCGCCGCTGCTGCCGCCGGGTCCACCGCCGCCACCGCCACCGTAGCCACC
>CAMAWH010000083.1 GCA_945861635.1 Klebsiella pneumoniae | reverse complement strand
GGAGCCCTCGTACCCCTCCCCAGAGCCGGTGACGGGACCGGCCGGATCCACGTCGCTGCTCCCATCGGCATAGCCACCGTGGGCAGAGTCGTACCAGTCGTTCGTCCACTCCCACACGTTCCCGCTCATGTCGTAGAGCCCCCAGGCGTTCGGCGCCAGCGTCGCGGCCTCGTGGGCGTAGGTGCCAGCGGAGTAGGCGTTCTCGGATGTCCACGCCACGTCCGTCGAGGTGTTCGACCCCGAATACGTCGTGTCCTCGCCCGCCCTCGCCGCGTACTCCCACTCCGCCTCGGTCGGCAGCCGGTAGCCGGGGCAGGCGTAGGGGTCGGCGAGGTAGGTCGCCGCGAGATCCGTGCCATCGGCGAGGTAGCACGGGGTCAGGCCCTCCGTCGTGGACAAGGCGTTCGCATACTTCGCCACGTCGTACCAGGAAACCGAGTCCGCAGGGCAGTCGCTCGCAGTCGTCGATGTGGTGCAGGGGTAGTCCGGCATGCTGGTGTACTCCCAGCCGGCATTCGCGCTGTACGACTCCCACTGCCCGCGCGTCACCTCCGTCGCGCCGATCCAGAAGTCGTGCGTGAGCGTGACCTGGTGGTCCTCGTAGGAGTCGGAGGGATCGCCCGCGCCGCCGCCCATCGTGAACGTGCCGGCCGGGATGCGAACCATCCGGCCACCCCACGCTGTAGTGTCGGCGTCGGCGTCCGTGTCGGTGTCGGTGTCGGTGTCGGTGTCGGTGTCGGTGTCGGCGTCGGCGTCGGCGTCGGCGTCCGTGTCGGTGTCGGTGTCGGTGTCGGTGTCGGTGTCGGCGTCGGCGTCCGTGTCTGAATCCGTGTCTGTGTCGGCATCCCCGAGGTTCGACGTGTCGTCGGTCGTCTTCGGTGTGCAAGCGGTCAACGTGAAGGTGGCGAGGGCGAGGGTCAAGGGGATCATCGGGGGCTCCGGGGGTAGGAAAAGGACAACGTATTGCCGATATCCTCCCGCACGCGCCGGTGCGGACCGGCGGGCGACCGATGCCCCGGCGTCGGGGCCGCCCACCGTGCATCGTCCCCCCGGTCGTCAACAGCCCGGTCCCGAGAAGGACTGGCGTCGCCCGCAGACGTGCGAACCCGCGTCCGAGCGCGTCACTCGTCGTCGCCCTCACCGTGGATTCTGGCCTTGAAACCTCGCGGTCTTCGCTGAACGGGGATCAATCCAGTTACGCAATAGGAGACTCTCCCATGAATTGTACACACCTACGTGTTCGACCGACATTCGGGCCAAGCACAACCTTGATCGCCGATGATCTTCGTGGCCTGCTCTACCGCGTCCTGCGGATGTTGCCTGATGTGGTTGCTCCCGTAACGACGGGACTCGGTCCGCGCGTGTTGGCTCCACTGCGGCCGGCGCTGACCGAGGTCGACGCCGTCGCCCATCTGCGCTCAGCCCTTCGCGGCAAACGAGGGCAGCCGCTCCGGCAGCGACCGAATCGACACCGCCTCCACGCGTTCGGCCATCGGCCAGCTCTCGTCCCCGGCGTGGACCACCAGCAGCCTCTCCAACTTCAGGTCGGCCAACGCGATGCGCATCGAAGGGGTGAGGGTTGGAGCCGACGTGAGCTTCACCTCGATGCCCAGGCGGCGCGCGCCGCGGGCCCACAAGAGGTCGAGCTCTGCGCCATCCGCGGTGCGCCAAAAGTGGAGGTCCTGGCGGTCGGCGCCCAGGAGCCGCGCCGCCTGGTCGATGACGAAGCCCTCGAACGAGGCCCCACACCCGGGGTGACCGAGAACCGAGGCCTCGTCGTCGAGGGATAGCAGCGAGTGCAGGACTCCCGGATCCGACAGGAACACCCGGGGAGACTTCACCTGTCGCTTGCCGATGTTGGCGTGCCACGGCTGGAGCGTGCGCACGACCAGCGCCTGCTCGAGGTGGTCGAGATACCGCCGCACGGTCATCTCGGAGACCCCAAAGGAGCGCGCCAGCTCCGCCCCGTTCCAGAGTTGGCCGTGGTAGTGGGCGAGCATCGTCCAGAACCGGCGCATGGTGGTGGCCGGCACGGCGATCCCGAGCTGCGGGAGGTCGCGCTCCAGGAACGCGCGAACGAACTCGGAGCGCCAGACCACGGAAACCGGCTCGGGATCGAGGAAGGCTCGCGGGAACCCACCGCGGACCCAAAGTTCCCTCCAGCGATCGCCGCCGACTGCCGCCAACGAGAACCCACCCAACTCGTGGTACGCGATCCGGCCTGCGAGGGATTCGGAGGCCTGCCGCAGGAGCTCAGGGGCCGCGGGGCCGAGAACGAGGAATCGGGCCGGGGAGTCTGGCCGGTCGGCGAGCACCCGGAGTACCGGGAAGAGCTCCGGGCGGCGCTGGATCTCGTCGAGCACCACCAGCCCCCGGAGCGACGCCAGCGCGAGCATCGGGTCGGCAAGCCGCGCGGAATCGACCGGATTCTCCAGGTCGAAGACCGATGTGGCGCCGTCCCAGCCGCGGGCGATCTCGCGAGAGAGTGTGGTCTTCCCGATCTGGCGCGGGCCCAGAATCCCCACGACCGGGAAGGCGCCGAGCAGCCAACGCGCCTGGGAGAGCTCCGTAGAACGAAGAGAAAACACGCATGCCGCCTTTCTAACAGTAGATGATAGCTTTACGGGGTGTGGGGCGCAATACGATTCCGCGCCGGGAGCACCCACCCGGTCGCGGCGGGGCGGGGTTGCGCGGTGCCCGTCGATGGCCATCATTACCCAAAACGAAACTCTCCCAGGAATCCCCGCGCCCTTGTCCGTCCGGACCGGAGCCGAGTTGGTCCGCGGCCACCGGCCCGCCACACACGCCCCACCCCCGGTCACTCGGCAGGGGCAGGTTAGACCGCCCGCGATGAAACTGCGGTGGACGGCTCCGATGCTCGTTGCGCTGGGGCTCCTTGCGCTGGTGCTGTGGATCCACGCGCCGCTGTTCGCCTCGGGCGACCTGCTCGGTGCGCCGAAAACCGATGTCCTTCGTGCCGTATGGGGGTTTGACCACCAGGCACGCGGGTTCCCGATGCCGTTCTGGACCGACCGCGTCGGGTTTCCCGGTGGCGTGAAACTGCTGGTGTTGCCCGTGGTTTCCTCGCTCGTCGGGGCGCCGTTGCACTGGCTCCTCGGGGCGGTGCATGGGTACGACGTATGGGCGCTGGCGCTGGTGTGGGTGACGGCGGTTTCCACGGCGTGGTGGGTGCACCGGGTGAGCGCCTCCGCGGCCGCCGGGTGGTTCGCCGGCACCACGATGATCGCGCAGCCGTCTACGTTTCTCGCCCTGACCGACGGCACTCCGGAGTACCTCGCATTCTGGTCAACGCCGCTGCTGCTGGGATTGCTCCACGGATTGCGGGAGGATTCCCGGCCTTGGCAGGCGGTGGCGGCTGGATGCGTCGCAACGGTGGTCGCGCTTGATTCCCCCTATCACGCGGTGTTTACCGCGCCGATGGCACTGCTGTGCTGTGTCGGCGTGCCGATCCGGCGGCTGCTGATTGTCGCTGCGGTCAGCGGCGTCGGGCTCGGGATCGTGGCGGCCGCCTACTACGGATTGCCGCTGGCGGGGCCGCTCGAAAATCGCTGGCAGAACGCCGTGAAGTTGACCGTGTGGTGGCAGTGGGAGGCTGGGCGGACGCGGACGGGATGGGACTACACGTACACGCCGGCGTACACGCCCGTGCTCACGATGTTGGCGTGCGCCGCGCTCGCGACGATGCGAGTCAAGCGGACGGCGGCATGGCTCGCGTTGGCGGCGCTTTTCCTTGTCCTCTCGCTCGGGGCGGCCCCAGAAAATTCCCAGGCGTTGCGCGTATGGTTGGGCGCGCCCGGCTCGGCCGTCGGGGCCGTGATCGCATGGTTCAACGAGCATTTGTCGCCCGGTATCATTCGGTTTCCCCGCCGCTGGCTCGTTCCTGCTGTGCTGGCGATGTCAACGGCGGCCGGCATCGGCCTCTCGCGGCTTCCGCGCGAGTGGATGCGCGCGGCGGTGGCGATTCCGCTGTCCGTCCTGGCAGTGTGGACCGCGCTGGCGTCCACGCAGTACCGGGCAAACCTGCCGCACTACGCGCCACCGGACCCGGCGTTTGCCGCATGGGTGCGCGGCGCGGCGGAAGGCGGCGTGGCGCTGATCATTCCTCGTGTCCGCGGCGCATCACGCTTGCATCAACGCGACGAATTGCCGGTATTCGCGGACCTCGGCGCCGATCTGTCCAGCGCCGACCTGCAGTGGATCCAGGTGCTGCTCGGGCGCGCCACGGTCAACGCGCCGAACGGATTGTTCACGCTCACCGCTCGCCACGCGCCCGATGAAGAAGTAGCAAAGTTCCTGCGGGATCTCGACGACCTCTGCACGCCTCAGACCGTCGGCACGCCGATCGCGCCGTCGGCGACGCAGGAGCCCGAGCGCCGCGCGGCGGCGGCAAAAGCCTTGGTGGACGCTGGGTTACGTTGGGTCGTCGCCGATGAGGCGGCATACGGCGCGGAGGGTCTAGCGCTCCTGCGCGCGCCTTTTTCCGCATTTACAGCGGAAGACCGGCACTTTGACGACGGCACGGGCGTGACCGTCCTGCGGCTGACAGCGCCGTAGCCTCGCCCCATCTGGGACGAATGCGCGGATTGGGGACGGAACCCTCCGCTCCTCGTCGGGGCGAGAGGAACCCCATGAACGCCGCCAGCTACTTCCGCCTGACCCCGCCAGCTACGCCCACGATCCTCGGCAGCATCGTCTCTCCCCGAGATGTGGTAGCCGCGGCCTGATTACTTCTTCCCCACCGTGTACTTCCGCCGCTCCATCCATTCCGGGAAGCCCTGACCGAGTCCGGTGCCCGACCACGTGGGGGTCATGCGGGAAACGAAAAGCTTGTCTTTGGTGGCGTCGAGGCCCGGCTTCAACAGGTCGCGGATCTGCGCGGCGGTGAAGCGCGACTCCACCATCCACACCCCACGCATGCGTGTCGACCAGTTTCCGAGCGCCTTGATGGCCTTTTCGAGGTCGGGGTACTGATCAGCGGGGCGAGCGTTAAGCTCAACAAGGACGAGGTACATCATCGTGTCGGAACTCCGGTCGCCGGTGTATGGCGTCGTCGCCGCCCGGACAAGCGCTGATCGGCGGGCCGGTTGAACCGCCGCATCGCCGCGGCGGGCGTGATCTGGACGCTTGCCATCCTGCTCTCCCGCGTGGTCGGCCTCGTGCGGGAGCGCGTGCTGGGCGCCACGCTCGGCGCAACGGGCACCGCCGACGTGTACGCCGCCGCCTTCCGCATCCCCGACCTCGCCAACTATGTCCTTGCCAGCGGGGCGCTTTCCCTGACGCTGCTTCCCATTCTCGCCGTACATATAGAGCGTGGTGACGACGCCCGCTCCAGCCGAACGTTCTCCACCATCGCCAACGCCGTCGTCGGTTTCGCGCTCGTCGTCCTCACGACGGTTTGGATGCTCTGCCCCCTTTTCGTGACATGGCTCGCGCCCGGGTTTGACGCCGAACAAACGCAACTGCTGATCCACCTCACGCGGATCGTCCTTCCCGCGCAGCTCTTCTTTGCGGTGTCGCCGCTGCTTCAGGCGTCGCTCCTCTCGCGAGACCATCACGCTGTCGCCGCGCTCACGCCCCTGCTCTACACGGGCTGCGTCATCGCAGGCGGGCTGATCGGCGGGTCGGCCGAGGGTTTTGCGTGGGGAGTGCTGGTCGGCGCAGCGATCGGTCCCTTTGGTCTCCAGCTCGCGGCGGCGCTCCGGGCGGGCTTGCGATGGTCGCCGATCCTTCACGCGCGAGATCCCGATCTTCGCACGTTCGTCGTCCGTTTCATCCCCATCGTCGTCGGCCAATCCATCGTCGTATGGGACGACGCGATCGCCACCCGCCTGGCCTCCGGAATGGGCGTCGGTCAGATCGCGATCCTCAACTACGCCAAGACGATCATGAAGGTTCCCATGGGTGTTTTCGGCGCCGCCATGGGCCTCGCCGCCTTCCCCACACTCACCCGTCTCTGCATCGAAGGGAAGCCCGGAGAGGCCTACCGCACCATCGTCGCCAGCACGCGGCAGGTGCTCTTCCTCGCCTTCGGTTCGCAAGTAGTATTGACGGTTTCAGGCGGAGAAGTGGCCACCGCGATCTACACCACGGCCCGCATCACCCCGGCGCAGATCGACACACTTGGGGTGTGCGTTGGCCTGTATGCGCTCGCCCTCGGCGCGTGGAGCGCGCAGGCGGTGCTGTTCCGCGGATTTTACGCACGCGGCATCACGTGGCTGCCAACGTGGCTTGGCACGGCCGTGTTGTTGGCCGCGCTTCCCGTGTATTCGTGGTTTTCGGCTGCGTGGGGAGCGTACGGAATCGCGGCCGCTTCGAGCGTCGCAATCGTCGTCTACACCGTCCTGTTGGAGGTCGTCCTGCGGCGCCAGATCGGCGAGGGTCCGGGGTACGCAGGATTCCTCGCCCGCGCTGTTCCTGCCGTGGTGATCGCCATCGCGATTGGTTTTGCCCTGCGACAATTTGCGCCGCCGCCGTCGTACACGGTGCTCGCCGCGATCCTGCGCGGGGGCGTGTTTGCCGGGGTTTCCGGCGGCGTGTTCGTCGCCCTGGCGAGAGCATTTGGCGTTTCCGAGGCCGGCGCCCTGGTTTCCGCCGTCACCCGCCGGGTTAGCCGCGCGCGATGAACGTGCTCATCACCGGTGGCTCCCGCGGCATCGGCGCGGCCATCGCCCGCATCCTCGCCCCTGGAAATACGGTGCTTGTCAACTACCTTCAGCACGAGGAAGCGGCGCGCGGCGTCGCCGCAGAAGTCGACGCGTTGGGGGGCGTCGGCCGCGTCATGCAAGGAGATGTCCGCAGCGAGGGCAACCTGACGCAGCTGGCAGCAGCGTTTGACGGGGTGGACATCCTCGTCCACAACGCGGCGGTCGGCGCGCTCAAACCGTACATGGACATCCGCACGGCACAATGGGATCTGACGCTTGAAAGCTCACTTCGGCCCTTCTGGCTCCTGACCAAGATGTGTCGCATGAACAAGGGAGGGAGCGTCATCGGGATTTCCTCGTTGGGTTCGCGGGGCTACATTCCCGGATACGCGGCGATGGGCGCGGCGAAAGCGGGATTGGAGGCGTTGACGCGGCAGTTGGCCGTGGAGCTGGCGCCGGACGTGCGCGTGAACACCGTCTGCGGCGGCCTCGTGCGTACGGACGCGCTGGCGTACTTCCGCGAGGGAAAGATGATGTTGGAGGCGGCTGAACAGCTGACGCCGATGGGCCGCGTCGGCGAGCCGGCCGACATCGCGGCGGCGGTGGCGCTGCTCTGCGACCCACGCGCGTATTGGATCACGGGTCAGGTCTTGATTGCAGATGGGGGGCTTTCGCTTCGTTGACCCACGCCGGGTGAATACGGCGCGGGATAGGCGCGTACTCCCCCTACCCACCGGAGCCGTCATGCGCGTACTCTCCCTCGCCTCCTTGGCTTCCCTTTCCGCGGCCTGCACCGGCAGCACCCCGGCCAAGGGCAGCGGCCCCTCGCCCGACGATTACGCCAGCACGACCGGCCCCGACCACTGCGGAACGATCACCACCGACGAAATCTGGGCCGCAGACCTCAATCCGCACACCGTGAGCTGCGATGTCTATGTGGAAGGCGGCACGCTGACCGTAGCGCCGGGCACGCACATTCAGGTCGCCAACGACGCAGGCATCTACGTCAGCTACTACGGTGTCGCAGCCGGCTTCGAAACCATCGGAACCGCTGATTTTCCCGTGGTTTTCAGCGGGGTTGGCGCCGACGAGCGCGGCACCTGGTCGGGCATCGGCATCTACGACGCGGCCGACAACACCGCCCTCGCCATCGCCGGCACAGAAATCCATAATGCAGGCGGATATTTCCTCGCAGGCGCGCTCACGATCGACGCCGCCACGGTGGCCGTGACCGACCTCGTCGTCACGGGCTCCGAAGAAGGCGGCGTGTCGGTTGGAAACGGCGGCGAATTCGCCGAGGGGAGCGCCAACCTTTCTGTCTCCGACAGCGCCATCGCCGCGTTGATGGCGGCCGACACCGTCCACACCTTCCCGGAATCGGGCGCCGACCTGTCGAGCAACGACGACGCACGGATCCACGTCGCCGGCGCCACCCTCACGGAATCCGCCGAGTGGAATAACCCTGGTGTTCCCTACATGTTCGATGGCGACGTTTACGTCGAGGGCACGGGGAGTGTCGCCGCCACGCTGGGCATCGGCGCGGGAACCGAGCTTCAGTGGGCGCAGGACAAGGGCTTGTACATCGCCTACTACGGCCAGCACGCCGGCCTCTGGGTGAAGGGCACGGAGGTGGAGCCCATCGTATTCACCTCCGGGAATGCCGATGAACCCGGAGCATGGAGCGGCATCGGCGCGTTCGATGCCACCGATGACGCGAACTTCCTGCTGTTGAACGTCGTGGTCCACGACGCCGGCGGGTACTTCCTGTCCGGCGCCGTATCCATCAGTAATGCAACGGTAAAGGCGGAGAACCTGACGATCTCGGCATCCGAGGAAGCCGGCTTCTACCTGAACGACGCCGCCGCGTTCACGGCGGACAGCAGCGGCATCGCCGTCAACGGCTCCGCGTGGTCCGGTACGATCGACGCCAACACCGCCGGAACCCTGCCCGAGGCGGGCTCCAACCTCACCGGCAACACGACGGACGGCGTCCGCGTCACCGGCGGAACCATCGACGCCTCCGCGGAATGGGGAGACGCCGGCGTTCCCTACCTGATCGTGGACGACGTCTTCGTCGAGGGCACGGCGGTCACCCCGGCGGTGCTCACCTTGGACGCCGGCGTCACGCTCGCGTTCGGCAACGACAAGGGCGTCTACGTCTCCTACTACGGAGGTTCCGCAGGGCTAATCGCGGCGGGCACCGCCGAGGCGTTGGTGCGTTTCACGGCGGCGGATCACGTGGAGGCCGGCGCGTGGTCGGGTCTGTTGTTTTACGACGCAACCAGCGATGCGGACGTGGACCTCTCGTACATCGATATCGGGTACGGCGGCGGCTACAGCGCACCGGGCAACATCGTGACCTACGGCGCCGACATCGCCGTGCGCCATGCCACCGTGCACGACAGTGAAGAGTACGGCATCTACGCGGAGGATGCGACGCCCACGCTCGAAGATGTCAGCTACGCCAACAACGCTTCCGGCAACAGGAACTGATCCGCACGCGGGCGCCGGCCAGTCGGCTGCTATGCTCTCCAGATGCGCCCGTTCGGCCCCCACGCCTTTGCCCGCCTCACGGGTGCCCTCCTCACGCTGCCGGCGTGCTCGGACTACGCGGTACACGGCAAGGCCGATCCCCAATCGGGCGCCGAGGTGGACTCCGGGTCCCCCGCCGACACCGGCAGTTGCGACGGTTTTGGCGCCCCCGACCCGTACACCGTCGCCAGCCGTGACGACTGTGTGAACGAACCCACCCTGGGCAGCTTCACACCGGTCGTGGAGTGGCAGTGGAACGCCAATCCCATCTATCCCGGCTACGACCAGATAATGTCCACACCGGCCATCGCCAACCTCAGCGACGACGATGGAGATGGCGCGATCACGGAAATGGACATCCCCGACATCTGTTTCACGAGCTTTGCCGGGGGCGCGTACACCTCCGCCGGCACACTCACATGTATTTCGGGAGACGGCTCGGGCACCCTGTGGTCGAGCCTTGGGGCCGGTGGCTACGGCATCTACTCTTCCGGAGGCATCGCCATCGGAGACATTGACGCCGACGGCTCTCCGGACGTGTGTGTCGCCGCCACGAATGCTTCCGTCCTCTGCCTCGAACACGACGGCGCCTTCAAAATGGCGGGGGGGACGGAGCCCGGGTACGTCGCGTGTCCCGCCATCGCAGACATGGACGGGGATGGCCTGGCGGAAGTCATCGTTGGCCGCCAAATCCTGCGCCATGACGGCACGCTGATCGCCGCCGGAGCCGGGGGGATGGGTAGTCCGTATCAGATGTCGTTCGCGGTCGACATGGATGGAGATGGCGTTCTCGAAGTGGTCGCCGGCAACACGATCTACAGGCTGGATGGTTCGATACTATGGGCGAGTTCAACGCCCGACAACGTGCCGGCGGTCGGGGACTTCAACGCGGACGGGCGCCCAGAGGTCGTGACCAGCGGCGGCGGCTACGTGCGCCTGCTCAAAAACAGTGGCGCTACGACGTGGGAAGTTCCCGTGTACGGCGGGGGCGGCGGCGGCCCGCCGACCGTGGCCGACTTCGATGGGGACGGTGCACCGGAGGTGGGCGTGGCTGGAGCCGCGTACTACGCCGTCTATGACACCGACGGTACCGTGCTCTGGGCGAACCCCGTGTCCGACTACTCCTCCAGCGTCACCGGTTCCTCGGTCTTTGACTTCGAGGGCGATGGCAACGCGGAGGTCGTCTACGCGGACGAGCACACGGTTTGGGTATTCGATGGGAAAACGGGCGCGATTGAGATGGCCGAGTCGGGGCACGCCTCGGGTACGCTGTTTGAGTACCCCCTGATTGCGGACGTCGATCATGATGGTTCGACCGAGATCATCGTCGCCAGCAACAACTACGCCTACGGCGGTTGGACGGGGATCACCGTCATCGGCGATGCGGGCAACACGTGGGCACCCGCCCGCCCCATCTGGAACCAATTCGCCTACCACATCACCAACGTGAACAATGACGGTTCCATCCCCGCCGCGCAGGTGGAAAACTGGCAAACGTGGAACAACTTCCGGGCGGGAGGAACGGAGTTGGGTCCGTCCTCGTGGCTGGCGGAGCTGGCGCCCGGCACCCCGACGACGTGCCTGGACGAATGCAAGGAGGGGACGGCCACCTTCTACCTCCCCATCGAAAATGCCGGTTTGCTGGGTGCCAAGGACGTCACGATTGAATTCTTCCGCGCAGATGGAACCGCCTCTCGGCGGGAAATCGTGCCCCTGATCGACCCCGGGACGGCCCCGGTTCTGGGTCCGTTCCTTTTCAAGGCCGTCGATTGGGGCGCGGGCCCGCTCGCCGTCACCGTTGACGGCGCCAACCTCGTCGCCGAGTGCGATGAGACGAACAACACCCGCGACCTCGGCGGCTGGCCCTGTCCGTGACGACGGCGACTTACGTAGCCAGGTAGCGCCGAATCCAGCGCGCCGTTTCCTTCGCGCGCTCGGTGCGATCCTCGTTGGGAAACATCTGCCGCATCAGATCGTGCCACACTTCGGTACTCTGAGGCGCTGCGGCCCCGCCTGTGTCCCCGCCGCCACCCGCGCCATGGGGTGCCGGCGGGCCCAACCCACCCCCAAAACACGCGTCGGGCAGGGACTCGTCATCGTAGTCATACAGCGGCAGCTCGATGACCGGGAGCGGCTCGTTCCGCGCCATCCGATCGAGATCGAGGATCTGCCCCAGTGAGTTCGACGCGGCGATCCGCTTCGTCCACGGCTCAATGTCGTAGGTATCACAGACCAACCGAATCCAGCTCGCGTGGTCAAACTGAGTCGAACACACCCCGGCCTTCACCCATGGACCAAAGGCGATCACCGGCACCCGAAACCCAAGTTGGTCGAAGCCCTCGCTGGCAAAATCGTCTTCCGTCGTCGGGGGCGGAACATGGTCGAAGAAGCCACCGTGTTCGTCGTAGGTAATGAGGACCAGGCAGCGTTTCCAATGGGGCCCGCTGGAAACGGCCTTGTACACGGCGGCGATGAACTCCTGCCCAAGTCCGACAAAGTGGGGAGGGTGATCATCGTTGAACGAGAAGCCCGGATCGAGCCAGACCACCGGTGGCAGGCGACCGTTCTCGGCATCACCGATAAAGTCCTCCAAATAACCAACCGTGTCCGACGAGTAATGATCAGCAAACAACCCGATGAAGGGAATGTCCGTGTAGTAGTACTTCCAGGAAATACCCGCGGAAGTCAGGTGCGTCCACACCGTTGGCAGCGTGTAGGCGCCGTCCTGCGGCCAGTCATTGGCTTTCATGCCGTTGGAGCTACCCGCGTGCCCATAAAAGCGATTCGGCCAGGTCGGCCCCATCACGGAGCAAAAATAGCGGTCACAGACGGCGTACGCATCCGCGAGCGCGTAGCTCACCGGCAGGTCCGCACGGGTCATGTAGTGCATCACCTCGGCGCCGCCGTAGTCCGAGACAAAGCCATCGTTGGCGCCGGCCGCGAATTGCGCATGCGAGGAGTTCCAGCCATGCCCCGGGTCGGGCAGGCACTGCACATCGGCGTGGGCAATCGGCACGGCGGCCCCGGTGCGGTCCGGGTTGGACATGCCCGCGACGAGGCCGTCGGAGGCCTTGCCTTCCAAAAGGGACATCGCGCCGAAGATATGGTCGAAGCTACGATTCTCCATCATGACGATGATGATCGTGTCCACAACGCCCACCTCCGCCGGCGCCGAATCCTCTCCAGCCGGCGTCGGGGCGCACCCCGCAACGATGCCGCCGCCGATGCCTCCGCCAACGCCCGCAATCGCCTCTCTTCTGGAGAGCCTCACAGCGCGACGTCGTCCGCCGTCACGGGCTCGAGCTTCCACTCGGCCACATCGTCGTAGCTGGTGTAGTAGAGGACGCCAGCGGCGTGCGACCACTCGTCCCCACTTTTCACCTCGAACGCCACGAATTCGTCGTCAAGGGTTATGCCGTAGTTGGTCATTGCCTGACCGTACTTGTCCGAGTCGGAGGTGAACATCACGTCGGTCAGCTCAATCCGGCAGCCCTCATAGAGCTCCCAGTCCGCCGGGGCCGCGTCGAGCGGTATCGTGAACATCTCGCCGGCGTCACCGGAAACGATATCGTCCGGCGAATCCACGTTGAGCTCCGTGAAGTCGTAGTACTCGCCCACGCTACCGGAAATCGTGACGGTAGCGCCGTACTCGGGCTCGTACACTTGCCCGTGCAGGAACACCGCGATGCCGGAATACGCGCCGTCCGCGCCCGCACCTTCGGCCTGCTCGATGAAGAACGTGCTGTCGTCTTCTCCGAACGACGGCGAGGTGACGATGGCACCGGCGACGGTGACCGGGCCGCACACCGCGCCCGTCTGGAGGTCGTACACGGTGGCGGGCAGAGACGCACCGTCCGTGTACGCACCGAGGTCGGCGGCATTCCGATTGTTGATGCTGTATTTCTCGTAGGTGTAGAACACGATTCCGGTGATGCTGGCGTACTGACCGCGGCAGTCGTAGTCATTGTAGACAAAACCGTCGTCCAGCCAGATACCGCCGGAGAGCTCCCCGGTTTGAAACTCATCAATGCTGTCAACGGTTTGGTTCTGAAGCGTCACTGCCACGCTCTCGTAGTCTTCCCAGACCACGCCCGCGCCATCCCCAAGGTCAACGGGCGTCGGCAGCGTTCCTGTGCCGGTCTTCTCGATCCCGGACAGGTCCGTGACGACGAACTCGGTCCAGTCATAGTACTCGGTGATCCGGCCGGAAATCTGGATCTCATCCCCCGGCGAGAGCGAGAGCTCGTCGGGTCCGATCCCGCCCTGCTTCCACACGTACAGTCCGGAATTAGCGCCACCGTCCGGGTCCTGAATGAAGAATCCGTCCGACTTTCCAGTGTCCTTGTCCGCACGAGTCAGCGGCGAGGAAACAAGCACGCCGGCGAGCGTGACGCTATCCCCATCCCCGTACTTTCCGCTGCGGATCTCGCCGATGGTCACCGAGTCCCCACCGCCATCCGTCCCCGAATCGCCGGAATCGCCGCCGCCAGCATCGGCTTTCCGCTCCGGAGTGAGTCCACAACCGGCAAGAAGGACGAACATGGACAGATTGGAGAGGGTCATGTGTGCTCGCGGGGAGGTTAAGGGGCGGCGCTGTTTACACGGAGGATGGCTCGGTGACAAGTGACGTTTCCGCGATGTTGGTTTCAGGGTTGGAGCGGCGCTACGGCGCGCGGGCGGCCGTCAAGGGGCTCGATTTGGACGTGCGGCCGGGGGACCTCTACGGATTCTTGGGGCCGAACGGGGCCGGAAAAACCACCGCGATTCGCGCCATTCTCGGACTTATCCGTCGTGACGCGGGGTCGGTTTTCATCTTCGGGGAGAGTCACCCGGTGCGGTCACGGAGGGAAGTCGGCGCGATGGTGGAGACGCCGGCCTTCAACCTGTGGCTGTCGGGGCGGACAAACCTGGAAATCGCGGCTGCATACGCCGGAAGAGGCACGAAACACGAAATCGACGAGGCGCTCGAACGCGTCGGCTTGCGTGAACGGCAGGGTGAGCGCGTGCGTGGCTATTCACTCGGGATGAAGCAGCGGCTTGGCATCGCGCGGGCGCTGCTTGGCAGGCCGAAGCTGCTCGTCCTCGACGAGCCGACGAACGGACTGGACCCGCGCGGCATGCGGGAAGTTCGCGACCTCCTCAAAGAATTGGTGCGAAAAGACGGGTTGACGGTCTTCGTCAGCTCCCACTTGCTCAGCGAGGTGCAGGCGATGTGCAATCGCGTCGGCATCATCGACCGCGGCGTGCTCAAGGCGGAGGGTCGGGTTGCGGATCTGCTGGCGGGGCTCGGGCCGGTGGCGCAGGTGGAGGTTGGCGTTGGGGATCGCGCGGCGGCCTCGCTCGTGATCGAGGGGATGGAAGGAGCGACTCTGGCGGGGGAGGGGGAGGAGGATCGACTGCTCGTGAACCTCACCGGCATCGATGCCGCCGCGCTCAACACGGCGCTGGTGCGCGCAGGCGTAGCGGTTCACGCGCTGGTTCCGAAGAGCGGTTCGCTGGAGGACGTGTTCATGTCGGTGACGACGCAAGAACCGGGGGTGAACTGATGCCCGAGCAATTCCTTTGGATGGTGTGGGCCGAATTGCGGAAGGTGTTTTCGCGGGGGAGCGGAATCGGGGCGCTGATCATCGCCTTCCTGGTGGGATTTATCGCGGTCGGCGCAATGTGGGAGGTACGCGGCTGGCAAGACGGCGCCTCGATGAACGGCGTGCCTGTCTCGTCGATGGTTTCCTTCTCCGGCATCAGCGCGGCGGGCTGGGCGTTGCAACTGCGAAACTTCTTTGTTCTACCGATGCTGCTGTTGCTGGCTACGGCCAGCGCCGTCGCCGGCGAGTATGGCGAGCGGACGCTCCGCGAGCTGACCGTTCGGCCGGTGTCACGTTGGAGCATCCTCGCTGCAAAAGCAGTTGCTCTCTGCATTCTCTCGCTCTCGACGCTGGCACTCTCCCTCGTGCCCTCGCTCGCCATTGGAGCGGGTGTTTTCGGGTTGTCGGTGGAGGGCGGCCCCCCGATTCAGGCGTTGCTCGGTGGGTACGCGGCGAGCTTCCTTTCGGACGTCGGCCTTATCGCCATCGGAATGTTGGCCTCGCTGTTCGTGTCTTCGGTTGGCGGCGTCGTGGTGACGGTAGTGTTGGTGCTGATGGCGGACCGCGGCATCTGGCTGGTGCTTCAGGCGGCAAAAATGTTCAAGGTCGCGGCGGCAGAATCGTTGGTGCAGTGGACGCTGGTGAATGCGCTCGGCTGTTGGGAAGGGTGGAAGGAAGGGTGGGTGCCGGCGCAGTTTGCGGCGCTCGGCGTCGTGATCTTGGTTACCGGAGCCGCGTCCGTCCTCCGCTTCTCACGGATGGACGTGCCGTAGTGCCTGCAAACGCCGGACTTGCGATGTTTGACGCGGCGGTCGCGCAGGCGGGCGAGGACGGGAATATCGTCGTAAGCAATGAAGCGTTCAATACGTGGGCTGGGGTAGGCGGGGACGCGATGAACCTCATGCGCGTCGAGTCGCGGGGAGACGGCGGCTGGCTTCATCGCCCCGGTCGCCCGAGGGTAGCCGTGCGGTTGGTGGCCCTCGTCGAAGGCGGGTGTCTGGTCCTTCCGGGCCAGGACGAGGGGCGGAGCGCGCTGGACGCCGTCGTGGCGACGGTTGTGCGCCGTCTGGAGCGTGTCGAACAGTCGCTGGAGGCCAACGCGTCCATGGCGCTGCGGGAGAGACCGGACGAGGCCGTTTCGGCGGCCATTCGGGAGACGCTCGCGCTTGGGCAGGAGCTGCGGGTTTTGCGCCGTCAGATTGCGGGGCTGACCAGTCCGGCGGGCGCCTACCGCGAAACGGTGTGCGTGAAAGCGGTGATCCGGGAAGCGGTGCTCAACATTTCCGGATCGGCGATCGTGGATTTCGGCACGCTCGACGAGCACGCGACCATCGACGTCGATCGCGAGCGGCTGTTCGCGGTGTTTGCCGGGCTGATCGGCTGCTTGCAGCGCCGCGCACCGGAGGGGGCCCGGTTGCGTGTGGACGTGCGCGCTGGGGACCCTGTGCGGTTGACGTTGGTGGCGCCTGGCAAACTCCGCGTACCCGTGTCGGGGCTGGAGTTGGAGGCGGCGCGTTCGCTGGCCGCGGACCACGACGGTCGGCTCCTGGTCGATCCGGATCAGGGGATCATCATCGAATTCCCCGCTTACCGGACGGAGCCGGGGATGCGGGTGTCAGGGGGTACCGTGCTGGTTGTCGATGACGACGAATCGGTCCTGGCGATGATGTCGGCGGTGCTCCGGCGCGCCGGGTTCACGGTGTTGGAAGCCGACAATGGAGTGGCGGCGGCAGCGCTGCTACGGGACCATGCGGACCACATCGTGGCGCTCGTCGTGGATGCGGTGTTGCCGGGCATGGGGGGCGTCGAACTGGCGCAGGAGGCGCGTCGGGTTGTGCGCACGGCGGCCATTCTCCTGGTCACCGGTCACGACGACGACCTCGTCGGCAACCCCGACTTCCCGCGCCTCATCAAGCCGTTCACCGCCGTCCAACTCGTCGACCGGGTCCGCGCGCTAACTACATAGTACATAGGGGACGTTTACATAGGGGACGTTTGTTGCGTGTTTAGATTTTTTATTTAGATACTAAGTTGATCATTATCGTTGTCATATGGTCTGAAAAAAAGTAAATTTCGATGCAAACGCCAACGCTTGCCGACGATGGCAGCGACCGGGAACAGCGTCGTCCGGCATCCACGGAGCCGCATCTCGGCGAATTTTCAGCGCCAACAACCAGTATTAGCCGAGAAAAGCCATTCCTCGGTGGAGGCATGAGGGCTACCCGAGGATAGCCATCCCTCGGTGGAGGTCCGTCGGCTCAGGCAAGCCGAGCCGCGCAGAAAGCACGCGCAGCGCCTGAAGCAGCACTGCCGGCGGGTCCAAATGTGGATTGATCCGATCGAGAAAATGCACGTCGTCCGGGTCACACCATTCGGCCGGAGTGCGAGCGTGAAAGGCGCGACATGCCACGGGGCGAGCCTCGTAGGCGGCACACTTCCCATCCTGCAGACACGGGCATGGCTCACGACGCCCTCGCCACGCCGCCGGATCTACGGTGCGTCCGCCAGAAGGGCCCGCCGCGCCAGAAGATTCCTCGTGCTTCAGCGCCAACGTCCTAAATCGGGCGAGCACGGTCCCCCCCCCGACCGAGTTCAACACCGATTCCCGAAGTCGCACCAATTCTACGCCCGTTACGCCGCCTGGGTTGTCGTGGCAGCAAGCGGTACACCCCGCCCGGCAGGACATGGGATGTGCAGACACCACGACCATTATATATTGGTCATATGCGTGAAATGCACGATTGAGTACCTTGCGCATATCGCCATTCCACTCGGGGGCGAGGCGCAGCGCGTCCTGAAGGGCCGCCAACATTGCGTTGAGGTGATTCGTCGCGAGTGACGAGCCCGCCGCGGCGAGATCGATGGATCCGCCGACGCCAGCAGACGGTGACGGGGGGGGGGCGCCCTTCGCGTGCCGCCCAACCCCGGGTTCGGATGCGCGGAAGGCGCGCGAGCGACGCGACGGCATCGGCACCTGCTATTCCGGCGTTGGCGGTTTGGCGGGGGGCCGGCCGCTCGGGTCGCGGCGGCCGAGGGTCAGGTCCAACCGTGCATACGTCGTAAGTAAACAATACACTTCATCGAAATTCATACACGAAAGAAAAAATATGCACGACGACCTATAGACAGTCTACCTTGTAAAGAAATATAAACACGCAACAAACGTCCCCTCTAAAATTCTTCAACGGAACACAATCCCAGCCCAAACCATGGCGAGCGCGACCGATATCGGGGCCGTCGCCGCCAGGGCCTGCTGACCGCCGCGACCGGGGCGAGCGCGCCATCGGAACCACAGCCCCCACCCCAGCATCGGCGTCAAGACCACGTTTCCCGCCACCAACAACGCGACCTGCCCAACCGTCAGGCTCACCGCCTCCTCCGCACGGCCCGACAACAGCCCGCGCGCGCGCACAATAAGCGCCTCGCTCGGCCGCAAAATCTCCCCCCCCCGAATGCGATCCGCCGCCGAATCCAACGCCGCCACATCCATCAACCGCGTCGATACCACCACGGAGATCACCCGATCGTCCCCCGTCGGCACGTGCCCCGCAGGACAACGTCCCAACGGCAGGTCCTTCTCCGCTCCGCACTGCCAGCAGATCGCTTCAGCCAAGCGTAATTCCTCCGCTCACGCCCAATATGACGACCTGCTCCAGCGGCGAGGCCTCGGCCTCC
>CAMAWH010000082.1 GCA_945861635.1 Klebsiella pneumoniae | reverse complement strand
CGCCGCCGCCTCCGCCCCAAGGTGCCGCATCGGCACCAGCTGATTCCCCTGATACACCGCCGGACCTTCCGGCAACGCTACGGCCTCCCCGAGGTTCGCCGGCGCGGCCGCCAACGCCGTGAGCGCCCGCGCGACGGACCGTTGGTCCGATGCCACCCAGCTCCGCGCCTTTTCTCCCCAGCGCGCTCCCGGCGCGACCCCACGCCACAACCGACCGCTCAACCCGCGCAAAACGGACGCCAGCCACGCCGGGCGCTCCGGGCCATGCACCGCGAACGCCACGTCCCCCACGGAAAATCCCAACGAGTCGATCGCCACCGCGTCGAACGCGGAGGAGAAACGTGCCCCCGTCCGCACCGTCACGCGCACCCCCTCCGAGAGCGCGTCCACGAGGCGCGGATCACGCGAAGCATGCCCGCGCAACGCCCCGAATTGCGGCGGGTCCAGCGCAAATGTGACCGCGACCTTCAGCAGACCCGCACCTTCCACGACGGCCGCAATTCCCGGGGCGGCGTCCCACTGCGCGCCCTCGGCCACGACGACCGGATTCACGCACCCCCAACGCTCAAGCAAGGCGCGAAACGCTCCCTCGTCAAACGAGGCGCAGCCTAGCAGAAGTGCATCTCCAAACGACAGCAGCGCTCGCGATGATCCGTGGACCCGCACCACCCGGCTCAGCGCCCCCTCCCACTTCGGCAAGCCTCCAAAACCCTCGACCTCGAACGACTCGATGAACATTTTTCATCCGTAACCCTTGAGCGCACGCAACCCGTTTCCGATCACGGGTCAGGAGTCCCCACACCATGGAAGCCCTTCGAGATTCGGGTACGCTCTGGCTTACGCGCACCTCCGATATCCATACCCACCTGCTGGTGGCTGCGTCCGAAGGCCGACCGGTTCAGGTGACGGGCCCAGGCTTTGCCGTGGCCGGCACGTTCGGCATGCCGGACGATGGCTGGACGGTGTTCTGCCCCGACCCGACGGCGCCGATTCCGCTGCCTCGAATGGGGGCGACCATCAAGGTCGAGTACGATGGCGGTCGCGACAGCTACACCTTCTTCACGCGCCTGACGAGCATCGATGCGTCCGGACGTTGGGTCTTTCAGGCCCCGCTCACCGTCGAGCGTACCGACCGTCGTATGATGGCCCGTTACAACGTGTATGGCGTGAACGGCTTCTGCTTCCGCGTCACAGAGTGGCCGTCGCAACCGCTCCTGGGATTGCACGACGTGTCGGCCGGCGGCGCCGGCGTCATCAACGATCCCCGTCGTCACCCGTTGCAGTTCGAGCAGCTCCTTGAAGGCTACATGCACCTACCGGATGAGGACGCGATTCCAATGTGCGTCGAAATTCGTAATTCACGTCAGTTTACAAAGCAATCCGAACTGCGAGTCTACGGCGCGCGCATCACCGGTATCGCGACGGTACACCAACAGCAGTTCGTCAGCTTTCTGGCGCACTGGGGCCGCACCCACAACGGGTAGACGCCGGGCGTTGGCACCGTTTCAGGTCGCACATCGGGCATTCTTTTGGGCTGCGCTTCGCGCATCCGTTTGTTTGGCAAAACCGACGACCCACGGCGTGCCCCCGCGATAGCCTGCGCGGATGCTCGCAGTGCTGCCATTTTTGGCGCTCGCCACCCCCGCGCACGCCGCCGTCCTCGTCGGGGTGGCCTGGGTGCCGCCAGGCATCGGGCAACTCTCGTGGTCGGAGGCCGATGGTTTTTCGGGCACACGCGTCGGAGAGTTCGACGGATGGTTGCGCCCACCCCTCACGCTCCATGGTGGTTGGGTGGGGAGCCATGACGCCGTCACGCTGAACGTGGCGTACACGGCGTTCGCAACGGAGGACTACACCGCCGTGGGGGGCACTCGGGGCGTGAGCGCGCTGCGGCTGGGCGGCGATTATCGGCGGTATCTGTGGGCGCGGGAGTCGGCGCGCGCCAACATGTACGGCACGGTGGGGGGCTTCGGAATCTTCTCGGGGGCCGCGGACACCAATGATTCGTACTCGGCGGAAGAACAGAAGGACGCCGACGAGAGTACCGCGGCCACGCGCGCCAAAATCGCCGGCTTCGGCGGACAGGCGGGCATCGGCGCGGAGTACCTGTTTGGGGATGGCGCGGGGAAGCCCGCCGTTGCGCTCGGCGCCCGCTACGTCGCCCGATTCTTCCGAGGGGAGGAGTTGGATCCCGAAGAGGGCTACCACGTTTCGACGGTGTGGCTGTCCGAAGCGGCCATCGTGCTGGAGTTTACGCGGTAGGACGTTCGTGGCACATCGGCGCCGCCGTCAGGGCAGCGTCCGGGCGAGGCGAATGCCGATGCCGGTCGTGACGATGGCCGGGTTAGAGTTCACGCCCATGCTCCGCTTCTTCAACACCACGGGCCCCTGCAACCCTGCGGACCACTACATGCTTCCGCCCACGCGCCGCGTTCCCGACGCGTTGCAACTCGTGGAACGAAAGCAGTTTTTCGTCCTGCGCGTCGTGAACGGCGGCGGGCACGTCGAGCGCGAGTTCGCTGCGGGCCGGGGCGCCATCGACCTCGTCACCCACTACGGCGCCGACCGGTTTGTCACCGAGATCAAGCGCGTCCGCACACGCGACACGCTCGAAACGGCCCGAGAGAAGGGCATCGCACAACTTGAACGCTACTTGGACACGCTGGGTCTGACCGAAGGTTGGCTGCTCGTGGTCGACCAGCGCGCCAATCGCAGTTGGGAGGAGCGCATGTGGCAGGACGATGTGACGGTTGACGGCCGGCTCCTGCATCTGGTCGGCGCGTAGCCGCGTGAATCGCGTCGGGGTAGCAGAGGCGGGCGCAGTGGCGTGGGCTTTCTCCCGACTTCTCGCCTGTTCCGCCGCCGAAACCGGCGAAGCCCGCCGCTCCGCCCCGGGAAGGAACGATCGCCACGACACCAGCGAGTACACAGACACCGCCGACGTCCCCGACGACACCGGCGACGGCCCCTGCCCTCGCGAAATGGCTCACGTGGGCGACATCCTGTGCGTGGACCGATGGGAAGGCGCGCTCGCCGACCACTCTCCATACGAGGTGCCAGACGACGGCGTTGCCGTCAGTGAGTCGGGAGTCGCGCCGCAGGGCTACATCTCGGGCACGGTCGCCGCGTCAGCCTGTGAGGCCGCCGGCAAGCGACTGTGTTCGCTGGATGAATGGCTGCTCGCATGCTCAGGAAGTGATGAGCGAACGTATCCATATGGCGACGAATATGACGCCGCAGCCTGCAATGACACGTACCAAGGCTCCCACCCCGTCGTGGACTACTTTGGCACCAGCACCGGCGTCTGGGACACCGAACACATGAACGACCCCGGCATCAACCAGCAGTCAGGAACCATTGCCGAAACCGGGAAGTTCTCGGGCTGCGTTACGCCGGATGGCGTATTCGACCTGCACGGCAACCTCCATGAGTGGGTCTCGGACCCGGCCGGCACCTTCAAAGGTGGATTCTACGCCGATGCGTCGATCAACGGTCCAGGTTGTACCTACACGACGACCGCGCACGAGTTCGGATACCACGATTATTCCACCGGGTTTCGCTGTTGCGCGACGTGGGGGTAGCTAACCCGGGATAAAAACCACGACCGCGCGCGGCGGCGGCGCTTGGTGAGACGGCGATCTACGGCGGCGCCGCCTGCTCCTCCGCCGCGACATTCTCCTTCGCCTTCTTCATCATTTCTTCGAGCGTCATCGGCGCCGCCGGGCCGGCCGGGGCGGCCTCCGAGGGCGCGCCGTCCTCACCGTTGGCGACGTTCTCCTTCGCCTTCTTCATCATTTCTTCCAGCGTCATCGGACCGCCATCCGCTGGCACCACGGCGCCGTCTGGCGCGGTTCCCTCCCCCGAATTCTCAGGATTCCCCACCTTTACCGCCGGCTTCCCGTCCCAAGGGAATGCCTCGTAGACGGGATCGCCTTCCCGCCAATTAAGCGGCCCCTTGGAGATCGTCGGCACGTACATGATGACGATCAAAGCGCCGCAAATGATGGTGAGCGTCGGAATGATGGCCTTGGCAACCTCGACAAACGGCTGCCGGAAGATGGCCGCGGCCACGAACAGGTTCGTCGCAACCGGGGGCGCAAGGTAGCCAATCTCCATGTTCACCACGAACACGATGCCAAAGTGGATCGGGTCCATGCCGTAGTGGTGGACGGCCACGGGCGCCAGAATGGGAGCGAAGACCAGCGTTGCCGAAATGCTGTCCATCAGCGCGCCGAGCACGATCAATACGACGTTGACGAGCAACAGGAATTGCCACGAACTCAGGTCGGCGTTCTCCACCCAATGCTGAATCGTTCCGGGGGCGTCGATTTCCGCGAGGAAGTCGTTCAACCCGAACGCGAGCACGATGATGAGGATCAGCGAACCGATCAGGGTCGTCGCCTCGACCATGACGCTTGGAAGCCGGGAAACCGGCACGTCCCCATGCACCCAGCAGGAGATCACGACCGCCGCAGCAAACGCAACGGCGCCCGCCTCTGTGGGGGTGAACACACCGCCGTAAATGCCACCAAGCACGATGAACGGCAGGGTGAGGGCCCAACTCGCCGCTTTAAACGCGCGCCACAGCTCGGGCGCGTCGAACGGCTTGCGCGATCCCGGCACACTCAGACCCACCCAGATCGAATACACCGCCAGGAGGCCGGCAATGAACAGCGCCGGCAACAGCCCCGCGAAGAACAGATCCGAGGGGTCCACGGGCGCCGCGCTCTGCACGCTGATCGAGTAGATGAGCATGGCGATAGCAGGCGGAATCATGCATCCAAGCGAACCCGCACTTGCAATGATTCCGATGGAAAATCGCTTCGGATAGCCCGCGTCCACCAACGCCGGGAACATGACCGCTCCGACGGCGACCAGCGTCACGGGAGAAGACCCGGAGATCGCCGCAAAGACGATGCACGCAAGGATCGAAGCGACGGCCATTCCGCCCGGCATCCAGCCCACCAGCGCGCTGGCAAGGTCGGTCAGCCGCCTGGCAATGCCGCCCTTCGTCATGATCGCGCCCGCCGCGATGAAGAACGGAATCGACAAGAAGACGTTTTTCGTCGTGAGCGATTCCATCTTCGTGACGATGCGATCGAGCTGCATCAGCTGGTCGTCGCCGCCCACGTAGAGCACGAAGCAGAGCGCCGTCGAGATTCCGACCATCACGAACAGGCGCGACCCGAGCAGGGCCAGCAGGATGATGACGCCGAGGAGAATGAGGCCGTTCATTTCGACGCTCCCGACGAGGCGGGCGCGGCCGTGGCGGCGGCCTCTGCGGCCACGTCTTCGATACCAAGCTGCCGCAGTGTGTCGTCTCCACCAACTTCTTGTAGTCCCAACCAGACCTTTATGCCTTCCAGCGTGAAGCGGAAGCCGAGGATGGCCATCCCGATCGGAATCGCCGCGAATACCGCGAACTTGGGAACCGGCAGCCCGGTCAACGTCCCCGCGGCGCCCTCGGTGGACGCCCAGGTGTGGTAGTGCTCCCCCACCGATCGAATCGAGAGAAACAGGATTCCGAAGGAAAACAACGCGGTGATGAAGTGCCCAACGGCAGCAACCCGGTGGGCGATGGACGCCGGCCAGAGCTTGCTGCCAACGTCAAGCGCCAGGTGGCGACGATCGTGCGCAGCGAGACAGGCACCGATCATGCCCAACCAGAGGGTGAACGCCATGGCCAACGTCTGCGACCAGACGAGCCCATTCGGCATCACCCGGATGAACACCTGCTGTCCAGCGATGATGGCGATTCCCGTGGCGATCCCTTTTCCGATGGCTTGCGACGTTCCGCGCGTCACGAACGCCAGCGTCGCCACGACGGAGGCAATCGCCACCATGATCGCCGGATTCGCGAGAAACGAGCCTTCTCGCGTCGACACCCGGTGCATGACGTCGAAAAACACCATCACGCCCATGGTGAGGAGCATCGCGGCCACCACGCGCTTTTCCTGACGGTACAGGAATTCGTCGATCACGCCGAGGGATTTGAGCATTACGGATGCGCCTTGCGGTAGTTCGCGAGACCCCCTACGATCTGCTTGTAGAGGGCCTGCTCGCCGGCGCTGGCCTTGCCAAGGTAGGTGTCACGGGCGGTTTTGGCAGCGGCGTCAAACGATGCAAGCTCGGCGGCGGTCGGCTGGTAGACCTGCACCTTCATGGAGGAGAGGTTGCCAACGAGGATCGGGTCGAGCGCGCGAATCTCCTTCCGCATCCGAACCGCCAGATCGGAGCGCGTGCCCAGGATGATTTTTTGCAAGTCGGCGGGGAGCGCGTCGAACCACGCCTTGTTCACCACAATCGCGGCGGGCTGGTAGATATGGCGCGTCAACGTATAGTATTTCGTTGCCGTCATCCATTGGGCGGCGGACGCATAGAGCGGCGTGTTGTCGTAGCCGTCGATGACGCCGGTCTGAAGGGACGTCAGCACCTCCGTCACAGCGATGGGAACGGGGCTGGCGCCGAACGCGCGGTACATCGCAAGGTGGACGGGGCTTTCCTGAGCCCGCATCTTGTGGCCCTTCAGGTCGGCGGGCGACTTGATGAACCCGAAGTTCGTGCCGAACGAGCGATACCCGTTTTCACTCCAGAACCCAAGTTGCAGGCCGCGATCCCGAAACGCCTTCTCCAAGGTGGGGAGCGCAACGGTGTCGAGAATGAAGTCGGCCTCGGCCGCGCTCTTGAAGAGGTACGGCAGCTCCAGGACCGACAACTCAGGAACGATCGATGCCAGCGCGCCCGTCGAGGCGCCTACACCCTGCACCTGCCCGCGGGCGGTGGCCTGGACCGTCTCGTTCTCATCGCCCAGAATACCGCCGCCGAACACCTTTACCTTGAGGCGCCCGCCCGATGCCGCTTCCGCCATCTTCTTGAACTGGTCGAGCCCGTCACTCCACGGCGTTCCCGCAGGGGCTACCGTGGCAATCTTCATGGTGTAAACGCCGTCTTCGGCGTGCGCACGCGTGATCGCGAGCGCCAACGTGGCGGACAGGAGCAGGGCGAGAGCGGACAGATGGCGCATGGTAATCCTCGTAAGTAGAGCGTCGGCGGCGCGGCTTTTACCACGAATGGGGCAGGAATGCCCGGCGGGGGGTGAAGTCAGGGGGTCGTGCGGCCAGCCGTTGACCCATTCTCGCGCCGATCAGCAGGTCGGGTGCGAATCGTTCCGATCCGGCGGACGCTGGACGCTGGGAAGCTGGGGACCGGGGTGCTGGAATCCGGGCACTCGATCGTCGAAGACGTCTGAAACAAACACCAATATTTGTCGCGACACCCGACCGTTGAACGGAAGAAATCCTCTCGTTCGAGGGCACATGGCTGCCCAAGTGCCGTTGGATGGAAGGTTTTCTTCCATTCGAGCGGCGACGCCCGTCAACATTGTCACGTGGCCCCCTCCCGACCCTTGCCCGACCCACCACCCCGCATTAGAGCGCCGCCCCTTTCGCGGTGGGACTTGAACATCATCCCGGACCCGATTCTCGTTCTCGTCCAAGCCTTCCCGTTCTTTGTCCTGATTTACGGACTGAACGCCATCCTTTTCAAGCCCATGCTCGCGTACATGAAGGAACGTGACGCGGCGACGGCCGGCGCACGTGAAGAGGCAGAGGAGTTGCAGGAAAAGGCGGCGCTGAAGGTGACGCAGTGGGAAGCCGCGCTGGCCCGCGCGCTCGCGGAAGTGGCGGAGTTCCGCAGCGCGAAACGTCTCGAAGCGCAGGCCGCGTACGCCAAGCGCGTCGCAACGGCAAGGAAGGAGGCTGAGGCCCACATTGCAGATGCTGTCGATGTGATCGCGGGTGAGGCCGCATTGGCACGCGAGCAGATCGGACCGATGGCGCGGATGCTGTCTGCGGACATGGCGTCGCGTGCGCTCGGACGCACGATCCATACGGTGGAGGCGTAGATGTTATTCTACACGCCCGCGTTTGCCGAAGATGGCGCGCACGGAGCGCCCCCCCCCGGCGAAGCGCACGCACCCGGCGAAGCGCACGCACCCGGCGAAGCCCACGCGCCCGCCGGAGCCCACGCGCCCGCCGGAGCCGCACACGAAGCCGCGGCCGGCGACGCCGCGCACCACGTCGGCCCGGACTGGCCTGTCCTCGGGATGCAGGCCGCCAATCTCATCGTGTTCATCGTGATTCTCGTGGCCTTTGGGCGCCGCCCCATCGCGGATGCCCTGCACAACCGCGCCAACAACGTGCGCCGTCAACTCGATGAAGCCGCGCGGCTTCGTGACGAGGCGGAAGCGCGGTACGCCGACATCGAGAAGAAGCTCGCGGGTCTCGACCAGCGCATTGACGACATGACGGCGCAGGCCGAGCAGGATTCGAAAGCGGAAGCGGCGCGTATCGCCGAGCGGGGAGAAGCCGACGCCGTGCGGATCAAGGAAACGGCCGAGCGTACGATTCGCGAAGAATCCGCGCGCGCCAAACATGAAATCCGCAAGGAAGCGATTGCACAAGCGGCTGTGCTCGCCCGTGACACCCTGCAAAAGAACGTGACGGCCGACGATCAAGACCGTTTGGGCCGCGACTTCCTCGGCGCCATCGCGGGAACGAACGGCGCCGGCACCAACGGAAAGGGGGACGCATGAACGAGGGCTCCATCGGTCGTCGTTACGCCAAGGCCCTGTTGGAGCTGGCGCGTGAAGAATCTGCCGTGGATCGGATTGGGGAAGACCTCGCTCGCGTGCAACGCGCGTGTGATGTCAACAACGCGCAGCTCGGTCTCGTCATGTCGAACCCGGTGTTCACGCAGAG
The DNA here is from genome assembly GCA_945861635.1 of Klebsiella pneumoniae. Taxonomy (GTDB): domain Bacteria; phylum Myxococcota_A; class UBA796; order UBA796; family SXON01; genus CAMAWH01. The sequence continues at coordinate 11,014 of CAMAWH010000082.1, read as the reverse complement.
TGAGCGCCGCGCCGTCCTCGACGCCGTGCTCCCAACGCTCGCCCTGCACGCCCACGCGGTAAACTTCATGAAGCTCCTTCTCGATAAGGACCGTTTCTCCGCCCTCAATGACATCGTGCGGGAGTACGGCGTCCTTGCCGACCTCGAAGCCAATCGCGTGCGCGCAACCGTCACCACGTCTGGCGCGCTCTCGAAGGGGATGAAGGACGCCGTAAGCGCGTCGCTCGCCGCAACGACCGGCAAAAAAGTCGTGCTTGAAACGAAGGTCGACCCCGCCCTGATCGGCGGCATGGTCGCCCGGGTCGGAGGCACCGTCTACGACGCGTCGCTCCGTACTCGCCTCGAAGAACTTCAGCTTTCTCTCGCCACACCGGCACAATCGTAACTACGGCATCGGGGTAATCCATGGACATTCGCGCGGAAGAGATCAGCCAGATCCTCAAGGCTCAGATCAAGAACTACGACGGGCGCGTCACCGTCAGCGAAACGGGCACGGTCCTCAAGGTCGGTGACGGCATTGCGCGCGTCTACGGCCTCGAAAACGCGTTGGCGGGTGAGCTCCTCGAGTTCCCGGGCGGCGTCAAGGGCATGGTGCTGAACCTCGAAGAGGACAACGTCGGCATCGCCATCCTCGGCGATGGTCGGATGATCAAGGAAGGCGACCTCGTCAAGCGCACCGGCCAGATCGTCAGCGTTCCGGTCGGACCTGCCACGCTCGGTAGGGTGCTGGACGCGCTCGGCAACCCGATCGACGGCGGCCCGCCCATCCCGCAGGACAACATGCGTCCGGTAGAAATCAAGGCGCCGGGAATCATCCAGCGGAAGTCGGTGCATGAACCCATGGAAACCGGCATCAAGGCCATCGACGGCATGATCCCGGTCGGCCGCGGTCAGCGCGAGTTGATCATCGGCGATCGTCAAACGGGCAAGACCGCTGTCGCCATCGACACCATCATCAATCAGGGCAAGTTCAAGGACGACCCGACGAAGAAGCTGCACTGCATCTACGTGGCCATCGGCCAGAAGCAGAGCACGGTTGCGCAGGTCGTCGAAAAGCTCCGTGCGTACGGCGCGATGGAGTACACCACCGTCATCAGCGCCCCAGCCGCCGAGCCGGCACCGCTCCAATTCCTCGCCCCCTACACCGGCGCCACCCTCGGCGAGTACTACCGTGACAACGGCATGCACGCGCTCATCGTGTACGACGACCTCTCGAAACAGGCCGCCGCGTACCGCCAATTGTCGCTGCTCCTGCGTCGCCCGCCGGGCCGTGAAGCGTACCCCGGAGACGTGTTCTATTTACACAGCCGGTTGCTGGAACGCGCCGCCAAGATGAGCGATGACTGCGGTGCGGGCTCGCTGACAGCGCTGCCGATCATCGAAACGCAGGCCGGTGACGTGTCAGCGTACATCCCGACGAACGTGATCTCGATCACGGACGGGCAGATCTTCCTCGAAACCTCATTGTTCTATGCCGGCGTCCGTCCCGCCGTGAACGTCGGGATTTCGGTATCGCGCGTCGGTGGTTCGGCGCAGGTTGCCGCCATGAAGCAGGTGGCCGGCACGCTGAAGCTGACGCTGGCTCAATATCGTGAGCTGCAGGCGTTCTCCGCGTTCGCGTCGGACCTCGATGAAACCACGCGCAAGCAGCTCAATCGCGGCGCACGCCTCGTCGAGATGCTCAAGCAGGACCAGTATTCGCCGCTGTCGATGGAGATGCAGATCATTCAGATCGTCGCCGGTACGGAGGGCGCGTTGGACGATGTGCCCGTCAACGATGTCCGCCGCTTCCTCGGCGACCTGGCGACCTACTTCGAAGGCGCCGGCGCCCCGTTGGCTGCGGAGCTGCGCAAGTCGTTCAAGTTCAAGGGCACCGACCTCAAGGAGCGTATTCTGGCCGCCTGCAAGGCCTTCCGCGCGACCTGGAAGTAGGCAGCCATGGCCTCGCTGAGAGACATCCGCACGCGAATTACGAGCGTGAAAAGCACGCGCCAGATCACCAGCGCCATGAAGATGGTCGCCGCAGCGAAGCTGCGTCGAGCCACGGAGTCGTGTACCAACGCGCGCCCCTACCAGGCCGCATTGACGGCCACGTTGCAGCGAGTCGCCGCCGCCGCGGGAGACGTCGAAAATCCCCTGCTCGAGAAGCGAGCCTCGGTGAAAAACGTCTGTGTCGTCGTTATCGGCTCCGAACGCGGGTTGTGCGGCGGCTTCAACGCCAACCGTGACCGCCGCATCGAAGAGTTCGTGAAGGCGCTCAAGGCGGAGGGAAAGGTCGTGACGATGAAGACGTTCGGCAAGAAACCGCGCGACTTCTTCAAATCCCGCGGCTACGCGCCCGAGGCAACCATCGAGGTGAACGCCGCCAAGTACGTGGCGACGGTGCAGGCGCTCTCCGAAACCCTGATCGCCGCGTTCACAAGCGGCGAAATCGACGAGGCGTGGCTCTGCTTCAACCAGTTCAAGTCCACGCTCGCGCAGGTGCCGACGATCACGCAGCTCCTCCCGCTCTCGCTGCCTGCGGGCGGGCCGGCTGCGGACTTCCTCTACGAGCCCGATGGCGCCTCGATCCTCGCCACTCTCCTGCCGCTGTATGTCCGCGCCGTTCTGTTCCAGTCCTTCCTCGAAAACGAGGCGGGCGAGCACGCGGCACGCATGACCGCGATGGACAGCTCGACCCGCAATGCAACCGACCTGATCGACAGGTTGACCCTTGAATACAACCGTGGCCGCCAGGCTGCGATCACCAAAGAACTCATCGAGATCATTTCTGGCGCTGAGGCGCTGTAGGAGCTCCCATGGAAAATATCGGTACGATCAAGCAGGTCATGGGTCCCGTCGTGGACGTGGAGTTCGCCCCCGGCAAACTTCCCGCCATCTACAACGCCCTTACCGTCTCCAATACCTTCATCAGTGACGAGAAGGAGAACCTCGTCATCGAGGTCGCCCAGCATCTCGGGGAAAACACCGTCCGCTGCATCGCGATGGACGTCACCGACGGCCTGGCGCGCGGGTTGAAGGTCAAGGACACCGGAAATCCCATCATGATGCCCGTCGGCAATGAGACACTCGGCCGCATCCTCAACGTCGTCGGGTTGCCCGTCGACGAACAGGGGGCCGTAAACGCCAAGCTTTTCTCGCCGATCCACCGCGCCCCGCCTAGCTTTACGCAGCAGTCGACGGCCGTGGAAATGTTCGAGACGGGCATCAAAGTCATCGACCTGCTCGCCCCGTACTCGCGCGGCGGCAAGATCGGCCTGTTCGGCGGCGCCGGCGTCGGCAAGACCGTGCTCCTGATGGAGCTCATTCGCAACATGGCCATCGAGAAGGGCGGCTTCTCCGTATTCGCGGGCGTCGGCGAACGTACACGAGAGGGCAACGACCTCTACCACGAGATGGTCGAGGGAGAAGTCATCAAGGTTGAGCTGAACGAAAAGCGCGAGCCCATCAAGGACACGCACGGAAACTACAAGATCATCCCTGGCGAATCGCAGGTGGCGCTGATCTACGGCCAGATGAACGAACCGCCGGGCGCCCGCGCGCGGGTTGCGCTCTCCGCCCTCACGGTCGCGGAGTATTTCCGTGATGAGCAGTCGAAGGACGTGCTGTTGTTCGTCGACAATATCTTCCGCTTCACCCAGGCCGGCTCCGAGGTGTCCGCACTCCTTGGCCGTATTCCTTCCGCGGTCGGCTACCAGCCGACACTCGGCACGGAGATGGGCGCGTTGCAGGAGCGGATTACGACGACCAACAAGGGTTCGATCACGTCGGTGCAGGCCATCTACGTGCCGGCCGATGACTTGACCGACCCCGCACCCGCCACGGCGTTCGCGCACTTGGACGCAACCACGGTGCTCTCGCGTAAACTCACCGAGATCGGCATCTACCCGGCCGTCGATCCCCTTGATTCGACCAGCCGCATTCTCGATCCCAAGATCGTTGGGGACGAGCACTATGCGGTGGCCCGCGCGGTGCAGAAGGTGTTGCAGCGCTACAAGGAACTGCAGGACATCATTGCGATTCTGGGCATGGACGAACTGTCGGACGAAGACAAGTTGGTCGTGGCCCGCGCGCGCAAGATGCAGCGGTTCCTTTCGCAGCCGTTCTTCGTCGCCGAGAAGTTTACGGGCCTCAAAGGTGCGTATTGCTCGAAGGACGACACGGTGCGCGGGTTCAAGGAGATCCTCGAAGGCAAGCACGACAACCTGCCGGAAGCGGCGTTCTACCTGGTCGGCACCATCGAAGAGGCCATGGAAAAGGGCCGCAAGATGGCGGAGAGCTAAATGCCGCTCGACGTCGATATCGTCACGCCGCGCAAGGTGGCGTGGAAAGGGGAAGCCCTCGATGTGCAAGCGCCTGGCGAGCTTGGCGAGTTCGGCGTTCTTCCCTCCCACATCGCGTTCCTTACGACGCTGCGGCCGGGGATCGTGACCGTTCGCACGACGGAGGGCGTGACCCGCTACCAGGTTGGCGCCGGATTTGCGGAGGTGGGGCCGACCCGAGTGACGCTGTTGACGGAGAGTTGCGAGCTGGTGTGAGCGGTTTCGGCGCGGGGGGGACACGCGGGGCGCGGAACGCGACGCGCACATCGCGCCACGCCGGCGCGGGAGCCGATGCGCTCAATTGTCTCGTGCCGAGCCCTCGACGAAAAAACCGTTCGTATCCACGTCGGCGCATGGCGAGGTCGACTCGCTGACGAGGATGTCGGCGTTTCCACTCGTTTCGTAGGCGGCACCTTCCACCGGAACGAACGTTGCGTCGATGCGGACGCGCACGCGGTACACCGGGCAGCGGATGTCCACCTTCCTTGGCGGAAGGAAGAGCAGGGCGACGCCGCCCCCGGCCACGACGGTCCCGACGATCGTCATGCCAAGGCCCGCGTTCTGCAACTCCGGATTCCCACGCCTGTAGGTGATCGCAAGCGCTCCGATGCCAGCAGCGCCGCCGCCACTGACGAGCCGTCCAAAAATAACTGGCAGCACCGAGGGCGTCGGCGCGCCGCGAGCACAAGGCGAGCAGAGCGAGCATACGCCAGGTTGTGAGCGATGAGCAACGCAGCGATCGTGGATGCGACGGCGGCCGAATGCGTCAGTTATTTTTGGACGGCGACGAACGCTGCTGCACGGCGCCCGGCCGCCGTCCGCCCACTACCCAAGCGCTGTTCCCCCCAGCATGCCTCTCGATCAGACTTTGACGTCCGTCCTCCGCGGACACAGGTCACCTCATCAGAGGACCGGGGCGTTTCGGCCGAGCGCACGCGCCGGGCCCACCGACTTCCGCCCGTCGGCGTGCTCGACGGCCACGCACCCGTCCGGTCGCACCGCCACAGACAAAAACCCGTTGTGGATCGCCCGATGATGCGCCCCGCAGACCACCAGCAGTTTGCCGAAGTCGTGCGTCCGACACTCGACCCACGGCTCCGTGTGGTGCACATCCAACCACAGTCGATTTCTACAGTCCGGCACCTCGCACTTCCATTTTGCCCGGTGCAACACCTTCCTTCGTAGAACCAGCGGAATCGCGCGGGTTGCGTGCCGCTCGGTGCGCCCCGGCTGCATGTCGATGATCTCGGCATCGCAGGCGGCCTCCCCTGCGATCGTCTCGGAAACCTCCCCTTCGGGAGCGTCGAATCGCTGGCAGGACGGGCATTGTTGAAGGACAATGCGGTAGCGTTCGCCGGTGGGGGACTCCGCCGTCGCGTTGGCCGGCTCCGCGGGGTCGGCGGTCGCGACGATTTGACGCGCCATGCACGCGAGGAGAGCGCCGTCGTCGATCTCTTCTCGCCCGAGATCGCTGCGAGCGCGCAGAACGGCAAGCGCTTGGTACAGAACTTCGGCGTCCGCGGCCTCCATCTCAAAGGAGTGGCGAGCACGCGCGGGACGTAGTTCGGGGTCCGGTTCGCCAGTCGGAGAGGGATCTCCGATGCGGGCGGCAGCGACCTCTCGCTCGATCACGCGAGCGGACATCGTTTTGGCGCGCGCCGTCCACGAAGCGTCTGTTTGTGCGGTCGCGACGCGGACGACTTCCCTTGCTTTGGTCCAATCCACCTCCCCCGCCGCGAGTGCCGCGTTCAGTCTGGGTAACTCCGGCATGCTCCTTCCGATGCGCAGCAGATCGCGGGTTACCCGAGAGGTCAATTCGAGCGCTGCCACCGCGTACTGCTCGATGGAAGCGTATCCGAGAAGGCGGAATCCGCCCGCATCGGCCAGCTCGGCGAGTAAAATCGCCAAACGATGATCGGCGCCCCGTTGCACTTTGCGGGCGGCAACAAGCCGTTCGTCGAGGGATCGGGCGAAAAGGAGTTCTGGTGTCGCGGGGGTCGCGTTCATGGATGTCCTGTATCGCGGCGTTTTTCCAACATTTTCGTGGCGTCAGGATGCGATTTGCACGATGCAGAGATCCCGCGCGTCGGCTCTGACGGCGATCAGGGGTTTTGACGGGTCGTGGGCCTTTCCGAGTGAGGGGGCAGGCGGGGCTCGGATGGGGCCAGAACGCTCGCCGATTTTCCGCGTGGCGCGCTCAGAAAAATCGTTTCGAGTGGCCCACGTGGGCCAAACAGTATCCGACTTACGACGCCCCTGTCCGGGGCCGCGGCCCCTGCTCGAAATACTCCCCCTCCGAGCCAACCGCGCCGATATCTCGACGTTTGCCGTCGATCACCGACCACGCCGCCAGCATCCCCATCTCCAGCGAGTGATCCTGATTGGTATACTTGAAGCGCCCCGGCCGGCCAATGTTGGACAAGTTGGAAAATCCATCCAACCACGCCTGCACAACGTCGAGCCGTTCCCGATACTCCAAATCGTACAACGGGTAGTCCTTCCCGCCCGTGAACTTGTAGATGTTGCGCACTTCGGCCGCCGCGAAAAAACCACCCGCCTCCGCGACCGGCAGTACCAGCGCGAACAGTTCCTCCGCCGACATCGACCACTTGGGTTCATCAGGAAAGCAGAAGAACTCGATGAACAGGCTGGTCTTCCCGGTGGGAGACATGCGCGCGCTGAAGTTCCGCATTTCGCTCCAACGATCAAAGGGCACCTCAGGCTTCGGGAAGTAGATCCATTGGTCCGTGGTGACACTCTCCCGATCGAGGGTGATGAACAGGTAGACCTGATGGCGATAACGCAGGCCCGCCAGCGCCGCCGAAACCTCGGGTGGCGGCGGCGGGTGCATCAGCGCGACAAAGTCGGTGATGTGCACGGATTCGATGAGGTGGTCCACCTCTATCTCCCGTCCATCGCTCAGCGTGACGCTCCGGATTTCCCCCCCTTCATGCTGGATGCTCGTGGGACTACACTCCAAGTGCACAGGATGTCCCGCCGCCTCGATCTGCGCGCGGATGGTCTCGTAAATCAGGCCGGTGCCGATGTCGGGATAGTAGAACTCATCGACCAGCGACTTGGGTCCCCCGGCGCCACGCGGGGCGACGGCGCGCCGCACCAGATTCCACGCCACCGATGCGATATTCAGCCCGCTGATCCGTTGGCCCGCCCAATCCTTGTGCAGGCGGTCCGAGGGCACTCCCCAGACTTTCTCCGTGTAGTTGAGAATATTGAACTCCGCCAACGTCCGCCCAAAGTTGGCATAGGCAAAGTCCTTGAAGTTCGCGACGGGACACCCAAGTACACCGTAGCGCACCCGGGCCACCGCATAGTCCCACAACACCCGCACGACCACACCCACGCCCAGATTGCGGAGCACCTGACCCGCGTTCACCGGATAGTCGAAAAACTGCCCGTCGATGTACTGGCGCGTCTGCCTGCGCACCGCGATCCACCGCTCCGCCAGAAGGTCCCCGATAAACGCATAGAGATACGGATTCTTGGAAAAGAATCGGTGCGGTCCGGTGTCCGTGCGGAACTCCAGATCTCCCTCGCGGATCACGCGCGTACGGGAAAGGCCGCCGACCGCGTCCGCCCGCTCGACGACCGCGAAGGCCCGCTGGGCGCGCGAAAGCTCCATCGCCGCCGCCATTCCTGCCGGGCCGGCGCCGATGATGAGCGTTTCGACACGAGAAGGCAGCGGCATCCGGGGTTGCCCGCAACCTACCGGGCTGGCACGACCGGGGCAACGCTGGGTGCCATCTGGCTGACGGCGCCGCCACCGGCACAGCCCATGAATCGCCACGTGAGCAATCGCAGAGCGGGCACATCGTCGTTCGCCGTGAAGAGAAAGCGGCGCGCGTCGTAACTGGAGCCATCGCCACCCCGGCAATCGGTACGAGAGTACGCAAAGGCAGACCTGTGCTTCGGCTTGTTAGACTGCCGACATGAACCCGACGGCCCCGAAGGACCCAGCCGCCGCCGCCGCCGCCGCGGCCCCCCTTCGAGCCAGCCTCCGCTGCCCGATCTGCCGCCACGAATTGCGGGCGGCCGCGGACGTGCTCGTTTGCCTGGCATCGCCCGACCACGCCTTCCCCGTCGTTCGCGGCGTGCCCGTGTTGATCCATGACGGCAACAGCGTGTTCTCGGTCGCCGAGTTGGCGGCCAAAAACCCGACATTCTTCGCGCCGCCCTCGGATTCTGCGCTGATCCGCTTCGCGCGGCGGCTGCTACCTTCGGACGGCGTGAACGTCACCGCCACACAGAACTTCCGAGTGGTGGCCGAGCGGTTGCTCGCCGGAACGGACGCCCCGCGCGTGCTGGTCATCGGCGGATCCATCGACGGAGAGGGCATCGGTGCGCTCACGACGAACGCCCGCATTGCGCTTGTGCATACCGACGTCGCGTGGGGTCCGCGCGTGAACGTCCTGTGCGACATTCACAACCTGCCCTTCGCGGATGGCAGCTTTGACGCCGTGATCGCGCAGGCGGTGCTCGAACACGTCGTCGATCCGGTCGCGGGTGTTGCCGAGATCGCGCGCGTGTTGAAACCGGCCGGCATCGTCTACGCAGAAACGCCCTTCATGCAACAAGTACATGGCGGGCGCTACGACTTCACGCGATTCACCTTCCTCGGGCACCGCCGATTGTTCCGCCAATTCGAGGAAATCGCCAGCGGCGCGTGTTGCGGCCCCGGGATGGCGCTCGGATGGGCGTGGCAGTTCTTCCTGACCAGCTTCGCGACCGGGCGCACCTCACGACGCGCCCTGACCTTCTTCGCGCGTTGGACCAGCTTCTTCTTGAAGTACTTCGACTTTTTTCTCGTCCACCGCCCGCGCGCCCTGGACGCCGCGTCCGGCTACTACTTCATCGGAAAGAAGAGTGATACACCCCTGACCGATCGAGAACTGTTGGCGCTCTACGACCGCGTGGAGGGTCGGCAGATCCACCGGCGTCACGACACGCGGATCACGATTGTCCCTTCCCATCTCGCGCCAGGCGCCAAGGTAATGAGTCCGGAATCGACACCGCGCGCGGCCAGATGCACCGCGTCCGTCGTGCACGTGTACGGCTCCAGACAGATGACCGGACGCGAGAGCGGCGCGAAGATCACCCACTCCCGAAAGGCGCCCGACGCGGAGATCGTGATGGCAACGTCACCGTAGCGGATCGAAGCTTCCGTCCACCCGTCGGCGCGGCGTGCGGGGTCCGTCAGCACGTCATCGTACTCCTCCTCCCCCAGCGCGCGACCGGCGCGCAGGTCGAACTTCCCGCCTTCTACCTCCACCGTCTCTCCCGTCGGCACCCCATCGGCAAGCGTCCATCGCCGATCTCCGGGGACACATACCACCGTCTTCCCACGCGATCCGCCGAGCGCATTCGGAAACCACGGGTGGGTGCCGAAGCCCATCGGCAGCAGCTGATTTCCACAGTTCTGCGCCTCGAACCTCTGAAGGAGCGCACCATCGACCAGCCGTGTCTCGACCGAAAAGCGACACGGCCACGGAAACTGTCGAACCAGCGCGGCGTCCAGGTGCAGGTCCAGGAACGCGCGGTGGTACGCGCCCTCCGCATCCGCACCGACACCCTCCACCTCAAAGGCGCGATCAAACACGAGTCCGTGGATGCGATTGCCGCGGGCCGTCTCATTGACGTCCATGACAACGTCGTGACCGTTGAACGAAAATCTTCCGCCCTGGACGCGATTCGGGAAGGGGAACAGCAAGGGATTACCTGCGCGATAGCCCCGCAACCCCTGCACACCCGGGGGCACCAGGACGTCCACCGCCGCGGCCCCCAAACGCGGCTGCGCGCGGAAACGCAACACGTTGTTGCCGAGCGCGGCATCGATCTGCGCCTCGGCACCCGCCGCACGGTCACGCAGCGTCGTGACGCTTCCCGCAACACTGGCGTCGTAGCGGGCGTTCACCGGGGCATGGTATCGCGGTCGAGCAGTCGGAACGGGCGCGCCGGTGCAAAATGCGATAGGGGCGCCCCGCGGAGATTCGGCATGGCTAATCCTAGCGTTCAGAAGCGTGAGAAAGAGCGGGCGCGGCAGGACAAGCAGAAGGAGAAGGACGCGAAGCGCCAACAGCGCCGCGAAACGGCTCCCGCGCGTGACCGCGCAGATGGCATCGATCCAGATCTGGTCGGCATCATCGCCGGTCCGCAGCCGATTCCCGAAGACGACTAACGCGGACACGGGCGCCCGGCTGTGGCACACTCGCCACGATGCTGCTCCCGCTCCTTGTACACGTCGCTGCTGCGGAATCCATCACAGTCCACCGGTGGAATGCGGAGTTGGACGTCGATGCGGACGTGATCATCCGCGTGGAGGAGGCGACGCCGGACGTCACGCTGCATTTGCGCGGGTCGGATCGCGACGTGGCCGTTGCGGTCGTCCATCCCGTCGCGCGCGGCGGGTGCGCGGCGGCGCAGAAACGGGCGCCAGCAATGGCCGGTCTGGACGCGCGCTGGCGCTACCTCGGCAGCGAATACACGCCGGTGGAGTGGTGTCTGCCGACCGGCAAGGGACTACTGAAGCTGCAATTCACCGGGGACGCCGCCAACTTCCCGACCCTGGCGCGCGTGGTCTCGCAATTGGCGGACTTTCCCATCGACCCGGCCGCGCCGGTGTGGACCGCGCCGTTTCCGGAAGTCTGGCGTTACCCCATGATTACCTGGCTCACCTT
>CAMAWH010000081.1 GCA_945861635.1 Klebsiella pneumoniae | reverse complement strand
GCGGGCGGTGGCGCCCAAGCGGACGGTGGCGCCCAAGCGGACGGGGGCGCCCAAGCGGACGGTCGCGCGCGAGCGGACGGTGGCGCGCGAGCGGACGGCGGCGCCCAAGCGGACGGCGGCGCCCAAGCGGACGGCGGCGCCCAAGCGGGCGGCGGCGCCCAAGCGGGCGGTGGCGCGGGCGCCGCGGCACCGAACTCGCCGGGCATCCCTCCGACGCCCGAGTCCGCCGCGACGCGCCCGCGCGAACCGGAGGAAGGAGCGGGGAAGACGTCGCAACGGACGCCCCAACCGGGGGACGCACGACCGTCCACGGCAGCCGAGCCCGGCGAACTGCCGACCGCGGCCAATGGTGCAGCGGCCGGCGCGGCCGTGACCGCGTCGTCCTCACCGGTTGTCGCGGCCGGCGCAATCACCCCGGAGAGCGCCCCGGCCAGGGCCAACTCCAGCGCCCCCGCCAGCGCCGTCGCCCCGGCCACCGCCAACGCCGTCGCCCCGGCCACCGGCAACTCCAGCGCCATCGCCCCGGCCAGCTCCAGCGCCGCCGCCCCGACGCAGCGCTGTGTCGCCGTCGGATCGTTGGACGGACGCGCGTCGGGGCGGCCGTTCACGCTGGTCGTCCAGGCGGTGGACGGCCGAAACGTGCGCGCGCAGGGGCGTACCGCACTTGGGCAGACGGTCCGAACCATCGCGCTGGCCGGCACCTGTGAGGGTGGCGTGCTCACGCTCGCGGAAGCGACACCCAACGGAATGCGCCTGCGCGGATCCGTCACTGCCGACGGTGCCGGGGTGTCCGGCACGGTCACCACAGGAGGCAGTTCGGGAGAGTGGAGTGTGCGGGCGCGGTAGGCAGCGGCGGGGCGGCGGGGCGGCGGGGCGGCGGGGCGGCGGGGCGGCGCAGGCCCCGACGCGCGAGTGGAAGAAAACCTTCCATTGGGCGGCACTTGGCTGCCCAAGTGCCCGTGAATGGAACGAATTCTCTCACTCAGGTGTGGCAAACACGGGCTCGGTAACGACGGGGGCGGCGCCCGTATCGATTCCGGTGCGCAGGCGTGTATCGCCGAGACATAGGCGGCCTGCGCGCAGCAACGCGACGTTCGGATCCTGCATCAGGCGCCAGGTCGTGTTGGCTGCGGCGCCGCAGAGGGGGCCGACGAAGCGCGGCGACGTCCAGCCCTGCTCCGCCGCGAGCTGAACAAATAATCTCCGTGTTACGCCGCGAATACGCAACGCTGTGGACGGCGCCCGTGTCCCGGAGCACGCTGCGGCGGCAATCAAGGAGAGGGGCACCGTCGGCGTCACCCGGCGTGGGGCGGGCATGGGAAATGGGGTTCCGCCGATGGTAACCCACGAGTCATTGGATACGAATCGGTGGTGCGCGGCCGCAAAACCAATCGCCGCCTCGCCAAGATGGCGCGCGAGCCGGTCGGCGGTGATCCACGGGTCGGCGACCGCGCCGACGACATCCCGATGCGTCGACCAAGGCCAAAGCAACGGATCGGAGGCGACCTCTGCCCGGCAAGGATTGAGTACGATGTACCGGACCTGCTGAGCGAGTTTGCGTACCCCGACGATGAACTCGGGCCGTGCGGCAGGTTTCCACGCGGCGCCGTCAACGCCTGCGAAACGCGCGATTCCCGACGCCACGCAGCCAAGCCGAACGCGGTCCGCGTCGGGGTCATCCGACCAAAGTAGAATGTGGATGTGGTTTCCCATCAGGCATGCCGCGAGCGCACCGGGAAACGCGGCCCGCAGAACACGCCAGGCGTGCCGGGCGGTCGGCACCGACTCCAGAAGGAAAATATGTGCGACAATCGTGAGGTGGATGTACATGCCGTCCGCCAAAGCATGAGGCGTGCCAACGTCAGGCACGGAACAACCTGCACTGTTTTCCAGTTTTCCGGCGCGCCTGACGGAAGTCCGACGGACGTCTGACGGAAGTCGGCGGACGCGATCAATGCCGCGAGCGGCAAGCGGGCGCAGCGAAAAAACCGATGACGCCCTGCCGCGCGACCCCCGACGCCCGCCGCGCGACCCCCGACGCCCGCCGCGCGAGTGGAAGAAAACCTTCCATTGGAGGGCACATGACTGCCCAAGTGCCCTTGGATGGAAGGTTTTATTCCATTCAACGTTCAGGTGTCGCGACAGGCAGATACATGCGCGGACGGCGGCCGCCGCCCGCCAGCCCCGACGCGGCGGGCCGCCCATCCCCGGGCTATGGTAGGCGCTCCGCGGAGTGCCTGATGCTCGCCCTGATCACCGCCATTCTCGCCGGAAACCCCCCGCCGCCGCCGATTGTCAACGGTGACACGACGAAGGACTACCCGCAGGTCGTGACCCTGCTTTCCGCCGATCGACAGGGCTACATCTACAATTTCTGCTCGGGCACGGTCATCGCGCCCGGGTGGGTGGTCACGGCCGGACATTGCACCGACGCCTTCGAAAGCAACGAGGACGCAGGGTACCGAAACCACTACGTCGTGGTCGGATACGACATCACGAAGGAGGCGGGCGTCACCGCCTACGTGGAGGTTGCCGACTGGCACACCCATCCGTCGTTCAGCATGAGCAACGGCACGATCAAGAACGACATCGGCGTGGTCGAACTGGCGGAAGACATCACCGACTTCGACCCCATGCCGGTCAATCGCAACGGCATCGGGAACGCCAACATCGGAGAGGAATACCGATACGTCGGGTGGGGCATCACCAGTGACAATGCAACGGACTCCACGAAGAAACGTACGGCCGACCTGCCCCTCGACGACTACGACAGCCAATTCATGTACGGCTACGACAAACGAGACGATCAGAACGTGTGCTCGGGAGATTCCGGCGGCGCAGCGCTGGAGATCCGCACGGAAGGGGGGTTCGAACTGGCTGGAGTCAACAGCTTCGTGTACTCCCCGAATGGAGACGGCACACCGTGCGCGGGCGGTGCCACAGGCGGCACACGCGTCGACAAGTACCTCACGTGGATCGAGGACTACACGCCAACCCAGGACCACGGCGAGATGTATGGGGATGGGGATACCGACGCCGACGCCGACACGGACAGTGACAGTGACGCGGACACGGACACCGACGGGAAGGCCGCCAGCAACGACGACGACGACGGTACCACGGAAACCTACACGTGGAACTGCTCATCGACAGGAAGCGGCGCTCGCGGTTCCATCATGACACTGCTTACGACGATTGGGCTGACGACACTTGGACGGCGACTTACGTTGGCCCGCCGGCGTCCACGCCAATAGCCAGCGCGCGCGCTCGGCCCAACTCTTCCTGCGCGCGCCGACGCACGACAATGCGAGCACCAGCCAACTCCAGATCGGCCTCCGCCAGCGCACGCTGATATTGCCGCGTGTCCCCAAGCGTGGCAGCCGCGCGCGCCCATGTGGCCCGCATCAACAGGCGGAAACCCTCCGGATCAGGACCGGTTTCGCCGAGGAGTGGCAGCAGTCGATCGAGCGCAGCGGCTGCCGCCGCGCGATCTCCGGGGCGCTCGTCCATCACAGCACGCGCACGGAGGACGTGGGCGGCCACGCGCTCCTCGTCATCCCCGACGGCCCGCGCCAAGGCGGATGCCTCTGCCAACTTGGGTGCGGCCTCCCCAGGGCGGCCGGCATCGAGGAGCGCCATCCCCAAGTGCCGCAAGGCCGCACACTCCAAACGTCGATCGCGCAACCCCTGCGCAAGACTCAGAGCCCTGTTCCCACACCGAAGCGCCTCGTCGAATTCTCCCGCGAGCGCGCGCGCCTCACACAAGTCAACGAGGGCGATGACCTCACGGTCAACCTCCCGCGCGAGCGCGGCGTCCGTCGCCGCAGAGGAAAGAGCATCCAGCGCGGCGGGTAGATCGCCGGCGAGCATCGAGGAGATGCCAATGCCCACGCTCGCGCGGGAACGGCGGGCAGGATCGGCGGTCATGGCCCGAGCGCGGCGGTAGGCGGCGAGCGCGCGGACCACATCTCCCTCCTCCCACCGGAGAACGCCGAGACGCAGCCACCGCGCCGAAGTCGCCTCGTCTGCAGCGCCGTCCGCAACGCCGTCAGCAACGCCGCCAGCAACGAGGTCGGCAACGCCGTCCGGAACTGGAACGGCCAGAGCGCGCTCGATCCCGTCGGCGTCGAGCGCCAGAGCGGCATCGACGGGCGCGGGGGATCGCGTCTCTGCGAGCGCCTGGGCAGCACGCTCGCGGAGCCCGTCCGCATCGCCAAGCGCATCGAGGAGGGGAACGCGCAAGGCCTCGGCGGCGAGCACCCACCAGCTCCCGGCGCGGGCGGCCACCCCACGCTCCACCAAACTCGGCAGAACCAACTCCGCAGGCGTGGCGGCGATCTGCTCGATCACGGCGATCTCGGCCGCGCCAGGGAGCACGGCAAGCGCCCCGGCCACGGCCTCCTCATCCAGGTCCATGCCGGCCAGCCACCTCGCCGGGTCAATCACGACGGCAGCGGGCAGGCTCAGGATGTCGCCTTGGGTGTGCTTGGCGAGCAGCGCGACTACCATGCCGGCGTTTCCACCCGTCAATCGGTGTAGGCGCTCCGCGATTCGCGCGGTGTCCTCGGTGCGCGGGGCCACGGAGTACACGGTGCGGCGCAAATCGGCGACGGAAAGGGGCGCGAGATCGACCGTCACATCGGAGGGCTCCGGTGCCGCAGTCATCAGCAGGATGCGCTCTCCGTGGGCGATTCGCGTGCGCGCGATGTCGAGCGACGCGCGCTCCTCCGTTGCCACGAATCCCACGCCACGCCGCGACGCCGCGTCTCGAGCAACGCCCGCCAACCACCGGCGCCCGCTGCCGCGAGCGCCGACCACGCGAATCGTAAGGCCCGTTCCACTCGCCACTCGATCCAATGCAGCCGCCACCACATCTGTAGCGCCTTGGCGACCCGCCAACGTGGCCGCGGCGGCCGGGGCGCCGCCGAGCGCTTCGGCGACTTCCGCCATGTCCTCGAAGCGGCGGACCGGGTCATCCGCACACAAACGCAAGACGATACTTTCGAGGTCCGCCGGAATGGTCGGATCGAGCTGGGAGGGTGGGCGACCGCCGAAAGGTCGACCGGTGAGCAGCACATTCAGCGTGGCGCCCAGGCCAAACTGGTCGGCCCGCGGATCGGTGACGGCGCCCTCCAACTGCTCGGGCGCCGCGTACGCCCGGGTGCCCACGACGCAGGCGGGGCGCACTCCAATCGCCGAGACGACGCCAAAGTCAGTCAGGATCACGCTATCGTCGGCGCCATAGAGCACATTCGACGGTTTTACATCACGATGCACGTAGCCTTGCGCGTGGAGGTATCCCAGCGACTCGGCGAGCGAGCGAGCGATGCTCCGGGCGCGCCGCCCGCGTTCATCCGGCGGGCGGGTACGCAACTTCTCCGCGAACAACCGGAGGTCACTGCCGTCCACGAACGCCATCGCCATCCACAGTCGGCCCTCCGCCAGCCCCCGCCCGACGAAGCGAACGATGCCGGGGTGCGCCAGCGATGCAAGGACGCGCGCCTCTTCTACAAAACGTTCCACCATCGCCGGGGAATCATGCGTCAACCACTTCACGGCGGCCCGGGCGCCGTCCGGCCCCTCGCACAACCACACCTCCGCCATGGCCCCCTGCCCGAGCAGGCGGTCCGGGCGCCACGGGCCGATGGGGTTCATCCGAGCGCGAAGCGCTGCGAGAACGGCGCCTGCCACCGCACCGGCAGCGATGCCCGCAACGCCGCAAGCCCCTCTCGGGCCTCGGCGTCGAGCCGACCCTTGTCCGCCTCGTCCGAGCTGCACAATGCCGCGAGCGCCAGCGCTTCAAGTCCGAGCAGGCGAAAACCGCGAACAGCGGCGATTCGCGACGCGCCCATCGCCAAGGGAAGTCCGGCCGGGCCGTCATGAAGGAACGTGTGACCGCGCGCGACTTCGAGGGTCACCTCGGCGCGCCGGAGGACTGGAAGCGTCGTAAGGACCGCCTCCGCTCGGGCCAACGAGGAGCGAGCGGCCACCGTGTCACCCTTCAGGGCCAGTGCCTGACCGCGCAGCGCGTCGAGCATCGGCACGAAGTGCTCGGGGTCTCCCGATTTGGCGTCCTTGAACGCCTTGTCGATCAGCTTTTGCGCCGCCGCATGCTCACCCGTCAGCAGGCGCGCGCGGGCGAGATGGGCGCGGCACGCCAGCGCCTCGGTCGTTACGCACATTTCCTCGGCGCGCGAGAGCGCCTCGGTCAGCTCGGTGATGGCTTCCGCGGCGCTGCCAGCGGCAAGCGCACAGAGTCCGCGGATGCGACGCGCGGCTTCCTCCGCAGCGCCGTGACCGCCCTGTTGCGCCTCCTCCAGCGCCTCGGTACCATGCTGGTAGGCGAGCGCCGGCTCGCCCTGCGCAAGGGTGACTTCGGCCAGGTTGGCGAGCGCGGCGGCGCGCATGACTTTGAGGCGGAGTTCACGGAAGAGCGCCTGCGCTTCCATCAAGCCGGACGCGGCGCTCGCGAGCTGCCCGCGGCTGGCCTGCACCGCCGTCAGTGCAAGGAGCAGGTTGGCGCGAGATCGGCTCAACCCCGCGCCCGTGGCCAGGACCAGGCCTTCCTGCGCGAACGCCTCGCAGCCATCGAGGTCACCCCGGCTCCACGCCACGTGCGCGCGGACAATCAGGCCTTCCGCCACAGACTCGCGTTCGTGCAATTCCCGTGCGCGCGGCAGGTTTTCGCGCGCGATCTCCTCGGCCTGTTGCAGATCGCCGGTGTTCCGAAGCACGCGAGCGAGCCGCATCTTGCTGCGAATCGCGCCGGCCTCGTTGCCCGCCTGCGTCGCCAGGGCAACGCTGACCTCCAGCGCGTCCCGCGCGTCGGACCATTCCCCGCGCATAAAGTGAACGTCGGCGCGAACCTCCAATAGCGAGCGTTTCAACGCGGAAAATTCGAGCGCCGGCAGGTCCACGCGGGCCGCATCCTCCATCCCCATTGCGCGCGTCGATAGCTCCCACGCTTCCGCCGTCTGTCCACGGTCGCGCAGGCGCAGCGCCGCAGTGGTCAAATGTTGGAAGGCCTTGCCCGCTTCACCAGCCTGCCGATAGTGCTCGCCGACCAGCTCTGCCGAGGCGGGAGCGTGGACGTAACGCACCTCCAACGCCGTTGCGACACGACGGTGCAAGTCGCCGCGCCGCTCCACGTCCAACTCGCGGTAGAGGACCTCGGCGAACTTGGCGTGTACAAAATCGACCCACGCCTGCTCCCCCTGACGCCGCTGCCTGAGCACCCCGCAATCGCACAGCCCGTCGAGCAGATCGGCGGCCAGGTCCTCGTCCAGATCAAGCAGATCGAGGAGCACGTCGAGCTCCGCCTCTCTCCCGAGTACGGCGAGCGCCTCGACGATCTCTCGCTCCTCCGGGTCCAGTCCGCTCAGCCGCTCGACCACCGAATGACGAACGGCTGGTGGAACCTCGAAATATCCGGCAGCGACGTCTTCCATGTCCGCAATCAGCCGCCAACCACCCGCTTCGCGCGCGATGACGCCGTGGGAAACGAGATTGTGCAGGTAGTGGAGCAGAAACTGCGGGTTTCCTTCGGTTTCCCGGTGGAGGCGCGCACCGAGCGCAGTCGCCGGCTTTCCGGGCCCGATCAACGCCGCACACAACTCCACCGCCGCCACCACGCTCAACGGCTGCAACACCAGCCGCTCCGAGACGTCGCGAATCGCCTCCAGCCGGGGCGAGCGGGTGTCCAGTTTGCAGGCGCCCACGAACAAAAGCGGACGGCCGCGGAGCGCGCGCAGGAGATGGAGCAGCGCGTCCAGCGTCGCAAGCTGTGCCTGGTGGAGATCGTCTACGATCAAGACTTGCGGCCCGTCATCGAGGAGCCCACCCATCGTTGCGGCGAGCGCGTCGAACAGCCGCGGGCGCGCTGTTCCCGCGGCCTGCGCCGCCGGGTCGGAGAAAGCCTGCACCGCCGGGATCAGGTCCCGCGGCGTGGCGTCACCGAGGAGTCGCGCCGCGCTCGCGGCCACGCGCAGGATGGGACCGAGCGCACCATCCCGCTGGGCCGCACGCTCCCGATGGACGCCAATTCCCATCAACCCCGCCTGCTCGGCCACCGCTTCAATCAAACGCGTGCGCCCGCTGCCCGCCGGACCCTCAATCAAGATGGCGCCGCCCTCTCCCCGCGTCAGCGCGGCAACCTTGGCGGACAACCGCTCTTCTTCCTGCGTCCGCCCCACCAGCGGTGAAACCCACGGGCTCAACTCCGGCGGATGCTCGTCATCATCGAGCGATTCGAGACGGTACAGCACCTCCTGGGCGCTGCGATACCGCTCACGCGGAAGTTTCTTCATCAAACGCCGGCAGATTTCGTCGAGGTGCGGCGGCACGGCGGGATCGACGTCACGAGGTGCGGGCGCCTGGTGCGTACGATGCAGCTCGTGGTACCCAGCGAGGTCCTTCGCCACGAACGGCCGCCGCCCCGTCAGCATCGCGAACAGGATCACGCCGAGGCTATAGAGGTCCGAGCGGTGGTCGATCGGCTGACCTGCAATCTGCTCGGGCGACGCATAGGCCCAGGTGCCAACCAGCGTTGTCGAAACAGCCGTTTCGAGAGACGGATCGAGATCCTTGACGATGCCGAAATCACTGAGCCGACACCGCCCGGCCAGGTCGATCAGCACGTTGGACGGCTTCAGGTCCCGGTGAACCAACCCGCGACGATGGATATACGCCAGAGCGCGGCAAAGGTCCACCAGCACGGCCTCACAGCGCTTCCACCGCCTCTCACCGCGGTCGTGCTTGAGGTCGTGGATGAGCTTGTGGAGGTCGACGCCGGGCACAAACTCCATCGCGATGTACGGGTGCCCGTGAATGTCTCCGTACGCATCGACCCGGATGACGTTCGGGTGGCGCAAACGAGCGAGCGCGCGAAACTCTCTTTTGAATCTTTGCTGGCCGGTATCAACCTTTTGCCCCTTCAGGATCTTCAGCGCGACTTCATTTCCGTCGGGGTCGGTGCCCAGCACGACGATCGCCATGCCGCCCCGGCCGACGAGGCGCCGGTACACGTATGGCCCAATCCGCTCGCCCGAGGCGATGTGCAGCCCGCCGATCTCAAGGGACGAGTCGGCCGGCTCTGGGGTACCGGTAGGGTCGGACGCCATCGCGAGTGGGCCTCCGCTAACACGCGGACACGCCGACTGTTGCGCCTAGGCTGCCGCCAGCCCACGCCGGATCGGGGTCAGCCGGCTCTTGATGAGCGCAATCCGCTCGTCGATCGAGGGCTGCGCTCCGGGCCCGCAATGCACCAGACGGGAAGCCAGAATGCCGTACTGCCGCGTCATGAGCAAAAACCACACGATGAAGAAGTCGATGCCCCTGAAAACCAGCGCGCCCTCGGCTCCGTACCGGTCCGACATCCCCGCGAACGCGTCGGGCATTTCACTCCAGTGCATGCCCGGCTTCAGGTGATGTCCGATGTGATAGCCGTCGTTGAAACAGCGTCGGTTGTAGCGGGAGTCGACGCAGGTAATCGAGTTGACAAACGAATTGTCCGGCCGCGCCGCATCGATGAATGCGTGCTGCCCCCAGTTTCCGCACATCATCAGGAAGCGCACCGCCAGCACTGGAATGACGAGAACCACGAGCGTCGGCCGCCAATTCCACGTCAGCAAGCCGGCCACCACGACGTAGAACCCGAGTTCACCAACCACCATCGGCCAGAAGCGCTTCCAGCGCTTGCGTGCCACGAAATAGGCAGCCAGCTCAACCAACCCAGTCGTCATGAAACGCAGGTAGTAGTGCGCGAAATGTAGCGGATTGTCCCGCTGGTACCGCATCGTCGAGCTCAAGTCGTCCTCCAGGTTGCCCTCGACGTGGTGCATCCCGACGTGGTGACTGTAATAGGTCTCCGGCGTCTCCCCGAAAAACGGACCGATCACCCACGGAATATAGTGGTTGAAGGCAGACAGATCGCGCCGGAAGAGCCGCCGATGCGAGGTGTTGTGCAGCATCAGAATGAACTTGTCGATGAAGCCGACGAACAGGACCGCCAAATACACCACCGCAACGTCCCACCGGAACGCTCCCGGAACGAACAAGTACGCGGCAAACGGCAGAATGATGCAGGTGATTTGCGCCGAAAGCACAAGGAACGGCAAGTCTCGCGGATCCGCAAGCAAACCGCGCGCCCACCGCCCCAACGCGCCTGGATTCGCGACGAGCCGAGAGCGCGCATCACGCTCGGCAAACTGGGACGGACTCTCCACCTACGCCTCCGCGTTCCTTACCATCCGGCAAGGGCGCGCCAGCCTATCACGTTGGGCCACCGGCTGAAGCGGCGGGCCGGTTAGTTGGCGGACCATGCGCGTGCTCTATGGCGTTGTCGGCGAAGGAATGGGCCATGCGACGCGCTCGCGCGTGGTCATCGAGCACCTGCTGGCCGGCGGTCACGACGTGTGCGTGATGGTGTCCGGGAGAGCGGAGAAATTTCTCGCCACGCGCTTCGCCGGCCGGGAGCGCGTGCAGGTGCGAGCGATCCATGGGTTGCACCTCAACTACGAGGGAAACACCCTGGACGTGGGCAAAAGCATCGCCTCCAACCTCGGGGAGGCCCCGGCGGGAATCGCCAAAAACATCGCCGCGTACACGCAGCTCGACTTCGACGCGCAGGCCGTGATCAGCGACTTTGAAAGCTGGACGTTCTTCTACGGCCTGAACCGGTTCGTGCCCGTGATCAGCATCGACAACATGCAGATCATCAACCGCTGCACCCACCCGTTGGCGATCACCCTGGACCCGGAGTTCCAGGTGGCGAAGGCTGCCGTCAAGGCGAAGCTCCCCGGCGCCGAACATTATTTGATTACGACGTTTTTCTACCCGGAGGTGCGCAAACAGCGCACGACGCTGGTGCCGCCGATCTTGCGGCCCGAGATCCTTGCCGCGGTTCGCGAGCCCGGGGAGCACGTCCTCGTCTATCAAACAGCGTCGGCAAACACGGATCTCCTGCCGATGCTGAAGCGCCTGCCAGGGCAGTTTCGCGTGTACGGGATGGGGCGAGAAGGAACGGAAGGCAACGTCACGCTCCGGGCGTTTTCGGAGACCGGGTTCATCGACGACCTTCGCACCGCCCGCGCGGTCCTCGCGGGCGGCGGATTCTCGCTGATGGGGGAGTGTGTGCATCTGCGCGTCCCGATGTTTTCCGTTCCTATCGGGGGCCAGTACGAGCAGGAACTGAACGCCCGCTACCTGACAGAACTTGGCTACGGCACCTGGGCCAAGCGCTTTGAGCCGGACCCGGTCGTCGACTTCATCGAGCACGTTCCGGTGACGACGACGTACGTCCCGCGGGGCAACGACGACCTGTACGCGGCGGTGGATCGGCTTTTGGCGGGGGGGTGACGGCCGGCGGCCGCCTCAGTCACACGAGTAGTCGGTCACCTGCAACGAGTCGATCAAGTGCCGGTTCGTCTCCCCACCGGTGCCCGCCGTAAACCCGACGTACCCCGAGAACGCCCAGGCGCCGTCGATGTCCTGGTCGATGTACGTCGTCCCGTCAATCGCGACGATGACGTGGGGCGCCACCACGGAAACCTGCATCTGATGCCACCCGGAATCTTCCATCTCCGGCAGCGGTGCCCAGGCCTTCGGCGCGTCTACATCCCCATCGAACGTGAACGCAACGTGATCGTCTTCCGTTGGGTCAGCATCGCCATTGTAGTAGGTATCGACCTCTATCGACCAGCCGGGCAGCGCCGGACCGTCGGTGCACGATGCCTCCCCCCCGTAGCCGATGCCGCAGCCCGTCCCCCCCAGAAACGTCGTCATGCGCGCCGTGTCGAGCGTCGTGAGGGACAACCCGTCGGCCCCCGTGCCGTCCCCGATGTAGAAGGCAAAGTCGATATCCACGCTGTCACCGTTGACCGGGGACGCGATCTCGAACGCGCTGCCCACCTGATCCGATGACGCGGGAGTGAGTTGGAGGTACGCTTCGGCGCTGTCGTAGGCCGCGGCGCCCTCGTAGTGCCAGGTGGACACGTCGAGCGCATCGTAGGTGAAGGCGCCGTCCTGACACGCCTCCACCGAAAATGTCGTGCTGGCCCCACACGAATCGGTGGCAGTGAGCGTGATCGTCTGGTGGCCCGTCGGTCGGTCCGCTGTCGGCCAGGCATAGGAGGTGGTCCCGTCTACGGAGGCGGCGGCGTTGGACAGCAAGCCAACCGCGCTCGACGCCCACGAAATCACCAGCGCCTCCGCCAAATCGGCGTCGTCGGCCACAAAACCGGCGAGGACGACGTCCGCAGCCTCCGCCCACACAACACCCGCGGTGGGCGAGGAAATCGTCGTGACGGGCGCCGCATTGGCCGTCACGTGTAGGGGGATGTGCAATTCCGGGGTGTCCACGTCATCGCTCAGCACCACGATCGTCGCATCTCCATCAACCCCCGTCACGGGAACAAGTGTGCTTTCGCCCGACTTCAGGACGAGCGGAAGCGGAGCCACACTCCCCAGGGTCCAGCCTGCGCCCTCCAGCGTGATCGCGGAGATCGTGAGGTCGCCGTCTCCCTCGTTGGTGATCGCGATGGATGCCGCGTCCGCCGAGCAAAGCGCGCTCCAATCCAGACTGCCGGGGTCCGCAACAACATCGCCCTCCCCGCCATCTTCGTGTGCTTCTACCTGCTTTTCGATGCCGTAATCCGAGCACGACAGGCAGAAAAGCATCAAGCCGCGAATCACAGGTAGTAGTCGAAGATGCCGCCGAGGCCACCCTGGTAGAAGCCCCAGTATTTCGCGCTGTACGGCGCCTGCGCGGACAGGCCGGCCACGGCGCGCCCGCCGCCCTGCTCATTCTGCGCCTTCCGCGGAACGAACTTGAGACCGAACGTCGTCACCATGAATTGGAACGGCTGCGGCTCCTTGCTGCCGAGGTACTTCACGTCGATGGACGTTTCCGCAAAGACGTACACGATTTCGTTGGGCCGAAGCTCGGCATGGAACCCCCCGAACCAACGCACGTCCGACGAAGCGCGAAATTCAATATCCGCGGCAAGCTGCGCCTGCAGGTCGAGTCCGCTCATCACGTTGACGCGCTGACCGAACGACAGGATCGGCCGCACGGCGGCAAAAAAGGGCGCTGTGTTGAACTTGATGTCCACGGCCGTGGACGCAATCGTCCCGGTGCGCGCCGACTTCAGCAAGGCGTACTTGCCGCCAACCGCGATGACGCCGCCGTTGAAATCGCGGTACACGCCGGCGTGGGCCGAAAACTCGCGGCGGAATTGGTACTCGAAGTCCAGATTTCCGCCGAACCAGGTTGGAAAGCCCCACTCGAAGCCGGCGCTGACGTGAGAACGCGGATCGACCGGCGTGAGCTTGACCGGCGTTGCAAAATTCAGCTCGCGCTTCGCCGCGTCTACCGCACGCTCTCCCTTGTCACTTCCAGGCACCCTTTCGCCAAACATCAACTGCGAGAGCTCTTCCTGATGCGTCTCAATGCGCTCCCGAAACAATGATTTCGGGTACTTGCCGAGGTACGCCTCCCACGCAATCTGCTCCTCGTCGGGCGTCATGTCGTTGCATTTCCGCTGCTGATCGCGGTACGTCTGCGCCGTGTCCTCACCCGGGGCGCGCGGCGCAACGGTCTTTTGCTCGTCGTCGTCCTTGAAGTTGAGATCCGGCTCCTCTTCCGTTTCGTCGAAATCCAGATTTTCGTCTTCCTTTTCTTCCGTCTTTTCATCTTCCTTCAGGCGCTCGACCTTCGGTTCGTCAGCCGCTTCGTCTTCCTTGAAATCGCCCTCGTTGACGATGATCTCGGGCGCGGCCTCAACGTCCTCCTCTTCCTTCTTTTCCTTCTTCTTGTCCTTGGCAAATGCCGGCAACGCGAACATGACGAGGACGAGGAGCAGCGAGGTTCGGATGGTGCGCGTCATGAGGGGCTCCCGAGGGCCGGGCGAGGATAATACATGTACCTGAACCTAACCATGCGTGATGTTCCCGATCCGAACGCCGCAGAGGCCGTTCGGGCCTACCTCGTGGCGGTCCGCGGGGGGGCGCCGTTCCTCTCTCCGATGGACAGCCGAACGTTGGCGGATTGGTTGGACAATGGTGTATCGGTGGGCGCAATCCTCCGCGCCGTCGACGCTGTCGCGGCGCGGCGAATCGCCAACCGAACGCGCGCGCCCTTCACGTTGACGTCGTGCAAAGGAGAGGTCAAACGACGCGCAGGGCGCATGGCGTTGTCGGTGCCGATCGATCTCGCGGCGCGGCTTGCACACGCGCCGCCTCGCGCAGGTGCAGGCACCGACGAGGACGCAGCCCTCCACGTGCTTGCGGACGCGGCACTGGCGGAAATCGGCTTGCTCGCCGAGGCCGACGCAGAGACGCGGGCACTGGCGGCGTGCGCCGTTGCACGACGCTTTCATGAACGCGCATGGGATGCGACGCTGGCGACGCGACCTGCGGCCGTAGCGCAAGCTGCCCTCGACCTTGAGGATGTCCGAATGCTCTACTCCGACGCCGAATTTGCGCGTGCGTGTGAAGAAGCCGCGCGCGATGCCCTCCGCCAGCGCTTTCCCGCCCTTACCGCAACGCGAATCTGGGCGGAGTTCGGCGTCGGGGGTTGAGGCGGGTTAGCTCCGGACCATGCTGGTCGTTTCCGAAAGACCCGCCGGTCCTGTGGAGGAGTACGTCATCGAGCAGCATGACGGCTGGGCGGTTGCGCGCGCGGTGCTGCCGCCCGGGTGTCCGTTTTGTGAGGGTACCGGCCGGCGGACGATGGAGAAGGAAGGCGTGTCGCGCGTCTACAAATGCCGCTGTCAGCGGCTGCCCGACCGCGTGGCGCTCTACAACGCGGCGCAGGTCCCGGCACGGCATGCGGACTGCACGCTGCGGTCGTTCAAGGCCGATCTCACCGGTGCGCGCCCGGCGTTTACCGGTGTCAAAGGCTGGCTTGGCCGCTTCCGCCCGGCGGAGGAGACGCCCGGGCTGATCCTCCACGGAGGCCCGGGGCGCGGCAAGACGCACCTGCTCTGCGCGCTCGTGCGTGAGCTCATTTTCCAGCACGGCGTCGAGGTTCGTTTCGTCGAGTTCAGCCATCTTGTCGCCTCGATTCGAGAGGGCTACGACCGCGGCGTGGGGGAAGCGAAGTTGCTCGGCGCGCTCACGCGGGTGCCCATTTTGGCCATCGATGAGCTGGGGAAAGGCAGAAAGAGCGATTTTGAGCTGACGATCATCGACGAAATCGTGACCCGTCGCTACAACGCCCGGGGGACGATCCTGGCGTCCACGAACTTCCCGGAGACAAGAAAACCGGGCGAAGGACGCGGGGAGTCGCTGTCGGTGCCGGGCGCGGAAACGCTCGCGGAGCGGCTGGGAGACCGCGTGTACTCGCGGCTCAAGGAAACGGCGCAATTTATCCCCGTCGGGGGAGAGGATTTTCGCGTCACGAAGGGGCGCGGGTAAAGGAGCCGTCCATCAAGACTGGCAGCACCCAGGGCGTCGGCGCGACCCGAGCCGGCGAAGTCCCGTGGCGCGCGGCCTTGCACCCTCGGCCTCGGCGGACGCGCACGTGGGATCACGCATCGCCGCCGCCGCCGCGGTTTTGCACGGCGGATGCGCCCGCGGCAGCCAGCGAAGGCGGCGTCGTGTCCGGGCGGACACGGGGCCAGACCACGCCCGCCAACAATTCGAGGCCCTGAAGGAACTCGCGCCACGTCCGGGTCGGCCTCCGAGATGCCCAGCCGCCGGCGAGCGTCGAGCTGGTCGTCGGTGACCAGGTAGATCACGTCCAGCCCGGCGAACGCGAGGCGCTCCGCCCGCGAAGGCGTGTGGAACTCCGGGGAGAGTTTCGTTTTGCGTAACGGAGACGATCCCAGAGCAGCGGAGTAAGCGAGGGGTGAAGATGGGGATCGACCACGAGGCTGTGCGATCCTAACCGACGGCGGATTAGACGGGCACGATGTCCGCATGCGTTCCCGTTGCGGCCACGAGCGCGGTGAGGTCGCCCAGGTCGGAGGTCAGAATCATGTCGCCGTCCAGGGCCAGCAGCGCGACGGCGGCATCGATCCCGTCCACCTCGCCGGTCACGCCCAGAAGTTCGCCGGCCCGTCGTCCGAGAGCGCCATCCAGCGCGCGTACCTCCGCGCCGCCATGCGTGAGTGGAGCCCGCCCGGCGAGCAACTCCCGCTTCACCAACGCCACTACGCTGCGATCCGACCTTTTCGATCGCGACGAGTGCGCCAGCGTCGAGCACCAGACTCACCGGGGGCTTCCCAGTCAGCCGGGCGTAGCAGTTGGACCGCGAACGGGAATCGCGGATTGGCTCGCCCGTCGTACGGCCAGCCGGATTTCATCGCCGGTGATCTCGCCGTGCTCGGTCTCGTACGCGCCAATGAAGCTCGCGAGCGCGGCCAGCCGCGCGTCGTGCGTGAGCTTGAGGCGCAACGCGTCGTTTACCCAGGCGCTGACGCTATCGGCGTCGCCGCCCGAAACGGCAGCCTCGGCGGCGTGAAGCAGCTCTGCGTCCACGGAGGCTGAGAGTCGGCGCTTGGTGCTCATACGTTGAGCATACTCGCGTATGCAGATCGTGGTACCTCCCATCGCCGCTTGCCACGCTTCGTTACGGGAGCCGCCACGCCAAGCGACTGCCTTTGGACTCGTTCGGCAGTTACGAAGATCACAGGTGATCAAGCATGTGCTTGGCCCGATTCTCGGTCGATTTAGTAGGGGGGTACTTCAAGTGGGAGAGTCTCCTATTGCGTAACCGAAGTGATTCCCGCGGTGAGCAGAACACGAGGTTTCAAGGCGAGGATCGACGCCGACCCCGACGCTGGGTGAGCCGCTCGGCGGCCGTATGGAACCCGTTGACCACGTCGGGTTCCCCGGGGTCCAGAACCCTCGCCGCGAACATGGCGCCGGAGCGGCGGTCCGCCGCGCCGACAACTCAGGCTCAAAGCGGTCTCCGAACCGAGATAGTTTCACACCCCTCGGCCGGCGTAGGTCAAAGAATCTGATGGACGACGAACGCGATGTCTCGCACGTCCTTGACCACGTATGTGTTGACCTCACGCAGTCCAGCAGGAACGCGCAGGTTCAGGCCGGGAGCGCCGTCGCCGACGGCTGCGCTATCGATGATCAAATATGGCTCGTCAAGAAACGAGATGCGCGCATACTCGACGGCCAGCCGCGAAGGCGCTCTAAACCCCCGGGCGGCCTCCGTCAAAGCGTCGGAGCTGGGAGCATACATCCATCGCACAAGCAACACGTCAGCGCCGCGCGTAATCGCCGTTGTCCGGAGCGCTTCGTCACCGAGCACGACGGCCTCCCCCCAAGGTCGACTCACGACGCCCAGATAGCTATCCACGGCGCACGCATCAATGTAGTCGTCCGTCTCGATCCCTCGCCATTTGGACGCGTGACGGCGGGGAACAAGAACGAGCGGGCCACCGGTACTCTCGACCCAATCGATCGCATTTTTTGGCCCCGGCGCGCTACTTTCCACGGCGCAACTCCGCAGTGACTTCCCCGCCTTGCAGTCGACTGCATGTGAGGCACTGTGGGTAAAGGCGTTGAGGTGATCCGGGCGACAGTTGGCTCGCCGGTTGGTGGTCGAGCACAAAATATCCCGATTTTGTCGCGGAGGTTTTCGCTCCGCTGGTGTGACACCCGGTTCGCTCACCGATTTCCTTGACGGCCTCGCGCTCGGCGGCAGTGAAGTCCCTCAGCGGGCCGCGGGCGGGAATCGAGTCACCCGCGAACGGTCCCGGGGCGAGCGGCTTAGGCCCACCCTTGCCCGGCAACCCCGTCCGCACCCCGTCCACCGCGAACACCGCCGCCATCGCGCTGATTTCGGCACCGGTGTTGGAGGACACCCTGCTCCATCCCGCGGCCGCCCGACTCGGATCGCCAGACCAGATCGCGCCGACCTGTCGGAAGTTGTCGTAAGGCGCCGCAAGTGCCTGCGGCACCGCAGCGACACCGTCCATCAGCGCCATGCCAGTGCCGTAGATTCCGATCGGGGCTGCTCCAAACCCCCCGATCAACGCCCCGCGCCCCGCAGCGACGCCTACGTCACCGAGGTCGGCGCCGCTCAGGAGCATGCCGATCGGACTGCCCGAAACCGTCTCCGCGGCGCTCGCGTACGCCGGACTGAACACGTCCGACATAAACCAGGTGTTGGTTTCGTCGTCGAAGTCGAGCAGGCGTCCGTCGTCGATCTCGGGGGCCCAGATGTCGCCGGTGAAGTACGCGACCCCGGGCGGAAAGCCGGTCGCGAAGTCCGAGTAGGTGGCCATCAAGTCGGTGAAGACAAACCACAGCCGCATCCCGTCCAGATACGGCACGTCAGTGCCATCGAGGTGGGGCACGCCGCCGGTCTCGCTCCGCAGGTCGATGCGCGAAAACCCTCCGAGCGCCCAGCCGTTGCCGACGGGGCCGTCGGTGACGTGAAAATCGGCAAGGAGAGACACCTCCGGCGCGGAGCCCGCCGGGCCGGGCGGGACCTCCAACGGCACCGTATGCGTCCAGCCGCCCTGCTGGAGCGTCGGGATCGCCGTCGCCATCGCCGGCATGTCGGCGGGAGCTACCCGATCCGGATTCGCCGCGAACGACGTGGATACAAGAGCAATGGGGAGCAACGTAGCACCCGGTGACTTGAAGCATCCTCCCACGACGGCGCGTGGCAGCGCAACCGGTTGTGCGCGGAAATCTCAACTTTCTTCCGAGACTGACGTACGACGAGCGGCAGCGAGGTCTGAATCGTCGGGCCCCGCGAGGCGGTGGGTCGTCTTGCGGCAGTCGTAAACAAACGCTCGGGTGCCGAGAAGATGCCGTGAAGCAAGAAAGCATCGTCGATCCCAGAGTTACCGCCCAACCCCCCGCTCCGCTACCGCCAGCCCCGCGCGGAGGACGTACTCCCACGCCCCCGCCGTCGTCCGCAGCCCGAGGCGCTCTTTCATCACCTGCAACCCACGGTACAGCACGGGGTCCACCCGCGCGCACACGTCCTTCCGGTTCGCCGCCGCCGCGTCGTAGGTCAGCGGGTTCCCGACGTCCTCGGTCAGCCACGCGGGCACGCCGCTCGCCACCGCGGGGGCCACCTCCAAGCGCGCCAGGATCGCCGCCAGCAGGGCCGTCGGCACCTCCTGCGTCCCGCGAGGCGGCTCCGCTCGAGGAAGCGCAGTAACGCGCTTGCGAACGGGCATTTGCTCGCCGCCCGCTTCCTCCACGACGGGCACGACCTCCGGCTGGGCAACCGTACCCGCAGACACCGTCTCCCACTCGACCGGCCCGGCAGCCCACAGCGTCCCCGCCCCACGCCGTTCCGCGGCATCGGCCTCGGCCCGCGCGCGGAGCGGGTCAAGCATCGTCGTCCCAACCGTGGATGTGTACGGCAGACGCGGCGGCGACGGCCAGCGGCGGAAGCGTGGTTCCGGGCTGGATTCTTGCCCACGCCACGCCCGCCAACGATTCGATGCCCTGAAGGAACTCGCGCGTGGCCCCGCGCCGGGCGAGGGTCCACACCGACAGGCCGCGATTGAGCGCCTCGCGGACGTCGTCCGTGCGCGGCAGAGGGCTCGGGAGGTAGCAGAATCCGCCGGTGTGGTTCGAAGCGTCGTGGATCGTCGCCGCATCCTGTGCCCACTCCCGCTTCGGAACCGCATCGATGCGGACTATGACGATCTCGGTGTTGGCCGGCGTCGCCCGCAGCATCCGGATCAGGTTCGCGGAGGCATCGTCACCGTCGGTCGGCGCGATCAGCATAACGCCAGGCAGACAGCCGCCCTTCTTGACCGGCGGGGTGTCCACGATGACGGCGTCGAACCGG
>CAMAWH010000080.1 GCA_945861635.1 Klebsiella pneumoniae | reverse complement strand
ACGCTGCGACACACCACCGGCGCCCGAACGCAGGGCGACCATACGACCCGCCTCCACCTCGTACGCGCATCGGCGAACGTGACCCCAACAACAGAACTCCGCCCACGCCCGCGGCCAACGGAGGAGCAGCGTAGCGAATGACCGATAACTCCTTCATTTCCGCTGCCCCGTCCTTATCTGCTGCTGATCTCCCCCCGATACACCTGCAGAATCGCCGCGATGTGTCGCGATTAAATTCTCCAGCCACAACGCCACCGCGAATTCCAGGCCTGCCGCACCTCAGTTTCGCCCCCAAAACGGACGCGCGGAGCGCCGCTCCAAAAACCTCATCGTAAGCTAATCGATGTTAGTATGCGATTCCAGTCCCATTGAGCCTTGTCCATTCGCCACGCGCCTCGACCTCGATCGCACATTTCTTTCACCCCGGACAGATTTTGGCATACCACCTGAATATCAATGGGGGCGAGGTAAGCCATGTCCGTGATGTCCAGTCTATTGTATGAGCGTGTATGCCAGGAAATGCAGATTCGGCGGTATAGCCGTCACACGATACGCGCGTACGTCAGTGGCGTGCGCGATTTCGCACAGAGCCTCGGTGGGCGGCCGGCGCGGGCGGCGTCGCTCGACGACATTCGCGCCCACTTGCTCACCCTCACTGCGGCCGGGAAATCGCGTTCGCGGGTGGACCAGGTGATCTCTGCGTTGCGTTTTCTATACATCGAGTTGTACCAGCAATACGCGGGCGTTGACTTTGCGATTACCCGGCCCCGACGTGAGCAGACGCTGCCCCGGGTCCTGTCAAAGGAAGAAGTGCTGCGGTTGGCCGCCGCAATCGACAACCGCAAGCATAAAGTGGCCGTGCTCCTCATGTATGCCGCTGGATTGCGCGTGTCCGAGGTGGTGCGGGCAAAGGTGGGAGATATCGATGTCGGCCGCCTCATGCTGACCGTTCGGCAGGGCAAAGGCGGAAAGGATCGCGTCACCGTGCTGAGCGCGCTTCTGCGGGCGGATCTGGAGGCGCTCACCGCGGGCCGACACGCAAAGGAGCCGCTGTTCCCGTCCGAGGCCGGCGGACATCTCGCCACCCGGAGCATCCAGCACGTCGTGGAGCGGGCGGCCGAAAAAGCGCAGCTCGCCGGTCGCGTGTCCTGTCACACGCTCCGCCATTCGTTCGCAACGCACCTGCTCGAAGGTGGCACCGACATCCGGTTTATTCAGTCCCTGCTCGGCCACGTCAAGATCGAGACGACGCTGCGCTACACACACGTTCAGAACCCGGCGCTGCTCCGCATTGCGAGCCCGCTGTGACGGCTACCGACCGCTGATTTCGATCCGTGTCGCCCTGTTCTTGCCGGCGGTTTCAGCAGGCAGCGGCCGTCAGCGAGCACGTCTGGGAGAGGGAGTCCGTCGGCGCGCGTAGAGCGCAACCGCCGGCCGCGACAAACGACGATCACCGTTGTCGGACAGCCCCGTAGCCGACCGCCGTGGCCGGCCAGTGCGGGGATCGACCGCGCGTAGGGTCCATGGCCAAGCAAAACCCGGTTATGCCACGGACAGAACGCCATCCAGCCGAAGTGTGACATCTTGGCCAAGACCTGCCGCTTCGGCTCGTTCCAGCAACCGAAGTCCGACCTCTTCCCGAAGAGTCGCCACGCCGGCATCCGCCCGCCGCCCGTCCGAGCGTGCGCCCGCCGCTGACCGCGGCGTGTGACGGCCCAGCCGCCCGCGCCAGCCCCCCAACCAACGCCACTATCTAGCCAGAACCACGATTTTTACACCATACGCCCTCCCCTGAAAACTTCGTCCCCGAGTTCTGGTACACTCCCGCCATGAGTTCCCTCCTTCGCATCCTCCTCTGCCTCGCCCCCCTCGCCCCCCTCGCATCCCTGTCCTGCACGGCGCAGACGGCGGATCCCTCGAAGACGGACGGCACCGAAGACACCGGGGACACCGATGAGATTGTCGATGCCGACGGCGATGGCGTGCCGGCCGACAAAGACTGTGACGACGCCAACGCCGCCGTCAACGCCGCAGCAACGGAAGTGTGTGACGCCATCGACAACGACTGCGACTCGCTGGTCGACGACGCCGACGACTCCCTCGACGCCTCGACACGGACGTCCTGGTACGCCGACGCCGACGCCGATACCTACGGTGACGCGGCCGTTTCGCAAGATGCATGTGACGCTCCCGCGGGCTATGTCGCCGCCGCCGCCGACGTCGATTGTAATGACGACGACCCCTCGATCCACCCCGGCGCCGAAGAGTCGGATTGTGCCGATCCGACCGACTACAACTGTGATGGCTCGGCCGCACGGGAAGACGTCGATGCCGACGGCTGGGCGGCGTGTGAGGACTGTGATGACAGTGCCGCCTCGATCAATCCAGACGCCTCAGAGACGTGTGACGACATCGACAACGACTGCGACACCCTCACCGACGACGCCGATGACGGCCTGGACGCATCGTCAGCAACGATCTGGTACGCGGCGCGGACGTGGACGGCTACGGAGCGGAGGCCCTGACGGTCGCTGCTTGTGACGCGCCGGAGGGCTACGTCGCCGGGGATCCTGGCCTGGATTGCAACGATGCGGATGCGGCCATCCACCCGGGCGCCGACGAGGCCGACTGCGCGGACGCCACCGACTACAACTGTGACGGATCATCGGCATTTGCCGACGCGGATGCCGACGGCTGGGCCGCGTGTGAGGAGTGTGATGACGCCGTTGCAACGGTGAACCCCGACGCCGTCGAGGTGTGCGATGACATTGACAATGACTGTAGCGGCACCACCGACGACGACGACCCGGGCCTCGACGCGTCAACGGCAACCGCCTGGTACGCCGACGTCGACTTGGACACCTACGGTGACGCGGCGGACAATGCCATCGCGTGTGACGCGCCGTCCGGCTACGTGGCCGACGCCACCGACTGTGACGATGAGGACGCTGCTTGGCATCCCGACGCAGAGGAGTTGGACTGCAGCGACCCGAACGATTATAATTGCGATGGCTCGGTGTCGTGGGCCGATAACGACGCCGACAGTTTTCCCGCATGTGAGGAGTGTGACGATAGCGATGCCGCCGTGAATCCCGATGCCCTTGAAATCTGTGACGACATCGACAACGACTGCAACAGCGCCACCGACGACGCGGACGCCGGGCTTGACGCGTCCACGGGCAGCGCTTGGTATGCCGACACCGACCGTGATGGCTACGGTGACGCGACAGTGAGTGCGATGGCCTGTGACAAGCCATCCGGCTCCGTTGCGGACGCGACGGACTGTGACGACACCAATGGAGACATCAACACCGGCGGCATCGAGGTCTGTGACGGTCTGGACAACAATTGCGATTCGGCGGTCGATGACGCGGACGCGGCGCTTGACCTGTCCAGCGCAACCACCTGGTACGAGGACACCGATGGAGACAGCTACGGAAACACGGACGTCACCGCCGTCGCGTGTGAGGTCCCCGCCGGATTTGTATCGGACCCAGGCGATTGTGACGACGAGCATGAAGACGTGAACGGAGATGCCGCCGAGATTTGCGATGGCATCGACAATGACTGCAACGAGGCCGTGGACGACGCCGACGCGGGCCTCGACGCGTCCACGGCAACGACCTGGTACGCCGACGCCGATGAGGACACCTACGGGGACGCCGCGGTGGGCGCGCTGGCCTGTGAGGCACCCTCCGGCTACGTTTCGGGAAGCACCGACTGTGACGACTCGGACGTGGACGTGAACACCGCCGCCACCGAAGTCTGTGATGCAATCGACAACAACTGTGATGGCGCCATCGACGACGACGATGCCAGCCTCGACACCTCCACGGCGACGACTTGGTACGCCGACGGGGATGCGGACGGCTTCGGCGATCCGGCGGTGGATGCCCTCGCCTGTGCCATGCCGGCTGGCTACGCCGCGGGCAATAGTGACTGTGATGACGTGGATGGCGCCGTGAACTCGGATGCCATCGAGGTCTGTGACGACGTCGACAACGATTGCAATGGCGCCGCCGATGACGACGATGCCGCGCTTGACGTCTCCACCGCGACGACGTGGTACACCGACAGTGACGCCGACGGCTACGGCGTCTCCACAGGCAGCACCGAAGCATGCGACGTGCCCTCCGGCTATGCAGCGAACACCACCGACTGTGACGACGCCCTGTTCGTCCGAAATCCCGGCGCAACCGAGGCCTGCACCAACGCGATCGATGAGGATTGCGATGGTTCCTATTCCGAAGGCTGCGGAAGCACCTACCAGAGTTGCGGCGGCTCCAGCGCGATGGACGTCGGAAACACCTACAGTTGCGATCTCGGGTCGACCGTCCCGGTGGACTCCATCTACATCAGTGTGGGTTGCAACGATGGCGAAACCGCCTCGTACACCGTGACCTTTGACGACGGAAGTTCGACATCGGTCACCGGGAGCTGCGGGTCCACCCACTCGATCACGCAGCGGCTGACGCGCACGATGACGCTGTACATGTCCTCCGGTGGCGGCGGTGACCAACACATCTCGTTCACCTGCTGCGGGTCGAGCGGGTGGGGCATGTACTACCGGTAGAGCGCGCGCGGCGCCGGGTTAGACCGCCGCCGTGCGTGTCACCGAGATCATGTTGCGCGGCGGAACGGTCGACCTGATTCGACGGACGTTCCATAAGCAGGAAGAGAGCATCTCGCTGACCACGAAGGAGGCGCAACTCCTCGCGTGGTTGGCCGAGCGTCCAGGAGAGCCGGTTACGCGCGAGCAATTGCTCGCGGACCTGTGGGAATATAGCGCGGACATGTTGACGCGAACGGTGGACGTCACGGTCAGACGGCTGCGTGAAAAGGTGGAGATCGATCCCGCGAATCCGCACCACATCCTGACGATCCACGGGAAGGGCTACGTGTTTGAGCCGCTGGAGGCGGAAGCGCCCATCGTCCTTGCGGTGGCGTTCGATCCGCCCATCGCTGGTGTTGGCCAGGTTGGCGACGCGCCGATGGTTATCACCGTGCCCGCCTCGCTGGCGCCCGTGCCGGTAGCGCCGCAACCTGTCGCAGCCCCGCCGCCGCGAACCAATCTTCGTGAAGAATACGGGGCATTCTTCGGTCGCGATGCGGATGTTGCGCGCGTGCGCCAACTCGTTCGGCAGTCGGTGCTCGTCACCATTTCCGGACCCGGTGGCATGGGCAAGACCCGGCTCGCGAAGCGCGTCGCCGCGGAGGAAGCCGACGGGTTTCCGGGGGGCACGTGGTTCGCCGATCTCTCGTCGGTGCGCACGCTGGAGGAGGTTCTGCCCGTCGTTGCCCGCGTCATGCAGGTTCCTTTGGGGACGGAGCGTGGTGAGGCGGCGTTCGCGCGGCTGACCCAAGCCGTTCGCAGCCGCGGCAAGATTCTTTTGATCATGGACAACGTCGAGCAACTGCTGGGCGCGGCGACGCCCCTCGTACAAGCCTTTGTATCAATTGCAAAGGAATCACGGGTAATCCTTACGTCTCGTGAGCCGACACGTGTGTCGGGAGAGCACGCGTACGCGTTGGGACCGCTCGACGCGGAGGCAGGCGCACACCTGTTTGTTGAACGCGGCAGAGAGGCGCTGCCGGGCTTCACACCGACCCCTGACGACGATGCAGCCATCGCAAAACTCGTCCAGCGACTGGACGGTTCGCCGCTGGCCATCTCGCTCGCCGCCGCGCGCGGGGCCGTGATGCGTCCGGCCGAGATCCTCGCCCGCCTGGACGAACCGCTCAGGCTGCTTCGCGGTCGCAACGCGCGCGATCAGGACCGCCACGCCAGCCTCCGCGCAACGATTGCATGGTCGTGGGACCTTCTCTCTCCCGCAGAGCGCCAGACGCTCGCGCAGCTCTCGATGTTCCGGGCTCCGTTTACGCTGCGGGCGGCGGAGGCCGTGGTGGAGCTGTCGGACGCGGACCTTGGGGAGCAAACGGAAGACGAGCTTGTAGACGCCCTCCGTGACAAGTCGCTGCTCCGCGTCGAAACGGACGAAAACGGCGAGCGTCGTTTTGCCCTGTATGAAGCGGTGCGTCACTTCGCCGCAGAGCACGTTGCCGAGGCTGACCGCCCGGCACTCGAGGCCCGGCATTCGCTCTATTTTCTGGCCGCGGGAGAGGCATGGGAAGTCGCGTTGGAAGGACGAAATGGTATCGCGGCGCGCCACGCCTTGCACCGTGCGACGCCCGACCTGCTCGCGGTCTATTTGGTTTGTCGAGAGAACTGGCCGGCGCGGGCGGTGCGTGCCGTGCTAGCGTTATCTCCGCTGCTCATTGACTTGGGACCTGCCGACCGTGTGAGCGCGCTATTGGACGATGCACTCGGCCTCGCCGCGCACAAGGGCTGGGACTTGCGGGCCAAGGTGCACCTCGCCCGGGCGCGTGCGCTGCAATTTGTCGAGCCGATCGCCAGTCGTTCGGACTTCGTGGAGGCGCGCCGCCTTGCAGTGGAATTGGCCGACCATCGTCTCGCGGGAGAGGCTGCGCTCGGCCTCGCCATCTTGGCCCTTGGTGCGGGAGAAGTGGAAACTGCGCGTCCGTTGTTGGCTGCGGCGGGCGCTGACTTCCTCCGGGCGGGGTCCCCGGGGGGCAGCGCCCGCGTGGTCGCCGCACTCGCAGAACTCTACTTTCTACGCGGGGAGATCGACGCTGCCCTGGCGGCAGCCGCCCGCGCTTTGGACGCGTGTCGCAATTTGGGAGCCCGACACGAGGAGGCGCGCGTGCTCGGCGGTCGGGGCGTGCTACTCCATCACATGGAGCGGTTGGAAGAATCGCTCGCGGATCAGGAGCGCGCGGCAGCGATTCACCGGCAGGTCGGTGATAACGTGACCTTGGCCATGGATTTGATGCACGTCGGGTTGATCCATGCCGATGCGCAACGTGACGCCGAAGCCCGGACTGCACTAGAGGAGTCGTTGGCCCTGAACCGTGCGGTCGGAAGCCGTCGAGGGGAAGGCGTAGTCCGCGGATCGCTGGGTTGGCTTGCATTGGGTAGGGGCGAGCTATCCACAGCGAAGGAGCATTTCACCTATGCGCTTCCGCTCCATCGGGAGCAGGCGAATCGGCCGGCACTGGGCAGCGATCTGGCCGGACTGGGGGCCACCGAGCACGCGCTCGGCAACCACGCGAGCGGCGATGCGCATTTCGAGGAGGCGGTGGACGCGCTGGACGGGGTTGGCATCATCCGCCTGGCTGCACTGCGCTTCGGGGTGCGTGGCGTCATGTCCGCCCAACGCGGGGAGTGTGAGGCGGCGGCGAGCCATTTTGCCGAGGGAGAGCGCGTGCTTCAGAGCGGGCGGGCCCCGACGATGGCCGCCGCGTTCGATCTGTTGCAGGGGTTGGTGGACGTTGCCCGGGGTAACTCCGAAGGGATGGAACGCGCGCGTGCGCGCGTGGCGCGCGTGCGCACCAGCGTCACCCGTCAGCCGCTTGACGTGCGGGTATCCCTCGTCCTGCTCGAACGCGCGACCGGTGAGGGGCGGCCGCGGGAGTAAGTCGCCGTCCGTTGCGAAGCGGCGCGCGGGGTATCAGCGGACCCACAACGTGTGCCACACATGCACATTCGGCCCATTGTAGCCTTCGAGGTAGCCGGGGTAGCTTGCGGGGTCGGAATACTGCACCAGGGGCACGATCTGCATCCACCAGCAGCCGACGTAGTCCGTGCTGTCAACGTCGCTGGAAAGACAGTAGACGCCGTGGGAAAGGTAGTATTCGTCATGCAGGCCGTTGAACCCCGCGCACGTCGTGGACTCGGCACCCGACAGATAGGTGTAGTCGCTGCCGTCGGTGGATGCCGTAAACGGATCATGGGCTTGGGACCACGCGGTGTAGTGGGCGCGCGCACCCGTGTTCCATGTGTCTGAGTTTCCAACTTCGAGACGCCAGGTCGTGGCCCCGGCGCCGTCGATGAAATCGGCACGTTCGCCGAGGCGAGAATAGACGTCGTCCTCTGCGGCGCCAATGTCCTCCCAGTCGGTCTCATCCCACCAGGCCGGGTAGAGCGATCCATAGAGTCGCGTCCAGCCGCCGCCATCATCGGTCATGTCACACCACGCCTGCCACGCATCCGTGATGTCACCGTCGGCGTCGGGGTCGAGCCAATACAAGCCGTCGCCTACGGAGGCGCCATCGTCGAGCACGGCAAGACAGGATGCGGCGGAGCAGATGGGATCGCTGCCGGCGGTGCCGTCGTCCGCTTCGCCATCACAGTCGTCGTCGAAGGCGTTGCAGATCTCGGGGGCGGCCGGCGATATTCCGGCGTCCGCGTCATCGCAGTCCGCCGCCGTTTCCGCGTAGCCCACGGGAAGTTCGCAGGCGAGGTGTGTGGTCGTCGCGACACCGTACCCGTCGGTGTCAGCGTCGATGTACCACGTGAGCGCATCCACGCTGTCGTCCTCATCCGTCACGCCGTCGCAGTTGTCGTCGATGCCGTTGCACGACTCCGTTGCGGTTGGGTGGACATCGCCCTCGGTGTCGTCACAGTCGGTGGCGTCGGCCAGGTAGCCGGCAGGCGCATCACATGCGGTGAGGGTAAAGCTCGACGAACCGTACCCGTCTCCATCATAGTCGATGTTCCAGGTCGGCTCGTCGACGGGATTATCGTCAATCTCGGCGTCACAGTCGTCGTCAATGGCGTTGCAGGACTCGGCGGCGCGGGGGTGAGTGTCGGGGTTGGCGTCGTCGCAGTCGATCGCGTTCGCAACGCTACCCGCTGGCGCGTCACACGCGCGTGTCGCCGTGCCGGCACCATAGCCATCCCCGTCGGTGTCCGCGTACCAGAGCGAGGCGTCAATGGCGTCGATGTCAATCCCCTCGTCGCAGTCGTTGTCGACGTCGTCACAGGTTTCGGTGGCGCCGGGGTACGCGGCGGCGTTGGCGTCGTCACACTCTTCGCAGCCAAGGAAGTGGTCGCCGTCGGCGTCGACGTTGTCCACGCTGCCGTCGCAATTGCCGTCATTGGCGGAGCATGTGACGGCCGCGCCTGGGTACACGGATGCGTCACCGTCGTTGCAATCGCCCGTGGCCGCGACGGCACCCGATGGCGCCTCGCACTCGCTCATGGCACCTCCGACACCATAGCCATCCCCGTCTCCGTCGGCGTACCAGTCGGTGGGCGTGCAGGGCGTGCCTGTGTCTTCCGGGCCGGTGTCGTCGGACGAGGTGTCGACGACCGCAGTGTCAGTATCCGTGTCAGTATCCGTGTCAGTATCCGTGTCTGTGTCGGCCGTATCGCCAAGGCCGGCGTCATCCTTTCCCGTCGAGTATTTGGTCACGCCATCCGCCCTACAGGCAACGAGTGCGAGGGAAGGGAGGGCAAGGAGGAAAGTGACAAGGTGTGAGCGCATGCACGGAAGCATAGGCGATCTTCGCAGCGGTCAGGGTGTTACCGGTTCGCTTTCCACGTTTTCGGAGACTGCCGCATGTCCGACGCCACCATCGCCGTGAAACCCCACGTTGCCGCCGCCGCGGCGATCGGCAGTGCATCTGCCTACGACACGCTGCATGCAGCCGCCCTCGCGAACCCGGACGAATTCTGGCTCGATCAGGCCGCGCAACTGCTCGATTGGATGCGTGTTCCCACCCGTGGCGTCGAAGCCAACCCGCTCGATGCCGAGTGCTCGTGGTTTGGAGATGGCACGCTCAACGCCAGCGTGGAGTGCGTGGACCGGCACGCGCGCGCCACCCCAGCGCACCCGGCCATCGTCTGGATCGGCAACGACCCCGGAGATCGGCGCACCCTCACGTTTGCGGAGCTTCAGACTGCGGTGTGCAGATTCGCCAACGTCCTTCGCGCACACGGCGTCCGCAAGGGTGACCGTGTGTGCATCTACCTCCCCATGATCCCCGAACTCGCCGTGGCGATGTTGGCCTGTGCGCGGATCGGCGCGCCACACTCGGTCGTTTTCGCCGGCTTCTCTGCGGAGGCTTTGCGCGGGCGGATCCTCGACGCCGGCGCTCGTGTGGTCATCACCGCGGACGAGGGGGTGCGGGGCGCCCGCCGCATCCCGCTGAAGCAGATCGTGGATGACGCGTTGGACCACGAGGGGCCCGTCGAAACCGTGCTCGTGGCGCGGCGAACCGGCGCGGACGTTGCGATGTGCGCGGGGCGCGACCTGTGGTTGGACGACGAACTGAAAAAGCAGCGCGGCGTCTGTCCTCCCGAGCCGATGAACGCCGAGGATCCATTGTTCCTGCTGTACACGTCGGGTTCCACCGGGCGGCCCAAGGGCGTACTCCACACCACGGGCGGGTACCTCGTGTACGCGGCCGCCACTTTTGGGTGGATCTTTGGGGTGCAACCGGGTGACGTCCACTTCTGCGCGGCGGACTGCGGGTGGGTGACAGGCCACACCTACATCGTCTACGGACCCCTTGCGCGCGGGGTGACGACCGTGATGTTCGAGTCCTTGCCTACCTTTCCGGATGCCGGTCGCTACTGGCGAGAAATCGACGCCGTCGGCGCGACGAGCTTCTACACTGCGCCCACGGCGCTCCGGGCATTGTTGCGTGAGGGCGATGAGTGGGTGCGCGCGGGGCATCGCCGCAGCCTGCGCATCCTTGGAACGGTCGGCGAACCCATCAACCCGGACGTGTGGCGCTGGTACCACGATGTCGTGGGAGAGGGGCGTTGCGCCGTGGTGGATACGTGGTGGCAGACGGAGACGGGCGGCGTCTTGCTTACGACGCTTCCGGGTGCACACGCGAGTGTTCCCGGCGCGGCCGGCTTCCCCCTCCCCGGCATTCGACCGGTGTTGCTCAGTGACGCGGGGGCCGTGACAGAGGGGAGCGGAATCCTCTGTCTGGAAGGCAGCTGGCCGGGGCAGGCCCGCACCCTATATAACGATCATGCCCGGTTCAAGGAAACGTATTGGGCGCCCTTCCCCGGACGCTATCTGACCGGAGATGGCGCGCGTCAGGACGAGCTTGGGTATTGGTGGATCACCGGTCGCGTGGATGACGTCCTGAATGTGAGCGGACATCGACTGGGCACTGCGGAGATCGAGAGTGCGCTGGTGGCGCACCCAAGTGTTGCCGAGGCCGCCGTGGTGGGGTTTCCGCACGATCTGCGTGGGACGGGTATCCTTGCGTTCGTCATCCTCAAACCAGGGTGGGGGGCGGACGTGGCGTCACTGCGCGAGAAGGTGCGGGAAATGATCGGCCCCTTTGCCTCGCCCGATCGCATCATCGCGGTTCCGGGGCTACCCAAGACGCGTTCGGGCAAGATCATGCGACGAATTCTGCGGAAGATCGGGGAGGGGAAGCTCGACGAGTTGGGCGATACGAGCACGCTGGCGGAGCCGGGGGTGGTGGCCGACATCGTCGGGCGACTCACCCCTTCCTGACCGCCTGCAAAAACTCATCCGCCTTCGCCAGCATGTGCTCCAGCGGAACATCACTCCCCGCTTCGTACACCAGATGTCCGACGCCAAGCGAGAGCCGCGGCGGATCCCCCTTGGCGCGATTGAACTCCTCGGTTCGCAGTCGGATGCGCGAGAGCAGTGTGTCCGGATCGGCGATGCCGATGGCGAGCACGACGAACGCCTCACTTCCCATACGCGCAACGAGATCGGAGCCGCGAAACGCGCGAACGAGCAGTTCTCCCACTTCTCGCATCAGCGCCTCGTCGGGCAGGCGTACCGTCGGCGCCGTGAGATCCCGAACATCGACGAAGTACAGCAGCGCGCCGAGTCCGTGGCGCGCGGCCAACTTGATCTGCTCCATCCCGATCGTGAGCAACCCTCGATGGTTGTAGAGACCCGTACCCTCATCGACGAGGGCGGCGGCGCGGAGGGCCTCGGTCTGTTCACGTAGACGCTGCCGCAGCTGTTCACGCTCACTCACATCCCGGTAGACCCAGGCCCGGCCCCGAAGGCGATCGCCGACCATGACGGGAACCATGTTGCGTTCGAGACTCCGCCCATCTCTGAGCGGCAGGATCTCACGACGCGCGCCCAACCCCTTTTTTCGTAGGGCCTCAATGCGCGCCAAAAAGAGCTCAGGCTCGGGAAACAGCGATTTCGCGTGCTCGACCGCGTCCATTGCAGAAACGCCCAACAGCACCGCGGCGGGGGCGGGAATGCCGAACAAGCGACAGAACTCATCGTTCACCGTGCGAATTCGGCCGTCTTCTCCCTCGATGACGACCCCCGCGTCTACCGAGTCGAGCAACGCCAGCATTTGCGCGGCATCCAGCAACTGCTCCGCCGCGTGGCCGAGAACATTGACCCGCCCGGCCAGATCGTTTTCCAGAAACGCGGCAAGGTCACCGAGGGCATCGATGTCGTCCGGCGTCCACTCCCGATCGCCGGGCCCCTCGACGTGCAGCGCCGCGAGCAGTTCACCCTGCGGCGAGCGAATCGCGGCGGCCGCCCAGCCCGTATCGACGGCCACGACCGTTGCGCTTCCGAGCGAAAGCCACACGGCCCGGCGGAAGGGACGCCATCCGTGCATCACCGCGACCCCGGCAGAGCCGCGCCCCGCCTTCACGATCTCCCCCGTCTCATCGAGCACGAGGATCGTCGTCGCTGCGGGGCTCAACGCGATGGCGGCGAGGCGAATCACGCGGTCACACGCGTCATCGGGCTCGGGGTCCGTCAATCCGCTGGCGCGGAGGGCAGAGAGTCGCAGGTGATCCTGCGCGATGGAGAGAAGGTCGCCTTGCATCGGAGTGGTGTCTCAGCCGCCGGCGTAAGCGCTGGCCGGCG
Organism: Klebsiella pneumoniae; assembly: GCA_945861635.1. GTDB lineage: Bacteria > Myxococcota_A > UBA796 > UBA796 > SXON01 > CAMAWH01. The sequence continues at coordinate 7,128 of CAMAWH010000080.1, read as the reverse complement.
CGACGTCAATACATCTCTCGCATCCACGGCAACGGCGCAGCGAACACGACCGCCGCGCGGGAAACGGTTGCCGCGTTTCCCGCGATCCAGCCAAGTGAAGCCAACGTGTGCGCATCGAACATGCCACTATAGAGAGGTCCGAGTGAGGCAACGGGTACAACGAGATCGCCGCGTCCACCCACCGTAACCGTGGCAATGCCGTCGTGCAGAGACAGAATGCGCCGCCCGGAGTTTGCGGGGAGCAGTGCGTCTTGAACCTCCATGTGCAGCGTCGCCTTCAGATGCGACGGCCACCCCCGCGCAACCAGCGCCTTGTCCACGTCCACGACCCGCAGCATCCACCGTTGGTGGTAGCTTATCTTCCACGTCGGCTCTGGGAGGAACGCCAACAACGCGTCCGCCGGCGACCCAAACCAACGCACCGTATCCACCAGCGAACGGTGACCCGCGAGAAAGGAGAGCAAGGTCCGCGCCGTGGCCGGGGAGGGGATGGAAAGATCCACGACGTCGACGCGTGCCGTCGGAGAATCGCCCGATTCACGGGAGAGAATGACGTAGCCATCGTCACCGATGAGCCACGCGTGGCGAGTGAGTCCGACCGGCTCAAGGAGTCGGCCCCAGATGGCGGGCGAGCGAGCGAGGTTGCCGTGCACCGGGCGATAGCGGAGACGCAACACGTCGATCATTGCCGGATCGTTGACGTCGATCGGCATGATTTCAACCTCACGCCGGAACGCGGACAGATCTTCGAGGCGCGTCTCGTACTGTACGCGCTCCCCCGATTGCTCGAAGCCGACTTTACGGTATACGCCTTGCGTGGCGGGGTACAGTCCTGCCATCGGAACACCGTCGGCGCGTAGCCGTTCGAGGCAATCCACCATCAGCGCCCTTGCGACGCCGAGGCCCCGGGCGTGGGGTGCAACGCCCACCCCGGCGATTCCCCCGAGCGGGACGCTCCGCCCGCCCCAATACTGCCCCATTGGATACATGCCGGCAGCGCCGACCAACTCGCCATCGCGGGTCGCGATGCGCAGGTAGTTCGGCCCAACACGGGAACGGAAGACATCCCATCCAGCCGGCGGAATGTTGAAGGCAATGCCAAGGAGATCCTTGACGGCGGGCCACTGCGCGGGGTCGAGCGGTCGGACGACGATGGACATCCATAGGGCCTAACTCAGCGCCAACAATCCCCGGACGAACCGCGCCGGACTCCGCTCGTCGAAGCGGAGGTAAAGCGCAGGCTCAATCAGCTCCAGCTCCACCACGTAGCCGGCGATGCAATCGACGCGGGCATAGAGCAGGGGTTCCGAGCCGCGGACCTCAACGGGAATGTCCGCAAGTCTTGCGGCGGCGAACGCCCACTCGTCTGCGGTCGGCTCGACGCGGACCGTGCTGCCGCCGTGTTCTTCCTGCACGAGGAAGTTGCCGGATCGCGGACGTTTCTGTACTGCGTGGGACGGCTTGCCGCCGAGGAAGATGTAGGAAATTTCGCCAGCGGTCAGCACTTCGGGCAGGAACGGTTGGACGAGGTAGCGGACCCCCGGGGCGAGAGTGGGGAACTCCCCGCGACGAACGCGGAATGTTTCATGGCCGCCTGCGGACACTTCGGGTTTGACGACGAGTTCGGGCCACGCGTCGGTCCATGCGTCCGTCCACGGCAAGGGCGAGATGCCGCCGGTGTGAAGTCGCGTCGGGATGCCGCATTCTCCAAGCGTGGTGAGGTAGGATTTGCGCGCGTTCCAGCGGAGGGCGGGAAGCGGATTGTGCATGGGGCAGGGGACCCCGCCGAGGAAGGCCTCGAAAGCGTCCAACCGGAGGTAGTAGTCCCACGTCGAGCGAACCACGACCCGGTCTATGTCAGAGAGGTCGACGAGCGGATCGTCCCATACGACGAATCGCGTCGTGACGCCGGCGCGGTGCAGGCCGGGAAGCAGCAAGCGATCGTCCGGCGTGCCGTCGGGGTGCGCGCGGTCAGTGAGGAAGGCGAGGTTCACGCGCGCCGGAGTATCGCGCGGCGGGGCGGGAGGCGGGACGACGCCACCCTCACCGCCACTGGCGATGTGACAGCGCACACCACCACAGCCACCGGCGCGACGATGTACAACCCGGCCGGGCTCGATGCCGTCGCTGCGGTCGTGACGATCGCGTTGGAGTAAGCCGCGAACGCCGCGCCTTACCGCCGGATGCGGTCGAGGATCGCCATCGTCACAGTCCCGGTTGCGATGGCCGCGGACAGCGCGCCAAGCGCGCGCTCCAAGACATGGATCGCCGTGTCAGCCGCGCGCCGATCGCGTTCAGCCGCCAGCGAAGCCAAACGGTCCCGCGCACAGGCGAGCGCTTCGGCCACGTCACGCGCAACCACAGGGGCCAAGCCGGAAGTATCCGGCAACAGCAGTGCGGCAACGCCGCCGGCACGCGCCTGCCGGTGTGCATGCCACGCGGCCGAACCCTCCCGCGCGCGCCGCCAGCGGCCAAGTTTGTAGATCGCGCGCGACAGCGATGCCACCGACGCTACCGCCAGCCCGACGCCGGCCGCGACAATCATCGTGTGCGTGATCGTGACGCCGCCCACGACGATGCCGTGTGTGCCGAGCAGCGGCAGGTTGCCGCCGCAGGCCAACATCATCGCCATCCAGAAGCGCGGCGGTGACGCGCTGAGGTCCACCACCTCGACGGTCCAGCCGAGCGCGCTGCCGTGCTGCGAAGCCCGCAGGCACGAGGCAAGGTCGCCCGCGGCGAGCGCCCAGTGGAGGCGACGGTCTCCCGCGCGGCGAACCGCGTCGGCCTCACAGCCCGACCAGGCGGCGACGCCCTCGATCGTCGCCGCGCCGCCGAGCTTGACGAGCGCGACGAACGTCGGCTCCGCGGCGCCGCCGCCGACCGCCGGCCCAGGCACCGCTGCCGCGATCGCGGCGATGGCGGCAGCGTGCAACGCCGTTGACGTGCGCGACGACGCCCCCGCCAACGCCTCCACCCGCGCTGTGCCCAACGCCGCCCAAATCGTGTCCGTTGCGGCCACACTCACACGGGCGGGGCGCCCCACCGGCCAGTACCGCGGCACACCGTCGGCATCGATGACGATGTCCTCTACGAGCGCATCGTTGGGCGTGTCTTCTGCCAGCCACGCCGCGACATCGTTTGGCGCGCGCACCTGGGCCGCCACGAGCGCACCACGCACCCGCGGGCGCACGCGTACCACCAACCCATCGGACTCCCCCCGGGCCAGCGTCGGTAGCGATGACCTCGAAAGACTGGCCGGCGGAAGCGTTGGATTGCCGTTCACCCCGTCCTCCGCCTCGCCCCCGGCCTTCCAAAACCCATCCCGAAAACCCGGGACCAAAACGGCGTGCGGACGCAGAGCGATGACCTCGACCTCACCGGCATCCCAACGCCACAGATCCGGGCTGGACTCCAATTCTCGAGTCAGCGTGTAGCCGAGCAGGCGGTCACCGGGGCGGAGTGTGCGCCGCAATTCGCTGCTACTGCCCCACGCAGGCCTGCGGGTCAACCTCCGAAACCCAGCAACGGACGTGCTCGGAGTACCCATCCGCGTCCGTGTCGTAATCCTTTCCGTGGTCGGCGCCTTTCACCCACCAGAGGTCCTTGATATCGCTGGCGGCGGCGTCGTACACCAACTGTGCGTGCTCGGGTTGGATGTAGAGATCGCTATCGCCGTGGATCAGGAGGTAGGGCACATCGGGCGGAAGATCCTTGGCGGCGTCCACGTTGCTCCATTCCTCCGAGAGCATCCATCCGGAAGGCATGTCGATAAGTGTACCGTCGTCGAGCATTTTCTGGACACTGGCGAACATGTCCTCGGAGATGAACCGCCGCGGCGGACGCTTGGGAATGTTGTGGATGGCAACAAATCCGCCTAACGACAACCCAAGGTAGGCCATTTCTTCAGGTGGGGTACCCGAGACCGCCTCGACGTGGTCAATGGTCACGATCCCGTCAGCCAGTGTGTTGTCGTAGGTAGGCGTGCCATCACTTTTTCCGTAGCCTCGGTAATCCCACGTGAAGGTTTCGTACCCAAGCGCCCAGTACGCCTCCATTCGATCCCAGTAATGATCGATGTTTTCACCGTTGCCGTGGAAGTAAAGCAGCCGCTGCGCCGTCGGGTGGAATTCGTTGGCGGTACAGGCGGCGTCGAGCGTCGGCGGCTGGTGCGCCCACACCCCCCAGAGCGTAGTGTTCGCGTCCGCCGCGTAGGATTCCTCCTGCACACACGTCGACGGAATGACGTCACCGCCGAGGGTATACCCGTCGACCGGCGTGCCATTGAAGAAGAAGAAGTCGAGGGTCATGCAACCGGTGAGAAGAAGGATCACTTGGCACCTCCGAAGCGATAGCCGACGCCGAATTGCAGGGAGATCGCCCCGAGATTGCCGGGAGAATAGTATTCGGGAACGATGGGGAGGTTGGACTCCCACGGGTCGATCCACTTGAATTCCGTCGTGAACTGCGTGCGCTTACTCTCGAAACGGTTGCCGACGATCCAGGCGCCCAGCGCGTGGGGGCCGGGCGTGGGTTGGATGAACGCCGTGATGCCGGTGTAGACGGTTTGGTGTTTCGCTTTCCCCCAATCCCATCCGGCAATTACGCTCGGTTGGGCGAAGAAACGCAGACCGCCGTCCGGGGAGCCCCTGGCCGCATCGCCACCGGCCAGAAGTAAGGTAAGGTCGGCCATGATCCGGGGGCGAGCCCCCTCCGCGGCGATCAACTGTTGCGAGACACCGACATCCCCCGCGCCGAGGCCAAATACAGCCGCGGCGGTCGGGTGCCACGCGCCGTGTACGTTCGTCGAGTCCGTCACGCCAACGGTTGCGCCGATCGTCGAAATCGGAAGGGGGAGGGGTGCGCCGAACACCTTGGTGATCGGGCCGCCCACGCTGCCTTCGACCTCGACGACACCGCGCCCAAGGGGCTTGATCCCGTGGATGGTGGAGCACGCGGCCGCAAGCAGCGATGTGAGCACGACGAGCGGCGCGGTCGTTCGGGAGAGCCGCAGGGGATTCCGCATCCCGTTGACCTAGCGCGCCGCCCGGTTTGACGCTACCTTCCGGCCGTGTGGTCGCTGTTGCTGGCATGGATGGTGCGCGGGTGGGCGGCAACGTGGCGGGTCACACGTGATCCGTGGCCGGCGAGCGGACCATGCCTTGCGACGTTTTGGCACCGCGACATCCTCGTGATGGTGGCGCTCCATCAAGACATGACGGCGCTGGTATCGCTGTCGTCGGACGGCGGCATGGTCGCCGGTGCGGTGGTTCGGTTGGGGCACCGGGTGGTGCGGGGCAGTTCCTCACGCGGGGGAGGGGAGGCGATGATCACGCTCCGGGAGGCCCTTCGCCAGGGGCGCACGGTGGCGCTTGCGTTGGATGGTCCGCGCGGACCTGCGGGGGTCGCAAAGCCGGGCGCGGCAGCGCTGGCGGCGGCGGAAGGTGTGCCCTTCGTGGTGGGGGAGATCGACGCGCGCGGTGTGCGGTTGCGAAGTTGGGACCGCATGCTCATCCCCTGGCCGTTTGCGCGGGTACACGTGCGCTATCGTCTGGGCGCGTAATACGTTGCCGGCATGCGTATCCCCCACTCGCCGGACATCCTCCTCGCCCTGCGGACCCCAACGCTGGAGGAGCCGATGCGCATCCTGGTCAGCGGTTGCCTTGCGGGGTTGGGCTGCGGGGTCAACGGGACCGACTATGGGTTGGGCGTCGTGTTGCGCGATCTGCTCGCGGCGGAAACGGTTCGGTCCTTTCCCTACTGTCCAGAGGAGGTCGGACTCGGAACGCCGCGAACCATGCCCGACATTCATGGTGGCGACGGGTACGACGTGCTCGACGGGCGCGCCCGCGTACTCGACGAGCACGGCACGGACCTGACGGACGGCATGGTGGCCGGTGCACAGGGAATGCTGGCCTTTGCGATCGCGAACCGCGTCGAACTCGCCATCCTCACGGACATGAGCGCGGCGTGCGGAACGCAGGTCATTTCCGATGGGTGCCGCCTGGTGGAGCACCGTCGCTTTCGAGCCGGCGTTGGCGTCGCCGCTGCGCTGTTGCTTCGCAACGCGATTGCCGTCGTGAGCCAGCGCGACCCGCGATCGATCGGCATTCTACGCGAGAAGATCGACCCAACGTTTCGCCGCGACCCTGCGGCCGTCGATTACCACGCGTCGAATTGGTACGTGGGGCAGTTTGGGGCGGGGGGCGGCGCCTGACGCGCGAATGCACCGGTGATTCGCGCTCTGCTCGAAAACGCTCGCCGGGGTAGAACCGTCGCGTGGTCCGTTCCGCCGCCGCCGCCGATGTCAGCGCCGCCGTCACCGCGGCGTGGTACGCGCCGCTGGTTTCACCGGTGCGCGATCGTTTGTCGGCCGGACGCGCGCGGATTCCCGGCGGACAAGTAGAGGTCCCGCTTGCAGGGTTTTACGGCGCCGTCGTGATTCACGTTGCGAAGGGCTGGGGTTCGCGGCGGTGGGAGGAGGGGAGCCGAGTGGCCGTCGCCGTGATCGAGGCCGCCAATCAGCTTGCGTTTGTCGATCTTCCGCAGGGCGAGGCGCGGGGCGCGTGGCTGGGAGGGCACCTTCGGCCGATGTTTGAAATTGCGCGCCGGTTGGCTCGGCGAGAGGAAGCGATCGTTCGTCGCGTCGCGCGACGATTGGCGGACGCTGAGCATGTCGGCGCCGAAGAAATTCCTGCGCCGGTGTTCTTTCTTCGTGCCGCCGTTGCCGCGGGCGTCGTCATCGCCGACGTGCCGGATGTCGCGCATGCCTCCCTTGACGCCTGGGCCTCGGCGTTCGGGGCGGCGATGGTCGCCGTGGAATCGGACCCGGCGGCCCGGTCAGGGCACCTCGCGCTGGCTCGCCTCGCGCTCGCCGATCTTCCCGACGCCGCGGCGAAGGAGGCGCTGCTCGCGCTCACCGATGTCGGGCCGGCTGCGCCGACGCTTCCGCCCCACTTTGCGGGGTGGCGGCCGTACGCCGTGCCCGTCGTGTCGATCCCCGACGACCCCGTGTACAGCGCGATGATCGCTGCCGTGGAGGGGTCCGGCCCTGCCCACGATGCCGCGCGCTGGCTTGCCGCGCTTGGTGGCAAGCGTATACGCGCGCGCACCGTCTTCGCGGCTGCGTTT
>CAMAWH010000079.1 GCA_945861635.1 Klebsiella pneumoniae | reverse complement strand
TGGGCGCCGCGCCCGACCTCTCGCGCCCGGTTGGGCCCCGCGCTGGGCGCCGCGCCTAACCGGGCCGCAGGCGGTCCCGGTGAATTCTGCGGACAACTACGGCTCGGTAGTTATTCGGTGTTCCGGCCCGCCGGCTCTGCCACGCCGCGTTCGGCCAAGCGACGAATCGCCGAACCTGCCGCCCGCGCCGCCAACCGGATCGGCCCGGACGCGCCGGAGACGTCGAGCGCTGCAAACGTGCTTGCGGCTGCGTTCCAGGCGTATGCCGTCCGGGTCTGCGCCGCGCGAATGAGCACGTCGAGCATGGCGAGGACGACGCGATCGGTGGCGTTGGGCGCCTCCACCGTAACGAGCGCCGCGCGGACATCGACGCCGCCGCCCTCCTCACCAGCAATCGCCGCCCGCAACCGGGTCAGGACGGCTCGGGCCGGCGACGCCTCGCTCACGACGCTTTCCGCCTCGGTCAGCGCGCCACCCGCGGAGGCCAACTCTCCGCGATGGTAGCGCCAGAACGCGACGAGACGCCAGGTGCTGGCGCGATCGTACTCGTGCAGGCGGCTGATCGCGTCGGGTCTGGCGAGCAGAATTCGTTCGTCGGCCTCTTCGGTGCGTCCGAGCAACTCACATGCCCACGCCAACTCGGCTGCGCAGGAGGCGGCTACCGCACCGTGCCCCGAAGCAACCTCGCGCTTCACGGCGTCGGACAGCAGGTCGCGCGCTTCCTCGATGCGTCCGGCCACCCATGCGCTGCTGCCGAGGTTTCCCACATTCACATCGATGAATTTCGCGAGACCCACCCTCGTCGCCATCGCGAGGGCGGCCCGGTAGTCTGCCTCGCTTCCGGGGAGATTTCCCGCCTCGCCGCGGTGCGCCCCGCGGTTGGTCAGCACGATGATTTCCGTCCATCGATCCTGCTGTTCGCGCGCACGATCGAGTAGACGGGCGTAAGCGGCCTCGCGCTCTTTCCACCGTCCGAGACTCCCGAGCAAAGCGCCCCACCACGCATGCACGCGGAACGTCTCGAAAGCGCCACAGTGGCGTTCGACCAACGCCGCCGCCGCGGCATACAGCCCCTCTGCGCGGGTCGGATCGCCCGCAAGCGCAACCCGGCGCGCGTGGAAAAGCGCGGCCAACGCTTGCTGTTCCCCGTCGGTGGCACCGTCCTCCGCAAGCGCCGCCAGCTCCGCATCGATAGCGTCCGGGGGGAGCGTGTAGATGAGCCAGCGCAATCGGCTCGCGCGCACTTCGCGGCGAAGAACGCCATCCACGGAGGGGGCGAGCAGCTTGGCTGCGGCCTCACCGGAAATGAACGTGCGGTGCCGCGGTGACCCGTCACCAAAGGCGGCCCACAGCAGCCGTTCAACGGCGCGAAAAATAATGGTTGCTCGGTCAGAATCCGTCGCCACCGCAATATCGAGCGCGGCGCGCAGGTTGTCCTCCTCTGCGACGAGGTGCCGCAGCGGTGCGAGGTCGTCGGCGCTTCGTGCGGCGGCCACCAGCTCCGGGCCGCGCTCTGCCCAGAACGAAGTGAAGCGCGTCGCTGCCTCCCGACGCGGGTCCAACTCCGCCAGCCTCGCCGCCGCGAACGCCGAGATGGTGACGTACATCCCGAACCGCGGTCCTGCCTCGCCCTCCCAGCGGCGGACGAGCGACTTGTCGATCAACGATTGGAGCAGCTCCCATGGCTCCGGGGGCAAGTGGAAGGCCGCCACGAATACGATCGCTTCGGCCGCGTCCAGCGTAAATCCTCCGCGAAACAGCGAAAGCTGCGTCAGCGCCGCCTGCTCGGGCGGCGAGAGCAACGCCCAACTCCATGCGACGGCGCCCTCGACGGACGCTTGCCGCGCCGTCACATCGCGTCGGCTCGATTTGAGGATCGCGGCGCCGCTTTCGAGACGGCGACACAGTTCCGGAGGCGGGAACATCCGCACGCGCGCCGCTGCGAGTTCGATCGCGAGCGGCATGCAGTCGACGCGGGCGAGGATGGCGCGGACATCGGCGCGGTAGCGCGTGGCATCCCATCCGGGGTCGGCATCCCCCGCGCGTTCGTCGAACAATCGCTCCGCGACGTCGATGGGGAGCGGCTCTCCGCTGATGCACGTCTCGCCGTCGAGTTGCAAACGCTCGCGCGTAGTGACGAGGAAACGCGCTTCCGGCGCCATGGCGAGCCATCGGCCCACGGTTGTCGGCGCGGCGGCGACCACCTGTTCGAGGTTGTCCAGCACGAACAACGACTTTCCCCTGCCGTCGATTGCGCGACCGACCTGCATGGTGGCGCCATCCGCACCCTCACTCCCGGAAAGACCGATGCCAAGCGCTTGCGCAAGGGCGAACGTCACCGCATCTCCCGTTTGAGCCTCGGTGAGGTCGACGAACCAGGCGCCGCCGGGGAACGCGGCTTGGCGCGCCCAGGCAAGCGCGAGCCGGGTCTTTCCTGCGCCGCCGGGACCGACGATGGAGACGAGGCGAGCCCCGTTCGAAAAACGCTCGGAGATCGCGGATAGATCCTCCGTACGTCCGATGAATCGGGTACGATCGTTGGGAAGATTTCCATGCGTTCTCTGAGGCCGATCGGGCGGCGACACCGGGGCCAGATTCCAGGTTTCAGGCGGGTCGGGTACGACCGTGGCGGTGGCGGGTCCCCCAAGCCAAGCCAACAGCGCACCGGCATCGGGCAGCCGCAGCACCGGATCCATGACGAGGCAGGCCGCGAGGATGTTCTCGTGCGCGGCGGAGATTCCGGACAGCGGGACCCAGTTGCCGGCCGTCACCGCCGATAGCACCTCATCGACCGTCTCCCCGTCGAAAATTCGCTTTCCAGAAAGCAATTCGTACAAACACGCACCGAGCGCCCACACGTCGGCCGCGGGGCCGACGCTGGCGCTGTCGGCCGCCTGTTCTGGCGCCATGTAGCAGGGGGTACCCATGACCGTTCCGGCGCGGGTGCGGACGGGATCGTCGAGGGAGTCGAGCAATTTCACCAGTCCGAAATCCGCGACTCTGGGTTGGCGGGCGCGGCCCGACAGCATGACGTTCGCGGGTTTGAGATCCCGGTGCACGATGCCGGCGGCGTGAATGGCCGCCACACCCTCGGCGATCCCGCGGAACAGGCGATCGACCTCGTCCGGCGGCAGCCCGCCCGGCGGAATGTGGTCCGCGAGTGAGATTCCGTCGACCCAGTCGAGCAGGAGCGCCGGAGCGCTTCCGACGGTGAACGCGTCTGTGACCGCGATCACGTGCGGGTGACGGACGGCGGCCTGCGCCTTGGCCTCCCGACGAAAACGCTGCCCCGCGCCGGCGCTGCGGATGACCTTGAGTGCGTGGAGCGTGCCCAGCAGCCGGTGGCGGACACGGTAGACATCGGCCGTCGCGCCGCTGCCGACGTGTGCCTCGACGACGTAGCGATCGACGGTGTCGCCGGGCTGGAGCATGGTCGGGAGCTTATGTCCGATCCGAGCGATCCGGCACGGTTCCATCCGCGGTTTCGGGCGGCGTCGCGCTCCCGACGCTTGGACGCACGGGTCGCGGAACTCCGGCCACGTGGCTCGTTCCCTACTTTCGACTCGGCGGCGAACTTCGCTCAATCGCGTCGACGACGCGAAGCGCCGCCTCGCCCGTCCAAGGACACGTTGCAGAGGAATTCCGAGCTTGCTTCCTTGTGGAGCGCGAACCCTGCGGATCGACACACACACCCTCGTCGGAGCACACCCGGTCACCCTTGCAGTCCGTGTCTCGCGAACAACCCGACGCCAGCGCGTGCGCAATCGACCCGCTCAGTAGGAGGGACAACACGCGCTACCAACGCCCTGAAAGTGAGGCCACGGCGCCACGATCATCCACTCGCAAGCTCACACCGTCCGCGTACGCCCGCACGGCACGCTGTTCGTTTCGCACGGAAGCGCCGCTCAAAGGAAGACCGACGCCCAACCCAACACCCAATCCCACCACGATCATGGGCACGCCGATCACTGCGTTGGTATCGCAAAACTCGATGTAGCCGCTGTACTCCGAGTAGTACGGCTCGCAGCGCTCAGTCGCGGAGACGATGGCGCCGACAGCCGCCATGCCCACGCCGGACCAGAGGATGACCGACCCGCTGGTCCGCTGACTCTTCGATTTTTCCAAGTAGGCCGACGCCTCGGTGCTGGTGTTGAGTAGCGGCCGGGCCTCGTTGATCGAAACCGTGCCTCCGTCTCCGATGCGAACGTGCCCACGGGACACCCACACGATGCTCTCGCGTGCAGGCTTCTTCGCTTTCTTTGTGGTCTTAGATGACTTTCCGGCCGGCGGCGGTGCGGCATCATTCGGGTTGGTGCACGTGCCTGCGTTGCACACCCGGTCACCCTTGCAGTCCGTATCCTTGCCACAGTCGGCGTAGGCCGCGCGAGAGCAGAGGCTGCTGAACGCAATGATCAACAGCGTGTTCATGGGTCCACACACTTGCCGGCATCGCAGACGCGATCCCCTTTGCACTCGGTGTCTTTGCTGCACCCGCTCACGGACGGGGGCGACTCTGACGGCCGGGGCGCTGCCCTTGCCGGTTCGTCCGGCTCCGATAGCGGAGCCTTGGACTTACCCCCACCCTTCATGGCGGACGCGAAATCGCGGGAGGCGAACGCCGTCGTCAACTCATCCGAGTGTTTCTCAAAAATCGCGTTCAGCGGTTTGTTGAGCTCCTGGATCGTCCAGTCCAAGAACTCGCCCGACTGTTCATCCATCCGCCACGTCCACACCGACTTTCCGCCTCTGAGCAAATCAACGCGAAGCACCAGGCTCATTTCGTAATGCATGTACCCCTCGATCCACATGTCTTCGAGCGTGATTTGGAGTTGGGGACCCTCCTCGGAGTCACCGCGCTCCCAACCGCCTGCGGCCAGGCAATCCTTCACCCATCGTGTGAGAAACTGATCGATGTGCGAGTCCTTCGTCTTCACCGGGTAGGGAAAGCCCGCGCCGGCGCGCACGTTCCCGAGGCGGAAGATCTCGTCGCCGCCGTGGTCCTCCGACCGGCCGTTCACGAAATGGATCGTCGGGCCGCCACGCAGGGAGTCCGCGGGAGAAATGTGCTGGCGGTAGTCGAGTTTGAGCGTAAGCGCTTGGGCGGGGCCCGCAGAAAGCGAAAATAATGCAAGCGCGAGGAGTGGAAGCGTCCGTGATGAGGGCATTTTTGGAGGGTATATCAGGGCGCGGGCGCGGTCAAAGTCAGCGGCGAACGTCGTCGTGTGCGGGATACGGATCGCCGTCGGTACGTCGGGGGTCCGATGTCCGCCCGCGCTACATACATCCCAGATCGGTGCACCTGAATCCGCCGTCCGCCGGTCAGAGTGTTGCCCGGGGACGCCGCGTGCTTTCTTCGCAATCGTCGACGTCGTGCCCAGGCGCGCGTGTGGTCTCCAGGACAGGGAGTTGGGCCAGATCCTTGCCGTCTGTCTCAGAGCCCGCGGCGCTCTCGACGGCTGCCGGCATCTCCCGAGCGCTGGGCACATGGACGTCTGCCCGTTGCCATGGTAGCATTATGATATGCAAGCAATTCACATCCGGGACGTTCCCGACCACGTTGTCGCAGCCCTCAAGCGTCGGGCGCGCGCGAACCATCGTTCCCTACAGGGTGAGGTTCTTGCGGCCCTGGAGGATGCGGCGCTTCGCGCTCCGCCCCCCGAGCGGCCGGCTCCGCTTCGTCTGGCGTTCTCCGATGCACCCGGAACCGGGTCCTGGTCTCGCGAAGAGACCTACGACGACGATGCGCGTTGATCGTTTCGTGGACACGAATGTGCTGCTTGCGGCGACGGCGGCTGCGCGGGCTGGCCACGCCCCAGCGCTCTCCCTGCTCGAAGAGGGATTTGCTGTTCGCGCGCTGTTCCTCTCCGGCCAGGTGCTCCGGGAGTACATCGCCGTTGCGACGCGTCCAGCGGCTGTAAACGGCCTGGGCCTCCGTGCGGAGGAGGCGATCGGAAACGCACGGCAGTTCCTCGACCGAAGCAACTTCCTCCGGGAGGACGAGGCGGTTCGTGACGCGCTGCTTCACCTGCTGGAGACCGTCCCGTGCTCCGGGAAGCAGGTACACGACGCGAACATCGCCGCCACGATGATCGCCCACGGGGTCGGCCTGCTCGTCACACTGAACCCGCGCGACTTCGAGCGGTTCGCACCCTCGATCCGGGTCACCGGCGTGCACGAGAAAGCCTCACACAAACTATAGCTTGGATGGGGATTATTGGTGGGCGCGGCCGAACGTTTCAGCCTCACAGGTGGCGAGTTCGGAAATGGCTTGCGCCGCCGGCCGATAGCGTTCCCGCAGGCCGACTGCCACCGTCGGCGATGCCCAGAGCGCCTGCGCCTGCCTTTCCAGATCCTCGGGTCGCGCCAGGCCGAGCAGCGCGATGGAGAGGTTTACGGCGCCCTGATCGGTGTACGCCTCGGTCATCGCCGCGAAGCTACTCCAGACGCCCGCAAATCCGGCGGCAGGCGTGTCGGTGGCCGAGCCGAGCGCGACGGGAGCGTGAGCGTGCACGGCTTCCTCGATCGCGCGACCGATAACGCTCTGGGCGGCAGGGGGCATGCCTCTCCTCTCGCCGTCCGGCAGATAGTACGGCTTGGTGCCCCCTCCACGCTCCCCTCGCCGTTTGGTCTTCCTCGGCGCTGGTGCCATCGGTGCGGGTGTAGGTGGGCTTCTCTGGGACTCCGGGGTCGATGTGCTGCTCGTGGCGCGTGGCTCGCACGGGCGCGCGCTGGCGGAGGACGGGCTCGAACTCCGGCTTCCGGTGGGTCCGCGGCGCCTCCGCGTTCCGGTCGGAAGCGTCGAGGACCTGCGGTCGGACGATCTGGTGGTGCTCGCGACCATGGGCCACGACACCGCCGCGGCGGTCGCGAACCTGCCGGCGGACTTGCCGCTCGTGAGCTTCCAGAACGGGCTGGCTCCTTTTGATTCGCTTTCGGGCCGGTCGGTTGTCGCGGCGATGCTCTACGTGCCGGCGGAGCGCCGCGCACCGGGCGTGGTCGTGCTCGCCGGATCCCCGGCGCCCGGAGCGGTCTTCCTCGGACGGTGGCCGAGCGGGGGCCTCGGGTGCGAGGAGTGGTTGGCGGATGCGCTCGTCGGGGCGGGGTTCCGGGCGGAGGTGTTTCCGGCCATCGCCCCGTGGATTCGGGCCAAGGCGCTGGCCAACCTCGGTGGGATCTTCGCCGCGCTTTGCGACCAGCCGCCGCCGGACCTGGTCGAGGCGACGGTCGAGGAAGCGCGTGCCTGCTTCCGGGCCGAGGGCGTGGAGGTCATCGCGGACGAAATCTTCGACGCGCGGATCGGTCCGATGGAGGTGGTGGCCGTGGATGGGCTCCCCCGGGTGGGCGGCTCGACGCGTCACGCGCTGGCGCGCGGCGATCGGCTGGAGACGGAATCGCTCCACGGCTACTTCGTCCGGCTGGGCGAGCGGCTTGGCGTCCCGACACCGCTCAACGCCGCGCTCGTGTCACTGGCGACGCACGCCACGGAGGAACGGTGGGCCCCAGGGGCGCTTTCGCCGGAGGGCCTGAGAAGGCGATTGGGGCATTTGTGGGGCAACTCGGCTACGTTCGACGACACTATATAGGTACAACGCCGATTTATTTATTTCTACACATTGAACCTAAAATGCATCACATCCCCATCCCGCACCACATACTCCTTCCCTTCCACCCGCATCTTCCCGATCGCCTTGAGCGCCGCCTCACTCCCCGCCGCAACCAGGTCATCGACCGAGTACACCTCGGCCCGAATAAATCCCCGCTCGAAATCGGTGTGGATGACGCCAGCGGCCTGCGGGGCCCGCGCCCCTACCGGAATCGTCCACGCGCGGATTTCTTTCGGACCCGCGGTAAAATACGAATGCAAACCAAGCAGGCGATAGGCCTCGCGAGCCAACGGTGCCAAACCCGGCTCGCCGATGCCCAACTCACGCAAGAACTCGGCGCGGTCCTCGAGCGGCAACTCCGCAATTTCCGCTTCCGCCTTGGCACACAACACGACGACGCCGGCGCCTTCCAGTTTGGCTCGCGCCCGCACGATATCGACCCAGGCATTTCCGCTTTGTACACCCCCTTCATCCACATTGCATACATACAAAACTGGCTTGGCCGAGATGAGCTGCGCCTCTTTCACGCTCGCCCGCTCGTCGTCGGTCCATGATGCCGACCGTGCGGGTTTTCCGGTGTCCATCATCGCCAACAGGCGCTCCGCGACACCCAAGTGAAACAACGCGTCCTTGTCGCCACTTTTAGAGGCCTTCCGGTAGCGATCGACTCGCTTGGCTACCGTGTCGAGGTCGGCGAGAATCAACTCCGTTTCAATGGTTTCGATGTCTCGGGTTGGGTCCACGTCACCATCGACGTGAACAACGTCCGCATCCTCGAAGCACCGAACGACGTGCAGAATCGCATCGACGCCGCGAATGTGGCCGAGAAATTGATTCCCGAGACCCTCTCCCTGCGAAGCGCCGCGCACCAACCCGGCGATATCGACGATTTCCACTGCCGCCGGCAGGATCTCCTTCGACGCAATCACGCTGTTCAGTCGAGCCAACCGTCCATCCGGCACAGCGACGATGCCGACGTTGGGCTCGATCGTGCAGAACGGGTAGTTCGCGGCCGCCGCGCCCGCCGCCGTCAGGGCGTTGAACAATGTGCTTTTTCCGACGTTGGGGAGTCCGACGATACCTGCTTGAACGGCCATGAGAACCTCGCGCGGGCGCGGCTAACCCGGAGGGGCGCAGCGGGCGCGATTGCCCCGCGCACCTAGTAGTTCAGTTCGAAGCTCTTGCCCCCGAAGAACGCCTTCTTCTCCTGCATGTAGTAGTCGAAGAAGCTCTCACCCATCGTTTTCAGGAAGAACCAATCTCGCCTCTTCAACGTCACCAGCAAGTTGTGGCCGTAGTTGTATTTGAGGTTCCATTCTCCCGCCCGTTCCTTCACGTTCGGAATCTTGGACAGGCCGTGCGGATGGTTGTAGTCGAACGTGGTCCAACCCATGGTGTCGGTCGGGAATTGAATGAGATTGTGCGTCTTCACAAACTCATAGATCGGCGTGCCCGGGTATGGCTGGAGCGCCGAAAAACGCACGAGGATCGAGACTTCTTTGAACAGGTCCACGGTTTCGCGGAATTCGTCGAGCGTTTCCCCAGGGAAGTCGTACATGACGCCCGCGGCGCACTTGATGTCGAGTTCGTTGGTCAGGTTGACGACCTTGCGAATGTTGTCGAGGCGAATGTCCTTGTAGATCTCCCGCAGGATGCGCTTGGAGCCGCTTTCGATGCCGTAGAAAATATAATTGCAGCCGAGGTCCTTGAACTCGCGCAACAGCGGCTCGTCAATCTGGTTGGTACGAACCTGAACCGCCCACTTCAGCCCCTTCGAGTGCGCATGCTTCACGATATCCAGTGAGTATTCACGCCCCGTTTTTCCGGGGCCGATGAACAGGTCACTGGCATCGAGTCGGATGCCGTCGAGCTTGTGACGCTGCGAGAGCGTATCGATTTCGTTTCGGATGCGCGCCAGCGGAAACGGCCGCCACGACTGCTCGTTGAAGACAAGGTTGTAGCAGAACGTGCAGCGATACGGGCACCCGCGCGAGGAGATGATGGGCAGCGTCCGTTCGGCCTGGGCCCACGGAATGACGTAGGCCTCGGTGTCCACGAGGTGCCACGGCATCGGCGGCAGGATGCCGAGATCGTTGATCAGCGGCCGACGAGGGTTCGTGAAGATCTTCCCCTCTTTCTTGTACATGATGCCGGCAACGTTTTCCGGCGTGTCCAGGTTCGACAGCAACTCCAGAAAGGTAAGATCGCCCTCAAACATCACGACGATGTCGACACAATCGTTGGCGAGCGTCTCTTCGGGCAGGATGCTGGCGTGGACGCCGCCCCACACGATCTTCGCGTTCGTGTGGGTGCGTGCGTACCGGGCCAGCGCCAGCGCCCCCTCCAGCATCGGTCCGGTGAAGCTCGTAATCCCGACGACCGTGGGATTGCTCGTGCGAATGACGCGCTCGACCTCCTCCTGACCCAAAACATTGGAATCCAGAATTCGTATCGGGAACCCTTTGCTCTCCGGCAGCGCAGCCACGGCCAGCAGGCCGAGCGGCGGGTAGATGAGCTTGCCCTGCTCACGACTCGGGGGCTGGATGAGAAGAATCAAGCGCGGCTCAGGCTGGCCCGAGTATAGACCTCTCTCTGCGCGATTCGTGCGCGCCGGACTACCAACCGGGCCGATCGACGGGTCAGATCCGCTCCGCCGTGAGGTCGAGCGTCACCTGGCACGGGTCATCGTCGAACACGGGACAGCGCTCGTCTTCCCCGCGGGGGTCGGTGATGTAGATGCGCGCCTGCCCCGTGATGTTATCGGCGCCGTCCGGGAGCAAGTCGGCGTCTACCGTCATCGTCACCACGCAATCGCCGTACTTCACTTCGTCGAGCAATACCGACTCCATCACCGAGCCGCGAATCGCGAACACCCCTTTTCCCCCGTCCGTGACGTCCACCGGCATGCCCACGAAGGGTTTGCGCAGGTCGATGGTGTAGGAGGTCGGAAGCTCCGCGTAAGAAGGGACGTAAATCGGATACTCGAACGCATGTGCCGTGTCGACGCCCTCCGGCATGAAGAACGCTTCCATGGCACCGCCGAGGCACTCATCCTTGGCGTTCTGCGTGTAGAATTGGAAGTCACCCTTGTCAAAAGCCGCGATCGCCTGATTCTCAGGGCCGGGGAAGCACGCGAGCATCATCCAGAGCATGGCGTCACTGTAGCAATCCCCGGAGCGCTGTGCGATCCACCTTTGCATTGTGGCGGCGGTCTACCGGTATGTTCGCGACCCTCCGGACGCGCGCTACACCCGCTGCGATCCGCACCGCGTCGAGGTCACCGTCTCCCTCCACACACAGAAGGGCCCCGCCGAAATCGATGAGCGCCGCACGACGAATTCCTTGGACGCGCTCGGCGGCGGCTTCGACGGGGAACGGATGCAGGCCGTCGACCACATCTCCCGTGCGACCGACCAGCCAGATTCGCCCTGTGGAGTCCCGCCGTCCGGTATCGCCCGTGCGGTGCCAGACGCGCTCGCCGTCCCGGATTTTGTTCGCCGCGTCCGCTTCCGGATCCTCCCAATAGGCGGGGTTGACGTGGGCCCCGGTGACGATGATTTCGCCAATGTCTTCGGCCTCCTCAAGCGTTCCACTTCGTACGACGCGCACGGTGATCTCCGGCACGGGCAGGCCGACCAGAGCCCCCCTGCCGTCGGCCTCGCCGTCCGTCAGCGCCTGGGAGTCGGCCCTGCAGTCGATCGTCGCGATGGGCTCGGCCTCGGTGGACCCGTACACGATCTCGACGGTGGCCTCTGGAAAGACTGCGCACAATCGTTGCGCCAACGCCGCGGACACGCGAGCGCCGCCCGTCCACACCGCACGGATCTGGGGGAGCACCGACTCGCGCGCCTCCAACCCTTCCACAATCCGCGCAAAGAATGCGGGGGATCCCGAAATGGTAGTGACGCCGTGCCGTGCGATCTGGTCGAGGATGCGGGTCGGATCGGCGGCGCCGGGGCGTCGCAAATCACAGTCCGCAATCGCGACCGTCGCTCCGGCCGCCAGCGAATTCAGCGCGAAAATCGGGAGCGTCGCAAGATCCACGTCGCTCGCCCGCAGCTTCATATGGCCTTGTAAAGCCCGATGTTGGGCGTCGAGCAGGCCGTGCGTCCGCGCCACGGCTTTCGGGCGCCCCGTCGATCCGGTCGTGTAGGTGATGAGCGCGAGGGTGTTTGGCGGGAGGGAGGAGGAAACCGAGGTTTTCGCGGTTTCCGTGGCGCCGACCGCACCGCCGGAGTGCTCGATTGCTCCGATGCGCTCGGTGAACGGACACCATCCAGCGCTGGCGTACAAGGCCCCCCCGCGCAGCTCCGGCGCGAGCAGGCGCAGCGCCTGCACCAGTGGCGGACCAATGACGCCAAGCAGCCGCGCCCTGGCGAACGCTCCCCGCATCCGACGAACTCCCGCCGAGGGGTCCACGATGACCGCGGTTCGCCCTACCGAGAATAGTCCCGCGGTGACGACGTACAGCGGAATCCCCATCGGCTGCAGCAGGAGGATGCGGTCTTCTGGACCCAGACGCGAGGCCGCGCCGGCACCAAATTGCTGCGCTGACCGTCGTAAGGCGCGGAACGTGATCGACGCCCCGGACGGCTCGATGATCGCGGCGCGATCATCGTCGCAGAGGTGGTCGAGGATGTTCAAATCCGCTTCCGGTAGAGGGCGTAACGCCGGATCGTCTCTCCGCGGTCGGCGCTCGCGACGTTGCTGACCGCGCCTTCCCACATCAGCGCGTGGACGCCGGCGCCGATGCCCACCGAATCCGCCACGCGCGCCGCGGCCGCCGCAAAGTGATTCATCAGCCGCAACCCTTGCGCCTCTGGGTGGACAGCCAGCGTCTTGATGACGAAGAACTCGCGCTCCGGCCAAGCGAATTGGAAGGCTTGAACGACGCCGCGTGGGTCTGCGCCGACCAGCACCCAGCGTGGATCGATGCGGTTGCGGAACGGCGCATACAAGGCGGAAAATGCCGCCAGCGGAATCGGGGCGTACCGCCATGCGTGCGCAAATGCGCCCGTCGTCACACGGTACAGCGCGGCGATTTCCTCCTCGAACCGATCGGAGTCCAGGGCGCGCAGCGTCCACCCCGCCGGCAATCCGCGGTCCCGCGCGATCTGCGGGCCGTTCAACGCGAGATTCGAGACATACCGCGCGTCTTCTCGCCAGCCCGCGCGCCGCCATATGTCCGCCGCCCCGACGGGCTCGCCCATGAAAACGGGGGCGTCGTTCGGCCCGAGGGTGACCCGGTAAGGGAAAAACGTGTTGCCGTCGAGCGGCCCAATCGCCTCGTTCACACCGAGCGCCCGCAGCGCGGCCTCGGCCCGCGCCAACAGGCCCGCGCCGCCGGTAAAATCGCCGATCGTGCCGCAACCGCCGGATCCATTCCACCCGACAAACACGAGCGCCCTTCCGACGTCATCCCCGAGCGCAATCACCGTCCCGAGCTGGCGGTAGAACGCGAGGCGCGCCGGATCGCCGCCCTGGCGGAGCCACGCACCGTCGTCGCCGCGGGCGAACCCGCTGCCGCTCATCGAAACACCGCCCACGTCACCATGCCGGCTGCCGCGCTAGCGACCAATCGCCGGCCTGGAAAGGGCGCCTGCCGCAGCACGGCGTACACCACCAGACCGCCGAGACCGCCGACACACACGAGGGATACCGGCACCTCGTTGCTGACGACGCGGGCCGCCACGGCGGGCACGAGCGCGCCCACCAACCCGGCCAGCGGCGCCCACGTCTTACCCGCCCGCGCCAGCGCAATGGCACCATTCGCCGCCACGGTGACCAGAAACGGTAGGTACAAGCTTGATGTTCCGAGATGCGCGAACGCAACGAGCATCACCAGCGAACCGACGGCGGCGGGGAAGACCTGCTCCAGATCCGCGTCGCGATCGCGCGGGTGCACGAGCGCCAACATCACCCCGAGCGAAGCAAGCGGAGCGAACCACGCCGGCCCCCCCATCGCCCAGGCCAAGGTGGCGAACAGGAAAGCGGCAACCGCTCCCGCGGGCCGCAATCCCGCTGGATCCCAGGCGACCACCACCGCCGCGAAGCCGATGATCATGCCCACGATCCACGTTCCCATTTCCGGAAGGCCGAGGCGAAGCGTCCGATCAAGAACGAGAAAGCCCGCCCAGGGAATGAACAGGTTGTCCACGCCGCGCACGCTGATCGCTTCCACGCAGGTCGTGATGATCCCACCGATCAGCGCGATGAGCAGCACGCCTGGCCAGCCGCCGCGCCCGTCGACCGCCAGGCCGGCCAGGAAGATGCCGAACGCCAGCGCAAAAAACGTGAAGCTGCCTTCGAGGCTGCGAACCCCGTCCATCACTCGGTATTTGTTCTCCCCCGCCCGTTTGCCGACGATCGCCGCGCCCGTGTCCGCGACCGCCATCACGGCCATCGGCACACAAAACCGGAGCGCATCTCCATCTGCAAGGATCCACGTACCGTATACCGCGAACGGGTAGAGATACGCGCCGCTTGTCTGACGGTCGATGCTGTGGACGCTGCCGAGCAGGCCCGTCATCCGGCCTGCCACGAGAATGCCAAAAAATGAGAGGGCAAGGACGAGAACGGGCCACGCCGAGCTCAGCACCCATGGAAAAACGAACACCACGACGCCGGAGCCCAGATGCGCCAACTTGCGCGTGTACTCGGTGGGCAGGTCAAGCGTGCGCCGGAGCACCTCTCCCGCGCCGAACAGCGCCAGGATCGCCACGGAGATCCCGAGCATGCCGGGCCAGTCGTGGAGTAGCGCCTCACCGATGGCGTGCATCGTTCTTCGGCTAACCGATAGCGGATCGCGTAGGATTGATGTAGACGGGCGGCCGCATGGGTTCCGTGTTCCTCACTCTGGTTGCGTGCTCCGCCACGCCGGCCGCCGAAGAGTCGGTGGCTCCCGCATTGCGCGCGATCGACAACCCGCTGATGGTCATTAGGACGCCTGAACACGGCAGCTTCACCGGTGAAAAAGACCAGGTGAGCGTAACGGGAACGCTCACCAAAGGAAGCGCGCCCCTCACCACGTTGAACATCAACGGACAGACCGTGGCCATTCAGGCGGGCGGCGGCGATTTCGACGCGAAGATTCCCATGAATCCGGGGGTGAACGTCATCGGATTGCGGGTGGATGCGGGGGATGGGGGCCGCGCTGTGGACGGGCGGGCGGTGTACGCGGGCCCGGTGTGGGACGCGGGCGAGCACCTCACCGACGCGATGAAACTTCAGCTTGGCCCCGATGTTCTCGACGACGACGAACCCGATCTCGACGACCTCGCGGCCCTCGCTGAAACCTTACTCTCCGATCCGGCGATGGAGGAGGCGTTTGTCGGCATGGTCCTTCCCGCCGATTATTACAGCCTGACGATCACCGACGCGTCACTAGGACCGGCCGACGTTGACATTCTCGCTGCGGCCGGCGTGCTTTCGCTGACGCTCACGATCTCGGACGTCTGGGTGGCGTTTGATGTTGCGGGTGCTGGCGCGTTCAGTTGGCTCTCGACCACCGGTACCGCCGCCGCAGACGCTGAAATCAGCCTTGATCTAAAGCTTTCCGCGGACGATGGCATCGTGACAGCCACGCCGCAGGACGTCGATGTTACCCTCACCAACTTCGCGGTGACGGTGGATTGGTTCCCGGACTCCTTGGAAGACGATCTGTCCGGCTGGACGCAAAGCGGGGTGGAGGACGCCGTTGCCGAGCAGGTCTCGACCATGGTGGGTGACCTCATCGGGCAGTATCTATCGTCGTTTTCGGTGGCTGCAGACTTCGCGGGAATGACGCTCAACATCGCGCTCAACAGCCTGCGGGTTGCGACGGACGGGCTGAGACTGTCGATGGATGCGTGGATCGACGGCGCCCTCGTCATCGACGTGCCGGCCGGAGCGGGTTCCCTCCGCACCGACGGAGATGGTCCTTCCTTCCCGCTCGACACGACCGCGCCGTTTGCCGTCGCGATTGACGACGACTTCGTCCACCAGCTCCTGTTCAACGTGTGGGCTGCGGGAACTACCGCCGGAATCGAGTTTGGCGCGCTGGAATTGCAGGCGCTCGCCGGGGAAATCCCCGCGCCGATCGGCCCCGTGGACACCGTGGAGATCGACGTCAAGCTTCCAGTGACGACCGGTCCAGCCACCTACGACGACCAGCAGCTCGATGTTGCCATCGGCGAATTGCGCATGAAGGTTACGCGTGAGGATGGAGAGGTCATCGATGCATCGGTGAACCTGCGCACGGGTGCGGTCGTGGAAATGTCGTCGGAGGGCGAGCTGAAGTTCGTGCTCGACGCGCGCCCGGCAAAGATGGACCTCGACGTCGGGATGGAAACGTCACCTACTGGCCTCGATCCTGGCGATGTAGCGGCGCTGGTGCGGCTCACGGTGCCGCCGTTGCTGAACACGCTCGCGACGTTCGTGCCCGGGATTCCCGTCCCCGCGATTCCGTTGGACAGCTTCAGCGAGGCGTTTGCAGGGATGGAGCTGGCCGTCACCGATCCGACGGTACGCGTCGAGGATCGGTGGCTGGTCTTGGAAGGGACGCTGACGCCCCGGTAGGCTGCGTCCTGTTCATGACGACGCAGCCCAAACGGAAGATTCGACGCTTTACTCCGGTACGACGACGGTAATCTCATCGAAGGCGAGGGGATCGAGGTCGGAGTGGCCGATGTTCTGCAGCGAAATGCGCAGCGTGTGACTGCCCGGCGAGAGCTCCGGAATGCTGATGGAGTCGCCGCCGGACGCCCCGACGTAGAGGCCATCCACCGTTGCGTGGTAGTGCCCGACGTCGGCCACCGGGGTGCCTTCGAGTTCCGGTTCGAGGCGGAAGTTTTCAGCCACGACGGTGACATCGAATGCGGCGCTGACGGTTGCGCCATCCGCCGGCGACGTGATGGCGATGTCGGGGCGATCGGCGGTGACCGTGACGGCCGCGCTGTCACGCGCACCCAGCTCATTGTGGTTGTTCTCCGCCGCCACCAGCATGACCACGTGCGCGCCGGGGGACGCGTGGAGCGCGTACCCGACCTCGTTGGACGTCGCACCGGTGTACACGCCGTCCAAATACACGTGGTAGTGGCCATAGCCCTCGGCCGGAGGGCCTCCGAAACCACCGGAATCCAGCGCGAAATTAACTGCCTGAGCCTTCACGCCGAGCGATGCGGAATCGTACTCCCCCGTCCAAAACGTCGGGTCGATGTTGATGTCGATGGCGTCGGCAGGAATCGTGACGTTGACGCTGCCGGTGACGCCGAGTCCGACGGGTGAGTGATCGTTGTTCACGAGTTCGATCGCGAGCTTGTGCGCGCCTGGCGTGAGGTGCTTGAACGTCGTGGAGGTCGGGTTGGAGTCGAGATCCCAATAGGCGCCGTCAACGAGCTGGTGGTAGTGGCCGCGCCCGTACTCGGGAGCCCCGTCCACCGTGCCGTCCGTTGCCCAGTCGGTGATCGAAAGGGCGCATTGGACGCCGGCAGATCCCGCCGTGGACCCTTCCGCGGGGCTGGTGATGGTGACGCTTGGGGCCGTGACCGTGACGTGCGCGCTGTCCGAGGGGCCGAGGTCGGCGTGGCTGTTCGATTGGAGCGACACCTTCACATCGTGTTCGCCAACGGGTAGCTGGGTGAGGTCGAGCGTGTAGGTGAGCCCGGCCGTGGCGTCGATGTACTGGCCATCCACGACGACATGAACGTGGCCTTCACCCTCGATATCGGTGCTGCCGATGTGCTCTTCGGAGAGCAGGATGCCCGTCGTGGTCCAGGACAGCGTCGTGCCCGCGTAGACGTTGCCATCGACGGGAGAGAGCAGCGTGATCGTGGCGTCGGACGCCGTGTCTCCGGAGTCCCCGGAGTCGGCCGAATCGGTATCGCTGTCGGCGTCCGTATCCGTGTCTGCATCGGCACCGCCACTGGTGTCGTCCTTGATCGGGGGCGTGCAGGCAAAGGCGAAGAGTGCAAGGAGGAGGATGGGAGAACGGTTCATGGGAGCCTCTGGCGGCGCGTCTAATCCGTGCGCGCTCGGCGCGCAGGGTCCCTTGCACGGGTCGTCAAGAAAATGTTTGCTTTGGCGATCCACGGTCGGCCGAACGGCGTATGCTCCGCGACCCCGCAAACCGCTCCTGGTTTTCGGCTACCTCTGGAGACCCCTGGCATGGCTATTCCCGCACAACTCCTGCGCGGTGGCATTCTCGGCGCGCTCGTCCTCTCGGCGGTTGGGTGTACTCCTCCCGCAGCGACGGACGGCCCGGCGAAGGATGCTTCCGCTGACGCGGACACCGACACCGACACCGACACTGACACGGATACCGACACGGATACCGACACGGATATCGATACGGCGGACACCGGCGACAGCGGTGACACCGGCACGTCGACGACATTCGCGGCGTTCGTCGCGGATGTTGACTTCGTCGAGGCCACGGACGTGGTCGCCACGGAAACGGCGGTGTACGCCGTCGGTTTCAACTCCGCGGGTGACGCGGCGGTCGTTTCGATCGAAGTGGCAACGGGCACGCTGACGACGCTCTTCACCGGCGCTCCGCTGCTGCAACCGTCGGGCATTGCGCTCAACGAGGCGGCCGCCGAGCTGCTCATCTCCGACGTCGCGGCGGACGAGGGTGTGGCGGGTATGAACGGAGGCGTGTACTCCCTACCGCTCGGTGGCAGCTCGGTCGTAGAGATCGGGGTTTCCGGCACGGTGGACATGCCGGGGGACGTTGCGGTCGGACACGGAGGGACGTTCCTGTATGTCACCGGCTTCACCGCTACAGGTGAGGCGGCGCTGTTCACGGTGGACGGAACGGGCGCGGTCACCGCGGTCGTAACGGGCGGAGACCTGGTTGATCCGATGGCCATCGCCGTCCACCCGGACGGATCGATGGTGTATCTGATGGACAGCCTCGCGGCCGACGGACAGCGTCCGGCGATCATTGCGTACGAGGTGCCCGGCTACATCCCGACCATCGTGTCAACTGGATTCAACGTCGCCTTTCCGGGCGGTCTCGCATCCAGTCCCGGCGGCGGCCTGCTGTACTACTCGACCATCGGTAGTCCGGGTATCGTCGAGATCGTCGACGACGGCTCGGCAATGTCGGTGCTCGACACGGCCGGCCTGCTTGAGTTGCCGGCTGGCGTCGCAACCATTGCGGGCAGCGTCTACGTCGCGGAGCTGTCCAGCGCGGGCAGTGCCGACCTCTACGTCCTCTCCTACTAAATCCTTTTCTACTCCTATAACGAGGCAAAAATGCTGACCTCTCTTCTGCTTTCCATGACCGTTTCTCCGGCGTTCGCTAGTTCCCACCGTGAGGCCCCGGCCATCTCGATGGACCCCGCCGCCGACCTGACCGACTTCTACATGTTCGTCGATCCGGCCAACTCCGATCGGCTGGTTTTCCTGCTGAACGTCTTGCCGCTTCAGGCCCCGTACTCGGGTCCGAACTTCCACAACTTCGATGACAACGTGCTCTACGAGATCAACGTGGACAACGAAGGAGATGGGTTCGAGGACGTCACGTTCCAGGTCCGTACGGAAACGACGTTCAACATCCCGGAAACCTTCCTGTACAACGACGGCGTGCTGTTTGGCGCTCCGGACGGTGGCGTGCAGGGCGTGGATGGCATCGAGGACATCAACATCGCGCAGACCTACACTCTCACCCGGGTCGATGACGGCGTTGCGACGGTAATCGGCAGTGGTGATGTCGCGCCGGCCAACGTTGGCGCGCGCAGCATGGTGGTTGGCGGCTACGATCCGGCGTCCGATGCCGGCGGCAGCATCACGACGAGTCACGTCGTTTCCACCACCGTCGGTGGCGTCGGCTACGACTACTTCGCGGGCCCACGCCAGGAGACGTTCTTCGTCGATCTTGCGCACACGTTCGACCTCCTCGGCGTGGGCGTTGGGCCGAATTCCAATTCCCTCCTCGGCTACAACGTGCACACCATCGCGATCTCGGTGGACAAGAAGAGCCTGACGAGGGACGGCGCGGATCCGTCGGCGGCTGCCAAGAACGACGTCATTGCGGCCTGGGCGACCACTTCGCGTCGAGCGGTAACCATCCGTAGGGCCGACACCACCACGGTGAAGTCGCGCGGGGAATGGGTGCAGGTGTCGCGGCTCGGCATGCCGCTCGTGAACGAAGCGGTGCTTCCGATCAGCGAGAAGGACATCTTCAACGCGAGCCAGCCGGCGGACGACCTGCAGTTCCTGTCGTGGGTCATCGAGCCGATCCTCCCGATCTACATGAACGCCGTGCTGGGCACGCCGGACGCGGACAGCATCGAAGCGGATGCCGACGCGGCGATTGACCTGTCGGCCGTGGGCTTGGAGGACGTCCTGGTCGGTCGTGAAGACCTTGCCGCCACGTTTCTCACCGGCTTCTCGATGTTCTGCACGATGCCGCAGGACTACGCGTTCGGGGGTGCCATTCCTGGCGAGTCCGGGAAGACATTTTCGGCCTTTGAGGCCGTCCGCATCAACCTGAACGGGTGCTCG
>CAMAWH010000078.1 GCA_945861635.1 Klebsiella pneumoniae | reverse complement strand
TCCAAGCTGCGCTTTCCGGCCTGCGGCGCCCGGCGCGTTGGATAACGCGCCGGGCGTGGCCCTCTCCCCATCCCCGCAGTTCCCCATGCCGCGCTCCGTTTCATGGCTCCGGGAGCCGACGGAACGGCGGCATGGGGAACTAACCGGCGCCCCACAACGGGGCCGCGCCGGTCAACGGGAAGGCGGTTTGTGTCCGCATCCCGGCGGCCGCGGTCCGAGCGGCTGGACCATCAGATCCAGCAGCTTCGCCCATGGGTTCCGCGCGAAGCGGGAGTGGTCCTCGTCCGCAGTCACCGTGACATCCACGCCTTCATAGGTGTAGGTGACGGCAAGCCGGCGATGGCGGGCGATCCGATCCTCAAGCACCCACAGTGGCAAGCCACCGCGCCCGCGCAGGTTCAATTCCTTGTCGGACGATGTTTTCAGAATGGCGAGTCGGTTCACGCCGAGGTCGGGCACGGAGCGAACGACGACGTGATCGGTGATCTCCGTGTTGACCATGAAGTTCGCGGCCATAGCGAAATTCCGATGCGTTCGCAAGCCGACGTACGCCAGCATTTCGTGCGAGAGCGCGAGGGCCGGCACAAGCCATGTGATGTGCGGCAACAACGACCGGTGCGGGAACGCCCCCGGCGCGAGCACCGCCGCTACGAACACGGCGAGGGCAAGCACATAGACGGCGCGGGCGCCGATCATCTTGACGCTGCGAAGGGTGCCGGCGTGATCGCCGGCCATGGCGCCGGCAACGACGACGACGAGGCACGCGACGATGGCCCACCTCGGGATGCGGGCGAGGGCGGCGGGGATGCGGGCGCGCAGGTGTGTCCAGTCGATCAGCAGGCAGTACAGCGCTAGAAACGGGCCGGAGAACTCGTAGAGCCGCGCCTGCGCATTCGTGCCGATGGCAAAGAAGAACGCCGCGATCATCAGAAAGCCGACCCGACGTGTGCGCGGGTTCGACACGAGCAGCGGCCCGCCCAGCTCGGCGCCAAACGTAAACACGATCGCCGCCACGATGGTCCACGGCGCGCTCGGCATCAGCGACCATGGAAACACCGAACGTTGCCACTGGTACATCGTATTGGCGCAGCTCACGGCCGGATCGAGGAACCCCGTGTTGAGCTTGGAGGCGCCCGCGGCCACCAACCCGATCGTCGCGATGGCTGGGGCGGCGAAATGGAGCGCGTTGACCACCGCTTCACGCCACGCGGCAACGTTTCGCCGTGCACCGGCCGCGACGGCGAGCAGGATCGACCACGACCCAAGCGTGACGAGCCAATGGTGGACGTACACCTGGGAGTAGTTGTCCACGCTGATGTGTACGCACCACGCCACCGCGAGGCAGGCAAGCACCAGCGGCTGACCTGGGAAGATCATCACGACAAGTGCAGCAATACTTACGACGATGCGCATCGGCGTGGTCACCATTCCTCGGCTTACCATGCCGAGTTCTACCGACAGCGCCCAGGCAAACGCGAACACCCGAAACGCGGTGTCGGCCGCGGGGGCGGCGGACGTTGACGGTAGCCGGCCGGACGACGGGAGCATGGGGGCCCGCGGTAAGCTGCGAGTCCGGGGGCGTCAACGCCGCCGCCTGGCCGATGGGCGACAGACAGGCTTGCCGGGCTTCCGGTCGCTACTCGATCGCTGTCGGTGCGGGGAGTCCGAGACTCGGCCGGAGCGGTAGAAGGAGGATGTCGTCGGCGGGGCAGAGCTCGGCCCCGATCACGTGCGCGTACGCCGACAGATCCTCGTCTCCCGAGCAGCGCTGCTTCCGAAGCGGTACGGCTGTGGCCGACCAGGTGACGTCGGTCAACGCGGCGTCCGCTGCATCCATAAGCACGGTGGGTCCGGCGCCGCCGACGATCTCCGACGCCGCGACCACCAGGCCGGACGGAGGCTCCGCACGCGTGACGAGGTCGACCGCGAGAATGGCATGGCCTCCAAGGGTAAGGTTGCCCGCCTTGATTCCGTCGCCGCCGGCGACCGTGCTTCCGGTAACCGCGGCATCGACGGGGCCGTGCACCCACAATCCGGCGGCGCCATTCCCCTCGATCGTGGAGGCGTCCACACGGAGCGTCGTCAGCGCGTCGTCGTAGTACCGCGCCAGGATCCCAATGCCGGCGCCGAGGGAGGCGTCCGCGAGGTTGTCGGAGACATCGCTATCCGACAGCGTGAGGGTCCCGCCGACGACGACCGCTCCCGCGAATCCGTTTCCGGTCAGCGCACATCGCGTACACAGCAGTGCCCCGCCGTCTACCACCCACGTCCCCGGTCCCTCCGTCCCGCGGATCGTGACGTCGGTAAGCTCCGCGTTCCCGCCGTCGGCGGTGTAGATCCCCAAGGCGACCAGCCTCGCCGCGGTGCGGCGCGTGTCGGAGATGATCGTATCCGCGAGCGTCGCGCGGGTGGTCGGGTCCGCGACCATCACGCCAAGACCGTGCGTTTCGGTGACCGTGCTCGCCGTCAACTCGACGTTGCCACCGTTTTGGGCGGCGACGCCCCATCCCAGACCATCGATCAGCGTCTCCTTTGTGGCGGCTACGGATAGACGGGTCGCCGTGAGCGTAGAGCCCATTCCCCACACGTTGACACCGACGCCCTGGCTCCGGGCAACTTGGGTGTCCTCGATCGCGGCCGCTGCGCCCTCCGTCACTTCAATCCCTGCCCCGTACCCTGCCGTCGTTCCCGCGCGGGTGTCGGCCACTCGGGATTGGCGGAGCGTTGCGTGCGCGCCAACGCCCGTCACCAAAACGCCCACCGCGTGGTTCCGCTCGATGGAAACGTCGACGAACTCGGCGTACCCACCTTCGCCGACGCCGACGCCGTACCCAGCCTCGCCCGCTGCGGACTCACACGTGTCGACGATTGCGGTTCCGGTGACGGTGGCAGTCGAACCTTCGCCGCCGACGGCGATCCCCGTCGAAGAGTTCCCGCTCACCTCGCCACCGTGGATGGTCAGCGTGGCACCGCCGGTGACTGCGATGCCGGCGCACTGCCCAAGCTCCTTGCCCTCCACGGTGTCACGAACGATCACCTCTTCCAGGGACACGGACGTGTCGCTCCCCAAGGCAAACACGCCGTACGTGTTCGCGGCGCGAATCTCCGTGCGCCGGACGATAACGGCCGCGCTTTCTGCGTCGATTCCATAGCCGTACGTTCCGTCTTTGTTGGCGCCCACATCGGCAATCACGGAGTCCTCGACCAGCGCCGTACCTCCGGTAAGGAGGAGCCCGTTGCCGTGATTGCGCTCGACGGTACACGCCTGCAGGGACAGTATGCCTGCCGACGTCACGCCCACACCCCAGTCGCCCGCGGCACGTTGGCGCGTATCGGCAATCGTGCAGTCGGTGAGCGCGATCGTTGCCGTGGCATCGACGACGGCGCCGGCAAAGGTAGAGTCCAGCACCTCGACACCCTGCCCAACGAACTCGGCGCCTTGAATGGATCGGATGCCGTAGCCGTCGGGTGCATTGGGCGCGGTGGACGTCGTGCCCGTAACCGTGAGCGAGGTTGCGACGACGGCGGCGCCGGACCCGATGGCGTGGACGCCGAACTCGACCGCGCTCTGCACGACGACGCGATCCAGTCCGAGCGCGCCGCGGGTCACGCTCACGCCCCCCCTCCCCCCTGTGATCGTGAGTTCGTGGAGCGTCACGACGTCGCCTCGTTCGGCGTTGACGGCGACCGTCGGGCCATCGCCCCCGACAATCTCCACTTTTTCGCGGCATCGCCCAACCAGTATCAATGGCGCCTCGATCGTGACCGGCCCCGGATAGCTCCCTGCGGCGAGGACGATCGTGGCACCGAATTCCACCCCCGCGAGCGCATCCGAAAGCGAGGAAAGTGGCGCATCCGCGGAACCGTCCCCCCCGGTTGCTGCGGCGTCCACGAAGATGGCGTCCACGTCCGACAGTGCACCCCAGCGACCGACCCCGCACGCCGCCGGAACGCACGCGGCACCATCGACGATCTCCCCCGC
Organism: Klebsiella pneumoniae; assembly: GCA_945861635.1. Lineage (GTDB taxonomy): Bacteria > Myxococcota_A > UBA796 > UBA796 > SXON01 > CAMAWH01. The sequence goes on along the minus strand of CAMAWH010000078.1, from coordinate 18,174 downwards.
CGCGCAGGTTGGCGCGACCGGCGACGTTTGCGACGCTCCCTTGCACCCTGCGGCGCCACACGCCGCAAAAACGACCGCCCGTAGCATCCAGCGCCGTACCATCCGGCGAGCGTATCGCGAGATTTGGGCCCCCGGCGGTTACGGCCCCGCCCCTGCGGCCAACCTCGCCACCATCTCCCGCTGACCCGGCGTCATCCGCGCGCCCGGGCGCACGGCGAGCACCTTGGCGTGCGCATCCTTCCAGTCCGCCGCGCTCCCTTCTCGCACCATCACGCCGATCAGCACGGCGACGCTGCGACCGTGCCCGTACGCGCAGTGAATGAGCACGGGAATCCCTTCCCGCCGCCACGCGAGCGCCGTTTCAACGGCGGTGTGGTAACCCTCGTCGTCGGCCTGAGCGCCGTCCAACATCGCAACGCACACGTACCGGAGCGCCTCTCCTCGCCGAGGTAATTCCGCGGTGAGGTCGAGTTGGGCGAGCTCGGGCGCTCCCCCCCGTGGCCAGCCGCCGACCCACAGCCCCGGGATGATCTCAACACGCTCCCGCAGTCCGAGCCGCTGCGTCAACGTCGCAACGCCCCGCGCGAACAACAGGAACGGTAGCAGCGCGACGCGGGCGCGGTGATGTTTGGCGAGCCATGCCGGCTTTCGCACGATGTACGCAAGGCCGACCCAACCTGTGGCCGCGCCCGCCCACGCCAATGGAACGGCCGCCCAGACCGGGGCAATTGCCGCAAGCCAAAGCTCGCCGGCGCCGATGATCAAGAAGGGCAATCCTGCAATCACGGAGACAACCTGTACGCGATTGTGCCGTCCGGCCACCGCTGAATCGTTGGAACGAGCGCGGAGAGCGCAAGCTCAAGTCGTGCAGACGGCGTTTCCCCGAGCAGGTCGGTGTGTACGAGGAGCACGCGAAATCCTTCGTGGCCGACGTATGCAAGCGCCCGGGGCAGGGGAGGCGCGCGGCGGTCGGCGCGCAGTCCAGCCGCCGCGGCGAGCGCCTCAAGGAGTTCGATGTGAATGCGATTCCGGCCCCGGTCAAACGTTTCGCCCAGCGGACGATGGTGGAACAATGGGCCAAGGAGTTCGTCCGCCGGCAACGGTCGGTCGGGCGCACGGGCGCGGGCGGGGAATTGGATGAGCCCGCCGTCCGGCTCCGTCGCGAGTGCGGTCCATGCCGCGCGGGGCGCGAGGAGTGTGGCGGGAAGGGGGAGGGGAGTGGGGCCGCGGAGCTGCGTTTCCGCTGCGATGAGGGCAAGAGAGAGGACCGCGGGCAGCGTCGGGAGCGTTGCGAGCACGGCGGCCGCGAGCCCCCAAGCAGGAACTCCGTACTGACTGGGTTTCCACGCGAGGTTTCCGCCGGGAAACCACCGCCAGAACGCGTCGTACGGGAAGGTCATGCCGTGGGCCTGGCCGCTCCCGACGGCGAGAGAGGCGCAGGCGAGGGCCGCGGCGGCGACTACGAGCGTACGCTTGTGACGACGGACGAAGGCTGCCACCATCGCAAGGAGGGCCGCGCACGGCATGGCCCAGCCGGCCCATTTCCGCGGGCCCGTTTCGGTAGGGGATGGGTACGGCGCTACCGCGCGGGTGACCGCCGTTTGCACGACCGCGCGCGGTAGCACGTCGCTGGTGGCGCTGATCGGTGGGTGGTCGGCCCGGATTGCGCGCGCGGCGATCCGGCCATGCTCGCCGCCTTCCGCGTGCAGGAACGCCGCGAATAATGCCGCGGACACGACGGCGACGGTGAGGGCCGGCGCCCACGGAAGTCGCCGAGCGACGTAGACAACGACGGCAACAGGCCCCACGACATGCGCCAAATACGGCGAGCTTGCGACGACGGCCATGCCGAAAAGTGCAGCCCGCCAACCCGACGGGCGGCTGGCCGCCAGCTCTGACACCATCAGCAGCACCCATCCGGCGCCCATCCCTTCCGTCTGCGTATCGGAGAACGGCCCGAGGATCGGCGGCCCAAGCATGGCCGCCATCGCCGCGATGACAGCACCGCTCCGTGAGGAGCCAAGCGCTAGCGCGAGGCGACCGGCGCCGATGCCGGTCAACGCGTACAGGGCCGTCGCCACCAGGCCGACGGCGGGGAGAAGGCCGACGACCGCGCCGACGATGGCGATCGCGCCCTGATGCAGCGGATCGAGTGGATAGAGGGCGATGCCCTGGGGAAATCCTGCTTCCGGAAAGGTGAGGGGGATGGCGCCGTGGCGGAGGCGCTCGCCGACCATCCAGGCGACCCAGAGGTGGTCGCGCAGTTCGCCGTCGAGGCGACCGATGACGCGCATGTGACCCCACGATCGGCTGGTCGCCACGATCGCAAGCGTGACGGACGCAGCAACGAACGCGGCGGGCAGGCGACGGGCGGTGTGCGCGTTGGCGGTCACTGGCGGAACCTATCGCTGTCGCCCTCGGAGCATGGGCGAGGACCCGCCGCGGCCGGCGCGTGCGGGCGCGGAATTCCGTGCCCGACGGCATGTTCCCGCGGAACCTCGGCGCTCAACGGGTGTCCAACTGCGGTGGAGGCTCCATGCTACTTGCGTTGACACTCGCCCGCACGCTCACCCTTTCACCGGCGTTTGCACAGGATAATCCATTACCACTGTCGAGCGAGTACCGGCCTGAAACCATCATCGACTTCGGCAGAGAGCTCAGCGTCGTCGGCGAACTTGTGCGTCCCACCGGCGGGATCGGTTTCGACACCCGACGCGGCGTCTTCAACCCCCTCATTCGCCTCCGCGTCGACTTCAGGGACGAATTGGCAAAAAGTGTGGACGAAGCTAGGTAGCCACCGCTTACGCCCCGGAGGTTTCGCGCTCAGCCGCCGAAAGCGTAGCGCCAGTCGATGTCTCCGTAGAAATCCACCTCCCCCTCGCAGCGCATTCCGAGCTTCGTGGCCACCGCGATCGACGCGACGTTTCCCTGGCCAATATGCGCGATAACGCGGGTGATTCGCCACGTTTCCACCGCATGGCCCAGCGCAGCTCCGGCGGCCTCCGAGGCAAAGCCGCGACCCCAAAACGCCCGGTGAATGATCCAGCCCATCTCCACGTCCGGCCCGGATTCACGGCGAAAAACCCCGACAGATCCGATGGGTCCCGTGTCCGGCAACTCGACCGTCCACCATCCCATGCCTTGCAGTACCCACCCGCCTGCGGAGACGTGCAGGCGCTTGTAGGCCTCGCGCCGGTCCAGCGGTCCGCTGAGGTGGGCGGTTGCGAGGGGGTCGGCCGCCGCCGAAGCCGCTGCCTCGAAGTCGGCGAGGCGAGGTTCGCGGAGCACAAGTCGCGCCGTGCGCACGCGCGGGATCCGTACGGTCCATGCGGTGTCGGTGTCTTGGATGGTCACGGCAGGCATCAGACTCCGGAGGCGTCGAGGCGGAGGGATTACTCTGCCGCCGCCCATGTTGCCCGCCTTCCTTGCGCTGCTGTGCTCCGCCCACGCCCAGCCTGCCGCGCCGCCCTATGCGGCCGAGCCGAACGAAGCAGCCGAACCGGCCCAGCCCGCTGCTCCCGTTCGGGGGTACGTGGACCTGCACATTCACATCGCGGCTCACCTTGCAGTACCCGTTTACGGAGGAGGACCGGAGGCCGCGGCCCCGGCGGGTCTGACCAACCGCCATGCGCTGCGGCAACAGATTTTTTCGACCCAGCTTTCCGAACCAGGCCCTTCCATCCTGGTGAGTTTGGCGTACGCCAATCCCTTCTACACCGATTTCGAGTCGCGCCGGACCATGCGCGCCCGGATCGAGCGCCAGTTGGACTACGTCGAAGCGTTCAGCGCGCGGCACGCCGACCGCTTTGGCGTAGCGCTTACCCCCGACGAGGCACGCTCCATCGTCGCAAGTGGACGCACCGCGATTGTGCACGGGATTGAAGGCGGAACAAAGATCTTGGACGGCCCAGAGGATGCGATGGGGTGGGCCGCACGGGGCGTCGCCGTGATCACGCCCATCCATCTGGCGGACAATGCGATCGGCGGCGCCTGGTGTCAGGGTGGAGCGCTGTTCGTGATGAATGTCCCCGGCTGTTGGCGGGAGGGTTTGGCGCCTGCCCGGCACGGCCTCACCGCCGTGGGGGTCGAACGAATCGGCGCGCTGGTGGACGCTGGCATCGTCGTGGACATGGCGCACATGTCACGCGCGTCGTTCGCCGAGGCCATTGCCATTCTTGGAAAGCGCAGTGTTGCGCCCGTCTACTCGCACGTTACCGCCGATGCTGTTCGTCGCGATCCGGTTGCGCTGACGGATGGCGAACTGGGGGAGATTGCGTCACTGGGGGGGCTGGTGGGCGTCACCGCGAACTTGTCCCACCTTGCGCCACGCCCGTTGCCCGAGGACCGTTCGTCGGACCGGTGTCCTGGCTCGATAGACGACTTCCAACGCCAATGGGACCACGTGGTTTCGGCATTGCCGGGCCAGCCCGTGGCATGGGGTTCGGACTTTCAGGGGGGCGTGGACCACCCCCGACCCAAGTACGGCGCGCGGGGGTGTGAGTCGGCGCCGAGTGGTAGGGAACTTAATGCCTTCGACGTGGAGGGTTTGGCGCACACCGGCCTGGTCGAGCCGATGTTTGCGCTTCTGGCCGCGTCGGGCTCGGATCGACGGCCTTTGGACCGGTCGGCGGAGCGGTTTCTCACGATCTGGGCGCGCGCGCGGGCTGTGAGTGTGGCCGTGGGGCCGTAGTGCGCCGGCGCACGCCTCAAATTCAGTCCGCGGTGACCCCCCGAATGGCGCGGCGGCGCGGTTAGGAAGCGCCATGGCATTCGCGCATCTGCACGTGCACTCGCAGTTTTCGGTGCTCAACGGAGTGCCTTCGCCGAAAAAACTCGCGGCTGCGGCTGCGGCTGCGGGAATGGACGCCATTGCGCTGACGGACACCCAGAACCTCTACGGCGCCGTCGAGCTGTACAAGGCGTGCAAAGAGAAGAAGATTCATCCGGTGTTCGGCGCGGAGATGTGGATCGACCCGCGCGGGATCGCCTGCCGGGAGGGGCGCCTGGACCCCGCCTATTCCGTGGTCCTCCTCGTCGAGAACGATGTCGGCTATCGCAACCTCTGTGCGTTGGTGACGCGCGCTATCTTCGATGGCCTCTATTTCCGGCCGCGCATCGATCCGGACCTTTTGCGCGCACACCACGCCGGGCTGATCTGTCTAACGGGCGGCGAACATGGCGCGATTCGTCGAAACAGCGAGGCCGAAAATGACGTACGCATGGCGCTCCTCGGTGACGTGTTCGGCACGGAGCGGCTGTACGCGGAATTGATGGACCACGGTCTGGAGGCCCAGCCGGCTCACAACGCCGACGTTCGCAGCGTCGCGGCTAAACATGGAGTCGCTACCGTCGTGACCAACGACGTTCGGTATGAACGCCCCGAGGACGCAGTGCTCCTCGACGTGCTGAATTGCATTGCGATGGGTTCGTCGATCAACGATCCGAAGCGGCCCCGCCCGGTCACGGACCAGTGCTACTTCAAGACCGAAGCCGAAATGCGCGATCTTTTCCCCGATGATGGGGGCGCAATTGAGCGCACGAACGAAATTGCGCATCGGACTCAATTCGCCTTTCCGTCCGGAATCTACTACTTCCCGGCATCGGTGCCGCCGGATGCGTCCGGGGACACCGACGCGAATTGGGCATTTTTCCTCGACGCGTTCCCGCCGGCACAGCAATTTGAGGTGCCGCACGGGCGCCCCGAGGACGGCGGTACGCTCAATGGTTACTTCGCTTGGTATGCCCGCGTCGGGTTGCGCCTGCGCCTGCGACAGCTGCCGGAGGCGAAACATCCAGCGTACGTAGAGCGGTTGGAGCATGAGCTGAAAACGATCGTGAAGATGGGCTTTGCGGCCTATCTGCTGATCGTGGCCGAATTCATCAACTGGGCGAAGGATCGCGGAATCCCGGTGGGTCCAGGCCGCGGATCGGCGGCGGGTTCGGTTGTGACGTGGGCCATGCGGATTACCGACATCGATCCGATCCGGTTCGACCTGCTGTTCGAGCGGTTCCTCAATCCCGAACGCGTCTCGATGCCGGATATCGACGTCGATTTTGCGCAGGATCGCCGAGAGGAAGTGATTGCGCACGTGAGTGAAAAGTACGGTGCGCCCCTCGTGTCGCAGATCATCACGTACGGCAAGTTGCAGGCCAAGGCCGCGCTCAAGGACGTCGCCCGCATCTGTGACGTGTCGTTTCAGGACAGCGATCGCCTGACGAAGCTCGTTCCCAACAAGCTCAACATCACGATTGCCGAGGCCGTCACCGAGGAGCCGAAGTTTGCGGCGCTGATTGCGATGGACCCGAAAGTACGGCGCATCGTGGAACTTGCGCGGGGAATCGAGGGCCATGTGCGGCAAACGGGCGTGCATGCGGCTGGCGTGGTCATCGCCGATCGCCCGCTCGTCGAGTTGGCGCCGCTTTATCGGGACGGCCCGGAAGGCGGGCCGGTCGTGCAGTACGACATGAAGTCGGCGGAGAGCATCGGGCTCATCAAGTTCGACTTCCTCGGCCTGAAGACCCTCGATCAGGTGAGGGACGCCGTCGAGATGGTGGAAGCCAACACCGGCGAGCGCATCGACATTACGCAAATCCCCTGGGACGACCCGGCGACTTGGCGACTCCTCCAGAAGGGGGATGGCCTCGGTGTGTTTCAGGTCGAATCCTCGGGTATGCGGGAGCTGCTGGCCCGCCTGCTGCCGACATGCCTCGACGACCTTGTGGCCTTGGTGGCGCTGTATCGGCCCGGGCCGCTTTCGTCCGGCATGGTCGACGACTTCATTGCCCGTAAACACGGAAGGCAGCGGGTGGAATATCCGTTTGCGGAGCTGGAACCTATTCTCTCGACGACCTACGGCACGATTGTCTATCAAGAACAGGTCATGCAGGTCGCGCAGGTGCTTGCGGGGTACAGCCTCGGCGAAGCGGACTTGTTGCGCCGGGCGATGGGCAAGAAGGACGCCGGGGAAATGGGCCGGCAAAAGACGCGGTTCGTCACGGGCGCGGTTGCGCGGGGGCACGACGAGCAGAAGGCCAGTGACCTGTTCGATCTGCTGGCGAAATTCGCGGAGTACGGCTTCAATAAAAGCCACTCTGCCGCCTACGGGGTCATCGCGTACCAAACGGCCTGGCTCAAGGCGAATCACCGCGCCGAGTACATGGCTTCGCTGATGTCGATTGATGCGGGGGATAGTGACAAGATCCTCGTTTATATTGGCGATTGCCGGCGGGCGGGGCTGAAAGTGCTGCCACCCGACGTGAACGCGTCGATGGGCCGCTTCGACGTTCCCCCTGACGACCGGGGTGCAATTCGGTACGGTCTGACCGCTATCAAGGGCATCGGTCAGGGTGCTGTGGACGCGATCGCGGAGGCACGCGGACCCGGTCGCTTCACGGATTTCATGGACCTGCTTGGGCGTCTTGACTATCGACGCGTCAACAAAAAAGTGCTGGAGAGCCTGATCAAGTGCGGGGCGCTCGACGGTTTTGGCGAGCCGAGGGCCCGCATGCTCGGTGGACTCGAATCGGGCATGAGCGCGGCCCAGGCGGAGATTGCGCTCCGAGCGTCTGGACAGGTGTCGCTGTTCGGTGGCGGTGGGTCGAGTAAACCATCGTTCAAGCTGCCGAACGTGGGGGAATGGGCAGTTGGGGAGCGGATGAAGAACGAAAAGGAGGCGCTCGGCCTCTTCCTCACGGGTCACCCCGCGCAGGCCTTCGAGGACGAGATGGAGCGTTGGGGGCTCACGACGACGGCAACCGTCGGTGAAAAGGACCCAGAGGCCGAGGTCGCCATCTGCGGCATCGTGGCGAGCAAGCGTCTCATCAAGACGAAAAAGGGGGATTGGATGGCGTTTGTCGCCCTGGAAGACCTCCATGGATCGGTAGAGTGCACGTTCTTCCCGAAGTCGCTCGACAAGGCCCGAGCCGCGCTCGACAGCGGTCGTCCGCTGTTGGTCAAGGGCAAGGTGGAACGGAAGCCAGAAGGGGCGAAGATCCTTGCGGATGGCGCGGAGCTCATGGAGGACGTTCGGGAAAGACGCACGGGCCGCGTCGAACTGCGGCTCCGTGGCGATGATCTGGTGGAAGAAACGTTTCTTGCGATCCGTGAACTCCTTGCGAACAATCGAGGAAGTTGCCTGACGACCATCGTCTTTGAGGACGCCGCCCAGCTGGGCGAACCGCCGTTTCGCGCCCGACTGCGGCTAGGTCCGGAATGGCAGGTCAACGCTTCGCCGAAGCTGATAGAGGGCGTGCGTGCGCTGATCGGGCGGGCGGAGGCGGTGAGGTTGTCATGATGCTGATCCTGTTGCGGGCGTTTGCCTTCGATCCGGTCGTCGAGGACCTCGGTGATGGGGAGATCGATTGGACGAACCTACGTTTGATCGCCGGGGCGGACGGCGCGAGCGCTACAGGCGTGCTCGCAAGTATCGAGGCGATGGAGGGTGATGCGCGCGCGAAGCTCGGTCCAAAAATGTTGGACCTTTGCCGGAAGATTCGCATTTCGAGCCGTCAGTACGCGTCGGACTTGCTCGAGGCGCACGACGCGGTGTCCGATCGGCTGGATGACAACAAGTCCATCTTCGAGGTGTTCGAAAGCCAATATTTCACGTCCGGGAGCGTGCACATCGAGGCGGCGCTTCCGATTCACGCTTGGTTGCGCCCGGCGCTCACGCATCTGGCGCAGGGGGTGGAGCGGCCTGCGGCGGCGGCCGGTGTAACGGGCGTCGTGGTCGATGCCCGCGGGCTGAAGGTCGCTCCGGCAGTGGCGCCGCGGCTCCGGGAGGCCGGCGGGGCGGTGATCTACAGCGTGGAGACCTTGAGCGAGTACGCGGCCAGTTTGCGCCCGCCGGTCGTCTACGTTCACGACCCCGCGGATCCGGTAGCGGTGAAGCGGGCGGGCGCGGAGCCGCTGTTCGTCCGCGCCAGCGCCATCGTCGAGGAAACGGACCTCGTGCTCGACGAGCTGGATGCGCCGCGCGTGACCGAGGCCGCGGCGTTGACGGACTTTCTGCTGCACGGCAATGTCGTGATCGTGGTGGATCCATGACGCGCCGGGCTCGCGAATGTTGAGGCGCTCCGCGCACAGCGGATCAGGGGCGCGGGTGGCGTCGTTCCGCCGATCCTCGGCGGCCGGTCCCGGCTGGCAGGCGAAGCTTATCTGGATTTCGGTCGGGGTTGCGCTTACGACGCTGCTGCTCTACGTGACCTGGTCTGTCATCTCGATGCTTTTCGCGGCGTCTGTGTTTGCCTACCTGCTCAACCCGCCGGTAAGCGCGTTGGAGCGGCGGGGCGTATCGCGGGACGCGGCAATTATTGCCGTTGCCGGCGGAATAGCGGCCATGTTGGCGCTGTTTTTGGTGTGGCTGGTGCCGTCGTTTGCGAGTCAGATCGGTGAGCTGGGCCAGAACATTCGGCCGTACATCGACAACCTTGCGACACAGATCGGCCCCCATATCGGCGAAATCGAGGCGCGGCTTCGCATCGATCTGCCCGTCGACTTCAACGAGCTGCGGGCGCGGCTTCCCGAGTACCTTGCTGCCATCTCCCCCGACGTACGCGCACGCATTCAGGCGTACTTGCAGTCGGCAGCGCAGGGCGGGCTGTCCGTCATCCTCTCGCTCCTCTCGATTTCGCTCCTGCCGTTGTTCACGTTCTACCTCCTGCGTGACTGGCCGCGGCTGCTTCGCGGCGCCGAGGGGCTGGTTCCTGGTCGCTGGCGCTCCGTAGCGGGCGTTCTGGCGAGTGAGATTGATGCCCGATTGATGGGCTTTGTTCGCGGGCAGTTGACCGTTGCCGTATGCCTCGGATTCATTTACACCGGCGGCCTGCTCATCGCGGGGATCGACCTCGCTGTGTCGGTTGGCCTGCTTTCCGGGGCGCTTTTCCTGATCCCATATGTCGGAACCCTGGTCGGCCTTGTTCTTTCGTGCACGCTGGCGCTGCTGAAATTCGGGTTCGACTGGCATGTCGTTGCATGTGTCGTGACGTACGTCGTCGGACAGGGCCTCGAAGGCGCGGTTTTGACGCCATCCCTGGTCGGGGATCGCGTTGGTCTTCACCCGATGGTCGTCATGGTGGCGCTCATCGTAGGCGGGAACCTGCTCGGCCTGGGCGGCCTTGTGCTCGCGGTACCGATTACGGCGACGCTCGCGGTGATCGGGGGCTTTCTCCTTGATCACTACCGCCAGAGCACGCTGTATCGGGCGTAGCCGCGGTGGACATTGCGTGGCGATGGTTGGGCAGCGTGCCCTATGCCGATGCGCACGCCCGGCAGCACGCCTTCCGGGAGCGCGTCATCGCCGGGGAGCGTGGAGAACTCTGGCTTCTCGAGCATCTGCCGGTGATTACGCTTGGCCGCCGGGGAGGCGAAGTGGATGTCGGGGCGGCCGCGGCAGCGGGCTACGACGTGGTGGCGACGGAGCGAGGCGGACTCGCGACGTGCCATGAGCCCGGCCAACTCGTCGGGTACCTCATCGTCGACGTGCGGCGGGCGGGAATCCGACGGGTCGTTGGGGCAATAGAGGACGCTGCCATCGCGTTTCTGGCGGCGAGTGGCGTGGCGGCTGCGGTCCGCCCGGGGCACCCCGGGGTCTGGGTGGGGAACGAGAAAATCTGTGCCGTGGGCTTGCACGTCCGCCATGGCGTGACCATTCATGGGTTTGCCATGAACCTGACGAACGATCTCACCGGATTTTCGCTGATCTCGCCGTGCGGCATTCGCGACGCCGGGGTGACGTCTCTCATCATGTTACAACCCGCCGCGGCCACACCGGACGCGGCCGCTCCGGCCGTCGCCCGGACGGTGCTTGACGCGCTCGCCCGCTTGGAATAGTGGGGCGCGCTCTTAGGCACGTAGCTCAGTGGAAGAGCACCGCCCTGACACGGCGGGGGTCGACAGTTCAATCCTGTCCGTGCCTACCACTTTCATTTTTATCCCCCCAAAGTTGGAGAGTTTTTGCGGCGTCCCCCCAGACGTGATCAACAGCAGGTCGTTCCCGAGCGCAACGAACCGCGAGTCAATGAACGCATTCGAGTTCCCCGTGTCCTCGTCATCGACGAAGAAGGCGGAAAGCTCGGAGAGTTCCTGACCGAAGATGCAATGGCACTCGCACGTGAGCGCGGACTTGACCTCGTCGAGGTCGCCCCGCTCGCCCGCCCGCCTGTCTGCAAGATCACCGACTTCGGGAAGCTGAAGTATGAAAAAAAGAAGCGTGACGCGGAAGCGCGTCGTCACCAGGCCATCGTGGAAATCAAGGAGATCAAGCTCCGCCCCAAGACGGATGACCATGACTTCAACGTCAAGGAACGTGCCGTTCGGAGCTTCCTTGAAGATGGAGACAAGGTAAAGGTGACGGTGCGGTTTCGTGGCCGTGAAATCGCCCACCGTGATATCGGCGAAGAGCAGTGCAAGAAACTCGCGGAGATGCTCGGGCCGTGCGCGGTCGTCGAGATGGCCCCGCGGATGGACGGCCGCCAAATGGTGATGCTCCTCGCGCCCACCAAGAAAAAAATCTAAAGGAAGCTCGTCATGCCCAAACTAAAAACCGTCCGTGCCGCCGCCAAACGCTTCAGCAAGACTGCGTCCGGCAAGATCAAGTACAAGAAGCGCGGGCTTCGCCACATGCTGGAGCACAAGTCGAAGGACAGCAAACGCGGACTTCGCAAGACCGGGTACATCCACCCGCGTGACGCGGCCAACGTCGCGATCCTGATCCCGTACAAGTAGATTTCCCCCCGCCACTACCGCCTCGACCACTCCGGTCTGGCTGGGAACCGGCTTTCAAGTTGAGGAGTTCACCATGGCTCGTGTAAAGCGCGCTGCCCTATCTCGTGTCCGCAAAACCCGGCTCTACAAGCGCGTCAAGGGCTTTTTCGGGGGCCGCCAACGCCTCCGTCAGGCAATGGAGCACAGTGACCGTGCGAAGCGTTCGGCGTTCGTCGGTAGAAAGCAGAAGAAGCGGCACTTTCGTGGTCTCTGGATTGTCCGCATCAACGCGGCACTTCGCCCGAATGGCATTTCGTATAGCCGCTTCGTGGCCGGCATGAAGAAGGCCAACGTGCAGCTCGACCGGAAGATTCTGGCCGATCTGGCGTTGAACGATCCGGCAGGCTTTGCTGCGGTCGTCGCCGCGGTCAAGGGCTCGCTGTAGGTCGCATGCTCGTCGTATTGCTCGGACTGTTTGCGTGCACAGAAAGCACGGAGACGACGTACGAGCAGTACAACGCGGACGATAACGCCGTCACGGTGGCAGTGGGCACGACCTGTGACCCTTCGCCGTGCGCGGACGTCACCGTGCCGCTCACCAGTTCCTCGGGTGAGGTGGAGATCGGCACCGGCACCGTTTCGCCCGGTGGTGGGCCGATTGGCACGGTGCACACCGTCCGCGTCGCCCTGACGGACGAATTCGAGGCCGACGTGGACAAGGCGGCGGTGGGCACGGATAGCGGCAAGGACGAGACGGATGAGTATCCCCTGGAGCCCGACAGCGCCGACGAGGGGCTCTGGACGCTGGATATTCGCTCCGTGGGGGATGTCGGGGCGGAACGGTCGGATACGTTCACGTTTCGGCTTTACGAGGCCGTGATCACCAAGGATTCCGGCAGTGTCCTCTGATTCTCGGCGCCCGGCCGTAAAAACGTTCACGAAGGCAGATTTCGTGGACGAGATCAAAAATCTGTCCGGCCTGCCACGGAACGAAAGTGCGGACCTCCTTGAAGGCGTGCTGGAAGTGATGAAGGGCGTTCTGGAAGGCGGGGACACGATCAAGATCTCAGGGTTCGGTAACTTTGTGGTACGCGTAAAATCGGCCCGCCGTGGGCGTAATCCCAAGACGAACACGTCCATGACCCTGCCGAAACGCAAGGTACTCGTGTTCAAGCCGTCGCAAGTGCTGCGAAACGCGCTCGTCGTTAAAGTGGGATGACGGACGTTCCGGACAAGCTCTACTTCCGCATCGGGGAGGTGGCGGAGCTGGTCGGGGTGGAGCCGCATGTGCTCCGCTACTGGGAGGTCGAGTTCAAGCTCCGCCCCCATCGGTCCGGTGCTGGGCAGCGGCTCTATCGAAAGCAGGAAGTATCGAGGTTCCTTCGCATTCGGCAACTCCTTCATGAAGAGGGCTATACGGTTGCCGGTGCGCGCAAGGCGTTGGCGGAGGGGGCTGAGTTGGAGCCGGGCGCCATCGGCGTCGAGCGTGACGCACTCAAGGACGCGCTTCGTCGCATCCGGTCGTTGCGGGCGGACATCGCCGCGCTCGGCGCGGACACGGCGGCGGACGGGTAGCTCGTCGTGGGTGCCGCGCGGGGGCCGGACGTCGTCCTCACGTCAGAGAGTGAGGATTGGCCGCGCGTTCCATCAAGGATGAAGGCGCCGCAAGTATTGTATGTTCGCGGTGTGGTTTCGACGCTGCGCGCCGCGTCGCGCGTCGCAATTGTGGGCTCTCGCGCGGCGCCGCCATGGGCATGCGATTGGGCGTACGCGGTGGCCGAGAACGCGGCGCGCAGCGGGGATGTCGTCGTGAGTGGACTTGCGTTTGGCATCGACGCATCGGCCCATGGTGGCGCGTTAGCAGGAGGCGGCGCGACGATTGCTGTGCTCGCCCATGGCCTGCATATGGTGTATCCGGCGGGTCACGCCGTTCTTGCGGAGGACATCGTCGCTGGCGGCGGTGCCCTGGTCACCGAGTATCCGGTGGGAACGCCGCCACTTCCATGGCAATTTGTCGCACGGGATCGCATTCAGGCGATGCTCGCGGGGCGGGTGCTGGTGGTTCACTCGGAGGTGGACGGCGGCACCATGCACACCGCGAAGTTTGCACGGCGGGCGGGCGTTCCTGTCCTTGTGCCGCCGGCGGGGCTCGGAAACAGGGGAGGGGGTGTTGAGCGGCTGTTGGAGCGCGGCGAGGCGGAGGAATGGGGATGTTGAGCGGTCGGCGGTGCGGTTGACGAGCCGCAGCGGCGGGATTACACCGGGCTTGTTCGGGGTGTAGCGCAGCCTGGTAGCGCACTTGAATGGGGTTCAAGTGGTCGCTGGTTCGAATCCAGTCACCCCGACCACACTGGAAGGCGCGGGTCCGAATTGCCGGATTCCGCGCTTTCTTCGTTTTGCGCCGCGGCGATATCGATGAGGGTGTCGAACGGTTTTCGGTAGTTGGCGTCGATTCGGTGATCGAACAATCGACAGTTCGAAGTGACCAATTCGAGCAGAATACGCTGTTGCGATGGCTCCTGCCGAATGAATAGGTCGTAGGCGCGGTTTGCGAGTTCGAACACCCGCAGCGCAGTGTCGAGAGTTCGGGCATCGACTTGGGCGAGGCGCTCCATTTCGCTATGCAGTTGGCCGCGCTCGGCCTCCCACTCATTGCGCCGGCGGTTGAAAAAGTTGTCGTCAATGCGGCCGTCGAGCTTCTCCTCGTACGCCTTGTCGGTGAGGTGGCCGAGGCGGTCGAAACGCGCACGAGCGGCCGCGAGACGCAACCCTTGCTCCTCCGCGATTTCACGGCGGGATTCCTTGAGTTTCTCGGCGACGATTCGCGCGTCAGCCTCGTCCATCTTCAGGGGACGTAGCAGCTCAGCGAGCATCTTGCCGACGCTTTCCTCGCGGATGTACGGCTGGTGGCGGCAGCGCCGAAAGCATCGGTAGTAGGCGTGGCCTTTGTGCGCCTCCGGGGTGACGGCGCTGCTACACCAGCCGCAGGTGAGCATCCCGCCGAAAGCAAAGTGGCGCGCTCCCGGCCGCGTCATGGGTTTGCCGTCCAAACGATCCTGAACCCGCTGCCACAGGTCTGCGCTCACGATGGTCGGATCGGTGCTGCGGAAAACCTTTCCTCCCCATTTGAACCAGCCGCCGTAGAGCGGATTTCGCAGCAGCACGTGGATGCTGCTCATGCCAAGGGGCTTTTCCCGTCGTGTGCGCAGCCCCGATGAGCGGGCGTAGGCCGTCAGGTCGTTGAGCGAGTGAGTGCCGTCGTCGTACCGCTCGAAGAGTGGACGCACGAGGAGCGCGCGCTCTGGGTCCAGCGTCAGGCGGCTCCTGCCGTCGGTCCGCTGGTTCAAGTAGCCGAGCGGCGCCCGCCCGGGGTACTGCCCCTCGGCGGCTTTCTGATACATCCCCTTTTTGACCTCTTCCGACAGGTTGTCCGAGTAGTTTTTCGCCATCAACACCTTGATGCCGTGCATGAATTTCTCGGCAGATTTCGAGTGGTCCGAGATGATGACGCCTTCTTTTACGAGGTGGAGTTCGACGCTGAGTTCGTCCAAAACGACGTAGTCGCGTAGGTTTCGGTACATCCGGTCCGTTTTCTCGGTGACGACGATTCGACGACCTTGGGCCTGCCTCTTCAGCCATCGAAGAAGCTCGGCATACTTCTCGCGACCCGTGCGACGACCGCTCTCGACGTCAACAAAGACCTCGGCGATGAGCATTCCGTGGCGCCTGGCGTAGTCGCGGAGCGAGGCGTCTTGCGCCTCCAGCGAGTAGCCCTCCTCCTGCTGCTCACGGGTGCTCACCCGTTCGTAAAGGGCCACCGTTCGCGCCGGAGGAAGGAGTGGGATGGAGGTAGGCGGGCGTCGGGCCATTCAGTGCCTCCGGGTGGTTGCGAGCGGTCGCACGCGGTACATAACCATATATCGAATGGAGGCAGTGATGGCCAGACCCCCGAAGGACAAACGCGGTCTCACCGAAAAGTGGCGGATGACGACGCTGCGTCTGCCGCGGTGGCTCGCGGACCAGGTGCGCGACCAGTCCGCCGCGGACGGATTCGAAGAAGCATGGGAGATCCTCCTTCGTGCGCCGAAGTTTCGCATCTCGAATCCGCTCCCGTCCCGCTACCGCCATCACGGGCCGGCGATCGGGACGGGGCCCCTGCTTCTCACGACCGTGGATGTGGACGCCGTCGTCATCGAACTTCAGGCGATGGGCGTAACCGTCGATCGAGTCGGGGAGCGTGGCCTGCTATCGGCTGAGGCGGCGAATTGGCGGTTTCATCGTGCCGATGATGTTGATGCTGCGCTCGCGGCGAGCCGCGAGTTCGCCGTGAAAGTGCGAGAGGCGGTCGAACGAGTGCGGGCCAGAGGTCGGCCAAATCCGCACGGTGAGGTTGCCGAAAGCGGATAGCGCGGTCAACTACGTGCTCAATTCGATATCGATCGCATCGATAATGTCCGTGGGGCCCCCCGCTGGCCACGCCTCGTGAAACCGGGTTCGCGTAATCCACGACTCCTCGGGCTTCCACCAGCCCGAAACCGGCTCGGTATCCCGGTATTTCCAGTACGACAGGATGACGGGGGCACGGCGTCCTCCGACAAGTGCCGCCGCGCGCCTTGCGACGCCGTCGAGGAGGCGGATGTAGCGACCACCGTATTGGTGGTGTCCCATGTCGAGGACCAGCGCGGGACGACTTGAATGAGGTGGATGGGACGACGAACGGACCATTCCGTTGTTTCCGATGCACCAGATGGTAGATGATATCGCCGCAAAAAGGTCCACTGCACCTCCGTCCATCCACCGCGCCGAGTCGCTGTTGAAGGCGTCGATGACGGCGCCTCCGGCTCGCACTTCCGCATACTCCCGATACCCAGTCGCCGTTAATTCCAATCGCCCCGTCGCGACACACGGCAGTTCGGCGAATGCTGCTTCGACGGTCGCCGCGGGCGTTCCGGCATCGTGCACGACAGTACATGCCGGCAGCACGAGATACTGCGCTCCCATCTCGGCGGCGCGGTGCGCGAGACCGGTCAGCCGCCGGTTGTAGGTGGCTGGGTCGCGGCGGAACTGCGCGGTGACGAGCTTACGGTGCGCGGTCCACGGGGTCTCGCCGACCACCTTGGCCAGCGCACGGAACTCCGAGGGCGTGACGCCCATGTTGAGGATTGCACGGGCCACGCGAATCCGGCTGCCGCCGCTGGCCGGGTTGGTTCGGCTTGGCGCGGCGGATGGCGAGGAACTGCCCGGACCCTCCGTCGACTTGTTGCCGACAAAGAAGCCGAGACTGGTCAGGAAGCCGTTGGCCTCGTCGCCTCCTCCGAATTCGTCTGAGCCGAGCCTCCTGCCCGTCGCGAGGAGGCTCGCTTCCGCGATCACGTATTTGGGCGGGAGACGCCGTCCGTCCTCGAGGATCAGGTCATAGTCGCGCGAGGCGCGATTGTTGGGGACCGTGGCCCGGCCGATCTGCTCGATTGCGCGTAAGACGTGGTCTCTCGTAATTTCGGAAGGAATCATGGGTCCTCTTGCGGAAACGGCTGTGGAGTGGCTCTAATAACGGCGGACCGCCATCCTCGCCTGAAACTCCTGTTCGCGGCGCCACCTTTCCACGCGGATCTCCCACATACTACCGAGTAGATCCCTGTAGAGGTCCTGCAGTTGCTTGTGGCGCTTGTGCGTTGAGCAATAGTCGCCGACGCCGGCTGGCTCGCGGCAGCAACGCGGCGCTGCCAGTCCTGAGCGGCCGCCGCTCCGCGTCCGTCCGATGAAGATGATCGCCTTGCACTGGTCCATGATCGGTCGCTCCTGATGTTCTTCCGTTACCATATATGAATACTCGCGCGGCCGCCTCAGAACGATGGAGAGCGGCGTGGATCGGGTCGGCGGCCGGGGCTGCGTGAAGCAGGTTCGTTCGGCGTAGTTGCGTGGCGCCGGCGATTGTAGGCGGGGAAGTAGATGTGGCCCCGAAAGATGGTGCACGGGCAAGGTTCTTGACCATGCGACGTCTCCGCCCGGCCGCAAAGCGGAGCGCGGCCGGCGTCGTTCGTCGCGTGCCGCGGGGAGCGTGTTGCCGATCGGCGTCTGCCCGCGAGGCGCTCCGCAACATGAAGGCGGAGAATACAGGTTCGAGGCGCATGTCGGCCCGGCATGGCTGACTTCGACATGGCGGGCAAGGCGACATGTCATGCCGGGTCCGCGCGTCACCGCTCTCGCTGATCGCCTTCGGGTTGGGGGCCGCGCCGCCGATGTGGCGTGGTTCCGGGTCAAGGGCGGTTTCAAGGTCCCAGTTCACGGGCCCCGCCTCAACGTGACGCGTCGACGGGCGCCGGGATATTGCCGTTGAGAGGTACCGATGCTCCGAAGCTGGTCTGTTGCCGGATTCAAGTCCTACCGGGATTCGCAGCCTTTTGAGCTCGCGCCGCTCACGATTCTTGCGGGGTCGAACAGCGGCGGGAAGAGCACGGTTTTGCAATCCA
>CAMAWH010000077.1 GCA_945861635.1 Klebsiella pneumoniae | reverse complement strand
CGGTTCGCGCGCGGCGGGGCCCGCGCCCGAACCGGCACCACCCGCTCCCCGCGCCGCGCCGCCGTCCCGGCGCCGGAAGCGAGGCCGTGAGCGGGTCCGCGTCGTCATCGACCCGAGGAGCGGGTCCTGTCGCCGGTTCGCGCGCGGCGGGGCCCGCGCCCGAACCGGCACCACCCGCTCCCCGCGCCGCGCCGCTCAGCAGCCCTCGTCTACCTCCGAATCACAGTCGTTGTCGATCGAGTCACACGACTCGATGTTTCCCGGGTACATGTCCGCATCGCCATCGTTGCAATCGATGCCGTTGGCGACGTACCCGTTCGGCTGCTCGCACGCCTCCTTGGACGCACTCGGGTTGCCGAATCCATCCCCATCCTCATCGGCGTAAAAGGTCGTGACCGCGCCTTCGTCAATCTGCCCATCGCAGTTGTTGTCCAGGCCATCGCAGATTTCCACGGCGGCGGGGTTGATCGCGGCGTCCTGATCATCGCAATCGCCCTCTTCCACGAGGAAGCCATCGCCGTCCTCATCGCGTACGGGGACGACGTCCGTGTCTTCGCCCCCGCTGTCACCGCTATCGTCCTCGCTGCGATTCCCGCCCAAGTCGTACCAATCCGGCGCGCCGCTATCGCGATCCGCACGCGGCTGACTGCACCCGGCCGCCACCAGAATCACCACGACCATCGCGGGGAGCCACGGCACAATGCGCATGCCCTCACGATACCACCCCTCCACCGGGTTAGACGCCCAACCGAATGCCCGCACCCCTTGATCGCATCCGCAATTTTGCCATCATCGCGCACATCGACCACGGAAAAAGCACGCTCGCTGACCGTCTCCTGCAGGTAACGGGCGTCGTGACCAATCGTGAAATGCGCGAGCAGTACCTCGACAAGATGGACATCGAACGGGAAAGGGGAATCACCATCAAGGCCCAAACCGTCGTGCTGCCCTGGAAGGGCCACGTCCTCAACTTGATCGACACCCCCGGGCACGTCGATTTCGGGTACGAAGTGAGCCGCGCGCTCGCCGCTTGTGAAGGCGTGCTGCTCGTCGTGGACGCGGTGCAAGGCGTAGAAGCACAAACGCTGGCCAACGTGTATCTGGCGATCGAAAGTGACCTGACCATCATCCCGGTCGTCAACAAAATCGACCTTCCTGGCGCTGATCCCGACCGCGTGCTCAAACAACTTGAGGACAACGTCGGCGTGGACATCATGGGCGCGCAGATGGTGTCCGCAAAAACGGGAGCGGGGATTCCGGCCCTCCTCGACGCCATTTGTGCCGGCTTGCCGCCGCCGATCGGGGATAGGGATGCCCCGCTGCAGGCGTTGATCTTTGACTCCTGGTTCGATGCCTATGTCGGCGTGATCATTCTGGTGCGCGTGAAGTCCGGCGTGCTCAAAAAGGGAGAGCGCATCAAGTTCATGGCCACGGCCACCGTCTACGACGTGCTCAAGCTCGGTGTGTTTTCGCCGGAAGCGGTCGAGCGCCCCGAACTTGTCGCCGGTGAGGTCGGGTACATCATCGCGAACGTGAAGACGCTCGCCGACGCCAAGGTTGGCGACACTGTTACGACGTTTCTGAATGCGGCCACCGTCGCACTTCCGGGGTTCAAGGAAGTAAAGCCGATGGTTTTCTCGGGCATCTTCCCGACGGACACTTCCCAGTACCAGGAACTGCGGGAATCGCTGGAGAAGCTGCGACTCAACGATGTGTCGTTCAACTTCGAGCCGGAGACGTCGGATGCGCTGGGTTTCGGCTTTCGTTGCGGATTTTTGGGCCTCCTCCACATGGAGGTCATCCACGATCGGCTGGAGCGTGAATACAACCTCGACCTGATCACGACGGCGCCGAGCGTCATCTACGAAGTGCGGACGCGAAAGGGTGAGCGGATGACAATCCACTCGCCATCGAAGCTCCCGCCCATCGGAGAGGTGGAAGCGATTGAGGAGCCGATTGCTCGGCTGACCGTCCACACGCCGGAAATGTACCTCGGAAACGTGTTCAAACTATGTGAAGAGCGGCGTGGCAATCAGGTGAAGTTCGAGTACGCCGGACCGGGGCGCATCATCTTGACCTACGAAATCCCGTACGCGGAGGTCGTGTTCGATTTCTTTGACCGTCTCAAGTCGATCTCGCGCGGATACGCCAGTATGGACTACGAGATCGTTCGGTGGGAAGAGAGTGATCTCGTGAAGCTCGACATCCTCCTCAACGGGGAGCCGGTCGATGCGCTCTCCAACATCTGTCACCGCGCGTCGAGCTATCACAAGGGTCAATCCCTTGCGTCGAAGCTCAAGGAGTTCATTCCCCGCCAGATGTTCGACGTCGCGATTCAAGCCGCCATCGGCTCCAAGGTTATCGCCCGAACGACGGTGAAGGCAATGCGCAAGGATGTCACCGCAAAATGCTACGGCGGCGACATCTCGCGGAAGCGGAAACTGCTGGACAAGCAGAAGGAAGGCAAAAAGCGCATGAAGTCGGTGGGCACCGTCGAAGTCCCGCAGGAAGCGTTTCTCGCGGTGCTCCGACTCGACGAGTGATGTAGGATTCGCGAATGCGCAACGTCCTCGGGTTCCTCTTCCTCGCCGCCATCGCGGCGGGCGGCGGCTGGTGCTACTACTTCTCCGGCTACTATATCGATGCCTACAAGATGGAAGACGTATGCGGCACGTCGGCGTTGACGTGGGTTGCGTACGCCGACAAGTTCAAGGCGCAGCAGACGCTCGGCGTCGAAATGGAGAGGCGCAGCATCGAAGAGAATCCCTCCGCCGAGGATTGCGAGTTTTTCGAGGAGGGCGCCAACAAGGTTGTCCAATGCCACTGGCAGGTGGATGTGTACCCGCCGGTTGGCGGCGCGCGCCGGCTCAAATTCGACGTGAAGAAGTCCGCCACCCCCGACAGCAAGCTGCTGTGATCGGGCGTCACGCGATCGGTGCGCGCGGTGCGTGAGGTGCTCGGTGCGTGAAGTGTTGGGCGCGGACGAGGTTTCCGGTGCCATCGGCAGGTTGGCGCATGCGTTGGCGGTTGCGATGCGCGGCCAAACCCGATGGGCGCTGGTTGGCATCCGTGAAGGCGGCGTGCCGCTGGCCGACATGCTGGCGGATCGCATCGCAGCGCTGGGCGAGCCGCGCCCGAGCCGCGGTAACGTCGACATTACGCTGTACCGTGATGATCTGTATACGGGGCTGGAAAAACCCGTTCTTGGCGACACCGAACTGGAGTTCGAGGTCAGCGGTTGCGGCATCGTCCTGGTCGATGACGTCTTGTTCACCGGGCGCACCACGCGCGCGGCCATGGGAGAAGTCTGGGACTACGGCCGTCCGGCGTTCATCCGGCTCCTCGTTCTGATCGATCGCGGGCATCGCGAACTTCCGATCGCGGCGGACTACGTAGGTTTTACCATCGAAACTGCGAAGACAGACAAGGTGATCGTAGAGTGGACGCCCGCGCGGGTATGCGTCTCGGGTTAGGCGCCCGCTTGTGAACCGAAAGGACCTTCTCGGGCTGCGCGACGTGTCGCGCGCGGAGATCGAGAAAATCCTTTCGACTGCAGACCAGATGCGTGAGGTTGGACGCCGGAAGATCAAGAAGGTGCCCACGCTGCGCGGGCGCCTGGTTGCCACGCTGTTCTTCGAGAATTCGACCCGCACCCGCACCAGCTTCGACCTTGCCGCCAAGCGCCTGAGTGCCGATACGCTGGCGTTCAGCGTGTCCACCTCCTCGACCGCCAAAGGCGAGACGTTGATGGACACGGCCCGCAATATCTACGCCATGCAGGCGGACGCGGTGGTCGTGCGCCACCAATCGGCCGGCGCGCCCCACCTCCTCGCGCGGGCCTTCCCCTGGACGGTGATCAACGCAGGGGATGGCGTGAACGAACATCCCTCGCAGGCGTTGCTCGACATGCTCACGATGCGTGACGCGTGGGGGTCGTTGGAGGGCCGTACTGTCGCCATTGTGGGAGATGTCCAACACTCACGCGTCGCGCGCTCGAACATGTACGGTCTGAGCACGATGGGCGCCCGCGTGCTCGTCGCGGGTCCGGGTACCATGTGTCGGGACGACCTGCGCGGCCTGCCCGTCGAACGTCGTCATGGCATCGATGAGGTCCTCAAGGAGGCGGATGCCATCATGATGCTCCGCATACAACGTGAACGACTTGGCCGTGCTGTGCTTCCCAGCTCGCGGGAGTATGCCGCCTTTTACGGGCTGGATCTCGCGCGCCTACAGGCGGCCCGTCCCGACGTGCTGGTGATGCATCCGGGGCCCATCAACCGCGGCGTGGAAATCGCGGCGGACGTCGCCGATGGGCCGCGAAGTGTGATCCTCGATCAGGTGACGAACGGAATTGCCGTACGAATGGCGCTCCTGTACCTCCTCCTGGGGGCCATTCCCGATGCGTGACGTTTCCGTTGTTGGCGGCGGGATGCGGCGGATGGACGCACCCGACGGCGCAATCCTGATTCCGGCATTCGTAGATCTATGCTGCGAATCTGGTTTTCCCGGTTTCCCCGCACGTGAGGATGCGGCGTCGATCGCGGCTGCGGCGGTCGCGGGTGGGTTTGGCCACCTGCTGCTTTCGCCGCGGGTTGACCCCATCGTGGACACCCCGGAGCACATTTCGCAGATCCCAAGGTTTCTCGCTGGAGGTACGCGGGCGTGGGCGGCGGCGGCGCTGACCATGGGCCTGCGGGGTGAAGAGCTGTCCGAGGTCGGCCTGCTCCGCCAGACGGGGGTCGTCGCGCTATCGGACGGCGGCATTCCGGTGCGAGATACGGTCGTGTTGCGAAATGCGCTGGAGTATGCGCGTGCCTTCGGCGTTCCGTGTCTGCTGCGTCCGGCCGACCCCGACCTCGACGCGCTCGGCGTCTGCAACGAAAGTCCACTGTCCGCGCAGATCGGGCTGCGGGGCAACCCCGTCGCCAACGAGGAGATCGGGGTCGCCCGCATCCTTGCGCTGGCCCGCTCGACCCGCGCTCGCATCCATCTCACGCACATCACGAGCGCGCGCGCGGTGGAGATGATCGCCGCCGATGGCGGTGTCACGGCGTCAACGCCTGCTCGAAACCTGATCCTCGACGAGAGCGTTCTGGCCGACGGGCGGTACGACAGCCGCTATCGCTTGCATCCCCCCGTCCGTTCGGCGGCCGATCGGGCGGCGCTGATCGACGCGGTGCGGGCAGGCGTGCTCTGGCTCGTCGCGGACCACCAGCCCCGCGCGCCGGAAGAGAAGGAGCATGAGTTTGAGCACGCCATCACGGGCTCGACAGGACTTGAGACGGCGTTTGCCGCGGCGTTGACGGCGCTGGGGGATGTGGACGCGGTGGTTCGCGCGCTGTCTACTGGGCCGGGGGCGTGGATCGGTGCGGCAGGCGGCCTTGTTTTGGTCGATCCGCAGGCGGAGGCGGTCGTGGACGCAGGCGCACACCGTTCACGCGCGCGCAACGACGCATTACACGGTCGCACGTTGCGGGGGCGCGTACTTGAGTTTATTCCTGGATAGATTTCTGTTGCGCGCGCACCACTCCGGGTCCGCTCGCGTTGGTTTGTCCGGCGATCCTGCCGCACGCAGTGGTAGGTTGGGTGTTCCTCTGGATGCGGCCGCGTGATTCTCCTCCTCCTCGCCTGTGCCGGGCCGTCCTCGACGCCCAAGTCAAGCTCCGGAGGGGCCGATTCGGTGGCCCCGGTTGACTCGGCGGATACGGCGGACAGCGGTGGATCGCCCGTTGTCACCCCCGGAACGGCCACCAAGCTGGTGATCGTCATCCTGGATGGCGTCCGGGTCGAGGACAGCCTTGGGTCGGGCCGTGCGCTCGACGGCGTGGCAACCGAGTCCGTGCTCCCTGGCTTTCGAGCAACACTCCTTCCGTTGGGCGCGCTCGTCACGCCGGCCGTCCAAACCGGCGCCACCAGCACGGCACCCGGCCACTGCGATCTGCTCGCCGGACGCAACGTTCCGTATGGCCACTTCACCATCCCGAAGGCCGCGGGCGTCGGGGATTACATCCCCGAATGGCCGACCTTTATTCAAGCGTTTTTGGCGGGTGACGCCACTCGTACTGCGCTCATCACGGGAGACACGCCGCATACGGCCGGGTTGGTGGGGACGCTGTACCCCGGTTTTACGGGCGTCGCGACGTTCGAAAATACGGCGGACGGCGGCTTTGGGGACGAGGACGACACCGCGGCCATCGACACGTTGTTGCTTCATCTCCAGACCGACGCACCGGACTTTGCCCTGGTGAACCTGCATGCCGCCGACACCTTCGCGCATCTGGCCGACGAGGCCAGCTATATGGAGGCCGTGCGCGCCTCGGACGCGAACCTGCTCCGCGTGTGGGGTGCAATCCAGACGCTGCCGGCCTACAAGGACCAAACCCTCTTCGTGATCACCTCCGATCACGGGCGGCACGCGCTCGGCAATCCCGCCGACTGGGAGGGTCATGGGGATGTCTGCGCGGCGTGTCGGCAGGTGCCCATTTTCATGGCGGGGCCGGGTGTTGCACAGGGAGTGAGCGTCGCGACGCCCTATGCGCTCATCGACATCGCGCCGACCGTTGCGCATTTGCTGAACGTGGACGTGCCCTTTGCCGACGGATTGGTCATGGCGGACGTCCTGGGCGCGGCAGAGGGGGCGATCACGGATCGGCAGGGGTCGGTCGAGCTGTCCGGTGGGCGCGCGGGAGTGGACCTGCTTGGCGATCCAGCGCACCGCTCACGGGTTTCGGTCGATGGCGTCGAAATCTCCGACCCGCTGGCGATGGAGGCGCGCGGTCCGGTTGCGCTTGACCTGCATTCGGAGCGCGGGGGGACGATGACGTGCTGGCGAGAGTTGGATCCGTCGGGCACGGAGTTGTGGTCGTGGCACGCCGCATGCGCCGAGACGTTGGCTGGCGTGTGGACCGCGTTCAGTTTCCCCACGGAGAGTGTAGATCCGTGGTGGAGTCCGGCGTTGGCCGAGGTGGAGGGTGAGGTATGGACCGCTTGGGTGGACAACCCGTCCGGCGGGGTGCCCAAGGACGATGAGCCGGCACAACCTGTGAGGGTGGCCCGCCGCGTACACGGCGCCTGGATCCGTGCAACCACGGCCGCCATGACGTTCTTTCCGTCCACGCCGGCGCTCGCCGGAATCGCGGCGGACGAGGCGGTGCTTGCCTATGCGGGCAGCGACACGCCGTTTGATGGGCGGTACACACGGAAGATTCGTGTGATGCACTTGGTGTGGCCGACGGGTGAGCCCGACGCCGTTTGGGTGCAGCCGACCACGTTTGATCTGTCGGCGGACGGCGTGACTCGCCAGGAGCGGCCGGCGGTTCGGGCCGAGGGTGCGTCCGCCGCGCTTGGGTTTTTGGCCTACGGGGGCGGGGAGTCGTGGGTGTATGCGGCTTCTTCTCCGGACGGCGGCGTGAATTGGACAGCGGCCGTGCGCATGTCCACGGACGAGAGAGTGCTGCCTCACCTGGCACCGGTGTGGGATAGATTTGGGCGGTTGTGGTGGGGGGCGCTGGACGCCGAAGGGAACGCAGAAGTCTGCAACGCGACGATGACGGAGGGCGTTCCTTCGCCGGTGATTTGCACGCTCGTGGGCTCCACCCGCATCGCAGGGCTGGCCGCGGCGGGGCCGGGTGTGCGAGTGTCGATCGATGCGGCGGTGGGGGAGTGGAGGGAAACGGCGGTCCGGTAGGGAAGCGCCTGTGAGGCAGGCGGATCGAGGCTACCAGGGGAGCGTTGCCGTTTCCCACGAGGCGGTGCCTGCATCGCGGACGACGGTGGCTACGCCATCGTTCACGGCGAAGGACTGGAGCCGGTCCGAGCCCACCGGAATGCAGTCGGCAGCATCGCTTTTCGGGTCCGCCCGGCACAGAATCGCGCCCTCGTCGGCGAGCACGGCCCACACGACGTTCGGCCCGTCCCAGGCTGAAGACAGGTGCGGCAGGGGCGCCCCCGCCAGGGGGAGTCGGGTCGGCTCCGCCCACGTTGCGCCGCCGTCGACACTGTTGGTTGCCATGATGGCGATGGCGTCGTCGGAAATTGCGGTAAAGGCAAGGTCGAGCCGCCCGGGTCGGGCCTGGAGGGCCGGAAACTCCACTCTTCCGTCCAGGCCGACGACGTCCGGCAGCGTCAGATCCGTCACCGACGCGGCCTCGGCAACCCCGGCGGCCACGCCGTACTGTACGATTCGGATGTGGCGGGTGTAGCGAGAGTCCGGCTCCTCGTCGTTCGTACCGAACGCGACCACAACACCCCCCTCGACGGCCGCGATCGTGGCGTCCGTCGGGAAATACGCCGGCAAGCGGAGGACGCTCCCCCAACCCTTGGCCGCGGACCACGCCGCGAGGCTGATGCCGACCGCGCCCTTGTGCAGGTCGGCGACGCCGGTGCTGTTGTCCGCCCAGGCGACCCACATCGTATCGTTGCGCACCGCTGCCGCTGCCCGCCAGTAGGGGTTCACCTCGGGGTCCGGAAACCCGATGTCCAGCCACTCACCGGCATCGTGTCGCACCAGGCAACGCGGCACCCATGGCAGGTCACCGCGTACTTGCTGAAGTTCCCGGAAGCACACCAAATCGCCGATGGCACTGGACACTACGACCGGCGCCTCCGCGCCCATCGTTCCGGGCGTGGAAACAAGGATGTCATCGACGCGGACTTCGCTCCGGGCCTCGCGATCGTCGAGCCACACCTGGACAGCCCGAACGTTGCCGCCAGCCGTGATGTTGTACTCGCCGCTGCGGATGACGCCCTCGAAGCCATTTCCCGCCTCGGAGAGCGGGATTCCCTCCGCCCACGGCAGCGTGACGCCGAGGTGCGCCGCCACGGTCGGCATCAGATCGGAATGCGCATAGGCGCCCTGCAATTCGAGCCCTGCCTCCGCGCCTCCGCCGGTGAGGAAGAAGGGAACTTCCCGGCATCCTGAGCACGAATCGCCATGATTGCGCCAGGCATCGTCTCCTGCTGGCCGATGGCGGCCGTGGTCTGACGTGATCATCAGCAGGAGGCTGTCGGCGTACGACGACTCTTCTCGCTCGAGCCAATTCCAGAAGCCCGCCAACTCCTGAGCGACGGTTTCCACCATCGTGACGTATGCACCATCTTCCCCGTAGTGCCCGGCGCGATCGACGGAGTGGAGGTTGACGACGACCAGGCGCGGATGGTCGCGTTGGATGCGGAGTTGCAGCGCGTCGAGGACTTCCGCATCGGTCGTCCCTTTGCCGTCTTCAATGGGATCCGGCACATCCAACCACACTGCCCCGTCGCCTGCGCCCGGGTACAGGCTGTGGGCCAGCCCCTCCAACAGCGCCGTGTTCGTCATGAACACCACTTGACCTTCCGGGAGCGCGAGCTGTTCGGTAGCCTCTTCGAATAGTGTTGGTAGAACTGGACGATACGTGCCTACGCCGTCATCCATCGGAAAGTTGGCGTAGGGTTCGGCGCGACCGATCAGCATCGCCGCGTGGGCGGGCGCGGTGATCGTGACGCCCGTGTTGAGGAGCGTGCGAATCACCGTGCCGTGTGGCGCGATGGTCGCCCAGACCTGCGCGGCCAGCTCGGTACCCGGGTCACCGGTCAGGTCGGAAGGCTCGGTGCGGCTGAATTCGTCGGTGCGGACGCCATCGACCACGATGATCAGCGCCGAGGCTGGCCACACGGGTTCTGGACCCGTGTCAACGCCGTTACGCGAGCGGTCAGCACCGTTGTTCGCGTCACCGCATGCCGCGACGAGGTGGGCGAGGGGGATGGCAAGCATCATCCGCGCCTCCGGACGCGATCATAGGCGACTGGACAGACGACGTCACCGCTCGAATGGAAGAAAACCTTCCATCCACGGTGACTTGGCTGCCCAAGAGCCCGCGAACGGCAGGATTTCTTCCACTCAACGGTCGGGTGTCTCGGCCGGGTGGCTGGCGTTGAACGCGGGATGGGCCGCGCGCGAGGTCGGTTGCGCAATCCCGGAGCCGCGCCAGGAGTTAGCTGATCCGATGCTGCTCGCCCTCGCCCTCGCCCTCATCGTCGCCGACGCCACCGCCGCCGTGCCGATCTGGCCGGTGCTCACCGGCCCCGAGCAGACGAAATTTGACGCGGGGGCGCTGGTGATTCGTGCCGACACGAGCACGGAAAAGACGCAATCGACCGGGCTGGTTCGCGTGCAAGCGCCCCTCGCCGTCCTATGGAAAGCGGCGCTCGACTTTCCCGCGCGCCTCCCCGAAAACCCGACGCTCCGCTCGGTCGAGGAATACGGGCGAAACGGGCCCGACGATTGGTTCGTGAAGTTCCGGCTCTCCATCTACGGCATTTCGGTCGTCATCCACGATCATTGGATTTGCTCGCCCGCGGAAACCTACTGCCACTTCGCCATGGACCCGACCCGGGTGTCCGATGTCCGCGAAGAATACGGCTGGTTGTACGCCCGCGCAACGCCGTCGGGCAGCGAGATCGCCTTCCACAGCGCGTTCATCAGCGACATGTGGGCGCCCGGGTGGATACGCAAGTGGCTCGCGAATGACAGCATGGTGAACGTCCTGGACAAACTGCGCGTGCGTGCCGAGCGGACCGCAACGTCCACGCACTGATCGTCGCGACGTCAAAGCCGCCGGCGCTACGACAAGAACGTTTCCGTGTAAAACGCGGTGTCGCGGCGGATGCGATCGGCGTCCAGGCCGAATTTTGCGAGGTCGTAGACGTGTTCGGACCGGTACGCCCGCTGACTGGCGGCTACCCGGGCGATGGCATTCGACTGCGCCGGGGTCGGCTCGCTTCCAATAAAGCTGCAGATCTCCGCCATCACGCTGTCGAAGTCCGCCATCAGCCGATCGTAGCGCACGACGTATACACGATCCCTGGCGATGTTGCCCGCCGTCCAGTCCGTGTGAAAGCGTCGCAACAGGTCGATGAGCGCGAGGTAGAGTCGATCCAGATACCTCCGCCGATTCACCTCTGGCAAGCTCCAGAATCCGAGCGCGCTGTCCAGGACCCCCGTGACCAGGGACATCGTGGACGGGATCACCGCAACGGGATCACGCGCCATGTACAGGATCTTCGCGTCCGGGAAGCGATCGAGGAAGGCTTGCATGCGTACCCCCGTCGAAAACAGTTTGGCGACGACGCGTTTCCGTCCGGTGTAGGCGAGGCTGCGCCGCCAGAGCGCCTCCAGCCACGCGAAGTCCCGGGCCGAGGTGTCGCGCACGGCCGGATCAAAGAACTTCACATGGTCGGTTTCTGCGTGAGCGAGAAAGAAGCCGTATAGAAAAAACCCATCGAAGAACCGAAACAACATCGACACGTCATCCGTTTCGATCGAGAGCAGGTCCGTCTCGTGGGCGGCCGACTTGTGGTGCCGCGCGGGACTCACCGCCTCCATGAACGGAACGAACGGTCGCAACAGTCGCTGTACGATCAGCGACGAGTACACCATGCGAAAGAGCTGCATTCCCGCGCCGAACTCGTTGTCCGTCAGGAAGCGCTGCAGGAACGTCGTGCCGGTGCGCGGGTTGCCGACGATCACGATGGGCGCGCGTATGCGAGTCGCCCGCAGCGTCGGCGAGAGAACGGTGTCGAGCGCCATCGCCACTGCGAGGAACACGCGCAACGACAAAAACACGCCGCCAATGAGCAAGGGCCGCCACGTATAGCCAAACGTCTCCCGCAAGACGCCGCGGACCAGGAGCATGCGACCGATCATGGCGCCCGGTCCGCATCTGCCGCGGCGCTTTCTTCCTGCCACACGAGCGCAACACTCGCCATGACGAATCCGCTGGCTGCCGTGGACAGCACCACCTTCATGCCGGGGCGGATCACGCCCTGATCCAGCAGGTGGCGCATCGACAGCGGAACTGCGCTGTCCGCCGTATTGCCGTACAGCCCATGGAGTTGGGGGACACGCGCGGTGGGAACGCCAAGTCCTCGGGCCATGTCGGCGAGAACGCGGTTGCTGGGTTGGTGGGCGACAAACACATCGACATCGGCCAGGGTCCACCCTACACGCTCGCACAACTTCCGTGCGTGCGCCGGCACGTGGCGGGAGAGCGCAAAGATCCGCGCGCCATCGCTCTCGAAATGGCCGTGCACGGGCGCCCGGCACAGGTCCCAGTGCGCCGGGATGCCTTCGGAGAGCATGCCGACGATGCGTCCACATCGGGGGGTCGGAGTGCGGGTGAGCAGGGTGGCTGTGGCCGCGTGGCCGAGGGTCAGGCCGGCGCCGAGCCGGTCGACGTCGCTGGCTTGATCGAGCGCGTAGCTCACGTGACTGCTGGTCATCGTGGACGTACACACCAGCGCTTGGGTGATCTCCGCATCCATCGTCATGCGCCCGACGACGTCCTGCACGGCGATCAACGCGCCGGCACAGGCGCTGGTCACGTCCAGCGGGCAGGCGCGAACGGCACCGATCACGGCCGCCACCTCTGAAGCCGTGGCGGGCTCGTAGTAGGTCCGCGCAATCGAACCGTACACGACGACGTCGAGGTCCTCGGCGCGTAGGCCCCCTTCGGCGAGCACCTGCCGCGCCGCCAGGGCAGCGTTGGCCGCCAACGCCTCGTCAGACTCCGGCGTCAGGTGCCGAGATTTCGTGCCACACACCCGCCAGAGCGAGCGCACCCGCCGCTCCAATGCCGACCAGGCCGACGCGGAGCCGGTGAACCGCGCGCGCACCCGCGCCAGCAGTTCGTCGTTGTCGACCGCTGGACCCAGCAGGAGCGCGGCCGGCGCGGAGAGATACACCTCCGCGAGGTTCATTCGATCTCGATGACGGTCAAAAACGGCGGCGCGGGGTTGGTGCACAGCGAACAGCGCAGCGCGAGCAACCAGGTTTCACCCGCCGCAAAGCCAGAGAACGCGCTCCCCGCCGCATCCGTGGCGTCCGCGAGGTCGGCGGCCGTCAAGCCGTAGATGCCGTCGGAAACGTCGGTAGGCGAAATCGTGTAGGTCTCCGCCGCGATGTATTCGAGGTTGATGAAGTCGGCCTCGATCTCGCCGAGGGAGAGGTCGTAGCGGGCGAGCATGAGCTGATCGAGGTCGTTGCTGTCGAGCGGGTGGCCGTTGGCGTGCTCCGTCAGTGCGCTCCAATCGACCGCGTAGGTGCTCGGCGCGACGATGTCGAACGGGTCGAGCGCGTCGAGCGCGACGTCGAAGGAAAGGGCGACGCTGTCGTCCGTCACGTGCACCTCGTGGCTGGACGCGCCGACGACCGGGCAGAGGAACGACACCATGGCGTAGTCGTTGATGCCGCCGCCGGCGGTCACCAGCCAGGTGTAGCTCTCCTCGGTGAAGTACTCGGCGGGGTCGAATTCGACGGCGGGGGGAATCAGGAATTGCGACGCCAGACACTCGGTTCCCGCGGCGTCATTGTCAAAAGTGGCGTAGGCCACCAGATCATCGCCGCTGAGCGCGTCCAACACGAGGTTCTCCTCGACCTCCGCCTGCGGAATGTCGAAAGCGACGATGGAGATCGAGGTGACATCGGCTACGAGGTCCACCGGCTGCCCGAGCATGTCGGATGTCAACGACGCCCATTCGATCGAAAAGTCTTCCGCCAGCGCGACTTCCTGGCAGCCGATGTCGATCTGCGACGAAAACGTGTAGTTCCGCGCGTCGGTCAACACGAACGTGCCATCGAACGCTTCGGGGCCGGTGTCTGTCGTTCCGAGACCCGTGCAGGCGAGCAGCGGCAAAAGCGTCATAAAGTACCTCCAATCACGTCGATCTGTTTCACATAGCCGAACGACAGCCCAAGGTCCGCGTCAATTCGCATCGCGACTTCACAGGTGTCATCGGCCTCCGTATACACGGTGGCGTTGCCCCAGGCGATGGCCCGATTGCCGTTCGCGAGTTCTTCCACATCTCCCAGCAGGAAAGCCGTGATGGTCTGGTTGGCATCACACGACCACACCTCCGTGGCCGTGCCGGCCGCAAAGTCGAGTTCGAATTCGACGGCGCGGGAGTACGAATCATGGGCGCCATTGTCGAACATCAGCAGGTGTGTGGGGTCCAGCAGGTCCGCAGAGTGCTGCGCGAGGGGGACGCGCCCCGGAAGCATTTCGAACTGGCCTCCGTCACCGCCAAACTGCCAGAGCAAGCTGCCGTCTGCGCGGGAGAGATTCAGGATCGCGTCCTGATTGCGGAACGAAACGACGTAGCTGTCCGATTCCGGCACGTATTGAAGGCTATTCGCATGCGTCCAGTCGAGGCCCTGCGGGTAAAAACCCTCGTCTGTTGCCGGGTTCACGTCCAGCAGCAGGCTCGACTCCCAGCTCGACCATACGACGCGCGATTGATTTCCGTCTTCGCTGATCTCTACGATCGCGTCACCAACGACGTCGTAGGCGATATCCTCTTCCACATAGGCGTCCTCATGCACGACTGCCGCGATGTAGGCGTAGGCATACGTCGGGTCGTCCGGCAGCATCACGAAGTCGTGGTGTCCCATTTCGATCCGTGTCTCGGACAGGGGCTCCCCGTCGATGCGCGAGCGCAGGATCATGGATTCGTCGATCGCGAAGTCGTTATTGGACGTCATCCGCGTGACCGTGAGCCCGTCGGCGGAGACGAGCACGCGTTGCACGACCGTGTCGGCCTCCTCGACATGCCACCATACGTCCTGCCCTTGGTCATTCACAATTACCGTGAACGAACCGCCGATCTGCGATGTCAGCGCACGGTAGCCAGAATGCACGCTTGAGGACGGTCCGCTGCTCACGTCCATCGACGGCATGCCACGCGGCCGCGGCCCCATCGTTTGCAGATGCGCGGTGCAACGCAGCGTGTCCCCGTTTGGCAACTCCGTCACCGCCTGCCAGAACCAGCTCTCGTGCGTCGGGATGCCCGCCAGGATCACGCTGTGCGCAAGGTTCTCCGTGGACCCTTGTGCCGTCGTGCTGCCCATCGAAAGGGTAGGTCCGAACTCGACCCAACTGCGGCCCGGCTCGTCGGTCGTCCACGAAACCGTGCCGGTGGTGACGATGCGCTCCGACATCGTGATCGCCGCTTCACAGTCCCCGATGGGAATCCCCGATGTGTCGTCAGGAACCAGAGCGTCCGCGCTTGCGGTGCAGGCGCCGAAGGCGATCCAGAGACAGGGGAAGCGCAACAGACCCTCAAGGCGGCGCATCGTACTCGCGCCACCCGTTTCCCGCCACGACGACGTCACGATCGTGCTACGATGGCAGGGAGAACCGGAGGTTCGGCGTGGAGAAGGTCCGGACGAAACAGCCGCGATGCCTCGCGTTCTGGGCGTTCGTCGCGCTGTCCGGCTGTGCAGCGGAGGTGCCGAAGGGGGCGGACTCGGCTCCTGCCCACGATGCGTCGTCGGGCGGGCTCGCGTTCACCGGGGCCGTTCCGCAGAACGTCATCATGATCTCCATCGACACCTTTGCACGGACGCGCATGGGCCGGTATTCCGGGGGCGCCCTCACTCCCCGCCTCGACTGGCTCGCCGAAAACGGCGTGGCGTTCGATGACCACGCGTCCTGTTCGGCGTGGACGTATCCGTCGATCAACTGCGCCCTGACCGGTCGCTACAATCAAGACCTCGGGTACGAGCCGCGGGTCAGTGATTCCGAGGCGATGCCCCCGTTGCCCGCTGAAGCCACTACGCTTGCCGAATCCCTGGGCGCGGTCGGTTTTCACACGCGCGTGCTGTCCGCCAACATGTATTTGGCCGACCACTACGGCACCACGCAGGGCTACCAGGAGCAGGAGCTTTCCATCGGGATGATGGCGGACGACGTCACGTGGCGTGTGTTGCAGGGGGCGGACACGCTGACCGAACCGTTCTTCCTGCACGTTCACTACATCGATCCCCATTCGCCCTACGCTCCCCCGCCGGCGTATGCTGCCGCGGAGGTCACGGGCCTCGACCCCATCCCCTGGGATCTTTCGACGGAGGAGGGTGCGGCCGCGGCGCGTGATGCGTGGACGGGCCTGGATCAGGCCGGCAAAAACAACCTGATGGCGTGGTTGCGCGCGCTCTATGACGGAGAGATTGAATACGTCGATCAGGCCGTCGGCGCGCTGCTCGATGGGCTGGACGCCGCGGGCAAGCTGCAGGACAGTCTGGTCGTCGTGTGGACCGATCATGGAGAAGAGTTCAAGGAGCACGGCGCGTGGGGCCACGCCGGCCAACTCTACAATGATCAGGCCGATGCCATCGGCATCTTCTGGTCTGCGGGCATCGTGGCCGACGCGCGCTCGACACCGACCTCACACGTGGACCTGGCTCCCACCATCCTCGAAACACTCTCGCTGCCGATTCCCCCAGAAGTGTCGGGCTCTCCGCTCGGTGCGCCTACAGGCGGAACGCGTTTTGGCTTCCTCTACACCAAGCAGGGAAACGCCTCGGCGAGCGTGCAGCGCGGCGGGCTCAAGCTCCACTACACCTGGTGGGGTCACAAGGAGCTGTTCAACCGTGTTGTGGACCCCACAGAGACGGACAATCGGTACTCGCCGGACAGCGCAGAGGTCGTGGCACTTTGGGAATTGCTCAAGCCGCGCGTTTTGGTGGAGGCGTCGATCATCGGCGTCGATCCCGTCGATGTGGGCCCGTAGGCGTCGTCGTGATGCTCGGCATGACGCTCTTGTCGGCCTGTCAAGGGCAAGCGGAGGCGCTGCCGGCGGACACCAGTATCTCCGGCGATCCGACGCCGTCGCGGGCGCTTGCCTTCGATGGGGCCGCGCCTCGCAACGTGATCATGATCTCCATCGACACGGTGGAGCGCTCGCGGATGGGGCGGTACTCGGGCTCCGGCCTCACCCCAAGGCTCGCTAGCCTCGCGGAAAATGGCGTTTCGCTGGACGATCATGCATCGTGCTCGTCGTGGACGTATTCGTCGATCAACTGCGCGCTGATCGGTCGCTACAATCAAGACCTGGGGTACGAGCCGCGCGTGGGAGAGGCGGAGACGGCGCTGCCGCTGCCGCCGGACGCCGTGCCGCTGGCGGAGATTCTGGGGAATGCAGGCTTCCAAACCCGACTGATCTCGACCAACGGGCTGTTGTCGGAGACGACGGAAACGGCGAGGGGGTACACCGAGGTGGAGATGGCGCTGGACGTGGTCGCGGAAGGCGTGACACGGCGCGTTCTGGAGCAGGCGGACACACTGACGGAGCCGTTCCTGCTCCACGTGCACTACATGGACCCTCACATGCCGTACGCGCCACCGGTGGCGTTCACGCCAGAGGTCGTCAAGGGGCTTGACCCCGTTCCGTGGGATCTTTCGACGAAAGAGGGCACCGCCGAGGCGCGCGAGGCGTGGGAGGGGCTCACGGGGCCGGAGCGCGCCAACCTGTTGGCTTGGCTGACGGCGCTGTACGAAGGCGAGCTTGCGTACACCGACGATGCGGTTGGCGCCCTGCTCGATGGCTTGGACGCCGCTGGCAAGTTGGCGGACAGTCTGGTCGTCGTCTGGAGTGACCACGGGGAGGAGTTTCAGGAGCACGGCGCCCTTGGCCATGGGGTGCAGCTCCACAGTGATCAGGCAGATGGGATAGGCATTTTTTGGGCGTCGAACATCGTCCCGGATGCGTACTCGGCGCCGACGACGCACAACGATCTCGTGCCGACCGTGCTCGACGCGCTGGGGATGGAAATTCCAGCCGACGTGTCGGGCACAGCCCTTGGCGCTGCCACCTCCGGCACGCGCTTCGCCTTCCTCTGGACCAAGGACGGCAACGCCGCTGCGAGTGTGGAGCGCGGAGGCCTCAAGCTGATCTACGACTGGCGAGGCCGAAAGGAGCTGTACGACCGCAACCTCGACCGCAACGAGGCGGCCGATCACTACACCTCGGACGACCCCGATGTGGAGGCGCTATGGGCTTTGCTCCGGCCGCGCGTCGTGAAACAGGCCGCTGTGATCGGCCTGGAACCCGTGGATATGGGGCCGTAGCCGCGGCTTAGTTGCCGAGGGGGGCTGGCAACGTCGTGCGCTCCCGACGCGATCCGCGGCGTTCTTGGCGTTCGTCGCGACTCTCCATACGCATTTCCTGCAACCCGGCCCACTGCGTGGGGGTGAGCTGCTTGCGCACCCCCGACATCAGCGTGAAGTTGTTGCGTTTGAGCGCGACTTCGGCGGCTGACGCCGCTTCGAACGCCTTCAACGCTGCCTTTTCGTCGTACGCCGTCGTGGACAGCGTGACCCGCTTCAACTCAAGCTGCGTGCGCTCGCTGGCGGCCTTGAGGTCGATGCGGGCCATCTTGCTGGCGTAGTACAACTCCTCGATGTTTGTCCGCTGCGTGTCGTTCAGCTCCAGGCGCGTGGCCATTTCAGAGAAATGGTTCATCAATCGTTCCGAATCATCGTCGGCGTCGGGGCGCGCGTCGTGGGAGTCCGGCGTGGCGTCAGGTGGCGACGCTACGGCGTTGGACAGGCTGAAAAGAAAGAGGGGGAGGGTGAGCATTGTGGGTCTCCTGCGGTTGGGTGAGGGGGCGTCCGGCAAGGGGTAGCGTT
This sequence comes from Klebsiella pneumoniae, assembly GCA_945861635.1. GTDB lineage: Bacteria > Myxococcota_A > UBA796 > UBA796 > SXON01 > CAMAWH01. The sequence goes on along the minus strand of CAMAWH010000077.1, from coordinate 4,733 downwards.
GGTCTGCATGGAGGACCGCGAGGGGGCGGGGCGGGGGGGACAGGGAATTTCTGCGGCGACGCAAATATCGACAGGGGTGTCGCGACACCTGAGCGCGTTTGCCGCTCCCCTCCGGGGCGCGCCCGCGCGATCTGCGGCTGCGCGGGGTGAACCTTCACGACGTGGACCGGGGGATGGTTGTTTGGCGACGGTGCTGAGCGGCTTTGCCTGACAAATGCGTGACTGGCTCGACGTGTCGGTCATCTTTGTGCCCGTCGCAGGATTTGTCGGTCATCTCCCAACGATGGAAAATAGTTAGCTATAAACTTGGATATGTACATCCCTTCGCCGGTGCCGGCTGCACGTCCGAAGCGCAGCGTCGTTCCAGAAATCGTAAGCCACACTACATTATTTTGGTCCAACTGTTGTTATTTGTGTGGCCGCGCTGGACTCGGGCGAGCAGGTCTGCTATCACGACAAACGCGTCGCGAGTTCAACCTTACATTCTACTGGTGAGGGATTTCCTATGGCTTGTGCAACCTGTTCTTCCAATGGCGGCTGTGGCTGCACGTCAAACTACAAGGAGAAAGATTTCGGTACTCGCCCGATGTGGACGCTTGGTGGCGCCAACGGCGGAATCAACACTTGGATTCTCAACGGCGTTGACATCGAGGATGTCGCGCCGACCCTCGCCGCGATTCAGGCGACCGTGACGGTCACGCAGGCATCCTTGAACTTCAAGTGCAGCGTATTGTTTCAGGTGACCGCAGACGGCGTCACGTGGGATACGGCTGTCATCTTCAATGCGGCCACCTACCAGACCGGCAACGGCGTACTGAGCTACGCTTGGAACAGTGCAACTACGAACTACAAGCGAAAAATTCGTTTCTTGGTCAATGCCGAGCAAGCGACGGGCACGACGCTCGAAATGGCGGATGTCAAGGTCGTCATCGGCTTCCAAATCAAATAGGAGTGTCACAAATGGGTTTTTTATCAAGTAACGCGAGCCTCGCTCTCGCTCGACTACAGGGCGTCCGGGCACTTACTGGACCGACGTTTTCTGACTTCCAAAAGCAAAATAGCAAGAACGACGACCATGGCGGCGACGCTGGTGGGCTCGCGGCGACCTCCGGGGGGAACAAGCATGCGGGCATGACCTGTGATCAGCTTGGCAACGATCTGGGGATTCACAATGGGGAGTCGAAACAAGCGCAGTACGAGCTTGAAGCCTGTCGAACCGGCAAGCACATCTGCACCCCCGCGCAAGTCGAGGCTTTCACGGCGGACTTGGTCGAGGCGAACGCGGCAGCCGCGGAGATCGTAAAGGAGGCGTGCCACAAGAAGTGCGAGTTTGCCAACGAAAGCCTATGCCGCGCCGCGGGATATGGGTGGGGATAGTCGGCTCGGACAACGGCGGGTCTGCGTACGGGTCAGGCTGTTTGCCCAGGTCGCGCTGAGCTTGCTCTCCAGTCGCGCCGCGCGTGGTTCGTTGGCGAGTGCGGCCGTGCTGGCCGTGCTGGTTGCCGCCGCCGCGCTTCGCCCTACGGGTCTTTCATGCCAGATCGGCAGTCGGCCGGAGGCGACTGCCAGAGCAACCCGGCTGTGGCTCGGTGAAACCGGCCGGACCAGCGGCGAACCAAGGGGTCGCGATTCAACGCCAGAGCGCAGCGCGGGCATGATCTTCGACGAGATGCCGTTCCTCCCGGCTCGTCCGGGAATGGGGACCGTGACCTGCCCGATTTCGGCAACGGTTGACGGGTTCACCTGGGGCATCGTTACGTCGGAAGGACACGATGCGATTTTTTCGGCCGCCTTGATCAATTCCCGTGTGGTGGCCCAAGTACCGGCTGGCTCCGGTCGCGGTGACTTCGTCTTTGAGGATCTCCTGAGAGGCCACCTTTCGTGGGTAGATCTCTCGGTTGGTGGTGCCACGGCGTGTGCGGACGGGGATGTGGACGCTTGGCGTACGGGCCTGCACGGGAGGGTGGACGGGATCCCGCTTCCCGAATCCCACGTTCGCGGCTGCATGGGTTGGGAAACAATCGTCGATGGCACTTTTTTCATGACTGTCGATGCACCGACGACCTGCGAAGTGCGCGTCGAGAGCGTGCTCGCAGGCCGGTGGGCAGTCGGCCCCGCGGTTTTGGTGCACACAGAGATCGGCCGCGATCTTGAGGTGGCGCTGCGATACCCGACGGAAATGGACTACCAGACCCTCCCCGACGAAGAGCAGCGGCGCCACCGCGAATTCTACCGAAAGCGAAGCGGCGCGGTCGAAGCGATCGACAGCGCGCAATGACGGCGCGGTGTATGTTCGGGTGTGGACACGGGTTGCCCCCGCCGTCCGGGAAGTGCGAAATGGGGCCGCGTGGCATAAGATGGCTGAGTTCCGTCAGCCACAAATGGGCGGAATCGATGTTTGGAGCGCTTGTCGATTCGGCTGCATGGAGAAATGGTCGAGAATTGAGCAGGGCGTTCTTGAAACAATCTCATTTCGGCGCTTGACGCTCGCCATCTCGCCTCGGCTTGTTCCAGTACGGCGACTTGCACGACGGGCACACCATCGGGAGCGCATCGCCCTCGCTCCACGGCTTCTTCGGAATCCATTCGTGCGCACAGCGCTCGCAGCGGAACGACCAGACCAGCTTCTGAAAGACGGCCATCAGCGTTCCTCCTTCCAGAATTCGGGTGCCAGTTTCAGTTCGTAGATCGACGACACGACCACTACGATGTTGTGGCATAGAAACTTGCAAAGAACCTCGTTGGTTTGCGCACCCGTCGTTCTTCCACGCACCGCAGCGCCGAACTTCGCCTTGACCATCGAGAACGCCGTTTCGATGGTCGAGCGGCGATGATAATGTCGGTCGAATTCTTCGCGCTTGAACGCGTAGTAGTGAAACATCTTCCGCCACAACTCCGGGCCCTTCTGCCCTGTGATGCCGACCTTGAAGGGAATGTACGGGATGGCACCTGCGGCAAACGTCGCGGTGTTGATCGATTTCGACAGGTACGCCTTGTCTGCCGACACGGCTTCGACGGTGAACCGCTGGCATGTGGCGTCGAGCAACGGCTCGAACTGTGGGGCATCGCCACCAGAATTCACGATTACGTCCGTTACAATATGCGTCTTCGTCCCGCAGATCGCATGAGCCTTGACGAACTTCTGGCGCTTCTTCGCCTTCCCCCACTTCTCGTCGACCCATCGGTCGTAGGTGCGGGTACCGAACCCGGTACTGTCGATGGCAAATTCGTTTTCCACTCCGACGAGCGGGGATGCGCTCTCTTGAATCAGCGTACGAAGCAGTACCGTCATTTACGGCTCGCTCATATGGTCCGATACCGTATTGTACGAAACGTGGTTGGATATGTGCCATTCGGCCTTGCAACGGCCTACTTCGAAAGACGCGCGGCGCCCAATCATGCCTTCGTACACCTTCAAGACGCATGCAAACACGGCGTCAGCAAGGGGCGTGCGCGGGCGGCCCCGCCCACCTGCTCCGGGGTCTGAACGCCTTCGCACAGCGCATGAAGCAGGTGCACAAAATTAGCGCGCTCATTCGCTTGTGCAGCATTGTAGGCCGGCCAATCCTGCGTGTACTTAACCTTCTTGGGCTTCTCCACCTCGACGGGTGCGGAGACAGCCAGCCGATCCGCGTGAATCTCGATTGCGAAAATATGCTTGCAGAACGCCGAGCTTGCCTCGTAATCGGGGCAGGTGCAGGTTGGCGACCCGTCGGTGTAATCCACGAGCCACTTGCCCGTGTGCGATCGCGATGGCACGACCCACAAATGGTCGCCCCGACGCTTGATGCCTCCAGCTTCCGCAATCTGCGCGCCACGAATTTGTCGAGCTTCCACGTCGTCGTCCAGGGTTGTACTCCTCAGTATATACTATCAAGGTATATACTCAAGAGTAAAGCCAAGAAACGACGAGCTACGTGGACGGTACCATTCGTAGTTGCGTAGGTTGTTAGTTGATCATGTGGAGGAAACAATTTTCAAACGCTGCCCTTGGAGCACTCGTCCTGCGTCCGTAAGTCTGCATCGCCCCCATCCGGCGGACTCCACCCACCCTTTTCCCTTCGCGATGACGAGCCGCGTGTTGAGCGCGCTGGTAGACAGCCCGAGCGCGTCACGCATGGCCTCAACCGTCAGGTCGCCCTCCCGCGGTCGGACGAGCACAATCGCCCACACACTGGCGCGTACGCCCGGCGGCGGTGGCGGGGCGCCAACGTGCGGTTGTACATCGCCTTCGACGACGGCCCCTGTAGGGTTGTCGCCCGGTGAAACGCCTTCGTGGTCAGATAGCGCAAACTCAATCCCGGCACGCGTGACAGCGAACGCCTGCTCGACGCTTTCCTGCGCGGCAAGCGCAATCGTGTAGTTCATCTTTGCAGCAGCCACGTTCTCGGCAGCGGAGTGAAGCTGTTCCTTGAGGGCATCCTACTGGTCGAGGAGAGAAATTGACATGCCGACCCTTACCGAGAAACAAAGCATGCGGCAAAGGGCCAGCTATTTATCGGTCAACTTGATGTGCTGGCCCAAACCGTCGGGCTATTTGTCGGTCAACTCGACGTGCTGAACGAAAGCGCCGTGGCCATTTGTCGGTCAACTTCATGGCTGCTCACAGATGTGTCGGCAACGTTGATTTATCGGGCAAAGCCGTGCTGACCCAACCGTTGTCCGAACGGCGTACCTTCCCTGCGTCGGATCTGGAGGAGGATTTGTACGATCCCCTACCGAAAATCGTCTCT